>NZ_BOQP01000015.1 GCF_018332715.1 Winogradskya consettensis | reverse complement strand
AACCGCGATGACGTCCTGCGTGGCTTGGGTTTGAACGAAACGCCAGCCGGATAAAGCCGCGGGGAATGCGGCGCCGCAAAACGCGCCAGCGAAATAAGCGGCATCGCGGACAAACGGCAACCTGATCCTTCGCGGATCCTGATCCACCGCACGGAACCGCCTCGCCGGAGGCCCTCGCACCAAGGGGGTCTCCGGCGTGTCCGTGTGTGGTCCATGCGCGCGGTGATCTTCGGCTACTTCGGCACTGCTGACCGACCCCGGCGCTGAGGAGTATCGCGAGCCCCTCGCGCACCGCACCGGCGAGCTGCTCGGCGGCTGCCGGCCACGGTTCTGGGACGCGCTGACCGGGAGCTTCGGCGAGCGCACCATCGGGGTCCACGGCGGGACGGAGAGCACGCCGAGGGCGGTGGCGCTTTCCTGCGGAGCGAACCCGTCATCCGCCCACCTCCCCGTCGCGCTCGCGCATCACCGGAGCGGTCATGCCAGCCTCGGCAAGCCGCGGCACCACGCGCCCGGCGTCCTGGCGACGAGTTCGAGACCATCAGCCCAGCCCTCCGGCCCGCATGATCTGCTGATGGGCGGTGCTGTCGGTGGTGTCGTACTCGTCGGCAGTGGTGGCGATCGCCTCGGCGGCCCGCTTCAGGTTGTCCTCCACGAACCCGTACAGCTCGTCCTGGCCCTGATGCCGGCGTTCCAGGATCGCCGCGATCCACTGACACAGCAGCCCGTACGCCGCGTCATCTTGCGCGATGGCGCTGCTGGCCCGTTTCACCGCCGCGAGCTGGTCACGTACGGCTCGCACCTTCGCCGCGCGCTGGTGCAGTTGCGCCACGTCCACGTCGAAGGACTCACTCACGCCTGCTCACCTACCCTGCACCGGGGCCACGGCCGAGCTCATCCCACTCGGTGTCGGGGCGTTCCAGCAGCTGCTGCATCCGGTCGCCGATCACCCGGGCCGACACCGAGTCGGGCCCACCGCGTCGACGGCGATCGCCTGCGCCCGTTCGGTGGTCATCGTTCGCGCCTGGCGCAGCGCTCATCACCACGTCGGCCACGACCTGCGCCCGCTCGGCTTTTTCGTCGACGTCCTGCCGCCCCCGGGGTGCGTACCCGGCGGCATCCGTATTTTCATCCGGATCGAGATCGCTGCGGAGGGGACTTGGGGCCTGCTCCCAGTTTGCTCCCACAGTAAGGGGCACAACGCGAACGGCTCGTTACCGGTTTCCCGATAGCGAGCCGTTGACCTGCGGTGTTGCTGGTGGGCGATACTGGGATCGAACCAGTGACCTCTTCCGTGTCAGGGAAGCGCGCTCCCGCTGCGCCAATCGCCCTCGTTCTTGTTGCCGAGGTGGAGACGGGATTTGAACCCGTGTAGACGGCTTTGCAGGCCGTTGCCTCGCCTCTCGGCCACTCCACCGAGCTGGCCTCCGCAACGAACTGTGGTGGCCTCTCCGAGCGGACGACGGGATTCGAACCCGCGACCCTCACCTTGGCAAGGTGATGCGCTACCAGCTGCGCTACGTCCGCTTGTCCCTCCGGGTTCCCCCGGCGACGGAAGAAACATTACTTGGTCCAGCCGACACTTGCCAAACCGGGGTCCCCCGGCGCGTCGTCACCACGGATAAGGCCAGGTCAAGACACCTTTGACTGGATTTCAGTACGCGGGGGAGCGCGGCCGGGGCTCCGGTGAGCTCGGTGTGCTGGACTCCGGGCGTACCTGAAGAGAGTTATCCACAGGCTGGAAATCTGGGGAGCGGGACCGGGGCGGCTGGGGGTTGGATGGGGCCATGCAGATCCGACAGATACCCGCTGAAGAGCGGCCCGGCGCAATGTTCGATCTTGCGGCTTATGCCTTCGAGAGTTCTCCGTGGCCTGAGGCCGACAAGGAGACCTATGCGCGGCGCATGCCCTTCTATGTCACAGCCACCGGGCTGGTCGCGGAGGAGGACGGGCAGGTGCTGGCGGCTGTCACCGCCCTGGCGATGCGGCAGAACGTGCGTGGCGTGGTGCACGACATGGCCGGCGTTGCCTCCGTCGTCTCGCATCCGTCCGCGCGGCGGCGGGGGTTCGTGCGGCAGTTGCTCACGCGGTTGTTGGAGCAGACGCGGGAGCAGGGGTGTGTTGTGAGCGCTCTCTACCCGTTCCGCCCCTCGTTCTACGGGCATTTCGGCTACGTGGGGATGCCCCGGGTCCGGACGGCCACGTTCGCGCCCGAGGGCCTCGCGCACCTGGTCCGGGCCGAGCTGCCGGGTGAGGTGGAGCGGTTGCCGTTCGCTGCGGCCTTCGACGAGTTCGACGCGCTGACGTTGCGCCTGCTGGAGGAGCGGCACGGGTTCGCGGTGTTCGACGAGACCCGCACGGCCGAGTTCCGCGAGCGGACCAAGCGCTGGGTGGCGATCGCCCGCTCCGGCGGCGAGGTGGTCGGGGCGGTGATCTACCGGATCGATGAGTACGGCGGGGACCTGATCGCCGAGGATCTGCTGACCACCGGGCCGCTCGGTCGCGCGCTGCTCCTGCAGTATTTCGCCCGGCACGTCGACCAGGTCGCACGCGTGACCATGAAGATCGGCGCCGACGAGGTCCCCGACCTGTGGGGCACGGACTTCGCGGTGGTGACCGAGGGGCGCACCGACTACCCGAAACATGGTGGCCCGATGGTGCGGCTGCTCTCGATGACAGCGCTGAACGGCCTGCACACCCGGGCAGACCTCGGCGTCACCGTCGAGGTGATCGACGACGACCTGCTGGGCGGGCGCTACCGCATCACGGGCGAGGCGGGCACCCTGACGGTCGAGGAGACCAAGGACGAGCCCCAGGCCACGCTGACCTGCGCGGGCATCTCAGCGCTTGCCTACGGCGTCCTGGACCCGGTGGAGGTGGTGCTGCGCGGCTTCGGCCAGGTCGACGCAGGCGCGGTGGAGACGCTGGGCGCGCTGTTCCCGAAGCAGATGCCTTACCTGTTCGCCGACTTCTGAGCCGCTGCGGGCCGTTGCGGGCCGTATGGGCCATGAGCCGGGCGGCAGTAGGGCCGCGGCGGGGGAGATGAAGTGGGTCGAACGGTGGCGCGGCTGAGCTTGGTGGGTCAGACGGCGGCGGGGAGGTTGGGGGTGGTGAAGGCTCGGGCGTCGTCGGTGACGACGGCGGATTCGTAGCCGTCGGGGATGAATTTGGTCAGCCATTCGATGCCGGGGGTGCCCATGGCGAGGGCGGTGGTGGCGTAGGCGTCGGCCAGGGACAGGTCGGGGCCGACGACGGTGACGGAGCGGAGGCCTCGGGCTGGTTTGCCGGTTCGGGGGTTGAAGACGTGGTCGCCTCGCTCGTAGGTGCCTGACGTGGCTACCGCGGCGTCGGCGAGGGAGAGGACCCAGCTGAGTTTGTCCGCTTCCCAGGGGTGGCGGATGCCGACCCTCCAGGGCTTGCCCGACGAGGAGAGGCCGCGGGCGCGGATGTCGCCGCCGGCGTTGATGCAGTGGTTGGTGGAGCCCGCCGCGGCCAGGCGGGCCGAGGCGACCTCGACCGACCAGCCTTTGACAAAACCAGAGGGATCGAGCGGGCCCGCGGCGTAGGCATCGAAGTAGCCGTCCGTCGAGCGCCACAGGTCCGCGCAGGCGTCCAGGACCAGACGCATGTCGGGGGAGCACTCCTCCAGCGTCAGCTCGCGGCGGCGGAAGCGGCAGACCTCGCTGCCCTCGCGGTACGTGCTGAACCGCTCATCCACCTCGTGCAGCCAGGCGCACACGTCGCCGACCAGCCCGCGCAGGGTGGCTTCGGGCAGATCGTCGGCCAGGTCGATGCTGACAACCGTGCCCATCACATGCTCGGCGTGGTGCATGACGCGCGACTCTACGCGCCCGGCCGGAACCCGGCCCGGCCCTCACCCGAGCCCGCCGCCATGCCGAGGCTTGAGCC
>NZ_BOQP01000014.1 GCF_018332715.1 Winogradskya consettensis | reverse complement strand
TCAAGTTTAGGGTGGTTAAGCCCTCGGCCTATTAGTACCGGTCGACTGAACCAGTTACCTGGCTTACATCTCCGGCCTATCAACCCAGTAGTCTAGCTGGGGGCCTTACCCACTCAAGGTGGTGGGATACCTCATCTCGAAGCAGGCTTCCCGCTTAGATGCTTTCAGCGGTTATCCCTTCCGAACGTAGCCAACCAGCCATGCCCCTGGCGGGACAACTGGCACACCAGAGGTTCGTCCGTCCCGGTCCTCTCGTACTAGGGACAGCCCTTCTCAAGTATCCAACGCGCACGGCGGATAGGGACCGAACTGTCTCACGACGTTCTAAACCCAGCTCGCGTACCGCTTTAATGGGCGAACAGCCCAACCCTTGGGACCTGCTACAGCCCCAGGATGCGACGAGCCGACATCGAGGTGCCAAACCATCCCGTCGATATGGACTCTTGGGGAAGATCAGCCTGTTATCCCCGGGGTACCTTTTATCCGTTGAGCGACACCGCTTCCACACGCAAGTGCCGGATCACTAGTCCCGACTTTCGTCCCTGCTCGACCTGTCAGTCTCACAGTCAAGCTCCCTTATGTACTTACACTCAACACCTGATTGCCAACCAGGCTGAGGGAACCTTTGGGCGCCTCCGTTACCCTTTAGGAGGCAACCGCCCCAGTTAAACTACCCACCAGACACTGTCCCTGGACCCGATCAGGGCCCGAAGTTAGATACCCAAATCCAACAGAGTGGTATTTCAAGATTGCCTCCACCCGAACTGGCGTCCGAGTTTCACCGGCTCCCACCTATCCTACACAATTACATTCGGATACCAATGTCAAGCTATAGTAAAGGTCCCGGGGTCTTTCCGTCCTGCCGCGCGTAACGAGCATCTTTACTCGTACTGCAATTTCGCCGGGCCTGTGGTTGAGACAGTGGGGAAGTCGTTACGCCATTCGTGCAGGTCGGAACTTACCCGACAAGGAATTTCGCTACCTTAGGATGGTTATAGTTACCACCGCCGTTTACTGGCGCTTAAGTTCTCCGCCTCGCCCTTACGGGCTAACAGGTCCCCTTAACGTTCCAGCACCGGGCAGGCGTCAGTCCATATACATCGTCTTACGACTTCGCATGGACCTGTGTTTTTAGTAAACAGTCGCTTCCCCCTGCTCTCTGCGGCCATACCACGCTCCACCCGCAAGGGGCTTCACGCGTCCGGCCCCCCTTCTCCCTAAGTTACGGGGGCAATTTGCCGAGTTCCTTAACCACAGTTCGCCCGTCGCCTCGGTATTCTCTACCTGACCACCTGTGTCGGTTTGGGGTACGGGCCGCTCGGAACATCGCTAGAGGCTTTTCTCGGCAGCATAGGATCAATGACTTCACCTGAAACGGCTCGGCATCACGTCTCACCCTTCAATGCATCACGGATTTGCCTATGATGCGGGCTACACGCTTACCCCGGCACAACCACCGGCCGGGATCATCTACCTTCCTGCGTCACCCCATCGCTAAACTACTATTAATCAGGGTCCCAGACTCCCAACCCTTGGCCCGAAAGCCGCCGGCTGTTTGCGTGGTTAGCATGAAAAAGTTCGTCTTGGGCGCTCCTACGCGGGTACGGGAATATCAACCCGTTATCCATCGACTACGCCTCTCGGCCTCGCCTTAGGCCCCGACTCACCCAGGGCGGATTAGCCTGGCCCTGGAACCCTTGGTCATCCGGCGGAAGGGTTTCTCACCCTTCATTCGCTACTCATGCCTGCATTCTCACTCGTATGGCGTCCACGCCTGGGTCACCCCGGCGCTTCACCCGCCATACGACGCTCCCCTACCCATCCACACACCTGCACACCGATCAAGTCGATGCGAAGTATAAATGTGAATGCCACAGCTTCGGCGGTGTGCTTGAGCCCCGCTACATTGTCGGCGCGGAACCACTTGACCAGTGAGCTATTACGCACTCTTTAAAGGATGGCTGCTTCTAAGCCAACCTCCTGGTTGTCTAAGCGACCCCACATCCTTTTCCACTTAGCACACGCTTAGGGGCCTTAGCTGGTGATCTGGGCTGTTTCCCTCTCGACTACGAAGCTTATCCCCCGCAGTCTCACTGCCGCGCTCTCACTTACCGGCATTCGGAGTTTGGCTGATTTCGGTAAGCTTGTGGGCCCCCTAGACCATCCAGTGCTCTACCTCCGGCAAGAAACACGCGACGCTGCACCTAAATGCATTTCGGGGAGAACCAGCTATCACGGAGTTTGATTGGCCTTTCACCCCTAACCACAGGTCATCCCCCAACTTTTCAACGTTGGTGGGTTCGGTCCTCCACGCAGTCTTACCCACGCTTCAACCTGCCCATGGCTAGATCACTCCGCTTCGGGTCTAGAACATGCGACTAAAGAGCGCCCTCTTCAGACTCGCTTTCGCTACGGCTACCCCACACGGGTTAACCTCGCCACATGCCACTAACTCGCAGGCTCATTCTTCAAAAGGCACGCCATCACCCCTAAAGGCTCTGACGGATTGTAGGCGAACGGTTTCAGGTACTATTTCACTCCCCTCCCGGGGTACTTTTCACCATTCCCTCACGGTACTCGTCCGCTATCGGTCACCAGGAAGTATTCAGCCTTACCAGGTGGTCCTGGCAGATTCACAGCAGATTTCAGGAGTCCGCTGCTACTCGGGAACACCACAAAGAGGCTACAGATTTTCGTCTACCGGGCTCTCACCGTCTACGGCTGGCTTTCCCACGCCATTCGACTAACATGCAACTTTGTAACTCTTCACTACAGTGTCAGCTGTAACAAGTGGGTCCCACAACCCCGGATACGCAACCCCTGACAGGTATCACACGTATCTGGTTTAGGCTACATCCGCTTTCGCTCGCCACTACTCACGGAATCACTAAATTGTTTTCTCTTCCTACGGGTACTGAGATGTTTCACTTCCCCGCGTTCCCCCCTACACCCTATGAATTCAGATGCAGGTAACACGACATGACTCGTGCTAGGTTTCCCCATTCGGACACCCTGGGATCACAGCTAGGTTGACAGCTCCCCCAGGCCTATCGCGGCCTCCCACGTCCTTCATCGGCTCCTGGTGCCAAGGCATCCACCGTTCGCCCTTGACAACTTAACCACAAAAAACAAGATGCTCGCGTCCACTGTGCAATTCTCAACCAACAACCAACCCACAACCCGCTCCGCCCTCCACCAAACCACCAAGCCGGCTCGCTGTTACGCGTCCATGCACTGATGCGGTATGAAGGACCAGGTCATGCCTGGATAGTTCTGAAACAACAACCCGCGGCTCACACCGCTCACGGTTGTTCTTTCAGGACCCAACAGGGTGCTATTCGCCTTATCCCAGCCGCACCACATCACCGTTCCCACCGTTGCCCTCCCCCGAAGGGAAGCGGCTGTACTAGGAGTGTTTGTGGCCGTTGCCGGCAACAGACTGGCCAGTGTCTCCGCCAATGAGCACCCCACCACCACATGCGGACGGTGTGGGCTACTGGACCATTTTCATGGTCGAGTTGCTCCTTAGAAAGGAGGTGATCCAGCCGCACCTTCCGGTACGGCTACCTTGTTACGACTTCGTCCCAATCGCCAGCCCCACCTTCGACGGCTCCCTCCCTTACGGGTTAGGCCACCGGCTTCGGGTGTTGCCGACTTTCGTGACGTGACGGGCGGTGTGTACAAGGCCCGGGAACGTATTCACCGCAGCGTTGCTGATCTGCGATTACTAGCGACTCCGACTTCACGGGGTCGAGTTGCAGACCCCGATCCGAACTGAGACCGGCTTTTTGGGATTCGCTCCACCTTACGGCATCGCAGCCCTTTGTACCGGCCATTGTAGCATGCGTGAAGCCCTGGACATAAGGGGCATGATGACTTGACGTCATCCCCACCTTCCTCCGAGTTGACCCCGGCAGTCTTCGATGAGTCCCCGCCATAACGCGCTGGCAACATCGAACGAGGGTTGCGCTCGTTGCGGGACTTAACCCAACATCTCACGACACGAGCTGACGACAGCCATGCACCACCTGTCACCGGCCCCGAAGGACCCCGTATCTCTACGAGTTTTCCGGCGATGTCAAACCCAGGTAAGGTTCTTCGCGTTGCATCGAATTAATCCGCATGCTCCGCCGCTTGTGCGGGCCCCCGTCAATTCCTTTGAGTTTTAGCCTTGCGGCCGTACTCCCCAGGCGGGGCGCTTAATGCGTTAGCTGCGGCACAGAGAACCGGAGAGGTCCCCCACACCTAGCGCCCAACGTTTACAGCGTGGACTACCAGGGTATCTAATCCTGTTCGCTCCCCACGCTTTCGCTCCTCAGCGTCAGTATCGGCCCAGAGACCTGCCTTCGCCATCGGTGTTCCTCCTGATATCTGCGCATTTCACCGCTACACCAGGAATTCCAGTCTCCCCTACCGAACTCTAGCCTGCCCGTATCGACTGCAGGCCCGCGGTTGAGCCGCGGGTTTTCACAGTCGACGCGACAAGCCGCCTACGAGCTCTTTACGCCCAATAAATCCGGACAACGCTCGCGCCCTACGTCTTACCGCGGCTGCTGGCACGTAGTTGGCCGGCGCTTCTTCTGCAGGTACCGTCACTTTCGCTTCGTCCCTGCTGAAAGAGGTTTACAACCCGAAGGCCGTCATCCCTCACGCGGCGTCGCTGCATCAGGCTTCCGCCCATTGTGCAATATTCCCCACTGCTGCCTCCCGTAGGAGTCTGGGCCGTGTCTCAGTCCCAGTGTGGCCGGTCGCCCTCTCAGGCCGGCTACCCGTCCTCGCCTTGGTAGGCCATTACCCCACCAACAAGCTGATAGGCCGCGAGACCATCCCAAACCGAAAAACTTTCCACCAAACCCCATGCGAGGAAAGGTAATATTCGGTATTAGCCCCCGTTTCCGAGGGTTATCCCAAAGTCTGGGGCAGGTTCCTCACGTGTTACTCACCCGTTCGCCGCTCGAGTACCCCGAAGGGCCTTTCCGCTCGACTTGCATGTGTTAAGCACGCCGCCAGCGTTCGTCCTGAGCCAGGATCAAACTCTCCAATAAAAACCTTTGGAAAATCATCCCGGCAACAATAAACTTGCTGCCAGAAGAACCCCCAACCATAAAGACCGAGGTATTACTAATGGCACTGGCTTATCTAGCACCCTGTTGAGTTCTCAAAGAACAACCACACACCG
>NZ_BOQP01000013.1 GCF_018332715.1 Winogradskya consettensis | reverse complement strand
AACTCACCCTGACAGACAGGGGGACGCCGTGGTCACGCACAACATCGACCTGAGCGCCTTCCCCGGCAAGCAGACGGTCCTAGCAGTCTGGAACATCGGCGACACCGCCAACGCCTTCTACAGCTGCATCGACCTCAACGTGGGCGGCGGCTCTTCTTCCCCCGCCCCCGCTTCGCCTGCCCCTTCCGCGACTCCCTCGCCGGCCCCTTCCACCGCCGCGCCGACTTCCGCGGCTCCTGCTACTTCCTCCGCGGCTCCCGTTTCGTCATCCTCTTCCTGGGCGCCGGGCGTGTCCTACAAAACCGGCGACAAGGTGACGTACGAAGGCAAGACCTACGAATGCCGCCAGTCCCACTCCTCCCTCCGCAGCTGGGAACCATCGATCTACACCCTCGCCCTCTGGCTCCCCCGGTGAAGCGCCTGGCCCTCGCAACGGTCCTGCTCCTGACCGCCTGCGGCACCGCCCCCACCACCCCGCCGGCAACCACGGTCTCCGCAGCCGTCAAAGCCCCCGGCAATCACAACGACACCGACACCATGTACCTGCAAATGATGATCGCCCACCACGAGCAGGGCCTCGAAATGGTCCGCCTGGCCGAGGACAAAGCCACCCGAGCCGACCTGAAGACCCTCGCCGCCGCAGTCGACGCCACCCAATCAGACGAAGACACCCTGATGAAAACCTGGCTCACCGACTGGCAGCAACCCACCACAGTCGACCACGCCCCCAGCGCCCACGCCGACCACGGCGGCCTCCCAGCAACCGGCCCGGAAGAAATCGCAGCCCTCAAAAAAGCCACCGGCAAGGATTTCGAAACAGCCTTCCTCAACCTCTTCGTAGCCCACCAGCACAACGCCGTCGAAATGGCCACCCTGGAAACCACCGACGGCACCAACGAAGAAGCCAAAGCCCTGGCCACCCGCATTCGCCAAAGCCGAACCGACCAGATCCAGCAAATGCTCACCATGCTCAACAGCTAGCTCCCCCAACTCACCGACCTGGCATCCCCCGGCTGATCCCCCTCGCAGCCGCCAGCTCGGCAAAACGGGCCCAACGGTCTCCCCTTCAAGACCGCCAAAGCCCACCCTCCGGCCGGCGCGCCTAACCAGCGAGCCGGCCGGAGTCGTTATACCTTTCCTAGCTCTGGTCGTACGGCTGAGCTGACGTTCTAGCGAGCCCAGACCGAGGATGACAGGCACTGCAGGAACCCCTGTCTCGCCTGTCAAGCCTCAGCCTTACTGGTCAAGCCTCAGCGAGACTAGGTTCTGTGCGGCATCTACTACACCGGCCTCTAGTAGAGACCTAGTTATGAGCAGAATTTCCTCATCGGGTCTCTCTGCCGCGTAACGGCTGATAGTCGATACCGCATCTGGCACCCCCTCGCGAAGGCAAGCCGCGATGGCCGTGGCTGTTTCGCTAGGTGCCTCGTATTGCCCTGCGTAACGCATAATGCCGGCAGCATCAGCCATCTGGCCTGCCGCCAGCCTCCCCTTCAAGTCATCGATTGCGCTCCAGTTGTTCCGCCGGTCCCCCAATGAGGTGGGGACCGGCAGGTCTGCAGACCGCGCCGCAGGCGGCTCAGTGGGCGTGGCCGGCTCGTCGAGGACGGCCCGAGGCGTTGCGCGTAATGGTCGGCCACAAGCTTCGCAGCTGGACGATCGCTCAGCCTCAGAGGCACGTTCAGCCTCGTCGGTCACGATCGAGTGCAAGTCCTGCAACTCTCCAAGTGTTGGAATCTTAGAAGCGTTCGTGGTGCCGACCGCCATACCGTGGAAGCTTTTCAGGAAGCTGCCCGGAACTTTCCGCTTGCCGTGTAGCACTTCCGAAACGGTGGATTTACTCACATTGCAGTGCAGAGCGATGTCTCGCAGCGAGAAGCCCTCGGTACTCAGAGACTGATGGCATACGCGCAGCAGCTCTGTGAACTGGCGCAACGCGCCTTCATGAAGATCAAGTTTGGTCAGTCTCCCCCGGCCTGGCAAACCGAGACCCCCTCAGCTTTGTATCCCTGCATACGGCGGCTGGACGTGGTGCTGCACGTCGGTGTTCAGGAGAATTCTTCCGCACGTCCGGCAATCTGCGGGTCTCCGCTGTTCCTGGATTCATCAGGGAACAGCGGGGCCTTCCAGATCGGCGGGAACCGCGGATTATTAGTTGCAGCCGGGCGACGACCTGGCCATCGGAGAGATAGAGAAGGAGTGTTCTCGTGACGATGCCCGATTGGGGTGACGCGCGGCTAGGTACCATGAAGCGGGCGGGGCTATGGCTCGTTCAGGTGGTCGGAGAAGGTAATACCTTCACAAAGGCGCAGCTCAGGACTGCCTTTCCCGACGTCGCGCAGATCGACCGGCGTATGCGCGACCTGCGGAACTTCAGCTGGAAGATCGATACCAGCCGCGAGGACGCCAGCCTCGACACTCACGAGCAGCGATTCACCCAGCAGGGCATCCCGGTCTGGCAGCCAGGTAAGGGCACGAGGCCGGCCACCGCAACTGTCACCTCAAGCCAGCGACGGGAAATTCTTGCCCGTGATGGCTATAAGTGCCGTAGCTGCGGAATTGGGCCCGGCGACCGGTACGACGGGACTGCGGTCACCGCGCAGCTCGACATTGCCCGCCGCACGATGCTGCTGCCCGGGGGCCGGACCGAGACGCAACTCGTGATTGAGTGCAACCGGTGCCGGGTGGGTGGCCGTGAGATGGCCGCAGATTTGCGGGATGTCCTGGCACGGGTCGCACGGCTGCCGATGATTGAGAAGAAGATGCTCGCGATCTGGATTGACCAGGATAGCCGTGCGTTCAGCGAAGTCGAGCAAATATGGGCTGACTTCCGCACCCTGCCCCTGGAGGCCAGAGAGGAGCTCCGTGAGGCCCTTCCCTGATCCAGTAGAGCCACAGGCAACGGTAACGACGCCGGCAAGGTGTCCCAGACGAAGGACAAGCGATGAGGATTGACTTCGGTTTTCCCCCCGGCTCCGCGGCAGTCAGGGAACTAGTCGACCAGCGGCTAGCTGAGGCGAGCGGAACAAACGGGGTACCTGAGACAATCAAGGTGGAGTTCCGCGGCATGCCGCTAAACGTCCAGGTGATCGACGTACCTGTCAACCAGCTCTACTACAACCCAGGGACCCATCGAATCAGGGCCCAGCGTAGTCATGACCCTGCGAAGGATCGGTTGCTGGACGACGATCCTTGGAGCGCCGAAAGTCAGGAGTACCTGCACTACCTCTTGACCTCCCAGCCGGCCGATCCGTCCCGGCGTGACCCGCGCTTCGACGAGCTCAAGGAGAGCCTACGCGAGTATCGCCAACTCGAACCCGGCCTCATTACCCGCAGCGGGATCCTCGTCAACGGCAACACCCGACGTGCCGCGCTGAAGGAGCTTGGAGAACTCTCCACCAGAGTAGGCGTGCTGCCGGAATCGTGCGGGTGGGACGACATCCACGCTGTCGAGCTCACGCTCCAGCTTCGTCAGGACCACCGGCGTGACTACTCTTATATCAACCACCTGCTTGCCCTCGAGGAACAGATAACGCTTGGCCTCGAGCTGACCGGAATCACGAAAATATTTCACACAACTGTAGGGGCTCTCGAGCGTGATGTCTGGATTCTTAGCAGCCTCCGCGACCTCGTCAGCCGAAGCTCGAACGGTCCATTCAGTCTCCGCTTAATGGATTTTGAGAACGCTAAGGAGAAGCTTTTTGAGCTTCATCGATCAGTGAAATCCGAGCGGCACAAAGAAACAGCCGAGCTTCTGAAAGAAGCTCGGCTAGCCGCTATTACTTTGGATTTCGCCAAAACTGATGTCCGCTACATCGGTGCTGACTTTCAGAGTCGCTATCTTGAGGTCCATCTCCCCCCGGATCTCAAACCATCGGCGCCTGCACAGGCGGCTAAAGTCATCCCCGGGCTCAATCGCGCTGTGCCCGCGATTGCTCCTAAAGTAGCCGCCGCCAGGGTGCTCACGGACAAGGTTTTGAAGCTCAAGGCAGTGGAGGCCGCGGGCGTAAAGGCCACTCCTGAGGAACTCGCTGAGGCTTCGAAGGCGAAGGAGAGTCTGCTGGACGCGTTTAACGAAGCTATTACGGCGGCCGGCAGGGATGTTCGGCTGCGCAAGAAGCGGCAGGCGGCCCCGGACCGGATCAACGACGCTTGCAAGGACCTCGAGCAATGCGTGACGGATCTAGTCATGTCCCGCGCCAACCGCAGTCTCGACGAGGAGGCCTTCGATGATGCACTAGTGAGGCTGCGCGACTTTCTGAACCAGGTCGCCACCGAGGCCGACAAGACGATCAAGCTTCCCGGCGATGGGCTGGCGTGGCTCAGCGCCGCGGTGCGGAAGTGAGTGATCCCGTTGCCGGTCCTGCGACCTCATTGCGGCTCGCCCTGGATGTCACTCGCACGAAGGTGGTCTTGAGGACGCATTCCGGATTCCGTCAAGAGTTTGCGACTCTGGTCAGTCGCATCGCAATCGGTGGGCAGACCGGACCGCTGAGTGCGGAGATTGAGCTGGACGACTTCCTGGCTGGCATAGGTGAACTCGCAGCCTGGACGGACGAGGGTGTGGACTGGGACGGTGAACTAGCCGCTCTGGTAAACGATGTCCTTGATGATGCCGAGAGCGCGCAGCGAAGTCTCGCCGACGACGGATCCACAGTTGATTCGCAGGCGATTTCCCCGGAAAACGTAGACGCTGCGCTCGGAAACAATTGGATCGCGGACCTGACAGATTTCCAGCGGCGTGACATCGCGCGCCTGCTCTCGCTCCGTCACGGCGCAAACTTTAGCGTTCCTGGCGCCGGCAAGACCCGTGTGGCGCTTGCCGTATTTGCGGCCATGCGCGCCCGGGGCGAGGCTCGTCGTGTCCTCGTCGTTTGTCCGAAGTCGGCGTACGAATCATGGAATTTTGAAAGTGACGCCTGCTTTGAAGCACCGTTGCGTACATCGGTCATGGGCGCGAGTCCTGATCACGGTTGTGAATTGCTGATCGTAAACTATGAGAGGCTCAGCCGATCCGTTAATGCGCTATCTGCATGGCTTAGAGCAGGCCCATCGCTAATAGTCTTGGACGAGGCTCATCGTATGAAGCTGGGCTCGAGTGGAGCTTATGGTGCTGCGTGTCTCGCGTTGGGGCCTCAGGCCGCACGAAGGCTTATTCTCACTGGAACCCCGGCCCCCAACGGCGCTCGCGATTTAGAGAGCCTCCTCTCCTTCGTCTGGCCTGGACACGGTAAGCGAGTGGTCTCGGATGCGGTCGGCGGTGGCGATCTCGTCTACGCGAGCACCGTACTTCGCCCCCTCTTCACCCGCACCACCAAAAAGGAGCTAGGACTTCCGGAGATCACTACACGGCTCCGATACGTTGATCTTCCGCCACTTCATCGGGAGATTTATGAGGCGCTCAAAGGCAATCCGACCGCCAGATCCGGCGACCTCGAGTTGCTCGGCAAGGCGGTGCTGCGGTTGCTCATGGCCGCTACCAGTCCGGCCCTGATCACTCAAGGAGCGACTCAAAATGAACCCCTCGCCTTCCAGGTCCCGCCGCTGGAACCACCCGTCAACGACTCGCTAGGAGCACTTCTTCAGAACCTTCCAAAGTACGAGCTATCTCCAAAGTACGAACAGGCCGTCAAGATCGTCGCCGAGAACGCCGCTGCGAATCGAAAGACGCTGGTCTGGAGCAGCTTCGTCCGGAGCATCACCACCTTGGAATCGCTGCTTCAGCCTTTTAAGCCCGCCGTTGTCCACGGGGGTACCCCGAACCGAGACGAGGAAATCCGCCGGTTCCGGGAAGACCCAGAATGCCAAGTTCTGATCTCAAACCCGGCTACTCTGGGTGAGGGCATTAGCCTGCATCACTGGTGCCACGATGCGTTGTATGTGGACCGGGACTTCATGGCCGGCCGGTTCCTGCAAAGCCTCGATCGTATTCACCGGCTTGGGCTTGCTAAGGATACAGAGACTCGAGTGACCATTTTGGCCGCACGTGGGACGGTTGACGAGGTGGTGGCGCGACGACTCGAAATGAAGTTGGATTTCATGGGCGGTATTCTGAACGACCCAGCCGTGCAGCAGCTAGGCGACCTGCAAGAGGAAGATGGCGAGACCATCGGCGGCATGAACTCGGAGGATGTCCGGGCGGTGCTGGCTCACCTCAATGAGTAAAAATATATCGGATTGGTCGCAGGAATTGCCCTGCACGTTGGGGTATTCCGGCCGCCGCTCATTGGAAAATAGGGTTGGCCGTTTTACTGACGCGCCCACCGGTGGTTGGTCAAAGTTAAGCCTTGAATGTGAGGCCCTGATAAGGCGGGTCTACGCAGATGCAGATCTTGGCTCGAAATGAAGGTTATTGCCAACGCGACGGGCTCGACACGGTGAGAAACCGTATTGTGCTCGCATGCGTGCCGTGCCCCTCGTACGGATCTGGCAAAGTCTTCGTTGGCCGACGCTATTCTGCTCCGGCGGCCGCCGGTCCGTTGAGTGACCGGTTGAAGGTGGCGGTGTCAATGACTCGTTCTCCTTTATTCCACCGCCGAATTGCTACGCCGTCTATGGTGGCGACCGGTTCCTTTGTCCCAGATTCGGCCAGGGTCACACGGATCGGAACGAACGCGCCGGGCATGGGGATCTGTAAGCCCAAGTCATTGGCGACGCGTTGACTTGCGAGCCGCGTCCCGCCAAGGAGTAGAAAACCTTCCTTAGATAGATCGTCTGCTGCTCCGCCGTTAGCGCGTACTCGCTTCATATAGTCTTTCTGCTGGGCCGTTGCCTCAATAGATGCTCGATTAACGACACGACCCTCAGCCCTTCGCATCAACTCCGCCACACGCTTCTTTCCGACGGGAACAGCCTCAATGGCGGCCTGATCGGCAGCTGACAGTTGCAGAAGCGTGTTCTCCGGCAGCTTGGAATCCTTGAAAAGCCACTTTGCTCTATCAAGGTGGATGCTTTTGATAGTCCTCTTGCTGTCTCTGTTTGGAGCGTTCAGAAGCTCTAAGCTCGCCCGAAAGACTCCCAGTGACCATCGTGCCGCAATGTCATCGGCATGAATTAGCATGCACAGCTTACCTTGCGCCTCGATCGGGATCATCCAGCCGCCAAAGCGCATAGAATACTTTGCGTCGACGTCGTGTCCCGCTACGGCGAAGTCGAGGTCCTTGCCGTCTGCGTAGCCAAACCGTCGCTGCATGTTGATCTCGACTAAGGTGCCGATGTGGGTTCGTTCGGTCTTGGCCAAACGCTCGATGCTGTAACGGCCGGTTCGCTGGCCGTCATAGATCTGATCGAAGGTCTCTCTTAGCACTTGCGCAGTCAGTGCTCCATGGGGATCCAGCAGCTGGAGAGTGGCTGCGACTAGGTTGAGTTCGGGATCGAAGGATGCGTCCACGATCACAACCTAGGGCATCGCCGTGCCCGAATCTTGACCTGCTTTCGTACCGCAGGACCGCTAAGATCGAACGCGTGTTCGGCTACGGCAGGGCCTCGCGCACCATCACCAGGGCATCTTCGAGAGACTCGTGTTCCCAAATCCGCACGACGTTCCAGCCTGCCTCGGCTAGGGCGAGGTCGGCTCGGCGATCCCGCTCCATGTTTCGCTGGAGCTTCGGGGTCCAATACCACTCGTTCGTGGTGGGCTGTCGACCATGCTGAGGGCATACATGCCAGAAGCAGCCGTCTACGAAGACGGCAACCCTACGCGCCGTGAAGACAATGTCCGGTCGTACTCGTACGTTTTCGGGCAGTCTAAGCAGAAAGTCCTTGCGATAGCGGTACCCCAGCCGGTGCAGTGCGGACCGAAGCACGACCTCGGGCTTGGTATCCGTCCTGCGGTTAGCCTGCATGTTGCGCGACCGCCCCGCACTCAGCGGAGCTGGGTACAGGCCCTTCTCGTGCGCTTTCGTGCGTCCCTCAATCGGGTCGTGCCCAGACACGCCGATCACATCCTCCTACGGTGCTCGCAGCGCACCATTTCGTCTGAGGCAAGATAACTCGTCGGCAGCTGGGCTTAGCGCGCAGCCCTGGAAGGAGGCCCCATGGCCAGCTTTGAGGTAGTAGAAATTTGCGCCGGAGCCGGCGGTCAAGCACTTGGCCTAGAGAAGGCCGGCTTTGAGCACGCATTGGCTGTTGAGCTTGATCAGAATGCCTGCAACACGCTTCGTGAGAATCGCCCTTCCTGGAAAGTTGCGCAGGGTGACGTCGCCAGCGACGATGTGTGGAAGCCCGCCGACTACGAAGGCGTTTCGCTTCTCGCCGGGGGGGTTCCATGTCCTCCGTTCACAATTGCGGGTAAACAGTTAGGCGCAACCGACGAGCGTGACTTGTTTGCTTGGGCCGTTGAGCTTGCCGCGATTGTACGGCCCAGGGCTCTTCTCCTGGAAAATGTCCGCGGCTTAAGCATGCCAAGATTCGCAGGTTATCGGCAGCATGTGCTTGACCGGCTCGCGTCGCTTGGTTACGTAGCATCTTGGCAGCTGCTGCAGGCATCAGATTTTGGGGTTCCCCAACTTCGTCCTCGATTTGTGCTCGTTGCAATGCGTCCAGAGGACGCGGCTTACTTTGCGTGGCCGGAACATGTCGACGTAACGCCAACAGTTGGCGAAGCCATTGTGGACCTGATGGCCTCGAACGGCTGGGAGGGTGCCACGTCATGGGCTAAGCGCGCCGGCAAGATTGCGCCGACAATCGTAGGTGGATCCAAAAAGCACGGCGGTGCTGACCTGGGGCCAACCCGTGCCAAGCGTGCATGGGCTGAGATGGGCGTCGATGGGCTTGGAGTGGCGGACGAAGCGCCCATGCCCGGAGCATCGTTCGAGGTGGGCCCGAAGCTCACCTGCGACATGGTCGCTAGGATTCAAGGTTGGTCCGATGACTACGAATGGTCGTTCACCGGTCGCAAAACAACTAAATACAGGCAGATCGGAAACGCCTTTCCTCCGCCCGTGGCGGCGGCGGTTGGAAACTCGATCATGCGTGCCTTCCGGCGAGTAGGTATTCCCCAGCAGCGGGATGCAGTCGAACATGACCCTGTCTATCGTGTGTTGCGAGAGACTGAAGGTTTTGTGACTTTCAATCAACTCGTCAAAGCTGTTGGTCGTCCCATAGAGGCGCCGGAGATTGAGCGCCGCATCAGCTTGCTAAGTCGTGATTTTAATATTGAAGTGAATGAAGAAAAGGCCCTCCCTGCTTACCGGCTTGGTAATTTCCGGGCGTTCGTTGGCCAGGAGGACCATGATCGGCATGAGCTCTTTGCAAAATATCAAGCGCGCATCAGCTAGCGCCCGGAACATGGTTCTGATATATGAAAAAGGAGCATTTCGGGTTATTTAGCGACTGGGTCGCCATCTAGTCTGCAGCCGTATTATGCGATAGATTATTTGGGATGCATATAGTAAGTGGGCCACCGGCGGTGGAGTGGCGCCGGTGGTGAGCGCAGGTGTGCGGGAAGGTTTGGAGCAGGGCATTCTTACCGCCGGTGCCGAGTTCCCCAACGTCAACGTAAATCAGATCATCCGGACTTTTGTTTAGACGTCGGCGTATTTGTTCACCAGTTCAGGACTCAAGGCTGGTGAGTTGCGCTACGCCGACCAGCGCACGATCGTGTGGCAGGGCCGAGGCCTGTAACCCGGGGCGCCAGCCGACGTTACCGTTGCCGAGTGTTAGGCCCGGGCCGAGTGTGCAGGTTGGTCTGTGATGCTGCTGGTCACATTGGCAAGTCCTCAGCTGGGGCGCGCTCGGCGCAGCGTTTCGGCGTGGGCGCACCTACCTTTGGCTCGGCTGCTATCGCGCGATATCTATGTCCATGGGCGGAACGAACTAGCAGAGGCGCCGCAGGCCCGGCCTTCCGAGATTGGATACACGTAAGGTACGAAGGTGCTGTGTAGACGGTGTGACGCATGACGTTGGCGTTCGTAGGGCACGTCCCGCTGCGCAAGGGCTCGTCATATAGCGTGACCTGCACAGGAGTAGGACGCCGGCTAAGGGGATCACGTGGAGCTGTTGCACTCGGGGAAGGTCCGGGAGGTCTACTCGGACGGGGATGACATCGTTCTCGTCGCTTCGGACCGGATTTCGATCTATGACGTGATTCTGCCGACGCCGATCCCTGACAAGGGGAAGATTCTCACTCAGCTGTCGCTGTGGTGGTTCGACCAGCTGTCGGATGTGGTGCCCAACCACATCATCTCGGCGACCGATGTCCCCCAGGAGTGGGCGGGCCGGGCCGTGCGCTGCGAGCGCCTCGAGATGGTCATGGTCGAGTGCATCGTTCGGGGCTATCTTGCCGGCTCGGGGTTGAAGAGCTACGAGAAGGATGGCGCGATCTGTGGCGTTCCGCTGCCTGCGGGGCTGACCGAGGCTTCCAAGCTGCCGGAGCCGATTTTCACCCCGACGACCAAGGCGCCGGTGGGGGCGGGTCATGACGA
Source organism: Winogradskya consettensis (assembly GCF_018332715.1). Lineage (GTDB taxonomy): Bacteria > Actinomycetota > Actinomycetes > Mycobacteriales > Micromonosporaceae > Actinoplanes > Actinoplanes consettensis. Next base: position 167,180 of record NZ_BOQP01000013.1, on the reverse strand, counting down.
GAACATGACGTACGCCGAGGTGGAAGTTGCCGTTGGGCCTGATGTTGCCGCTGAGCTGAAGCGGATCGCGCTGGAGGTCTACCGGCGTGGGGCTGAGGTTGCCGAGCGGAGCGGGATCCTTCTTGCCGACACGAAGATTGAGGTCGGGTTCGCGGATGGGCGGCTCAAGCTTGGTGATGAGCTGCTGACGCCGGATTCGGCGCGGTTCTGGGCTGTTGACGAGTGGCAGCCGGGGAAGCCGCCTCGTTACCTCGACAAGCAGTTCCTGCGGGACTGGTCTTCGCAGTCCGATTGGGACCGTACGGATCCCGGGCCGGAGATTCCTGACGAGGTTGTCGAGGCGACCCGGAACCGGTATGTCGAAGTTTATGAGCGGCTCACCGGCGACAAGTGGCGCTAGAGGGTCTCGGGCTCGTCGATGGGGGCTGAGATCGGCGGGGCCGGCGTCGGGACCGTGGTGGTGGCGTTGGCCTCGTTCAGCTCGCCGTCGCGGCGCAGGTTTTCTACGGCTTCTTCGCTGCTGACGTGGCGGATGCCCTCGGGGGAGCTGCCTACGGTGGCGGCGATGAACGGGTCGGTCATGGTTTCCTCCAGGGTGGGGCGGCGGCGACCATGGCGTCGAGTGTGGACGCGGGCACAGCTTCGCGTTACCCCCACCCGGGCGACGTTGAAACCAGACGTTGAACCAGACGTAGAAACTAGTGTCGGTCGGCGACCAGGTCTCGGGGCCAGGCGGCTTTACTCCCGCACGCGTCGCAGCCGAGCTGTTCGCCGCACTGCGCGCACCAGTCGTTGGAGCGGCGCAGATACCAACCAAGGGCCACGCCTGCGAGCAGGCTGGCCAACCCTATGAGCGCGGCCAGCGTGATGGCTCCGGTCACCTGAAGCCCAGCAGTGCGGCGCCGTCGCCACCGGTCTTGGGGCGGCGGAACGCGAGGGCGTTCTCCTGGCGGCGGTCGAGGGCGGGGTCCTCGTCGGCCCGGTAGGTCACATACGGCGCGGTGAACGTGTCCACGCCCGTGCCCATGTGACTGCCGGGGCGGTAGGTGACGGTCACTGCCATGACCGAGGACGCCTCGATCACGCCGGCACGCCAGCCGTTGCGGTAGACCCAGACGGGGTCCGCCTTGTGGTAGCTGTTCGCCGGCGCTACCTCGGCCGGGTCACGCTGCGGTGGGGCCATGCTCGGGGTCGACATCGAGAGCCTCCTGCTTCCGGGATCGACTCGGTCATCGGGCGGTGCCCTGAGCGGTCGCGTCGTGTGACCACCGGAATGGCCACACTTTTCAGCACTCTGTGTCAGCGCACCAACGACCGCCTGTCAGATATCATGCTCGGGATCGAGTGCGTCCGCAAGGTCGGATGCACGTGCATCCGGCACGTGCGTCTGAATGAGAGGATGGCCGAACGTTCGGTTTTCCGTCGGACGATCTCACCCTTAGGATGCATTGGGCGACGGATCTGCAACTTGCAGGTTTGCGGGCAGTACGGGACAAGGAGCCAGGTGAGCGCGGGTTCGCAGGACGAGGCGCCCAACAGTGGCCCCACCGTGCTCCGCATCCTCCTCGGTGCGCAGCTTCGCCGGCTTCGTGAAGGCAAGGGGATCAGCCGTGAGGACGCCGGCTATGAGATCCGTGCCTCCGGCTCGAAGATCAGCCGCATGGAGCTCGGGCGTGTCAGCTTCAAGGAGCGTGACGTCGCCGATCTGCTGACCATGTATGACGTCAAGGACTCGGCCGAGCGCGAGGCGCTGCTGGGTCTGGCCCGGCAGGCGAACAACCCCGGCTGGTGGCACCACTTCGGCGATGTCATGCCGTCGTGGTTCCAGTCCTATCTGGGCCTCGAAGCCGCCGCGTCACTGATCCGGACGTACGAGATCCAGTTTGTACCCGGCCTGTTGCAGACGCCGGAATACGCCCGCGCTGTGATCATGCTCGGTCACGCGGGCGCGACCGCGGACGAGATCGACCGTCGCGTCGAGTTGCGCCGTCAGCGGCAGTTGCTGCTGGAGCGCACCGACCCGCCGCAGCTGTGGGCCGTCATCGACGAGGCCGTGTTGCGCCGCCCGATCGGCGGTTTCGATGTGATGCGCGGCCAGATCGAGGCGCTCATCGAGGCGTCCAAGAAGCCGAACGTCCGGCTCCAGATCATCCCGTTCCACATCGGCGGGCACGCCGCCGCGGGCGGGCCCTTCGCGATCCTGCGCTTCCCGGAGCCGGAGCTGCCCGACGTGGTCTACGTCGAGCAGCTGACCAGCGGTATCTATCTGGACAAGCGGGACGACGTCGACCAGTACGCGATCGCCATGGAGCGCGTATGCATCGACGCCGACCCGCCGAACCACACCCAGGAGATCCTCGGCAAGCTGCTGCACGAGATCGGCCGCCCCAACTGAGAGTGGCCGAATTGATCTTCGGTCGTGGCTCGGTAACTTTCTGTATTTAATTCGCCCAGGTGTCACTCGGGTGGCTACAGAGATTCACCCAAGCAGGTGGTCGAAGTCCCCATCGCGGACCCCACCGAGGAAAGCCTCGATCTCGGCAGGCGTGTAGATCAGGGCCGGGCCCTCCGGGTCGCGGGAGTTTCGCATCGCCACGCTGCCGTCCGGCAGGGTCGCGCACTCGACGCAGTTGCCGCTGGGGTTGCTGCGGCCACTCTTTTTCCAGCTCACATCCTGCAGCTGGCCGGCGGGCATGCCGTTGAAGATGCGCGTCATTACTTGACTCCCTAACGGTGAGACCGGTCCGGGGACCGGCGATGTGTGTCCCGCTGGCTACCTGCTGTGCAGATGCACGTGCATTTGGCCTTGCGTTCTCACATGATTGTGAGCATGATAACGCACGTACCCCACCCTATGGGGATCACGGAGGGTGACATCTTTGCGTGACGGGTTGGTCGCGGAACGGCCCGTGCGGCCACTGACGCGGGGCTCTCTGGCGGGGGCGTCCGAGCGGAGGAAAGGTATGTCTGTCCCGAACACCGGCCCGGAACTCTGGACCCTCACCGATAACGACGCTGTTGACGCGCAGAGACGTTGCAATCCGGCTCTCATCATTCGAGGCGAGCAACACACCGATGGCATGAGAGCGGCTACCACCCGCGCGGCCACAGTGTCCCACCGGTTCGGAGGGGTGCGCTACGCATTGACCCGGAAGGACGGCATCCGTCCGGGTCCGCCCCTTCCGGACGATGGCGGTGATTCCCACGCGCGTCACTGAGCACGTCCATTGCGCCCGAACGCGCCGCCCCTCGGGGGTCGCAGGCCTGCGTGGCTGGTCAATAACGGCGACAGCGTTCCGCGGCGGCCGTCCGCAGGCCAGCCTCGCCGCATGGCCGATCCACGTCTTCGAGGAGCACGACTACTGCTATGGGATCGGCCCGCTCGTCATGCGTCTCAAGCGCGTCGAGTGGGGTAAGCCGATCCCGCACGAGGGCGACGTCTGGCTGGAGGTCGAGGGCACCGTGGTCGACCCGCGCACCGGCCGCCCCGGGCCTGTCCGTCAGGTCCTGGTGCGTGCCAGCCGCCTGCCGAATCCCCCGGCCCGGAAGCGTCCACGTTTACGGCCCTGACAACGTCATAGAAGAGGAGCGGCGCCGGTTGCGGCGTCGCTCAACGCGCGCCCCAGCGGTGCGCAGCCCGGATCCCGGCCGGGCGGTCCGGTTCCCCCGTGCTGGATCGCTCGGCCGGCCGGGTATGAACAGGCCGGGTATGAACAGGCCGCGTCTTTCACGAGCTGCGTCTTTCACAGGCCGCGTCTTTCGCAAGCTGCGTCTTTTACAAGCTGCGTCTCGGAGGCCGCGGTTTCGTAGGCCAGGTATTCGCGGGCCGCGTTTTCGTGGGCCGCGTTTTCGTGGAAAGGCCGGCCCGGGAGTCGGATATCTGCGACAAAAGGGTGAAGATCAAAATCTGGATGTCGTGCCTGAGTGGTGGGTGCAGACCGCAACTCCCGTCGAGGCCGGGCCCGACCGGCCAAGGCGCCGAGGGCGCCAGAACAGCCGCCCGCACCCTTCGTTCTGCGTGAGTTGGCCACCTCACCCCGAGCGTTCCACTCCCGCTTCAGGCACATGCTGATCTTGGCGCGCAGAATATGGGCATGACCCTTCTCGGACTGGACGCCGATCAGCTGCTCTCCACCACACGGGCGGTCCGCAAGCGACTGGACCTCGAACGCCCCGTCCCCGACGAGCTGATCCGTGAGTGCGTGGCCATGGCCCTGCAGGCGCCGTCGGGCTCGAACGTCGTGACCATGCGCTTCGTCGTCGTCCGCGACGAGGCGAAGCGCCAGGCAGTCGGGCAGGTCTACCGCGAGGTGTACGCCGGCTACAAGGCTTCGCCCTACTACCCAGGGCTCTCGACGGGGGACGCTGCCCGCGATCGGGTTCAGGGCAGGGTCGCGAGCTCCGCCGACTTCCTGGGCGACCACATGGGCGACGCCCCCGCCCTGGTCCTCGGGTGCACAATCGGCCCCGACCGAGCGTCAGCCGAGGCCGGCCTGGGCAACATCCTCCCCGGCATGTGGAGCTTCATGCTCGCGGCGAGAGCCCGCGGCCTCGGGACAGCCTGGACCTCGATGCACCGCGCCCGCGAGCGCGACGTGGCCGATATTCTGGGCATCCCCTACGAAACCGTCGCGCAGGCGGTCCTCACCCCGCTCGCGTACACAAAAGGCACCGCATTTCACCCCGCCGAGCGACCCGACCCGAACTCGGTGATCCACTGGGATTCCTGGTGAGCCGCACGGCCCGCCTCGACCACCGAATGTCCTCCCGAATGCCACGCACCATCCCGGAGGTCGTGCCAGGCGTACCCGAACTCGTCCTCGTCGAGAATTGAGTCCCAAGCCACCGACGACAACCACGGCGACGTCTCATCCCGCAGCGCACCCAAGCCGGCGCCTTCGACGAGGGCCGTGCCGTACGCGCTGAACACACCGTCGATCACAAATCCGCGGTACGCCTGGTCCGACGTCGACACAGAGATGAGCACCGCACCCGGACACGCCGTCCTGACGGCACTCAGCGCAGCCTCCACGCACTGCGCATCATCCATCCACGCTCCGCGCGGCACGCTCAACCCGTCCTCCAACCGGAGACCTCTCCGTCCCTGGCAGTCACCGGCCGCTGAAGCCCGGCCCAGGACGAGCCGCCTGAGCAGTCGAAGCTCAATCGCTGCGACCAGTGAGCCAGCCGCCACGTCAGTGCTTGTGGTTGACCGTAAACCCGTGGGAATCGGGGTTTGCGGGCGATGTCGGCCCGGGGGCTTCAGGGTTTGCGGGCGACGCCGGCCCGGGGGCTTCAGGGTTTGCGGGCGACGCCGGCCCAGTAGTAGGTGGCTTCGGGGTTGTCGACCGGGGCGTCCGGGCGCCAGGCGGAGGTCGGGACGATGCCGGGCGGGAGTAGTTCCCAGTCGCCGAAGAAGCGTGCTACTTCGTCCTTGGTGCGCGCGACCAGGGTCATGCCTGCGCCGCGTGCTGAGGCGACCGCTTCGCCGACCGCTGCCGGGTTGAAGTCGGCGGTGGGGTGGGTGATCGCTAGGACGCTGCCCGAGGGGAGGGCGTCGCGGAGCCGGGCGACCAGGGCCCACGGGTCGTCGTCGTCGGAGAGCAGCATCAGGATGGCGATGAGGGTCAGGCCGACGGGCTGCTTGAGGTCGAGGGTTTCCTGGAGAACCTTTTCGGTCAAAATCGAATCAGGGTCGCGGATATCCGCCGAGATGTACTCGGATCGTCCCTGTTCGCTACTGACCATGAGCGCGCGGGCGTGCACGAGCACGATCGGGTCGTTGTCCACATAGATCACTCGGGTCTCGGGGGCGAGGCGCTGGGCGATCTCGTGGAGGTTGGGGCGGGTCGGGATGCCGGTGCCGATGTCGAGGAACTGGCGCAGGCCTTCCCCGGTGACCAGGTCGCGGGCTGCCCGGTGCACGAACTTGCGGTTCTCGGCGGCCATCGCACGCAGGCCGGGGATCGCCTGCAGCATCGCGTCGCCGACCTGTCTGTCCGCGGCGAAATTGTCCTTGCCGCCGAGCCAGTAGTCGTAGATGCGGGCCGAATGCGGCACGTTCGGGTTGACCCCGGGCGGCGCCGTCTCGCTGTCACTCGTCATACCGACCGCCTCCGCTGATCTGCTGGACGTGCTGATCTGCTCGACATGCTGATCTGCTCGAATTGGCTGATCTGCTCGACATGCTGATCAGCTCGACATCATGAGGGGCCGGCCCGGAAATCGAGACTACGCCCCGAAGCAAGGGGGTCAGCGTAGCGCTCGAAGATGATCAATTTCAGCCGTGTCGCCCACCCGGACGAGGGCCACGGACGCATCCCCGCATATCGGATGCACGCACCCGCCCAAGCCTGCCCCCAGCGGAGCCGAGCCGACCAAACGGCCCGGCGCAGCGAATCGGCCCGGCCCAGCGGAACGGCCCGGCACAGCGGAACGGCCTGGCCCAGCGAATCGGGCCGGCGCAGAGAAAGCAGGCGGCGTTAGGCGGCGTTGGCGCTGTTGCGGTAGGAGCGGTGGCGGCCGTCGAGGTGTTTGCCGGCGACGACCCGGTCGCGGCCTGCGTGTTTGGCGACGTAGAGGTTGCGGTCCGCGATGGACAGCAGGGCGGCCTGCGACGCGGTGTTCGTGTCGGTCAGCCCCGCGACCCCGATGCTCACGGTGATCGGCATGCCGTGGGTCAGTTCGGACCAGTCGTAGGAGGAGATTGCGACGCGGATGCCGTCGAGGTGGGTGCCGGCGGCGGGGCCGGTGATTCCGGGGAGGGCGAGCAGGAATTCCTCGCCACCCATTCGGGCGACGAAGCCGTCCGGTGAGACGGCTGCCAGCTCCGTTTCGAGGATTTTGGCTACCTGGATCAGCACCTGGTCGCCGATGTTGTGGGAGAGCTGGTCGTTCACCCGTTTGAAGTGGTCGAGGTCGACGATGGCCACGGTGAGGCCGATGCACTGCTCGATCATTTCGGGCAGCTGTTCGTCGAGGTAGCGGCGGTTGCGCAGGCCGGTCAGCGGGTCGCGGCGGGCCTGCTCGCGGAAGCGTTCGGCCTCCTGGCGTGCCTCGGTCGTCTCGAACATCGCCTGCCGGGTGCGGGCCTGGGCCTCACGCTGCGAAGAGTGCAGGGCGTGGTGGGCGGCGAAGAAGATCTTGTGGACGGCGAAGGCCTCGGCGAAATCGCCTCGCGCCGCGTGCAGCTCGGCCTGTTCCTGATGTACGCGGACCAGCACATCGCCGAGTCCCCGCGAGACGCACAGCTCCCGGGATCTGTCGAGGCTGTCCTGCGCACGATCGGTGACGCCGAGGAACCGCTGTGCACGGGCGAGCGTGAGCTTGTACTCGGCGAGAGCGTCGGCGTCTTCGTACTTACCGAGCTCGTGCCTGCGTACGGCTTCCAGCAGCAGTTGCTCGGCTTCTGAGTAGTTGCCGTTCTCGATCTCGATGGCGCCGATCGTGTCCAGGCCGGCCGGGTCCAGCTCGAGCCCGTGTTCCAGGGCGATCAGCTGGAGTTGGTTGGTCACGGCCTGGGCTCGTTCGTGTTCGCCGGCGGCGTGCTCGGTGTACGCGTAGTTGTTGAGCACTCCGAGAAGCAGCTTCGGTTCGCCGAGTTCGGCGGCGAGCACCTCGGTCTGTTCGTAACGGGCACGGGCGGCGTCCATCGAACCGGCCAGCCCGAGCGCGTCGGCGAGCTTGGTGCGGTGCCAGACGTGCATGTACGCCGTCGCGCTCTCGTCCAGCAGCTCAACCGCGAGCACGGCGTGTTCCAGGCACTGCGCGGCGTCGCCGAGGTGGCGATGGATGTTGGACCAGACGAGGTGGGTCCGGGCCTGCAGGACGCGGTCGTCGTGATCGGCGGCCCAGCGGTGCAGAGCCCAGATCTGGCGGGCGGCGCCGGCGACGTCTCCCATGCGCATCAGCATGTTCGCCTGGCAGAGCCGGGCGCGGGTGATCAGCCGCTCGTCGCCGAGGGCACGGGCCTGGCGCTCGTACGCGGTCGCGGTGTCGTACGACGAATCCGCGGCCCAGACGTACTGGTCCTCGAGCTCGGTAAGGGCAGCGGACAGCTGGTCGGCGTCGGTCAAGCGCCCCTGCATCGGCCTGCTCCTCTCGGTGTCACCACGATTCATCGACAACTCGGGCTCCCGCTGAAGAACAATCACCAATGCGCTCTGTTTCCGAAGGTTAGCCGTGAGTGAACACTTGATCCCACAGTCGCAGACGTGATCCATCTCGCGGCCGCCGGCGGGAAGCGGCCGATGTACGTCGTACAGTTGGCGCATGGCCAAGCGGAATCAGCGTCTCAGCAGGGATGTGATCGTCGACTGCGCGATGGCGCTCGCCGATGCCGAGGGTCTGGAGGCCGTGACGATCCGGCGCCTGGCCCAGGAGAACGGCGTCACGCCGATGGCCATGTACTGGCATTTCAACGACAAGGAAGCCCTGCTCGACGCGTTGGCCGCGCATCTTGTCGAGGCCGTCAAGCTGCCGCCGCCGTCGGAGGCCCCCTGGGACGCCCAGCTTCGCGACGTACTCGAAGCCATCGCCGTTGCCCTGCGCCCGCATCCGACCGTGGCCGGAATGGCGGCACGTCAGGTTCTCGTTGCCGACGCCGGCCTGGAGCTGACCGAGCGGGTGCTCGCGCTCCTGGCCGAGGCCGGGCTGGAGCCGCACCGGGCCGCGGAGGTCGCCACGTTCCTGTTCTGCTCGGTCGTCGCGCTGGTCGCCGGCGATCCGGGGCAGCGCGAGGTCGTCACGCCCGAGGATCTGGAAGGCCGGCTCCGGCTCAAGACCGCGACGCTCACAGCGCTGCCCCCGACCCGGTTCCCGCACCTGATCGCAGCCGCCCCGGGTCTGGTCAGCTGTTTCGGTCAGGACGACTTCTTCGATCTCAACCTCGACCTGCTGGTCCAGGGCGTGCGAGGCATCCGGTAGAGCAACGTCACATCCCTTGACGCTCCTGTACGCCGTACATATACGGTGTACATGTACGCCGCATAGGGCGGCTTGAGCGTGGGGGTGAAGCGGTGTCCCGTAATCCATGGCCGACCCTGGCCGTAGTGGCAGTCGCGCAGTTCATGGTCGTGCTGGACGTGACGATCGTGAACGTGGCGCTGCCCGACATACAGCAGGATCTCGGGTTCAGTGCCTCCGCGCTGCAGTGGGTGATCAGCGCGTACACCCTGCTCTTCGGTGGTTTCCTGTTGCTCGGCGGCCGGGTTGCCGACCTCGTCGGGCGACGCCGGATGTTCGTGATCGGCCTGCTGCTGTTCGGCCTGACGTCGCTGCTCGCCGGGCTGGCCCAATCGCCGGACCAGCTCATCGTGCTGCGAGCCGTTCAGGGGCTCGGTGGCGCACTGCTCTCCCCGGCGGCGTTCGCCATCCTCACCGTCACGTTCGCCCACGGTCGTGAGCGCAACATCGCGATGGGCATCTGGGGCGGCCTGGCCGGACTGGGCGGCACGCTGGGTGTGATCGCGGGCGGCGTACTCGTGGACTCGCTCTCCTGGCGTTGGATCTTCCTGGTCAACGTGCCCTTCGCCATCGTGCTGGCACTGCTGGCGCCGTCGATCGTGGCGGAGAGCCGGGCATCCCGGACCGGCCCGCGCACGTTCGACGTCGCCGGTGCGCTGTTGAGCACCGCCGGCCTGCTGGCCATCGTGCTCGGCGTGATCCGGGCTGAACCCCTCGGGTGGTCGTCCTTCGAGGTGATCGCCCTGCTCATCGGTGGTGCGGCTCTGCTGTTCGCCTTCGTACGCGTAGAGGCCCGTTCGGCTGCTCCACTCGTACCCCTCACGCTTTTCCGGGTTCGAAGCATGACCACGTCGACGCTGGCGCTGGCACTCAACGGCGCGGCGTTCCTGGCCATGTTCTTCCTCACCGCGATCTTCCTCCAGCAGGTCCGCGGTCTCACCGCCCTCGAAACCGGCCTGGAATTCCTCCCGATGGGCTTCGCCGCGATCGCCAGCGCCGTGGTCTCCGCGCAGCTCGTCACCCGCTTCGGCACCAAGCCCGTCCAGATCGGCGGCGGCGTCCTGAGCATCGCCGGCCTGCTCCTGCTCTCCCAGGCCGACGCCACCTCGTCCTACGCCGCCACGGTGCTGCCCGGCCTGGTCCTCTTCGGCATCGGCATCATCGCCGTCGGCACCCCCGCCTCGATCTCCGCCGTCGCCGACGTCACCCACGAACAGGCCGGCGCGGCCTCCGGCGTGGTCAACGCGGGCTACCAGATCGGCGGCGCCCTCGGCCTGGCGATCATCACGACGTTCTCCACCTCGCACGTGGAGAGCCTGCTCGGCGATGGCGCTCAGCCGCAGGAGGCGCTGGTCGGCGGGTTCGAGCGGGGTCTGCTGATCGCTGCTGTCTTCGCTGCCGCGAACATCCTGGCCGCCCTCGCCGCACCCCGCCTGCGCCCCACCGAGGAGCAGATGGCCGAAGCCGCAGTCGCGGCCTGACCGCACGAAACGCCGGCCCTGTGGAAGCGGGCCGCGCGAAACGCCGGCGCTGTGGAAGCCGGCCGCGCGAACGTCGGCTCGGCGAAAGCCAACCGCAAGAGATGTTGGCCCGGCGGAAAGCTGGCCGCGCACGAAGCAGCGCCCGGGCGGTTCGCCCGGGCGCTGCGGTGATTTCAGTTGTGCACAATTAAATTGTGCACAACTGATCGTGGTGGGTGGGTCAGCGGGTGATGGCTTCGGCGGGGACGGTGGCTTCGTCCGCGGCGGGCTTGGTTTCTGCGGCGGCCTTGGTCATGTCGAGCGAGGTGCGCAGAGTGATGTTCTTGAAGAAGAGCGAGGCGACGACGCCGATGACCGCGATGAAGGCGGAGATCATGAAGATGTGGCCGGTGGCGTCACCGTAGGCGGCCCGGACGATGTGCTGGATGGAGGCGGGGAGGCTGGTGAGGTTCAGGGCGCTGATGCTGCCGCCGCCGGAGCCGGCCGGGGCGCCTGAGGCGGCGAGCTGGCTGGTGATCGAGTCGGTGACACGGTGGGCGAGGACCGCGCCGAGGACGGAGACGCCGATCGTGCCGCCGAGGGAGCGGAAGAAGGCGATCGTGGAGCTGGCGGCGCCGATGTCCTTGAGGGAGACCGAGTTCTGGACGGCGAGGACCAGGTTCTGCATCGACATGCCGACGCCGACGCCGACCAGCAGCATGCCGGTCCAGAGGAACCAGAGCGGGGTTTCGTGGTCCATGAAGGCGAGCATGGCGAAACCGGCGACCAGGATTGCCGTACCCGCGAGGATGTAGGGCTTGATCTTGCCGGTCTTGGTGATCATGCGGCCGGAGACCGTTGAGGAGACCAGGAGGCCGCCCATCAGGGGGATGGTGAGCAGGCCGGCTTCGGTGGGGCTGTAGCCGCGGCCGATCTGGAAGTACTGGCCGAGGAAGACCGAGCCGCCGAACATCGCCATGCCGACCGCGAGGCTGGCGACGATGGCCAGGGCGGTGTTGCGCTGCTTGACGATCGGCAGGGGGACGACCGGCTCGGCGACGCGGGATTCGACCCAGACGGCGGCGACGAGGATCAGGATGCCGGGGATGACCATGGTGAAGGTCTGCCAGGAGATCCAGGCGAAGGAGCTGTCGACGAACGAGATCCAGATCAGGATGACGCTCACGCCGAGGGCGATCAGGCTCGCGCCGACGTAGTCGATCTTGACGTTGTCGCGCTTGAAGACCGGCAGGTGCAGGGTGCGCTGCAGGACGATCAGGGCGAGGACCGCGACGGGCGCGCCGGCGAAGAAGCACCAGCGCCAGCCCAGCGGGGAGTCGACGATGACGCCGCCCAGCAGCGGGCCACCGACCGTGGCGAGGGCGAGGACTCCGCCGAGGTAGCCGTTGTAGCGGCCGCGTTCGCGGGGCGCGATCATCGCGGCGATGGCGACCTGGACCAGGGCCTGGACGCCGCCGAGGCCGATGCCCTGGAAGGCGCGGGCGGCGATCAGCTCGCCGGCGGTCTGGGAGAAGCCGGCGACGATCGAGCCGGCGACGTAGATGATGATCGAGAGCTGGACCAGCAGTTTCTTGCTGTAGAGGTCCGAGAGCTTGCCCCAGATCGGGGTCGTCGCCGTGCTGGTGAGCAGCGTTGCCGTGACGACCCAGGTGTACTGGTTCTGGGTGCCGTTGAGCGATCCGATGATCGTCGGCAGGGCGGTCGAGACGATGGTAGCGCTGGACATGGCGACGAACAGGGCCAGCAGGAGGCCGCTGAGGGCCTCCAGGATCTGGCGGTGGCTCATCGCATCAGGTTCGACGCGCGTGGTGGTGGGTGCGCTCATCGCGCGGCCTCCAGCGGGTAGTTGGCTTGCGGGAGGCGCGCGGCCTCCGGCGAGGTGGTGGTTCGGGGGAGAAGGTCTGCGGAGAAGCGCTGCATGAGCGCGGTGAAGACGGCTATGTCGTCGAGGTCCCATCCCCGCATGGCCATGGCGAGGCGGTCGTCGATCCAGCCGTAGATCTCGTCGAGGGTGCTGCGGCCGTGGGCGCTCAGGGCAAGGACGCTGGCGCGGCCGTCGACCGGGTCGGCGCTGCGGTCGACGAGGCCGGACTTGACGAGGGCGGCGACCGAGCGGCTGACCGTCGAGGGATCGAGCGAGCAGCGGACGGCGAGGTCCTTGAGGTGGCAGCCCGCGTCGGAGCCGGGGGTCATCTGGTCGATCGACGCGAGCACCATCAGGGTGCCCGGGGGCACGGCCGCGTGCTGGCTCGGCAACTCGCCCTTGAAGAGGCGGAACGCCGTGAACATCTCGCGGACCTGATGGAGCAGTTCGCGACGAGCCGCGGTGCCGGCGTCGTCAGGCATGGGAGCCTCCTGCGGGATGGGTGTCACATACAACTATCTGCCAGACTTGCTCAAAGTGCAAGTTTGCCCATTGGGAAGTGATGCAGATCGCCGCTAAGCTTCGGCCATGAGTACCGCCACGTCCGAGCCCGGGCTGCGGGAGCGCAAGAAGGCCGCTACCCGCCAGGCCCTGCATGAGGCCGCGGTCCGGCTCGCGATCGCGCACGGGGCTGACCGGCTCACGGTGGAGGCGGTGGCAGACGAGGCCGGGGTCTCCCGGCGCACGTTCTCCAACTACTTCGCCAACAAGGAAGAGGCGCTGCTGTACGGCGACCACCGCCGCATCGCCACGCTCGTCGACCTGGTCCGGGGCCGCCCAGCGCAGGAGAGTGCGTGGACCGCGCTGGCCGGAGCGTCCGACGAGTACTACGAGCAGATCGGTGTGGTCGACCCGCAGTGGGTGGCGCAGACGCGGCTGCTGCGTACCGAGCCGGCATTGCTCGTCCAGCAGGTCAGCACGTTCGCCGCGCTGGAGCAGGAGCTGGCGGGCGCAGTCGCCGATCGGCTCGGCGATCCCGTCACCGCCCGGCTGATGGCCGCCACGTTCATGACCGCGATGCGGGTCGCGCTGCACTTCTGGCTGGAGAGCCCGGACGAGACACCCCTGCGTGACCTGGCCCGGCGTACGGTCGCTGAGCTCGGTAAGGGTTTTGAACGAGAAAACGCGGCCCCGTAAGGGACCGCGTTCTCTCTGGGGATGGTTCTTCCGTTGGGGGACGGAAATCTGAGGTCTAGCCCTTGAAGCCGGCGAAGATCTTGGAGAACTCGAACGGCGACTGGGTGACGTTGGTGCACTGGAAGAGCGCGCCGTTGCAGGCGTTCTTGTCGCGGTTGACCTCCCAGAAGGAGACGAACCCGAGGTGGTTGCTGTTGGCGAAGGCGACCAGGTCCCGGGCGTCGTCCTGGGTGAAGGTGCCGTTGTCGTCGTTCTTGCCCAGCATCGGGGTCACGCCGACCATCTTGAAGGCGGCCGCGTCGCTGTTGCCGTAGACCGACTTGATCTGGTCCTTGGTCGACTTGACGGCCTGGATCGCGAGGTCGCCGTAGTCCTGGCCGGAGCGGCCGTAGTCCATCGCCATGATGTTGACCAGGTCGAGGTCGACGCCCGCGTTCTTCGCCGACTTGACCACGTTCACACCGTCGGCGGTGAGGCCCTCGGGCAGCACCGGCAGGGTCAGCGAGATCTTCAGGCCGGGGTTGGCCTTCTGCAGCGCGGCGAGCGCGGTCGAGCGGCGGGCGATCGTGGTGGGGTCGGCCACGGCCGCGCCCTCGATGTCGAGGTCGATGTACTTCAGGTTGTACGCGGAGACGACCGCCTGGTACTCGGCCTGCAGCGCCTTCACGTCGGTGCACGCCTGCGCCAGCTCGATGCCGGTCGCGCCGCCGAAGGACACCTTCACGTCGCCGCCGCCGGCGCGGATCGCCGTGATCTGGTCACCGAACTGCTTGGCCCGCGGGTCGAACGCGTTGAACCAGCTGGCCTTGCAGCCGACGCTGGTGACGAACGCCAGCGAGTACGACTTGACGTTCCCGCTCGATGCCAGCTGCGACAGCGTGGTGCTGCCGTTGGAGAGCAGGCCCATGTCGACGTACGGCGCGACGAGCACGTTGCCGCTGCCCGATGACGGCGGGGTGGTGGTCGCCGGTGCGCTGGTCGGTGCCGTCGTCGGCGCCTTCGTGGTGGGCGCGGTCGTGGGCGCCTTGGTGGTCGGTGCCGTGGTGGGCGCCTTGGTCGTCGGCGCGGTGGTGGGTGCCGTGGTCGGGGTCGAGCCGCCGCCACCGCAGGACGCGCCGTTGATCGTGCAGCTGGTCGGTGCGCCGCCGCCGGTCACGATGAACCCGAACGTGGTGGTCGCGCCGGCCGGGATCGTGGCGTTGTAGCCCTTGTCCTTCGCCGTCGACGTGGTCCCCGCGGTGGTGACCGTGGCCTCCCACGAGCTGCTGAGCTTCGCGCTCGCCGGCAGGCCGAAGACGAGCTGCCAGCCGTTGACCGCGGCGCCACCGGAGTTCGTGATCGTGTATTTGCCCTGGTAGCCGCTGCCCCAGTCGGAGTCCTTGGTGAAGCTCGCCGTGAGCCCGCCGGTGGCCTGCGTCGACGGGTTGGTGGCAGCGACCGCGGCGACGGCGCCACCGCCGATGGCGATTGCGGCGGCTCCCGCGTAGATGGCCAAACGCAGACGACGACGTGCCATGGGCAGAACTCCGATCAAGGTAAGGCTGAGAACGAGACTGATCGTTATCCCGTACGGCTTAAAGCGTTCTGCCAAATTCCTTAAGTCTGTTTTAAGTGGCACCAACCGGCGTCGACGATCACGGTCGGTAAGGGGGATAACGTGCCCGTATGAACAAGACCACCGTGGACATCACGACCCCGGACGGCGTCGCGGACGCGTACCTGGTGCTGCCCGACGGCGACGGGCCGTTCCCGGGCGTGCTGCTCTACCCGGATGCCTTCAGCCTGCGTCCCCGCATCTTCGAGATGGCAGACCGGATCGCCGAGCACGGGTACGCCGTCCTCGCCCCGAACCTGCTCTACCGAGGCAAGCGCGCCCCGCTCTTCGAGGGCTCCCTGCAGACCCCGGAGGCCCGGGAAGCCGCCGTCGCCACGATCATGCCGCTCGTGATGGCGCTGAACACTCCCGAGATCCTGTCGGACACCAGGGCGTACCTGGACTTCTTCAGCGCCTACGAGACCGGCCCGGTCGCGATCACCGGTTACTGCATGGGCGGGACGAACGCGTTCAAGGCGATCGCGGCGTACCCGGACCGGATCAAGGCCGTTGCCAGCTTCCACGGCGGCCGGCTGGTGACCGATCAGCCGGACAGCCCCCACCTCGCGGTAGGGGCCATCACGGGTGAGCTGTACTTCGGTCATGCCGACAAGGACCACTCGATCACCGCCGAGCAGATCGCCGTGCTCGAGCAGGCGCTGGACGAGGCCGGGGTCACCTACACGTCGGAGATCTACGACGGCGCCTCGCACGGCTACACGATGACCGACACGTCCGCGTACGACGAGGCCGGCGAGAAGCGCCACTGGGAAAACTTGCTCGCACTACTCGGACGAGTTTTCCCTTAAGCCGGGACGGGCCCTGCCGATGGAGGGAGACGTGATCACAACTCGTACTCGTCTTCCTCGTCGAGCAGGCCGTGGAAGTAACGGCGCAGCGCCGTCACGTCGTACACCTGCCGGACCTCACTGATCAGGCCGTCGGTGACCGTCAGGAACTCCGCGAAGCGCGCCGTGCCGAAGGGAGCGGCACAGTCGTAGACCAGCGCCGCCCGGTCGTCCGCGCAGACGGTCGAGGCGATCGTGACCGAGTCGGCGAACGCGGCCATCCGTTGCAGGAGCTGGGCCAGCTCCTCGTCATCGGCAGGCTGGTCGAGGTTCCACTCGATCTCGGCGTCCGGCGCGATGACCCGGAGCATGGCGCTGCGGTCCTGATGGATCCACGACTGGGCGTAGAAGGCCGCTACCTCCCCGGTGGCAGACATCAGCCGGCGACCATCGAGTCGCCGGAGACGAACGAGTAGCCCTGCGCCTTGAGCCCCGTGACCAGCGTCTTCAGGTGGTCCGTGCCGAGGTACGCGTGGTAGAAGAAGCTGGCCACGCCGTCGCGTACGACCAGGTTGCGGTCCGCGGAGGCGAGCAGGTCGGCGGGCAGCCGGGCCGGGTGGTTGTTGAACGGCTCGGGCTCGACGTTGCCGATGTTCTCCGGAATGACGACCGAGCCGTAGACGTCGCGGACGGCGTACGGGAAGAACTGCCCGAACTGACGGGTGTAGTCGAACTTCGCCCCGGTGAGCACGCCCGGGAAGTAGAGGCCGCGGTCGTAGCGCTTGCCGAACAGCGTGTTGATCGTCTGGTAGTCCAGGCCGCTCGCCGCGTAGTGCGGGAACTCGAACGTCGTGGGCATGCCCAGGCCGGCGAGCGCGAAGGTCAGGCCGGCGGCGGTGACCCGGCTGGTCACGTATGACGCGGAGTCCTCCTTGACCGGGCCGTCGTAGATGACGCTGTTGTTCGCGTCGACGTGCGCCATGTAGAACTCGAAGTCGTTCGCGCTGACGCCGTCGTACGGGTTCGCCACGTTGCCGTACTGGTGGGTGTAGCCGTGCATGATCAGCGTGCCGCCGCGCTGCTGCATGTACTTCAGCGCCGCGACGACCTTCGGCTTGTTCACCAGCGTGTAGTCCTGGGCCTTGCCGTTGTTCTGCACGCCCTTCGGGTCGCGGTACCGCGGGTAGACGGCGACGCTGAACGGGACCTTCTCGGCGTAGAGGTAGTCGGCGATCGCCTTGAGCTCGTCCGGGTCGGAGTCGGGGCCGACGTCCTCGATGCGGGCCAGGGCGCGGTGCCGCTCCCGGGAGACGCCGGTGTCGCCGAGCGAGTCGAAGAGGATGTCGGCGAACGCGAGGTAGCGGTCGTCGTGGGTCACGTACGCGAACGGGATCTCGCCGACGTAGGTGAAGTTGCCGGACTGCACGGCCCAGGGGAAGGTGGTGCCGTCCGGGCGTACGGCCGATGCCAAGGTCTTGAACTTGGTGGTGTCCGAGACCGTGAGGTTCATGATGCCGGACTTGTCGGTCGTGTCGCGGGTGAGCTTCTTGCCCTTGTAGTCGACCTCGGTCACGTCGGCGAAGTCGAACGAACCGCTGGTGAAGCCGTGGGTGGCGGCGAAGTTCGCGTCCTTGGCGGCCAGCTGCCAGATGTTGTCGAAGAGCCAGGTCACCGGCTTCTTCGTCGCGGTGATGTCGGCGAGGAAGGCGGCCGGCAGCGGCTCGTCGTAGGTGGAGCCCACGTAGACCACGGCCGTGTAGGTGTTCAGGTCGCCGGCCTTGTAGGCCGCGACCGGCGCCGCGGTCCAGGAACCGAAGTGCGAGGCGAGGTTCGCGGTCTGGGTGGCGTAGACCTCGCCCATCCAGCCGTAGTCGCCGGTGGTGTCGTAGAGCACGAGCGTCTTCGCGGTGCCGCCGCCCGGCGCGGCCTTGCCCGACTTGGTGGCGGCCGACGTGGTGGTGGTCGCGGCGTCGGCATTCATCACGCCGACCCCGAGGGCGGCGGTGGCGGTGAGGGCGACGCCGGCGCCGAGGATCGTGCGGCGGGTGAGCTTGGGGGTACGCATCAGAAGGACGCTCCGTACGTGACAGCGGCGGTGGATTCGAAGGCGGGCATCGGTGCGGGAGCCTCGGCGAGGCCGAGTAGGTGCGCGGTCGCCTGAGCGGTACGGCCGGCCGCGAGACCGTCGCCGTAGGGGTTTCCGCCCGCGGTCATCGCGTCGCGGCGGACCCGGCTGTCGAGCAGCAGAGCCGCCTCCTTCACGATCAGTTCGGGGTTGGAGCCGACGAGCTTGGCGCAACCGGCGTGCAGCGACTCGACCCGTTCGGTGACCTCGCGCAGCACCAGCGCGGGCACGCCGAACGACGGGGCCTCCTCCTGGATGCCGCCCGAGTCGGTGAGCACCAGGTATGCCTCGGAGAGCAGGCGCGACAGATCGGGGTACGGCAACGGGTCGGTGACCGTGACCCGCTCGACGCCGCCGAGCCCGGCCTCGACCTGGGCGCGGACCGCGGGGTTCGGGTGGCTCGGCAGGACCACGTCGATGTCGTCGTAGCGCTCGACGAGCTCGCGGACGGCGGCGAGGATGCGGTCGAGCGGGGCGCCCCACGACTCGCGGCGGTGCGCGGTGACGACGACCAGCCGGTTCTCCGACTCGGCGCGGGCGGCCAGCGCGGGGGTCTCGTACGGCATCCGGCGCCCGGCCACCGCGAGCGTGGCGTCGACGACGGTGTTGCCGGTGATCAGCACGTCGGTGGTGTCGATGTTCTCGTCGAGCAGGTTCATGGCGGCCAGCGGCGTCGGCGCGAGGTGCAGCGACGCGACCTGCGCGACCAGTCGCCGGTTGCCCTCCTCGGGGAACGGCGACTCGAGGTCACCGGAGCGCAGCCCCGCCTCGAGGTGCACGACCGGGATCCGCCGCCAGAACGCTGCGAGCGCGCCGGCCAGGCTCGTGGTGGTGTCGCCCTGCACGATCACGGCGGCGGGGGTCCGCTGCGCCCAGAGCTCGTCGAGCTGCCGGATCATCTCGGTGAGCAGCTCGGCCTGGGTGCCGGTGCCCCGCTCGACGGCCAGCGTGACGTCGGGTTCGAGGCCGAACGCGACGAGCGCCTGGCTGACCATGGTCGGGTGCTGGCCGCTGGCGACCAGGACGGGGGTGAGCAGGCCGGCTTCGCGCATGGCGAGCACTACGGGGGCCAGCTTGACGGCTTCGGGGCGGGTGCCGCCGATCAGGTGCACTTCGGGGAGCGACATGGTTGGGCCTTTGCTACGAGGGGAGCTAGCAGGGGGAGTCAGGCGGCTAGAGCGACTTGCATCGGTGCGGGGGAGATCGGCTCTTCGGCGAGCCGCTCGGTCTTGGCCCAGGACTGCCGGCCGCTCGCCTGGCGGGCGATGGCGCGGTAGGTGGCGACCAGACCGAGGAGAAGGAAGACCGGGTACGCGACCGCGGCGGTGAGCAGCCGGCGCAGGCTCTCGTCCCGCAGCCGGTAGCGGTGCACCAGGGCCCAGATGAAGCCGGGGAAGAACGTCACCGCGAACCACACCTCGCCGCTGGTGGCCAGGTCCTGCCAGGAGCGCAGGTAGGGCATCGGGTGGCCGAGCGCCAGACCGGCGGCGCCGACCAGGACCCCGCCGAGCAGGGCGACGGTGACCAGTGCGTTGATCCAGGGCGAGACCAGGTAGTGGAACATCTCCACCAGCGAGGTCACGCCGATCCGCTTCGAGGCGGCCAGCCGGCGCAGGTAACGTGCGCACTGCAGGTTGCCCTGGGCCCAGCGGGTGCGCTGGCGGGTGAGCCGGCGCAGGTCGACGACGGCCTGCTGGGTGACGGTGGCCCGCGGGGTGTATCGGATGCCGACCCCGTCGAGGTGCATCCGCAGGCCGAGCTCGAGATCCTCGACGAGGCAGGCCGACCAGGGCGCGTCGCCGAGAGCCAGCAGCGCGGAGAGCCTGGTGAACTGCCCGTTGCCGCCGAGCCCGACCGTGTCGATCGTGTCGCGCAGGCTCTGGCAGGCGTTGACGATGGCCCCGAACTCGAGATCCTGGACCGCGCCGAGGAGCTTGTTGCGGTTGCGGATGCGGACCTGCACCTGCACCGCGCCGATCTGCGGGTCGCGCATCATCCGGGAGACCTCGAGCAGGATGTTGCTGCTGCCCTGGCCGTCGCCGTCGATGATGCCGATGACGACCTTGTCCGGGCGTACGCCGGCTTCGGCAGTGATCTGCGCTATGTAGCGGTAGGCGGCGTTGAGCGCCTCGCCCTTGCCCTTGCGTGCTTCGGGAAGCTCGCGACGCAGGACCATCAGCCTCGGGTGGTTGATGGCGGCGAGCACGTCGGGGGTGCGGTCGTCCGATCCGTCGTCGACCACGAGGACCCGGGCGAGGGTGCCGCCGGGACCGCCGAGGGCCAGTGCCGCGTTGACCGTGTTGCCGACGACGACCTCTTCGTTCAGCGCCGGCACGATGATCCAGAAGTGCTCCGGCGTGCCGTCGCCCTTCGCCAGCGACCGGTCGACGACGACCCGGCGATGCGACGCCATGTAACGGACCGCGAAGCTGACCAGGGCCAGCGTCGAGACGGGCCAGGCCAGCAGGATCGCGTAGCCGGTGATCACGAGGAACCAACTGTTCGCTGCCGTCATGACCCGCCCTCCCTTCATCACTGTTCGTGTCAGCAGTGCGGTCACTCTTGCCGCGCCGCTGGACTAATCAGGACATTAGGGTGTCACCGAGCGTGATTCAAGAGCGTGGACCGGAGGTCTCGGGCGAACTGGCCAAATGGGCTATGCCAGACATCTCAGGCGTCGCATAACCCTTTAAAAACGGCAAAAGGCCGCGTGACGTGGCGTGAGGACAAACCTCGCGTGCGGGGCGATCGCCTACCTTCGCGCGAGCTTTTGATAACTCAAAGTGATGTCGGCTGTCACGGGCGCGGAGTGGCCCGGGGATCACTGCCTGTCACTCACGGTGAGGTCTATGCTGCCTGCGTGAACCGGACCCTGATGCGCGCCCTGATCGACCTGGCCGTGTCGATCGAACTCACCAGCGACGACGACATCGAGCCGGAAACGGCGACAACCCTGATCGACGAGCTGGCCGCGTCGCTCGAGGATCTGAGCGAGGCGGAGCGCGACGAGCTCATCGACTACATCGAGGAACTCGCCGCGGCGACCCGCGATCGCGACCGTCGTGAGGTGCTGCAGGACCTGCCCGACGCCCTGGCTCTGACAGACGACTGACTCCCACTTGTGACCGGCCCTCGTCCTGATGGACGAGGGCCGTTCTTGCCTACCCCTGTCATCATCGACATCACCGCAAGGATCGCTTGGCACACGGGGAGCGACGGCGGCGGCACACGGGGGCGGGCTGAGTCATGGGTGGGTTCTTCGAGGCTGTGCTCAGCTTCCCCACCGTTGTTTTCACTCCGCTGCTCGTGGTGGTCATCGGGTATTGGCTGGTCGTCATCGTCGGTGGCGCCGATCCCGATGGCGACGGCGCGGCTGACGACGGCGGCGGGTTCCTGGGTTTCCTGGGGCTCGGCGGTGTGCCTGCCTCGGTGGTGCTCTCCCTGCTCGTCGTCTTCGCGTGGTTCGGCAGTCTGGCCGGCGCCGAGCTGCTCGACATGATCCCGGTCGCGCTGGTGCTGGCGGGTGCCGTCGCCGCGGCCTGGATTCTCACCAAGGTCGCCGTCATGGCGGTCAAGCGCTTCCTGCCGACCGGCCCGGAACCCTCCCGGGCCGACTTCATCGGGCTCACGTGCGTCATCCGCACCGGGCGGGTGACCCGCACGTTCGGCCAGGCCGAGGTGCACTCACCCGACGGTTCCTCCGCGATCGTGCAGGTTCGCCAGGCCGGCGACGACGACCTGCGCGCGGGAACAACCGCACTTCTGTACGACGTCGACCCCGAAGGCGAGTTCTTCTGGGTCATTCCGTCCGACATCGCCAACGTTTAAGGACCCCCATGGACGTGGTCACCACTGGATTCGGCGTGCTCATCGCCGTCGTACTGCTCATCGCGATCGGTGTCGTGCTGTTCGTCAGCCGGCTGTTCCGCAAGGTGGAGCAGGGCAAAGCGCTCATCGTCTCCAAGGTGCGCCGCGTGGACGTCACCTTCACGGGCGCCGTCGTGCTGCCCGTTCTGCACAAGTCCGAGATCATGGACATCTCGGTGAAGACCATCGAGATCGCCCGGACCGGTCGTGAGGGTCTGATCTGCCGGGACAACATCCGGGCGGACATCCGGATCACGTTCTTCGTGCGGGTCAACAAGACCGTCGAGGACGTCATCAAGGTCGCCCAGGCGATCGGCACGGCCCGGGCCAGCAACGAGCTGACGCTGCAGGAGCTGTTCAGCGCGAAGTTCTCCGAGGCGCTCAAGACCGTCGGCAAGCAGCTGGACTTCGTCGATCTCTACACCAAGCGCAACGAGTTCCGGGACCAGATCATCGAGGTGATCGGGACCGACCTCAACGGTTACAGCCTCGAGGACGCCGCGATCGACTTCCTCGAGCAGACCCCGATGTCGTCGCTCGACCCGAAGAACATCCTCGACGCCCAGGGCATCCGGAAGATCACCGAGCTGACCGCGATCGAGTCGGTGCTCACCAACGATTTCCGGCGCAACGAGGAGAAGGAACTCACCCGCCAGAACGTGGACGCCAAGGAGGCGATCCTCGAGCTGGAGCGCCGGCAGGCCGACGCGGAGATCAAGCAGCGCCGGGAGATCGAGACGATGCGGGCCCGCGAGGAGGCCGAGATCGCGCTCGCGCATGCTGAGGAGCGGCTGCGGGCCGAGGGCGCGCACCTGCGTACCGAACAGCAGCTCGGCATCCAGACGCAGAACAAGGACCGGGAGATCGCGGTCGCCGAGAAGAACCGCGAGCGGGTCATCGCGATCGAGACCGAGCGCATCGAGAAGGACCGGATGCTCGAGGTGATCGGTCGCGAACGGGAGACCGAGCTCTCCACGATCTCCAA
Organism: Winogradskya consettensis; assembly: GCF_018332715.1. GTDB lineage: Bacteria > Actinomycetota > Actinomycetes > Mycobacteriales > Micromonosporaceae > Actinoplanes > Actinoplanes consettensis. The sequence continues at coordinate 144,315 of NZ_BOQP01000013.1, read as the reverse complement.
GAACAAGGAGATCGAGACCGAGAAGCGCTCGATCGCCGACCTCATCCGCGAGCGCATCGCGGTGGAGAAGACCGTCGCCGAGCAGGAGGAGAACATCAAGCGCCTCCGCGTCGTCGAGGAGGCCGAGCGCACCCGGCAGGCCGTGATCATCAACGCCGAGGCCGAGGCGCAGGAGGCCCTGGTCAAGGACATCAAGGCCGCCGAGGCTGCCGAGACCGCCGCGAAGTTCAAGGCCCGCGAGGAGCTGGTGCTGGCGGAGGCCCGCCAGCAGACCGCGGAGCTCGACGCCAGGGCGAAGATCCGGATGGCGGAAGGTACGCAGGCCGAGGCCGCAGCCGCCGGACTCGCCGACGTGCAGGTGCGCGAACGCAACGCCGAGGTGATCGAGAAGACCGGCCGGGCCAACGCCGAGGTCATCGAGAAGACGGGCCGCGCCGAGGCCGCCGTCGAGCAGGCGAAGGCGCTGGTCGTCGCCGAGGCGATCCGCGAGAAGCTGCTCGGTGAGGCCGCGGGTCTGCAGGAGAAGGCCGGCGCGATGGCGGCGATGGATGCCGCCACCCGTGAGCACGAGGAATACCGGCTGCGGCTCGAGATGGAGAAGGAGATCCGCCTCGCCGGCATCACCGTGCAGAAGGACATCGCCGAGTCCCAGGCGACCCTCATCGCGACCGGGCTGGAGCGGGCCGACATCGACATCGTCGGCGGCGACTCGATCTTCTTCGACAAGCTGGTCGGTGCGATCTCGATGGGCAAGAGCGTCGACGGTTTCGTCGAGCACTCGAACGTCGCCCAGAGTCTCGGCGCCCGCTACCTCGACGGCTCCACGAACTTCACCGAGGACCTGGGCCGCGTGCTCGGCTCGGTGAACTCCGGTGACGTCGCCAACCTGACCCTGTCGGCGTTCCTCACCCAGCAGATCCGGTCGGGCGGCAACGACACCGGCAAGCTCAAGGAGCTGCTGGCCGCCGCCGAAAAGATGGGTCTGGGCGACGCCAAGGTTCCCGCAGCCCGGTGAGTGAACTCGACGCAGGTACCTACGAGGTTCTCCGCGCCCGGCTGGGCGTGCAGGCCAAGGAGCTGGGTGAGCGTGCCGAGCAGCTGAACGCCCGCCGGACGGAGACGTTCGGCGGGCAGCAGATGCGCCAGCTGGGCTCGCAGCGGGTGCGCACGGAGAACAACTGCGTGCCGCGCGACATCGTGCAGGTCGGCGGCGCCATGCTGTTCGGCTACAACGTCTTCATCGGGCTGCGCTCGGAGACGTCGGTGGCGGACGTGTTCGCCGTGCACGCGTTCACCCAGGACGGTGGCTTCGAGACGGCCACCGTGCCGGGGCTGCTCGACGATCCCGGTTTCCAGCGGGACTTCGCGGAGCTCTACCGGTACTACCGGGAGACGCATCTGCTGCAGCTGCGCCGGCTCGACTCGTTGCTGCTGGCCGTCTTCCAGACCGGTGCGCGCGCCGACGACCTCAAGGTGCTGCGGTGGCGGCTCGGCGTCGACGGGTCGGTCACGTACGTCGACAACCGTGGCGAACGGGATCACGTCTTCCCGCCGTCGCACGACTTCGAGTGGACGCTGGCCACCCGGGACCAGCACGTGCTCGGCCGGCACCCGCACGTGTCCATCGACGACGAGGTGTTCGTCGAGACGGTCGGCGGCACGCTCACCGTCAAGGTGGAGAACAACACCGAGGACGGCGAGGGCATCTTCTCCGAGCCGGTGGACGAGCCGCTGCAGAGTCTTGCCGACGGGGAGATCGCGTACGCGAGGGTCGGCCCGCTGATCCTGCTGCGCATCCTGCCGTACAAGGAAACCACGCACCGGTATCTGGTCTTCAACACCCGGACCCGGGACGTACGCCGGCTCGACGGCATCGGGCAGGCGTGCCAGCGGCTCCCCGAGGACCAGGGCATCATCTTCCCGGGCGGCTACTACCTGGCGACCGGTCTGGCGAAGACGTTCGACGCGGAGACCGCCGAGCTGGAGTTCGAGCGGGTGGTGCGCTCGGTCAACGGCGAGGACACGCTCTACGTGTTCCACGCGCGGGCCTCCGGGCGTTACCTGCTGCTGCCGTACAACGTGATCCGTAAAGAGGTCGCGACCCCGATCACGTGCCACGGGTATTCGCTGTTCGACGACGGGACGCTGATCGCGTTCCGGGCGATGGACGAGCCGGCGCGCGTGCACCCGATGCAGGTGTGGCAGACGCCGTACGTCTCGGACACGTACGCCGCGGCGCAGGAGATCGGCACCGGCCCGCTCGAACGCATCGGCAACGCCGACCTGGTCCGGGGTATCGCGGATGCGCTGTCGGTGGCCCGCATGGTCGACGACATGAGCCCCTCCGGCCCGGTCTTCGAGGCGATCATCGCGGCCGCGAACCGGCTGTTCGACCACTACCACTGGCTCACCGACCCGGAGCTGGGCGATCTCGCGGCCCCGGTTTCCGAGCTGCGGACCACCGCCGAGCAGGTGCTCGACGAGTTCGAGTCGGTGCAGGAGCTCACCGCGCAGGCGGCCACGGCGGTCGACGAGGCGGAGGCTTCCACCCGGACGCTGGTCCGGCTGTCGCGCAGCGAGGTGCCCGCGACCACGGACGGCTGGGTGCGGCAGCTGGCGACGCTGCGTACGGCCCAGGGCCACACGGTCACCCTGCGCGAACTGCGCTACGTCGACACCGACCGGCTCGACCGCCTCGGTGCCGAACTCGAGTCCGAGGTGGACGCGGCCGCACGCCGTGCTGTGGAGTTCCTGCAGCGCGAGGACGCGTTCGCCGGCTACCAGGATTCCGTGGAGCAGCTCGTCACCGACGCGGCCGGCATCAAGACGGTCGCCGAGGCGGAACCCGTCGCCGCGAAGCTCGGTGAGCAGGCCGACGGACTCCAGGTGGTCACCGAGGTGGTCGGCGGTCTGGACATCGCCGACGCGACCGTGCGGGTCGGCATCCTGGAACGCATCGGCGAAGTGCTCGGTGGCGTCAACCGGGCCCGGGCGACGCTCGACGCCCGCCGCCGCGACCTCGCCGCGGTCGAGGGCCGGGCCGCGTTCGCCGCCGAGTTCGCGCTGCTCGCCCAGTCGGTGACGGCCGGGCTGGCCGCCGCGGACACCCCCGAGCACGGCGACGAGCAGTCCGCCAAGCTGATGCTGCAGGTCGAGGCGCTGGAGTCCCGGTTCGGTGACTTCGACGACTTCGCGGACCAGCTCGCCGCGAAACGCTCGGAGATCTACGAGGCTTTCGCCGGACGGCGCCAGCAGCTGCTCGACGACCGGTCACGCCGGGCCGACCGGCTGTTCTCGTCCGCGCAGCGCACGTTGACCAGCGTGCAGCGCCGGGCCGCGGGTCTGACAACCGTGGACGAGGTCAACACGTACTTCGCCACCGATCAGATGGTCGCGAAGCTGCGGTCGGTGGCCGCTGAGCTGCGTACCCTCGGCGACTCCGTGCGGGCCGAGGAGCTGGACGGGCGGGTCAAGGCCGCGCGGCAGGAGGCCGGCCGATCTTTGCGTGACCGGCTCGACCTGTTCTCCGACGGGGGTGCCACGATCCGCCTCGGGCGGCACTCGTTCGCGGTGAACACCCAGGCCATCGATCTGACCGTGGTGCCGAACGGCGACGAGCTGGCGTTCACGGTCACCGGCACCGACTACCGCGCGCCGGTCACCGACCCGGCGTTCGCCGCCACCCAGGATTTCTGGACGCAGTCGCTGATCTCCGAGGACCGCCACGTCTATCGAGGTGCGCATCTGGCTGCCGCGCTCTTCGCCGCGGACCCCGCGGGAACGGCCACGGCCCTGGCGGACGGGTCGCTGCGGGACGTGGTGCGGCGTGGTGCCGAGGCACGCTTCGACGAGGGGTACGAGCGGGGCGTACACGACAGCGACGCGACCCTGATCCTCGGCGCGCTGATCCGCCTGCACGCCGCGGCCGGGCTCCTGCGCTACGAACCCCAGGTCCGTGCCGCTGCGCAGCTGTTCTGGGCCGGCACCACGTCGGAACAGCAGGCGTTGTGGACGTTGCGGGCATCGTCGCTGGTCCGGGCACGCGACATGTTCGGTTCCGCGGGCAGTGCCATGGACGAGTTGCGGGCGGAACTGGATCTCGCAGCGGGTACGGAGATCGGCGAATACCTCATCGAGGAGCTCGCCACCGCGCCGGCGGGGTTCGTGACCAGCGCGGGCGCTCGCCGGTTCCTCGACCGTTTCCATCGTGCGCTCAGTGCCGGTGACCGCAGCTTCGCCGACGATCTGCGCGCGCTGGAGCACGATCCCGCCGCTCGCCGGCAGCTCGTGGCGGCGTGGCTGCAGGCGTTCCGGGCGGCACAGCCGGACAGCGGCTCGCAGCAGGATCAGGTCGAGGCGGTCGCCATCGAGCTGACCGGTTCGACGCTGACCCGCTACGACTCGGCGGCAGCGCTCACCGAGACCGTTGAGGGGCTGCTCGGGGTCCACCCGGCGATCACAGACGGGCGGTTGACGCTGCGGCTGGACGAGTTCCTGGTGCGGACCAGGAGGTTCCGGGAACAGCGCATTCCTGCGTACCGTGAATATCAGCGGAAGCGGACCGCCGTGGCCGCGGCAGAGCGGGACCGGCTGCGGCTCGACGAGTACAAGGCCGGCGTGATGAGCGCATTCGTCCGCAACCGGCTGCTCGACGAGGTCTACCTGCCGCTGATCGGTGACAACCTGGCCCGGCAGCTCGGCGCGGCCGGCGACAGCAAACGCACCGACCAGTCCGGCCTGCTGCTGCTGATCTCGCCGCCCGGTTACGGCAAGACCACCCTGATGGAGTACGTCGCCAACCGCCTCGGCGTGGTCTTCGTGAAGGTCAACGGGCCGGCCCTGGGGCACGCGGTCACCTCGCTCGACCCCGCGGACGCACCCGACGCGACCGCACGCCAGGAGGTCGAGAAGATCTCGTTCGCCCTGGAGATGGGCAACAACGTCCTGCTCTACCTGGACGACATCCAGCACACCTCACCGGAGCTGCTGCAGAAGTTCATCTCGCTCTGCGACGCCCAGCGCCGGATGGAGGGCGTCTGGAACGGTAAGACGCGGACCTACGACCTGCGTGGCAAGCGGTTCGCTGTCTGTATGGCGGGCAACCCGTACACCGAGAGCGGGCAGCGGTTCCGGATCCCGGACATGCTCGCCAACCGGGCCGATGTGTGGAACCTGGGCGATGTGCTCTCCGGGCGCGAGGACGCGTTCGAGATGTCGTATCTGGAGAACGCGCTGACCTCCAACGCCGTGCTGGCACCGCTCGCCGCTCGCGACCGGGCGGACCTCACGCTGCTGGTGCGGCTCGCGGAGGGCGACGACTCGGTGCGGCCGGACCGGCTGAGCTACGCGTATTCCGCCACGGAGCTGGAGCAGGTGCTGTCGGTGCTGCGCAAGATGCGCTGGGTGCAGCGGACGGTGTTGCGCAACAACCAGGCGTACATCGCGTCGGCGGGTCAGGCGGACTCGTCGCGTACCGAGCCGCCGTTCAAGCTGCAGGGCTCCTACCGCAACATGAACAAGATCGCTGAGCGGATCGTGCCGGCCCTGAACGACGCCGAGCTGGAGTCGATCATCGACGACCACTACGTCGGTGAGGCGCAGACGCTGACCACGGGCGCCGAGGCGAACCTGCTCAAGCTCGCGGAGCTGCGCGGCCGCCTCACCCCGGAGCAGGCCCAGCGGTGGGCCGAGGTCAAGGCGGCATTCCTGCGCGAGCAGTCGCTGGGCGGGGCCGGTGACGACCCGCTCAACCGGGCTGTCGGCGCGGTGGGCCTGCTCGCCGACAAGGTCAGCGCCGTGGAACGAGCGATCCTAGTCCTGCGACCGCAGTAGGGAGGGGTCCGCGCGGAGCAGTGCGGCGAGCCGCTTCGCCGCCTGCTCGGTCTCCTGCTCGTCGACGTGCAACGGGATGGGCTCGGGCAGTGGCGGCAGGAAACCGCGCTGGTCGTCCTGCGGGGGAACGTCCGGCGGCGGGGCGGCCGCGAAGGGATGCGGCTGCGGATAGGGGTCCTCCACCAGGTCGGCGTCGATGACGTCGTCCTGGTGGCCCGGCTCCGGACCACGCTGCACCACGGTGTTGTCCGCGCTGACCTGGACTATGCCGCCCTCGACCGCGAAATGCAGCAGGAGCGGATCGCCCGATCCCTCGACGCCGACGGTCACGGCCAGCTCGGGATTGCGGCCCACCACCGCCGCGATCGCCTCGACCAGCTCGTTCACCGCCGGTGGGGTGCTGCTTGCCGACTCGCCGTTGGCCCGCCGCCGCAACTCATCGCGGCGTGCCAGCTTGTCGAGTGCGTCGTCCAGTCCGCCTCGCACGACACCGTCCCTCCGTTACCCGCAGTGGCCGGTACAACTGTGCCCGCTCGCGGGTCAGATTGGAAACCGGTACTACGCGACTCGGCGCAAACCTTACTGCCGCATCCGCAATGCTTTGTTGAGGGCCTGATCCAGAACCACCAGCAGAGCGTCGCGTACGGAACCACGGAACCGGGCATCGAACTGCACTACAGGTACTTCGTCACGCACAGCGAGCGCCCAGCGAACCTCGTCCAGGTTGTAGCCGAGCTGCCCGTTGAAGGTGTTCACGCCGACCACGAAGGGAAGCCCAGCACGCTCGAAATAGTCCACCGCGGGATAACAGTCGTCAATCCTGGACGTATCGACCACTACCAGGGCGCCGAGGGCTCCGCGCACGAGGTCGTCCCACATGAACGAGAAGCGCGACTGGCCCGGCGTACCGAAGAGGTAGAGCTTCAGGGTCTGGTCGATGGTGACGCAGCCGAAGTCCATGGCGATCGTGGTGGTGGTCTTGGCGGTCGCCTGCCCCGGGACGTCGACGCCGACGGACTCCATCGTCATCTCGGCCTCGGTGGTGAGCGGCGAGATCTCCGAGATCGCGCCGACCGTCGTGGTCTTGCCGACGCCGAAGCCGCCGGCCACGATGATCTTGACTGGTACGGGGGCCTTGCGCCGCGGCGGCGTCTCAGGCACACGAGCGCTGCCTACGACGCGGCTGTCAGGGTATGGATCGAAGGCCACGGATCACTCGCATGATGGTGTCGGGGTCGGGGAAGTCGCTCTGCAGGACGTGCACGTCCAGATGCCCCGCTGCCCGCAGATCGCAGACGAGGATCCGGGTCACGCCGAAGTGCATCCGGAGCTGAGCCGAGATCTCCGCCAGGGACAGCGGGTCGCGGCACAGCTGGACGATTGCCCGCTGCTCGGGGGAGAGCCGCGCGTAGTACGCGCTCGGCAGCGCGCTGACCTGGGTTTCCAGCCCGATGTCCGGGTCGATCGCGGCCACCCGCCCCGAGGTGATGACAAAGGGCCGCAGTGCGGGCGCCACTTCCTGCGGGGCCGGGGGAGCCTCTTTGCCGCGCAGGAACGGCCGGACCCCGGGAGTCGCCGGGTGTTCCGGGTCGTCGGGTCCGGCCGGATATCTCATTGCTGGACGGCGTTCTTCAATTCAGCGATGAGCCGCGGGCTGAGGGCGCCGCCCGCGCGGGTGGCGAAGAGGGTCATCTCATAGGCGAGCGTGCCCAGGTTGGCGGACCGGTCGGCGACGACGCCGAGCACCGAGCCGGCACTGATCGCGGTCACCAGCAGGTAGCCGTCGGCCATGTCGATGATGACCCGGTTGAGGCTGCCGAGCTTGTACCAGCTGGCCGCGCCGCCGGCGAGGCTGGTCAGGCCGGAGACGACAGCCGCGAGCCGCTCGGCGTTCGGGCGGTCCTTGATCGCGGACATCGCCATGAGCAGGCCGTCGGAGGAGACGGCGATCGCCTCGACCACGCCGGCGGTGCCGGACGTGAACGAGTCCAGCAGCCAGTTGAAGGTCTTGGCCTCGGCGCTGAGCTGCGACTGCGCGGTGCCGTTGCCGGTGTCAGTGGAGTAGGGGGATGTCATCGCGGTTGTCCCTCGGGTTGTGGCTGGGTTTCGCTCAGGGCTCGGGCAACGCCGTACTCGAACTGCTCCATCAACGCCCGGGCGGCGTCGGGATCGAGTGGCTGGGCCGGCGACGCCGGCGGGGTCGGGGTGCTGGGCTCGCCGACCGGCAGGGTCGCGCCCGGCACCCGGCGCGAGAGCGGGGCGTGCCCCACGGCCGGGGGTGCGGACATCTCCTGCTCGGCGACGTCCCACTGGGCCTGGGAGACCCCGGCCTCGAATGCGTCGAAGGCGGCACGGGCGGCCAGCGCGTCGTCCGTGGTGGGGACGGTCGCGTGGATCCTGGGGGCGGTCTCGGCCGGCAGCTGATTGCCCGGTACGCGGCGGCGCAGCGGCTCGCTTTCAGGGGTCTGGCGCTGGCGGGGGATCGCCGGGGCCTCGAGTTCCGCGCGGACCTGTCCACCGGCGGGTAGCTGCGGCAGGCCGGCCGGGAAACGACCGGCGACCGGCGTGGCCTCCAGCTGTGGCCGCAGGGCGAACGCGTTCCAGGACTTCGCCACTTCGAGCGTACGGGTGGCCCGTCCCAGCATGTTCGAGTCGAACGGCAGGGCGCTGCCCGGAACCGAGCGCACCGAACCGCCGGCGACCAGCGGCGAGAACTCGCTGTGCTGGCTCGGCACGGTCGCCTGGATCGGGCCGTGCGGCGTGACCACGGTGTCGACCCGCGGCACCAGGTGATCGGGCCGCAGGTCGAGCCAGGCCGTGACGCCACCGTCGGGGGTGTCGGCGAGCGTGACCTCCATGCCGTGGCGGCGGGCCAGCCGGCCGACCACGAAGAGGCCGAGCACCTCGGAGGGGGCGAGGTCGAGGCGCTCGCGGCGGGTCAGCCGCGCGTTCTCCTCGGCGATGCGCTCCGGGGTCAGGCCGAGACCGTGGTCGACAACCCCGAGCCGGGCACCCCCGCGCAGCTCGGCGGCGGTGATCGTGACGCGGGTGTGCGGCGGCGAGAACGAGGTCGCGTTCTCCATCAGCTCCGCGAGCAGCAGGGTCAGGTCGGCCAGGACGGCCGGCACGACCACGATCTCCTCGGGTACCTCGACGTCGACACGCGTGTAGTCCTCGATCTCGCCGAGGGCGAGCCGTACGACGTCGGAGAGCGCCAGCGGGGCCATGTGGTCGTTGGCGCCGGCCCCACCGGAGAGCACGACCAGCGAGCTGGCGTTGCGGCGCAGGCGGCTGGACATGTGGTCGAGGCGGTACAGCTCGCCCAGCCGGTCGGTGTCGGTCTCGCGGCGCTCCAGGTTGTCGATCAGAGCGAGCTGACGGCCGACCAGGTTCTGGGTACGCCGCCCGACGTGCCCGAACATCTGGGCGACGTTGCGCCGTCCGAGCACCTGACGCTCCACCAGCCGGACGGCGGTGCTCTGCACGCGGTCGAACGCGCGGGCCAGGTCGCCGATCTCGTCCCGGCCGGCCACTTCGACAGGGTCGAGCCGGATCGGGCGTACGGTCTCCGCGTCATCGTCCGCGACCCGCTCCAGCTCCGCCTCGGCGGCCCGGGCGATCCGGTCGGCCGAGGTCGTCAAGCGGCGCAACGGCTGGGCAACCGCGCGCGCCATCAGCAGCGACAGCGCGACAACCGCGAAGACGAGCAGGAGCGCACCGCCGCCGACCACGCCGGCCGTACGCAGCGCGCCGTTGCGGCTTTCGGTAACCGCGGCATCCACGTCGGCGGCCACGCGCTTCTCCACGAAACCGCCGAGCACGATGACCGAGCGCAGCGACGGGAACAGCGTCTGGATGTTCAGCAGCTTCACCGCGCCGGCCGGGTCGGTCTGCGCCTGGGTCAGGAACTGGTTGCCGACCCGGGCACCGAACGCCGACTGGGCACCGAGGTAGAGCTTGTACTGGCTCGCGGTGAAGTACGGCTCGCCGTTACCGATGATCAGCTGGAGCTGCAGGAGCGTCGAGGAGAAGAGCCCGACCAGCCCGGAATTCTTGGTGACCACGGCTCCGGTCAGGTGGCCGGCCGCCTGGCTGATCAGGTCGTCACTGCGCAGAGCCTGGTCGAGCGCGTAGACCTGGCGTCCGGCGGACGTGGTCAGGTCGGCGTTCGTGGAGAGCGCGAGCCCGTTGATGATCGGGGTGATCACGTCGGTGAACTCGGTGACGATCTGGTCGGGCCGGATGGTCCGGTTGATCACGTTGGCGCGGGTGCTGGTGAGCCGCGAGATGTTGTTGACCGCGTGCCGCAGCTCGGCGGACAACGGCTGGTCCAGGCTCTTGAGGCCCTCGATGCGGTCAGTCGCCTTGGCGCTCTGCACCACGAGCTCGGGCTGCTGGATGAGGCCGAAGAGATAGCCCACCGACAACAGCCGCTCCTCCTGGAGCTCCTGCACGGCCGAGCCGACCTGGGTGGCCAGCTGAACGGAGTCGGAGATGCGCTGCGCGTCGCGGCCCACCTCGATGCGGTTGACGACGATCGGCACTGCCAGGGCGACGACGCCGACCAGCGGCACGAGCATCAGCAGGATCAGTTTGCCCAGAATGCGGAGTTTACCGAAGAGCACCGGCGTGCTCCCGTCGTGTGGTGTCCACATCGCCCGGTCCTACGGTCACGTCCCGGGCGGCTTCGCTGTGAATCGGCCGGCCCCGCCGGCGCCGCCCGGTCAGGGGCAGAACAACCGCGCCGATGATCAGCAGCGCGATCAGCACGCCGGCGGCGAGCGTCTCCGCCTCGCGGTACGCCAGCCGGTCGAGCCGGTCCTGCAGCAGGGTCGCCATCTCCCGGACGGTGATGGTCGACAGGTTCGACAGGGAGACCTGGAGCTGGCTCTGCGCGGTGGCCATGGTCGCCGCATTCGGTACGCCGCCCGGGTTCGCGCCCCGGGTCAGCGACTCGACGCCGCGCCGGAACGAATCGAGCCCGCTGACCAGGCTGCCGCTCAGGGTGCCGCTCGTGGTGTTGTCGACGGCGGCCTGCAGGTTGTCGGTGAGGCTGTTGACGTATGTGTTGACGGCCAGCACCGCGGCCCCGAACTGCGGGCTGAGCTGGGCGAGTTGCGTGGCGGTGGCCTTGGCGACGAGCTGGCTGTAGTCGCCCATCCGGCTCACCTCGACGACCGTGGTGGGCAGGTCGACGCCGACCGCTTCCTGCAGGTGCGCGAGGTCGTTGTCGGGGTCGCGGGCCAGCTCGGAGTTGTCGCGTACGGCTTCGTAGAGGGCGAGCGTCAGATCGGCGACCTCGACGTGGGCCTGCAGGACGGTGAGCGGATCGCCGGTGGTCTTGGGCAGCAGCTCGATCTTCTGCCGCAGCCCCGTCCAGCGGTCACGGGTGCGCAGATCGCCGCCGAGCCGCTGGTCCACCGCCGCGACGCCGTTGACCGCGGTGGTCAGCGAGACGGGCGGGTCGGAGACGCCGGAGAGCGCGGACGACTGTGCCTCGGCCAGCGAGCTGACCAGCGGGGCGAGGGCCGCGAGGTACTCGACGCCCATCTGTTCGAGCTTGGTGCTGGCCCGCCGGTCGGAAACGTCACTCCAGACCCGGGTGAACAAAACCCCCGCCGGAACGAGGATCAGGACCGTCATGACGGCCGCTAGTACGGAGCGCGTCCGGGTTCGCCGGTGATTCACCGAGTCTGACATCGTCAATTCCTCCGCCATGCGCCCGCTTTACACCGTTTGGTGACTACACTCCGTAGTCGCGTGGGCGCACCGATCGGGGACAATCTAGCCGAGAAAAAAGCGGGTGACCCCTTTCCCCAGGTCAGAGTTGACTCGTCTGATCGGGGGATGGACCGCAGGGGTTGCCTGGTTCTACGCGGGCAGGAAACGTGGTGCGGCCTGCGATCGGGCACCGTCGGGGGCCGTGCGCGAATGCCCGCGCGGCGGCCTGGCCGACGGGGTGCCCGATTAGGCGCAGCCTTCCACAGTGGAGTAATGTGTTCCGGCCCTACGCGTGTTACTTGTTCGTAAAAATAACCTTGCGTAGCGTAGTCAGTTGACTACTCTTCTGCGTCCCGGATGATCCGTTCGAGGATTTCGACGAACGTGTCGCGGCTCTTGCCGAGCTGCTCGCCCGACCAGCGCTCCTCCATCGTGACCACCGTGCCGCCGTGCAGGCGCAGCTCGGCCCGGATCGGCGTCCGCTTGGTGATCGCGGCGCCGCTGACCTCCTCGAACGGCATGAAACGGAACCGCGCCGCCAGCTCCTCGGCGGTGTACATCTGGACCAGTTCCTCGAGCCGCTTCTCGCCCTTGTCCGACTTCCTGGGTGCCGGGGCCACGACAAAACCGCGGTTCAGCAGCACCAGGTCGGACTCGACGCCGTCCACCTTGACGTTGGCCAGCGCACCGATGACCTCCGCACCCCGGCCGGTTGCCTTCGCTTCGATGACGGTGGCGGCTTCCACGCGTACGCCCATCTCGGCCAGCCGGGCCCGCGCCTCGCCGATGCTCTCCGGGTTGACGGCGAGTTTGGCGATCTCCTCGAGGTCCAGGTCGGCGCCGTCCGCGTCGATCAACTTCACGGGCTCGGTCCAGGACATCTGCCAGAACGCCTTGCCGGAGCGGATCGCCGCCAGCGTGAGCATCGTGTCCATCGGGCCGGAGAACTTGACCGCGGCCTCCTTGCGGGTCGCGTTGCTGAAGAACTCCTCCGCCAGCTCACCGAGCCGCCCCGCCTCGACGAGGTCGAACAGGGCACCCAGGCTCGGCTCCGACGTGCCGGTGAGCCGGGTCAGCGACCGGAAGATCCGGTCCGACGTGCGTTGCAGCCCGGCCGTCGTCGCGGCCGCGATGAACTGAGGCCAGGGCAGCACCTGGCGCGAGCCGACCTCGACGACCTCACGCTGCAGGGCGACGCCCGCCTGCTGGATCGAGGGCAGCAGCACCGTGGCGGGCCGGCCGTCGACCGGGTGCGCCTGCTGCGGTGCCGCGCGCATGATGGCGATCCGGTCGGCGAGCGACGGGTGCGTGTCCCACCGTGACGTCGCCCGCTCCGGCTCCTGCTGGCGCAGCTCGGCCAGCTCCTCCTGGCGGGCGGTGACGAGCTGCCCGAAACCGCCGAAGAGGTCGTCCGGCGCGTAGCCTGCCTCCCAGCCCGGAGCGACGTACCGGCTGAAGTAGAAACCCCAGGCCGCGCTGACGGCGGGCAGGTCCTTGAGCGCCTCGATCGCGGCGGCCGGACCGGCGACCCGGACCGATGCCCGGTCGGCCTCCCGCTCCTGACTGCGCGAGGCCGCGTTGTCGACGAGCAGATAGAGCCGGGAGTAGCCGCGGAAGACGATGCCGACGGGGTTGAACCTGCCGAGCTGCTCCACGGTCTCCTCGACCGCGAGCCGGCCCCGGTAGGCGGCCACGCCGAGACCGGTGTGCCGGCCCGAGTAGTGGCCGAGTTCGTGGGCGATGATCGAGCGCATCTGGTCGACCGAGTATGCCTGGATGAGCGGCATGCCCAGGTAGAGCCGCCGCCGTCCCCCGATCAGGCCGAGCAGCTTGGCGTCCTCGCTGACCGCGGCGTTGACGTCGGGCACGAGCCGGATCTCGTCCGGCATCCGGGTGCCGACCTCGGTGGCCAGCGCGTGCACGGTGTTCCACAGCTCCGGCGCGGCCTGCGGCGTGACGAGCAGCCCGTGCTCCGCCCCGGAGCGGGTGCGCATCGCCTTGAACACCCCGACGAACGTGGCACCCACGGCGATGACCAGCGGAATAGCGATCTTGGCACCGATGAAGGCCGTGGTCTCGACGCCCACCCAGATGGCGAACGCGATCACGACCACGAGCTGGATCAGAGCGACGACATAGAAACCCAGCAGCATCGCCAGCGATGCGGCAGCGCGAAACATCCCCCGTGCTTCCTTCCCCGATTTCCCGTCTGAGAGCCCGGTCGGCCCGACGGTCCGGGGAAGATACCGATCTCGATCTTTACCGGGCAACCCCTTAAGATCCTGTCTCCGCAGCCGGGGGGACAGATCTCATGTGGCCGTTCGAGAAGCTCGCTTTCGACCCCACTTTCGGCGATCCGGCCGCGCGTGCGCTGGCCGCCGCCGGGGAGCGTGGCGACTGGGCCACGGTCCGCGACGGGCTCACCGCGGTCACCGACTGGGACCAGCGCGAGTTCTATCTGTGCCTCGCCGTGGAGCGGGAAGGACCGCAGCCCTGGATCGACGAATGGATCAAGGCTGAGCCGAGATCCGCACTCCCCTACCTCGCCAAGGGCCGCCAGCAGATCGTGTACGCCTGGGAGGCGCGCAGCACGAAACTGGCCAAGGACGTGTCGCAGGACCAGTTCGCCGTGTTCTTCCGCCGGCTCAAGCTGGCCGAGGACGCTCTCGACGAGGCGGCCACCCGGGACCGGGACAGCCCGATCGCCTGGTCCCAGCGGGTCGTCACGGCGATGGGCCGCCAGCTCGGGATCGGGGAGGCACGGCACCGCTTCAGCGAGGCGATCGCCCGGGACCGCTGGAACCGGGGCGCGCATCGCAACCTGCTGAACCAGCTGCACGAGAAGTGGAGCGGGCAGGAAGGCATCGGCGTGGATTTCGCCCGGCAGACGGTCGAGGACATGCCGGACGGGTCCGAGCTGGGCATGCTCGTTCCGGAGGCGTACCTGCAGCACGCCGGCCGGCACGACGAGGGAATCGACTACCTGCGGCGTACGGGAGTGATCGCCGAGCTCTACGCCGCCGGCGGCAGGTCCGTGCGGCACCCCGCTTTCCAGCGCCGACCCGGCTACCAGGCCGCCGAGGGGTATTTCGCCCTCGCGTTCGTGTTCGCCGGGGAGTTCCAGGCGGCGGCCACCCACCTCGACGCGATCGGCGACCTGCCCGCGCAGGACCCGTGGGACAGCGTCCGGTCGTACCGCGGTTTCCGCCGGGAGGTCTACTCCCGGGTCGGCCGCCGACCTCTACCATCCCTGTTCTGACCAGGGGAGATTCAGACTTACATGTGGCCTTTCAAACGGGACAAACCGGCGGCGCCGACGATCGTGTTCGACCCGACCTTCGGCGATCCGACCGCCCGATCGCTGATCGCGGCGGCCGACAACGGCGACTGGAAGTACGCCCGCGACGTGCTCACCGCGACCACGGACTCGAACATCCGCGCGTTCCTTCTCGGCGTGCTCTGCGATCGGCAGGGCCCCCAGCCGTGGATCGACCAATGGGTCGCCGCCGAGCCGCACTCGGCGCTGCCTTTCCTGGTGAAGGGCTCGCATGCCGCTGGATGGGCCTGGCAGGCGCGCGGCAACGGGGGTGCGGACACCGTCTCGCAGGAGCAGTTCGCGGTCTTCTTCCGCCGGCTCAAGGTCGCCGAGGACGCCCTCGATGACGCCATCGCCCGTGACCCGGACAACCCGATCGCCTGGACGGAGCTGATCCACACGGCTGTCGGGCGCCAGCTCGGTCTCGAGGAAGCTGAGCGCCGCTTCGAGCAGGTCATCGCGCGGAACCGCTGGCACCGTGGCGCGTACCACGTCCTGCTGCAGCAGAAGTGCGCCAAGTGGGGCGGCAGTGACGAGCTGGCCCTGGACTTCGCCCGCCGGACGGTCGCGGCGATGCCGGACGGTAACCCGCTCGGCACGCTGATCGCGTGGGCCCACTTCGAGATCGCGGCGCAGATCTCCGGCGAGGACTACCTGGCCCGCCCGGAGGTGGTGGCTGAGGTGCACGCCGCCGCGAACAGGTCCATCTTCCACCCGGCGTTCCCGCGTACGCCCGGCTTCCAGAGCAGTTTCGGGATCTTCGCGATCGCCTTCGGGGGCGGCGGGGAGGCCCGGGCCGCCCAGTCCTGCTTCGACGCCATCGGCGACTACCCGAGCGAGCAGCCGTGGTCGTATCTCGGCGACCCCGCCACGGTCTTTCTCACCAGCCGCGAGAACGTCCGCCAGGCCCTATCGTGACCTGGTGACCTCCCGAGATCCGATCGCTGACCTGCGACGCATCGCTTTTCTGCTGGAACGCGCCAATGAGGCGACCTACCGGGTCAAAGCGTTCCGGTCAGCGGCTGCGACAGTCGCGGCGCTGCCCGCCGACGAGCTCGCCCGGCGGGCAGCGGACGGCACCCTCGCCGACCTCACCGGGATCGGCGACGTGACCGCCCGCTGCATCACCGAGTCGCTCGCCGGCGAGGAGCCCGTCTACCTGCGCCGCATCGAGTCGACCGAGGGCACCGACCTCAAGGGTGCGGCCGCGGTCCTGCGCTCGGCGCTGCGCGGCGACTGTCACTGCCACTCCGACTGGTCCGACGGCGGCTCGCCCATCGAGGAGATGGCACTGGCCGCCGTCGAGCTCGGCCACGAATACATGGTGCTCACCGACCACTCGCCACGACTCACCGTGGCGCACGGCCTGACCGCCGCCCGGCTGCGCAAACAACTCGATCACGTGGCGAAGGTCAACGAGGCGCTGCCCGAGGGGTTCCGCATCCTCACCGGCATCGAGGTCGACATCCTCGCCGACGGCTCGCTCGACCAGGAGGACGAGCTGCTCGAACGGCTCGACGTGGTGGTCGGCTCGGTGCACAGCGGGCTGCGGGACGACTCGGCCAAGATGACCCGCCGGATGCTGGCGGCCATCGAGAACCCGCACCTCGACATCCTCGGGCACATGACCGGGCGGAAGGTGTCAGCCTCTGGGGAAGGTGACAAGGGGCATCGGCGCGGGCACACCCGGCCGCCGAGCGACTTCGACCTGCACAGAGTGGTCGCCGCGGTCGCCGAGCACGGCAAGGCCATCGAGATCAACTCGCGCCCGGACCGGCTAGACCCCCCGAAACGGATGCTCACCGTCGCCGTCGAGGCCGGGTGCCTGTTCAGCATCGACACCGATGCGCACGCCCCGGGACAGCTCGATTGGCAGAGGTACGGGTGCGAGCGGGCCGCGCTGTGCGGCGTACCCGTGGATCGGGTGGTCAATTCCTGGTCCATGGATCGCCTGCTCGACTGGACAGTGAGCCACAGCACCCCCGGATAACGGGAGGGAAAATGTCAGCCCCCTCCCGTAGGGTCGTCGCGTGGGACAGATTGATGACCTTGCGAACCGCTACGTCGACGAGTGGGCCCCGCTCAACCCGACCGGCGCCACCTTCATCGGCGTGCCCGGCTTCGACGCCCAGCTCGACGACCTGTCGCCGGAGGGCTTCGAGGCCCAGGCCGAGCTGGCCCGCCGCACGCTGACCGAGCTCGACCTGATCGAGCCCGCGACCGAGCGTGAGAACGTCGCCAAGGACGCCATGCAGGAGCGGCTCGGTCTCGACCTGACCCGCTACGACGCCGGCGACATCGCCAGCGAGATCAACGTCATCACCAGCGCGGTCCACGGCATGCGGATGACCTTCGACCTCATGCCGGTCCAGGGCGAGGAGGCGGTCGCCAACATCTCGGCCCGCCTCGGCGGCTTCCCGCACGCCCTGCGGCAATACCGGCGCACGCTGCTCGACGAGGCCGCCAAGGGCAACGCCAGCGCGCGGATCCAGATGATCGAGGTCGCCGAACAATGCGCCACCTGGACCGACCCGGCCCGCGACAACTT
This sequence comes from Winogradskya consettensis, assembly GCF_018332715.1. GTDB lineage: Bacteria > Actinomycetota > Actinomycetes > Mycobacteriales > Micromonosporaceae > Actinoplanes > Actinoplanes consettensis. Next base: position 126,898 of record NZ_BOQP01000013.1, on the reverse strand, counting down.
CTTCCACGGCCTCGCCGACGGCCTCGAGGCGACCGGCTTGCTGCAGACCGAGCTCACCCGCAACGCCGCCGCGGCCACGGCCGCCGTCGCGGAGTTCGGCCAGTTCCTGCTCACCGAGCTGTCCCCCTACGGCCGCGACAAGGAAGCCGCCGGCCCGGAGCGCTATGACCGCGCCTCGCAATACTTCCTCGGCGCCCGCATCGACCAGCACGAAACCTACGCCTGGGGCTTCGAGGAGCTGGCCCGCCTCGAGCGCGAGATGCGCGCGACGGCCGCCCAGATCGCCGGCCCCGGCGCCACAGTGGACGAAGCCGTCGCCCTCCTCGACGCCGACCCGGCCCGCCGCATCCCCAGCAAGGAAGCCTTCCGCGACTGGATGCAGGCCACCGCCGACAAGGCCATCTCCGAGCTCAACGGCACCCACTTCGACATCCCGCCGGCCGTCCGCACGGTCGAAGCCTGCCTCGCCCCCACCAGCGACGGCGGCATCTACTACACCGCACCCAGCGAGGACTTCAGCCGCCCCGGCCGCATGTGGTGGGCCGTCCCCGAAGGCCAGACCGAATTCTCCACCTGGCGCGAAACCTCCACGGTCTACCACGAGGGCGTCCCCGGCCATCACCTCCAGATCGGCCAGACCATCCACGAAGCCGACACCCTCAACCGCTGGCAACGTCTTCTTTGCTGGTCCTCCGGCCACGGCGAAGGCTGGGCCCTCTACGCCGAACGCCTCATGGACGACCTCGGCTACCTCGCCGACCCCGGCGACCGCCTCGGCATGCTCGACGCCCAAGCCCTCCGAGCCACCCGCGTCATCGTCGACATCGGCATGCACCTTGAGCTGGAAATCCCCCGCGACAACCCCTTCGCCTTCCACCCCGGCGCCCGCTGGACCCCCCAACTCGGCTGGGACTTCCTCCGCCAGCACTGCCGCATGCAGGAAGACGTCCTCCGCTTCGAATGGAAGCGCTACCTCGGCTGGCCCGGCCAAGCCCCCTCCTACAAGGTCGGCGAACGCATCTGGCTCCAAGCCCGAGACGACGCCAAAGCCCGAAAAGGCCCCACCTTCAACCTCAAAGACTTCCACCGCGACGCCCTTAACCTCGGCTCCCTGGGCCTCGACCCGCTTCGCAAGGCCTTGGCGCGCCTGTAGGGCTCTCCCCCTCCAAGTACGCCCAACCCCCCAGCCCTGAGTCCACCGCCCAGCGCGCTGCCGTCCCGGCCTGATCACGCAGCCATCCGGTCCAAGGACCACGAGATCTCGCGTCCCGAAAGCGTGTGAAGGCACCGTGCATTTCTTGTTGTAGCTTCAGTTGCCGTGATGACCCGCTACGGCGGACCGATCCACGGTGAAGGCGGACTCAGGTCGTTCGCTGCCGACCTGCGGTGTCGCCGGCACAGCCTGTCGGCGCGAGCGCCGCTTGAGTCATGCGGATCACATTCACGAAGCTCGCCATTCATGGCTCGACCGTCTTGGCCTCGGCGGGATCCGGGCGTCAGTTGGAACTGTGGGGGACCTTCGTGAGCAGGTCTTCACACGACATCAGCGCACCAACGGCGGCGAGCGAGGTCAGATACGTCGTCGAGTCCGGCGGCGGCGGGGTCCTCGGGCTCATAGCGAAGGCTGACGAACCGCGTCGCGGACGCCGACACCTACGTGCGGGTAAGCGCGCCTCTCGGGTCTGGCCAGACAGCGCGCAATGCCGGCCGGGTCAGTTGGCGAGGCGGCGGCGGTTGGCGATCAGTTCGCGGAGGCGGGCGCCGCGGAGGCGGGACGGCTGGGCGTGGTCCCGGGCTGATTTGGCGTCGGCGAGGGCTGCCAGGAGCTCGAGCCGGCGACGGCGACGCTCGGGGTCGAGTCGCTGCGGTACGTGGGCCATGAGCCGAGACTTCCTGGGCTGTCGGCGTTCGTCAAGGGTGAGTGCGTTGTGCGACTGGGAGCGTACCCATTGTGGCTCACAGGGATGGGCAGAGTGGGGCAATCACCACAGGGGCCAGTCGTTGGTGGTGATCCATCGGGCGGCTACGAAGCCGGCTGCGATGGACAGGCCGAGGGCGCTGCTGACCGCGACTCCCACGGCGACGCCGCGGTTGCCGATGAGGGTGAGGAGGGCGGCTGCCAGCCAGGCGGAGACGGCGGCGGCGAGCGTCCACCAGGCGTACGACATGAGGTCGCGGCCGAGGGCTCCGAAGAGGGCGAACCAGAGTGCCGTCGCGCCGATGCCGGCCAGGAGCGGGCCCGCTGAGATGGTGTGAGGTTCGCGGTAGACAGGGCGGGGCGGCAGGCTCGGCGGGAACGCGGGCGGGCGGCCCATCGGTGCCATGCCGGGCGGCATCGAGTAGGGCGCATTCGCATATGGCGCAGTCGGGTGGGGCGCGTTTGCGTATGGCGCAGTCGCGTAAGGCGGCATTGCGGGAGGCCGGCTCGGCTGAAGGGCCTGCGGGTGGGCAGGGGGCGCCGAGGAGACCATCGTCGGCTGCCCGGACGTGGGCAGCCAGCCGGGCGGCGGTGTCGAGGAGCCCCAGCCGCCGTGCTGTTCCGTCATGTCACTCACCTTATCCACGGTCGGCAGGTCAGCGGGGATGGATGACTTCTGCCAGGATGGCGCCGTGGTTTCTCTGCGTACGTTCTCGGTCCTGACCGTTGCCGTGTTCTCGCTCGCCGCTTGCGGCTCGCCGAGTGACGACTCGTCGGGCTCGGCGACACCGCAGTTCGTGGATCCGCCCTCGACGGCGGCGACGGAGTCCGCGGACCCGCCGTCAGCCGCTGGTAAAGCCAGCGCGCCGCCGTCCACGAGCCCGAGCCCGACTCCGAGCAAAAGCCCGAGCAAGACCGCGACGACCGTGAAGTACGCATTCCCGGTGAAGGCCTCGAACGTCGACTATCACCCGACGCACAGCAAGTATCCGGCGACGGACATCTTCGCTGACTGCGGTGAGCCGGCGGTCGCCACGACCAGCGGTGTCGTGCTGGAGGTGAGCCTCAAGGACGAGTACGTGAAGGGTCAGCCGGACGGTCCGCTCAACGGCGGCCTCTCCGTGTCGATCCTGGGCGATGACGGGGTGCGTTACTACGGCTCGCACCTGAGCAAGGTGCTGTCGGGGATCAAGGCCGGCGTCCGGGTCACGGCGGGCCAGCAGGTCGGCAAGGTCGGGCACACCGGTAACGCGAACGGCGTCTGCCACCTGCACTACGGCATCTCGCCGGCGTGCGCGAAGACGGGCGACTGGAAGGTGCGGCGCGGTGTGATCTGGCCGGCGACGTTCCTGGACTCGTGGCGCAAGGGCGGCAACAAGAGCCCCGTCGCGAAGGTGAACTCCTGGGCGAAGGCCAACAACTGCAAGGCCTGACGGCCGGGTGTGCGAGAGTCGGCCCGTGAATGTCGCGGTCATCGGTCTCGGACTCATCGGCGGCTCGCTGCTGCGCGCCTTAGCCGCCCACGGGCATAACGTCACCGGTTATGACCTGGCGCCCTCGACCCGGGTGGAGGCGACCGCGATGGCCAAGGCCGCGGGTGCTCACCACTTCGCCGACCCCTCGATCCGCCCGGTCGAGATCAAGGGCGCCTGGCACGTCACCGACAGCGTCGCCGACGCGGTTGCGGACGCCGAGGTGGTGGTGCTCGCCGTCCCATTGCCCGCGGTGCCCGCCGTACTCGCCGAGCTGAGCGGCTTCCTCGGCCTGATCACCGACGTCACCTCGGTGAAAGGCCCGGTCCGTGACCTGATGGGCGGCCTGCGCTACGTCGGCGGGCATCCCATGGCCGGCAAGGAGTCGTCGAGTTTCCTCGCGTCCGACCCGCACCTGTTCGACGAGTGTGCGTGGGTGCTCTGCCTGGAGCCCGGCAGCACCGGCCTGGACGACTGGCTCACACTGGCCGGCCTCTACACGTCCATCGGTGCCCGGGTCGTGCCCGCGACCGCCGACGAACACGACCGGGCCGTAGCCCGGATCAGCCACGTTCCACACCTGCTGGCCGCGGCGCTCAGCAACCTGATCGAGGACAACCCCTTGGCGGGTACGCTCGCCGCCGGCTCTTTCCGCGACGGTACGCGAGTAGCCGCCACCCGCCCCGAACTCATTGCGGCAATGTGCGGCGGCAACGCGGACGCCGTACGCGAAGCAATGGAACTCGTTCTTTCCGACCTGTCGATTTTCGCGGAATCGCTCGACTCCGTCGACGAGTTGACGGGGCTTCTGCGCCGGCCCGGTGAGCTTCGGCGGGGGTGGCCGGCCGCTCCGGGCGTACCCGTGGAAATCGGCCTTGATCGGGATTCTCTGCTCGCGCTCGGGCGCTCCGGCGGATGGGTGACCCGGGTGGGTGACACGGCGATCGGAATGCGGCCGGAAACTGACCTGAAATCCTCCTAACCTGAGCGGGAAGCCTCGCTAAAAGGACAGGAGAAAGCTCATGCCCGGTCAGGTCGGCGCCATCAGCAACGAACGTGAGGGACTGCTCGCCTACCTCACCCAGATGCGTTACGTCGTGCGCCTGACGGCCTTCGGCCTCACCGAGGACCAGCTCAGAACCGCCGCATCGGCCAGCCCGCTCACGGTGGGCGGTCTGATCAAGCATTGCGCCTCAACCGAGGAAAACTGGATCGACACCGTACGCCGTGAGTCCCGCCCGGTCGACTACGCCGCCTACGAGAACAATTTCCGGCTGGCCGACGGTGAAACGATCGACGACGTGTTCGCCAACTACGACCGCATCGCCGCGCGAACCGAGAAAACGATCGCGGAAATCGACGACCTCGACCACCCCGTCCCGGTCGACCACACGGTCCCCTGGAACCCGAAAGACATCGACAACTGGTCCGTACGCTGGGTCCTGCTCCACCTGATCCAAGAAACCGCCCGCCACGCAGGCCACGCCGACATCATCCGCGAATCAGTCGACGGCGCCACGGCGTACCCATTGATGGCAGCAGCCGAAGGCTGGCCCGAATCCCCCTGGATGAAGCCCTGGAAACCCTGAATCCGGCGGACGCCGGACGCTACGAAACCTTCGGCCCAACTGACACCTTCGCGGCCCGTGCGCGCGAGGTGGCGGCGGCGATCACGCACAGCCGCTAACTGGAACTCCCCGGCGCCGGCCACCTCACCCCGGTGACCGATCCCGACCTGGTGATCGCGTCGGTCCTGGCGTTCTTTGGCGAGCTGGATGCCTAAGCTTCCTCGCGCGTTTCGACCGGCGTGGTCCACGAGATCGCCTTCTCGATGAGGTTCCACGCGAAGTAGCACCCGACAGCCAGCGGAACCATCACATACCAGCGCCCCAGCACGCCGAAGTCCTCCGAGCGTCCCATCGTGTGCAGAACACTGAGCGCAGCGAGCGGCGCGCAGGACACGGCGATGACCAGGCGGCGAAGCCAGATGCGGGCGGGGGACTCGGTGCTCGAACTCTTCATACCCAACAGCGTGGCAGCCACAGGCTTCGTGCGGATCTGGCTGCAGCCGGAGACCCGGCTATGCCCCAGGGTATAGACGGGTCTCCGATCACGATGAACTAGATCTGCTCACCGTTCACCACACGGCTGGCCAGATCAAGCTTTCCCCATTGAGCGAGCCGCTGGGAGAAACTCGCGGTGACGACGGCGTCGGTCCGGTTCATCTTGTACGCCAGCGTCCAGTAACGGATTGCCTGATCCTGGTCGGTGTCGGAAAGGATCGTCGCGAGATTGTGCAATACAGCGTGGCGATCACTGTCCGGCAAAGCCGGAGTCCGGGCCAGGAGGCCTTCGTAGATTTTCTGAGCGCGAAGCGGATCGTGCTTGGCAAGGAAGTCGGCAAGGGCCCGATCTGCCATGTAGCCATCCTGTCCGGGCCTCTCACTCCATATCTTGCAGACCCGCTCGAACTCCTCGGACTGGACGATGCCGGCGGCATCGAGGGCGACAAGATAGGCTACCAGTGTGGCCTGATCGGAAGGGTCTGCCTCAAACCCGTCTCGTAAATCATGGAGAATCTCAGCGTCCTGCTCTCGATTGCCCGCTGAGCGACTTCGTATCTTCATAGCAAGTCTCGAGATACGCCTATCCGCAGGATTGATCGATTTTGCCCGCTCCAGTTCCTTCCACGCCTCTTCATCCTTTCCCTGGTCGCTCAGGAAGTCGCTGTACTGGATCCGCAGGCCCTCGAAGTCAGGGAACAGATTGATCGCCCGGGTGAAAATTTCGTGAGCAAGTTCCTCCTCGCCCGCCTGCTCGAGTTCCACGGCGCAATTGCCGATCGACCCTGCGGTGTTCCGGGAGTCGCCCTCATCGACCCGACCGACGATGGTTACGGTGTCGATCAGTTTTCGCAGGGTGATACCCAGGCTGCGGATCTCCGCCTTATCGTGTGAGATCTTTCTGGAAACCTGCAGCTTGACGTGTATCGCCTGAATGTCCGCGACGAGAACCGAGCCGGGGCGACGCACCACCGAGAATTCAGTGAATCGTTCGACCTGCCCGTCGTTGTCCGCGATGAAGGTTTTGGCGTCGCCCGCCTTGCCGATGACCGAGTTGATGGCTGTGACCAACCGAGGGCGGCAATCGCGGAGCATCTTGGTCCGGTCGTACGTGATCTGACGAAAGTCCTTGACGTCGAACGGCGAGTCGTTAACTTCCTGGTTCAGGATCACCACGTCTTTCTCGGCCGCGTGAGCATAGCCGAGCTCGTACATCACATTCGGATTGCTCCCGGTGAGATCAGCGATAATAAGGTCTGCCTCTCGAATCGCCTCCAAAACCTGGAACGAGATCCGTCCCGGTTCGGCGATTTCGTCGGCCCGGTAGACCTTGATCTCCAAGCCGGTTTCCTCGTTGGACTGTCGGCCGGAGTCTTTGATGATGTGGAAGACATCGTCAAAGTTCTCATCGAACGGCATCAGCACAAACACTGTCTTCATCCGTACCACCCCGAATCATCCACGCCCTGCTGCTATCGGCGGAATTGGCGCGCTGCATACCGTACGGGTCCAATTGATCTACTCGGCCGTGGTCACGCCAGTGTAGGTCGGACGGTCATCCCCGTAGATGGTGAGGATTGTCCGTTCAGTCCCACGCAAGAGTGACATTGTGACAATGCCGCCGGCCGTGGTGAGAGGGCATCCCGATGGCATAGACCCACGATTACCTCGGTGAATGGTCGACGGGAAGTGGCGCATTGCCACGCGTAAGCGTGGGCGGGCTGAGAGGTGCAGCCCCGGCGATGTTCACCCTGGCGGGTGACGGCGGGCTGTGCGCTCTCGAGTCCTCGTCGCGTCGTACGAGATCTGACGGAACCATCGGCGAGTGTGTGCCGCCCGGAGTGTTCGGTGTCCAGGGTCGGGCCTGTCTGGGCGTCCGGACCTCTCCGGTGAGACCAAAACTGAGACCAGACAGAGAAACGCCCGGCTCCTCGTCTCCGAGGTGCCGGGCGTTTGACCTGCTTGCTGGCGGTGGTGAAGGGATTTGAACCCTTGGAGGGCTTGCACCCTCACACGCTTTCGAGGCGTGCTCCTTAGGCCGCTCGGACACACCACCGTGAAGTAGAATAACTGACCGGCTGGGGCGTCTGTAGGCGGGTGACCCCAAACCGGATCAGGGCTCGAAGTGCCAGGTCCTGGCGTCCGGGCGGCGGGCGCCTGGCAGGATCAGCTTTCATGAGTGTTCACATCGGCGCGAAGCCGGGCGATATCGCTGAGCGGGTTCTGCTTCCCGGGGATCCGATGCGGGCGAAGTGGATCGCTGAGACGTTTCTGAAGGACCCGGTCTGTTACACGCAGGTCCGGGGGATGCTGGGGTTCACCGGCACGTGGCAGGGTGTGCCTGTTTCGGTGCAGGGGTCGGGCATGGGGATGCCGTCGGCCTCGATCTACACGCATGAGCTCATCAACGAGTACGGCGCGAAGTCCATCATCCGGATTGGGTCGTGCGGCGCGTTGGCGATGGATCTGCAGCTCGGGGATGTCATCGCGGCGATCGGGTCGGCCACCGACTCGAACATGAACCGGTTGCGGTTCGACGGGCTGGTGGATTACGCGCCCGTGGCTGATTTCGGGCTGCTGCGGACCGCGGCCGAGGTCGCTGAGCGGCGGAACGTTCCGTTGCGGGTGGGTCCGATTCTGGCCGCTGACGAGTTCTACACGGACCGGCCCGACCTTTACGACCGGCTCGCCGACTACGGCGTGCTCGCGGTCGAGATGGAGTCGGCTGCCATCTACACGATCGCGGCCAAGTTCGGCGTGAAGGCGCTGACGATTCTGACCGTCAGCGACCACATCAAGCGTGGCGACAAGATGGATGCCGCGCAGCGCGAGCAGGGCTTCTCCGACATGGTGCAGATCGGCCTCGACACGGCTATCGCCTGAAGAATCCGCGCATCAGGGCCGCGCATTCGGCTTCCAGGATGCCTGTGTAGACCTCTGGGCGGTGGTTCAGGCGCCGATCCCGGACCACGTCCCAGAGGGACCCGACCGCGCCCGTCTTCGGCTCCCAGGCGCCGAAGACGAGCGTGCCGATCCGGGCCAGCACCAGCGCGCCGGCACACATCGTGCACGGCTCCAGCGTCACCACGAGCGTGCAGCCGTCCAGGCGCCAACTGCCGGTGACCGCAGCGGCGCGACGCAGCGCGAGCACCTCGGCGTGGGCGGTCGGATCCCCGGCCGCCTCACGCTCGTTCCCGGCTGTGGCCAGCTCGTTCCCGGCCGCGTCGTAGATCACCGCACCGACCGGCACGTCCTCCGCCGACGTGGTGGCGACGGAGAGCGCCCGACGCATCCATGTCTCGTGCAGAGGACGGGCCATCATGCGTCGCGCAGCTCCTCGAGCTCGTCCCCGGCGCCCAGCTTCTGGCAGATCTCAGCGGTCACGTCCGCCGGCAGCATCCCCTCGAGACCACAGAGGGTGAGCAGCCGGTGCGAACTGATCCCCAGATCCGCGAGCAGCTCGACATCGCCCACGGGGTCGGCGTCGGGGTCGGCGGCGGGCCGCTCGTCCTCGTCGTCATCACCCTGTGGCGCGGCCAGCTCATCGATCTCCAGGGCCGGCGCCTCCACATCCGCGAGCAGCAGCGCACCGAGGCGCGACTCGTCCGCGAAGGCCGAATCAGACCCGAAGACCCGCAGGTCATCGCCCTCATCCAAGCGCATGATCACCAAATACTGATCGTCGGCCTCGACGAACAGCAACGACAACTCGGCATCGGGCTCGGCATCGCGCAGCCGGTCGACAACCTCGTCGATATCGGCCACCCCGGTGAGCTCCACCTCGGATGCCGTCCAGCCGTTCTTGCCCCGAGCGACGCCGGCAGCGAAAGTCGACACGAATCCCCCCACGAACATCTGTTCTCAGCGAGTGACGGTAGCGGCTGCATCGGCCCAAACGCAGCGCCACGCCCCGAAGGAGACAAAGACCAGGTGCGTGCTGGGTCACTCTCTTTGCCCACCGAGCCCGTCACAAGCCCCAAGTCGCCTGCACGACACGTGCTGTCCCTGCTTGATCACGCAGCGATCCTGGTGAGGACCGCACGCCGAATCCCGCCGCTACCGCGATTGAACGGGGCCCTGTCAGGATCGAGCGCATGCCTATCGTGGTGCGAGACCTGGTGCCCGAGTTCCTGGCCCAAACCCCGGCCACCGGGGCGGAGCGCCCCGCGAGTTGGCAGCGCTACCGCGAACGAATCAGTAAATATCATGACCCTGGCCTCGACGAGCGCCGCCTCGCGGAACTCTTCACCGACTCGGGTCGCCTGACTGCCCGTGCCGACGTGATCCGCCGCACAGCATCGACTGCCTTATCGTCAGCAGCAGGCCTCATGGGAGTAATGAACGTCGACGTCCAGGTAGTCGTGCTGGTAGGCCTGTTCACTGCCAACGGTTGGGTAGCTCCGCTGAACGGCCGCGCAGAGCTCTTTGTAGCCGTCGAGCGGTACCCGAACGACGAGCGCTATGGACGGCTTCTCCTCATCCACGAAGCATCCCACGTCGTCCATGACCGAGCCGGCGACCACGCATCCTGGCCCGAACACGGAATAGCGGCAGCCCTGATGAGCGAAGGTCTCGCAACCCTGGTCTCATCGTTGGCGGAGCCGGGACTATCGGACGCGCAGTGCCTGTGGTTCGCGGAAGGCTTCGAAGACTGGCACCAAGCCTGCCGAACCCACCAGCGCACCGTTCTCGACCGCTTGCTGGCTGCCCTGGACGGCGACAACCCCGACACGTACGCCGCGTACTTCCAGATGCGTGACTCACCTGAGCGAGGAGACCTGCCTCGCCGTTGCGGGTACTACGTCGGTTTGAACGTGGTTCGCGAACTGCACCGATACCACCCGCTTGCAGAGCTGGCCCGCTGGCCGTATACGCGGGTCGTCACGGAGGTCAGGCAAGCCCTCACCATGCTCCGAGATGCTTGACGTCAAGAGCTGCAGCTCGATGTGGGGCATGCGGCGGCTGGTGGCTCTGGGTGGGGTGGGGACGGTCATCGCCGTGGGGCTTGTGGTCCGGGCTGTGGGTGGTGGGGCGTTCGCGGCGAATGCTGGGACGGTGCTTTACGCGACCATGGTGTTTGCCGGTGTCTACGTTGTGTGGCCGCGGGTTCATCCGGGCGTTGCCGGTGCTTTGGCGGTTGCTTTTTGCTGGGCGATCGAGCTTCTGCAGCTGACCTCGCTGCCCGCGGAGCTGAGCGCGCGAAGCGTCCTCGCGAGGCTGGTGCTGGGGTCGTCCTTCGACTGGGCGGATATGGCCTGGTATCCGGTGGGTGTCGTGCCGGTGGTGGTTATCGCGCTCGGATGGCGGCGCGTAGCCAGGTGGGGTTCGGGTTTACGTGGGGTTCGCCGCGCAGGATGACTGTGGGGACCGTTTCGTTGCCGTTGGCGACTGCCCGGACGGCGGCGGCTGCGGCGGGGTCCTTCCAGATGTCGACCCAGTGGAGGCGGCGGCTCTGGAAGGCCAGGGTGGCTCGCAGGCGCAGGCAGAAGGGGCAGCCCGGGCGCCAGTAGACGATGGGCTTTCCGTCGGCGGCGCTGCGGGCCTGGGCCTCGGCCGCCGAGATGGACGCAGGGAAGATCAGGGGTGAGGCGGCCAGCGCGAAAAGCAGCATGATCACCAGTACGAGGGTGCGCCCGGTGACTGCCGCTACGATGCCGATTGCCAGCAGAATTATCGTGAGGAGCCATCGGCGCGCCATGGTTTCGACCGTACGGGGTAGGGGCATGCTTCGCGACTGATGATCACCGTTGTTTCTCTCCTGCTGCTCGTGGGTGTGCTCGGCTTTGCCGTCGCGCGGCCGCGGGGTCTGCCGGAGGCTGTGGCCGCGGTGCCGGCGGCGGTGATCGTGGTGGTGTTCGGGCTCGTCTCGTGGCGGGATGCCGTGGACGAGCTGGTCGAGCTGGGGCCGACCGTGGGGTTCCTCGCGGCGGTTCTGCTGCTGTCGTACCTCGCGGATGAGGCCGGGGTCTTCAAGTACGCCGGGGCGGTCGCGGCGCGTTGGAGCCGGGGGTCACCGCAGCGGCTGCTGGGGATCGTGTTCGTCATCGCCTCGGTGGTGACGGCGGCGTTGAGTCTCGATGCCACGGTGGTGCTGCTGACGCCGGTGGTGTTCGCGACCGCTTCCACTCTGGGCGTACGCCCGAAGCCGCATGTCTATGCATGCAACCACCTGGCCAATTCCGCGTCGCTGTTGTTGCCGGTCTCGAATCTGACGAACCTGTTGGCGCTGTCCGCGGCGGGGCTCTCGTTCGTGAGCTTCGCCGGGTTGATGGCGTTGCCGTGGCTGGCGGTGATCGGCGTCGAGTATCTGATTCTGCGGCGGTTCTTCGCCCAGGATCTGGGCACGCCGGAGCACTCGGCGCAGGTCGAGCAGGAGCGTGCGCCGAAGTTCGCGCTGGTTGTTCTCGGGCTGACGCTGGCGGGGTTCGCGGTTGCGGGGCCGGTGGGGGTGCATCCGGCGTGGGTCGCCCTGGCGGGTGCGATCGCTCTGGGCGTACGGATGAAAAAGCCGGTGACAACGCTCGTACGCAAAGCGAATCTCGGGTTCTGTCTTTTTGTCCTGGCACTCGGGGTGGTGGTGCTGGCGGTGAGCCGGAGCGGGTTCGGCACGCTCGTGGACCGGGTGGCGCCGCACCATGCGGATCTGCTCGGGTTGCTGGCGATGGCCGGGCTGGCCGCCGTGCTCGCGAACGTGCTGAACAATCTGCCGGCGACGCTGATGTTGCTGCCGCTGGCCGCACATTCGCCGGGGCTGGTGCTGGCCGTGCTGCTGGGTGCCAACATCGGTCCGAATCTGACGTACGTGGGTTCGCTCGCGACTTTGCTGTGGCGGCGGATCCTGCACGGTCGCGGGCAACCGCCGGTGACCGGGGAGTTTCTGCGACTCGGCGCGCTCACCGTACCGGCGTGTCTGATTGTAGGGGTAGCGTCGCTATGGGTAAGTCTGAGAGTGTCAGGCCTGTGAGCGTTCTGGTGTGGCTCGCGGAGGGCACGTGGGAGGCGTGTGTCGATGCGGCGCGTGAACAAGACGGCGAAGTGACCCTGCTGCACGTTCTTGATGTTGATACCGAGGCCGCGCTGAGCGGTTCGGCGGGTCTTCTTGGGCGTGTCGCGGGCGCGGATCCAGTGGGGTTGCTCACTGGGGCGGAAAATCTTTTGCTGGCGAAGGCGGAGGCGCGATTGGGTCGATCGGCGCGGAAGCTCACGTTGCGTGGCCGCCCCGAACGGGTCGTCGTTGCCGCCTGCGCGGACGCGGATGTGCTGGTCCTGGCGCGTGACGGAGATCGACGACGACTCGGTCCGAAGAGCCTGGGACACCGCACACGCTTTGTCGTCGATCACGCTCCGTGCACAGTGCTCCTGGTATGGCCCGGACCCCCGCCGCCGACCACGACCCTGCCATGATCAAATAGGCTGACCAGATGACGGCTGCGTGTCGGCACCGTTTCGTCGTCCTGAAAATGCGGCTCCCACCTGCGGCAATTACGCAGAGTGTCGAATAGTTAGCCGCCCTAAAATGTCGGCGTGACGCAAGTCATGGGGCCGAAAACCACCGGATCGGACATCCCGGTTAGACCTGCCGTCGAAAAACTTTCACAGATCGGCCTCCCGCAGAAGCTTCGATATCTGTCATAAAGTCGACGTGTGAGAGTTGAGCAGCACTGGTGGAATGGTGACGTCCGGCTATCGCGCCGGGATGTTTACGTCCGCACCGACGGCACGACCTGGGAGGTTGAGGCCCAGATGGGTGGACCCCAGGGAAAGTCCAAGGTGCAGCAGTGTCCGGGTAAGGCGTCCGCGCTGATCCTGGCAGACGCGTGGCGCGGCCCACGCTGGCGGTGGCGTCAGATCTGACGCCAGGAGCCGGGCTGTGCCGCATGCATCCTCTCTTGGCCAGCCAAACTTCTGATCGGGCCGGACCCTACGGGGCCGGCCCGATTTTTGTGTCCTCAGTGGTCTGCGACACGCGAGTTCGCTGCGTAATCCGGATGGTTCCGCGCGATCTGGACGGACTTGGTGTGTGCCTCCAGTCCGATAGCCAGATCTAGGCTGTAATCCCGCCGAACCAGGACGAAAGCGATGCCATGCAAGCCACCGTGACCGATTACCGCTGCGATGTCGCAGTGCTCCGTCTCAGCGGCGAACTCGATTCCGACACCGCGACCAGCCTCCATGATCTCCTCGCCGATCTGCTCGAACGCACCGTCCCGCGAATAGTCGTCGACATGACCGACCTCAAGTTCTGCGACTCGGTCAGGTTGAGCGCCTTTGTCACCGCCAAGCAGGTGATCTCCGCACGCGGCGGCTGGCTGAGCTTCGCCGGCCCCAACCGCTTCCTCGCCGAACTGCTCGAGACCATCGGGCTGAGCAGGTATTTCGCCATCTTTCCCGAGGTGGACGACGCGATAGCCGCAGCGCAGATATAGACCGGCATTATTGTGAGAGAGTACTCTCGAAACATGTCTCTCACGAATCCCTTCGGTGACCTGCGGATCACCGACCCGCAGGCGATGCGGGCGCTGGCGCACCCCGTGCGGCTGGCGATCCTGTCGCACCTGCAACGGCATGGGCCGGCGACGGCGACGGTCCTGTCGCCGCACGTGGGAGCGACGCCCTCGGTGGCGAGCTGGCACCTGCGGCATCTCGCGGGCTTCGGCCTGGTCACCGACGCCGACCCCGACGAGGTCCCCGGCGACCGCCGCCAGCGCTGGTGGAAAGCAGTCGCCCGCGGCTTCTCGGTGGCGATCGGCGACGACCCGGAGACCCAGGGAGCGGGCCGGGCGCTCAACGAGCAGCTGATGACCGCAGCAGCCGAACAGGCCGGCCGATGGCTGACGGAGACCGAGCCGACCCTGCCGCCGGAGTGGGTGCGGGTCGCGGGGGTGTCGAACACCGGCGTGGCCGTCACGGCCGCCGAGCTGGCCGAGCTCGAGATCAAGATCGACGAGCTGATCGCACCGTACGTTCATCGCGCCGAGACGGACGCACCCGACGGTGCCCGCATCGTCCGCATCCTCCGGCACTACCTGCCGTCATGACCGCCGCCCCCGCCGCGGACATGACCCGCTTCAACACGCTCTGGGGCGGCCAGACGATCTCCAACTTCGGTGACCGGATCACCGAACTGGCCCTGCCCGTGATCGCCGTCGTGACCCTCGGTGCGACCCCGGCCGAGGTGGGTCTGCTCACCGCCGCGGTCTGGACCCCGAACCTGCTGTCCCTGCTGGTCGGCTCGTGGGTCGATCGCCGAGCGCACCGCCGCCGGTTGCTCGTCGCGGCTGACGTGCTGCGTGCGCTGGTCCTGCTCAGTCTCCCGATCGCGCACTGGCTGGGCGTCGTCACGCTGGCTCAGCTCTTCGCGGTCGCGCTGCTGGCCGGGGTGGGGCAGGTGCTGTTCAACGCGGCGTACCCGTCGTTCTTCGTGGCCCTGGTCGACCGCAACCGCTACGTCGACGCCAACAGCAAGCTGTCGATCAGCCGGTCGGCGTCGTTCGTGGCCGGTCCGGCGCTGGGCGGCTTCCTGATCCAGCGGTTGACCGCACCGATCGCCCTGCTCGTGGATGCCGCCTCGTTCCTTGCCTCGGCCGTGCTGATCTCCCGGATCGACGTCGCGCCGGCGGCGCCGGAGCCGTCCCGGTCACTGATGTCGGATGCGCGGGCCGGGCTGCGCTACGTCCTGGGTCACCGCTATCTGCGCGCCGGTCTCGGCTGCGTGACAACGATCAACTTCTTCGGCTTTGTCGCGCAGGCGCTGGTCGTGCTCTTTGCTACGCGTACGCTCGGCCTCCCGGTCTCCCTGCTCGGTCTGGCCCTCGGTGTCGGCGCCTTCGGCGGACTGGCCGGAGCCGCCCTCGCACCCAGGCTGTCCCGCCGTTTCGGCATCGGCCGGGTGATGCTGCTCGGCGCGTTCCTCTTCCCGGCCCCGACGGCGGCGATCGCGCTGGCCGGCGGCCCGCACTGGGCTAGCGCGGCGGTGCTGTCCGCGGCGGAGGCAGTCTCCGGGTTCGGCGTGATGCTGATGGACATCAACCTCAACTCCGTCCAGGCCGCGGTGATGGCCGACGACATGCGCAGCCGGGTCGCGGGCGTCTTCGGCACGATCAACTACGGGGCCCGACCGCTGGGGGCAGCGCTGGGCGGGGTGCTCGGGGGCGTCATCGGGGTACGCCCGACGCTGCTGATCGCGGCAGTGGGCGGAGTGCTGGGCTGCCTGTGGCTGCTGACGTCACCGCTCCCCGCGATCCGGACGCTGGACGGGGGTCCCCCGTGAGAGCTACCCCCATGTGTCATCTGTGGCGGGATGGGCTGAAGGGCTGAGCTGAATAGCGTCATAGCCATCGACAACGAGCGCGATGAGCGACGACGAAAGGCCTGGTCATGACGCACGCAGCGGAGCCCCGGAACACGATCGACCCGACCGGCACCCCGACCGGCTCGGTGTGGCAGCAGCGGATGCGGACGTTCCGGGCGCCGATCCTGATCGTGGGGATGGCACTGGTGCTGGTGGTGGCGCGGGCGTTCGACGGGTTGTCGAACATGAGCGCGTTCCTCGGGCTGCCGATCGGGATCGCCTCGGCGGTCGGCGCGGTGTTCTTCTACCGGTGGCTGAACCGCACGGTCGAGGGGCGTACCGAGGTCGAAGAGGTCACCAAGGTCGACCGCTGGAAGAACCTGCGGCGCGGCGTGACGGTCGGGGCGGTGGCCTTCACGATCACGATGCTGATCATCGGGATGTTCGGCGGCTGGGAGCACATCGGCGGCGGGTCGATCGGCGGGTTCCTGATCACCCTGGGCATCATGTCGAGCGTCGCGGTGAACGAGGAGATGCTGTTCCGCGGGGTGATCTTCCGGATCATGGAGGAGCGGCTCGGCACCGTGGTCGCCCTGGTCATCTCCTCGGTCCTGTTCGGCCTCACTCACCTGGTCAACCATGGCGCGACCGTCTGGGGCACCGTCGCCATCGCGATCGAGGGCGGCACGATGATGGTCGCCGCCTACGTGCTGACCCGCTCGCTGTGGCTGCCGATCGGTATCCACTTTGCCTGGAACCTGACCGAAGCCGGCATCTTCGGGGTCCCGACCTCCGGCACCACGCCCACGGCGACCCTCTGGCACACCACGCTCGACGGCAACTCGGCGCTGACCGGCGGCACCTTCGGCCCCGAGGCCAGCCTGACAGCCCTGCTGGTCTGCGCGATCCCGACCGTGTTCATGCTTCGCCGCGCCGCCCGCAACGGGCAGTTCCGCAAGGGCCAGCTCCGTCGTAACAAGGCCATCTGAGCAGCACTTTCCCAAGACGAAGCGCCCGGCCCCGCAGGGGGGACCGGGCGACAGTCTTTTCAATGGATGTCAGCCCGGTTCGTCCAGAGCCAGCCGGACCAGCCGTCGGGGACCGTCGCCAGCGCCTCGGGGCTGTCGAAGCCCTCGGACCAGGGGCCCTCTCCGGCGACGAGGATGACGCGGGTGTCGGCCTCGCTCATGCGGCTGACGAAGCGGTTGGGCCAGCCCCAGAGCCAGCGGCCGTACCGTAGGGGCAGGTGCAGTTCGGTGTGGTGGCAGGCAGCGGGAACGTGGCCGGTCCAGCCGGTTGCCAGATAGCGGAGCAGGCAGTCCTTCATCGTTGCCTTCGACGCTGTCCGCAGGCCCGGCAGCCGGGTGGCGACCGCGGCGACCGATGCGTCACCGCCGTAGACAGCCAGGGTGGTCAGGCGTTCGGCGGGCAGCGTGGCCAGGTAGTCAGCGAGTCGGTCGCCCTCGGACGCTTCCTCGTTCTTGAGGTCGAGGAGCAGCTCGCGATCCGGGAACGCCCCGACCACCTCCTGGACGGTGGGCAGCAGACCGACCCCCTTACCCCGCAACGGGTACGTAGCTCCGCCGTCAGCCGTGTAGCCATAACCGAGGTCGAGTTCCCGCAGTTTGGCGAGGGTGTGATCACGGACCTTGCCGACGCCGTCGGTGCGGCATTCGAGCATCGAGTCGTGGAACACCGCGAGCTGGTCGTCGGCGGTGACCTGGACGTCGAACTCCAGCATGTCCGCGCCGGCCGCGAAGCCCGCCCGCATCGACGCCAGGGTGTTCTCGATGTACGCGTGCTCCGGCGGGTAGATCCGGGTCGCCGTGCAGGTGTCGTTCTCCACGCCGTCCAGCGGGTAGGTCTGGGCCAGCCCCCGATGCGCCAGCAGCCGCGGATGGCCGCTGCCGTCCCCCGATCGGTTGCCGGCGTAGAGACCGGCGCTGATCAGGACCACAACTCCGACAGCGATCAGCAGCTTGCGTTTCTTCGACACGGTGGGAGCCTGGCAGCTACCGGTTTCAGGCGGGAAGCGGCGAAAGTACTAGTCCCTCAGGACCAGTCACGAGCTATCAAGGCCGCTTGCGTCCGGCTCGAGACCGCCAGTTTCGCGAGCACGTTACTGACATGCACCTTGACCGTACGCTCGGCAAGCACCAGGTCACGCGCGATGTCCTGGTTCGACATGCCCCGGCCCAGCAGGGTGAGCACCTCACGCTCGCGCAGCGTGAGACCGCGGAGCCGAGCGCCGGCGTCCGGTGGCGGTCCGGCCGGGGACGGCCAGAGCAGCTGCGCCGCTGACGAGCTCAGGGCGGTCACTCCGGCGTACGCACTCCGCACCGCAGCCGCCAGCTCCAGCCCGCTCGCGTCCTTGAGCACGAACCCGTCGGCACCCGCGGCCAGCGCCCGCTGGACATCCACCGCCCGCCCCACGGAGGTCAGCATCAGCACCTTCACGTTTCCCAGGCGCCGGAGGATCTGCACCCCGTCCTCGCCCGGCAGATAGAGATCCAGGAGGACGACATCGGCAACGCCCGGCTCGCCGTTCAGCAGCTCCAGCAGGGCCGCGCCGTCCGCCAGCTCCGCGACCACGTCGAGGTCCGGTTGCGCGCCCAGGATCAGGCTCAGGCCCTCGCGGACCAGCGCCTGGTCGTCCACGATGACGAGCCGGATCATCCGGCCATGGTATTCAGGACCATGCTCAACGCGTTTCGGGCCCGCTTCTGGGACCTGGCCCTGGGCTCGGCGATGACCGTCCTCTTTGCCCTTTCGGGTACGGCGGTGGCGCTCCCCCTCGCGGTGGCGCAACTTCTCCCGCTCTTCTGGCGGCGACGCTTCCCGGCCGCGGCCCTCCTGATCGTCGGCAGCGCAACGGCGGCGCACACGGTCCTGGGGATGGCCCGCGCGATCGGCTTCTTCCCGGCGACGATCGCCCTGTACACCGCCGCCACCCACGGATCGCCCAGGGTCAAATGGGTGCTGTGCCCGGCGGTGGGAGTGGCCATGGCGGCGGCCAGCGCTGTCCGCCACGGCCCGGTCGAGGGCCTGCTGATGGCCATCGTGACGGTGACGGTCGCGTGGCTGGCCGGCATGGAACGCAGCGAACACCTGCGGCAACGCATGGAACGGGCAGCAGCCGAGGACCGCGAGCGCCTCGCCCGGCGGGTGCACGACTCGCTCGCGCGTACGGTCACGGTGATGTTGCTG
Organism: Winogradskya consettensis; assembly: GCF_018332715.1. Taxonomy (GTDB): domain Bacteria; phylum Actinomycetota; class Actinomycetes; order Mycobacteriales; family Micromonosporaceae; genus Actinoplanes; species Actinoplanes consettensis. The sequence goes on along the minus strand of NZ_BOQP01000013.1, from coordinate 107,947 downwards.
CAGACCGAAGCGCTGCGCGCGACAACGCCCCTGGACAGTGCCGCCGAGCAGCGCATCGACACCGTGCTGGGCGCGGGCCGGTCGGCCTTGGCGGAGGTCCGAGAGGCATTGGCCGCCGCCGGCTCCGGTCCCGCCCTGGGCCCGCGACTGGAGATGCTGCGCGGTGCCGGACTGAGAATCTCGGGACACCCACCGGCCCGGCTCCCGGCCCCGCTGCAGGACATCACCGACCGCCTGATCACCGAGGCTGCCACCAACGCACTCCGCCACGACGGCCCGGGCACGCTCCTGACGATCACCACGGTGCCGGGCGACGGGACGCTGACCGTGCGGCTCACCACCGAACCTGGCGGCTCCGCTTCCGGATCTCAGCGCGCGGGCGGCGGCTTCGGGCTGGTCAGCCTCACTGCCGACATCCACGGGTACGGAGGGGAGCTCACGTTCGGGTCCCGCCACCCGGCCGGCTGGCAGCTCGAGGCCACCTTTCCCGCTCTTGTGCCCGGACATGACTGAAGGCCGGTCCCGATGGGGCCGGCCTTCAACGTCATGCAGGTGGTACTGGGTCTTGCTGGGTCGTGCTGGCGGAGGATACGAGATTCGAACTCGTGAGGGGTTTCCCCCAACACGCTTTCCAAGCGTGCGCCCTAGGCCACTAGGCGAATCCTCCGTGCGCCAGAATACAGAACCCCTCGAGCGGGTTTCGCCGGGACCGCCCGGTGGGCTGTCAGAAGCGTTGGGTACGCTGTGCACAGCCCCTCGTGCGGCGTTATCTCGTGAACCTCCCCAGGGCCGGAAGGCAGCAAGGATAAGCGGGCTCTGGCGGGTGCACGAGGGGTCCTTCACTTCTGGGGCATCGCGTTTGTTGTTGTCACACCCTCGACGGAGAATGGCGCGGTCGTCCAGAGGAGGCAGGAGTGGCACTGGCCCTCTACCGCAAGTATCGGCCTCGCACGTTTGCCGAGGTCATCGGGCAGGAACACGTTACCGAGCCGCTGTCGCAGGCGCTGCGCAGCGGGCGGCTGAACCATGCTTATCTGTTCTCCGGGCCGCGTGGCTGCGGTAAGACGTCCAGCGCCCGGATCCTGGCCCGTTCGCTCAACTGTGAGCAGGGTCCCACGCCCGAGCCGTGTGGCGTCTGTGGTTCCTGTAAATCCCTGGCCAACGACGGCGCCGGGTCGATCGACGTCATCGAGATCGACGCGGCCAGCCACGGTGGTGTCGACGACGCGCGTGAGCTGCGGGAGAAGGCGTTCTTCGCCCCCGCCAACAGCCGCTACAAGATCTACGTCATCGACGAGGCGCACATGGTCTCGCCGGCCGGCTTCAACGCGCTGCTCAAGCTCGTCGAAGAGCCGCCGGAGTACGTCAAGTTCATCTTCGCCACCACCGAGCCCGAAAAGGTGCTCGGCACGATCCGGTCGCGGACCCACCACTACCCCTTCCGGCTGATCCCGCCCGCCACCCTGCGCCCCTACCTCCAGCAGCTCACCGAGGCCGAGGGCGTCCACGTCGACCCGGCGGTCTTCCCGCTGGTCGTGCGTGCGGGCGGTGGCAGCGCGCGGGACACGCTCTCGGTGCTCGACCAGCTCATCGCCGGTGCCGGGCCGGAGGGCGTCAGCTACCCCCGGGCCGTGGCGCTGCTCGGCGTCACCGACGTCACGCTCCTCGACGAGATGTGCGACGCCCTCGCCGCAGGCGACGGAGCAGCGGCCTACCAGACGATCGACCGGGTCGCCGAAGCCGGCCACGACCCGCGCCGCTTCGCCTCCGACCTGCTCGAACGCTTCCGCGACCTGATCGTCCTCCAGCAGGTCCCGGACGCCGTCGCCAAGGGCCTGATCGACGGCCCGACCGACCAGCTCGACCAGATGGCCGCCCAGGCCACCCGGCTCGGCCCGGCCACCCTCTCCCGCTGCGCCGACATCGTGCACAACGGCCTCGTCGAAATGCGCGGCACCACCGCCCCCCGCCTCCTGCTCGAGCTGATCACCGCCCGCATGCTCCTACCCGGCGCGGACGACTCCAGCAACGCCCTCCTCCAGCGCCTCGAACGCATGGAACGCCGTTTCACGGGCTCCGGTGCCATCGACCTGGCCGCAATGCAGCCCGCGCAGACACCTGCCGCGGGCGGGACGGTTGCTACCGCTGCGGATGGTGCGGCTGCTTCTGGGGGCGGAGGGATTTCGGCTGCTCGTGCGGCTCTGGCTGCTGCGGGCCGGCGTGGAGGAGCTCCGCCGGCCGCCTCGGCTGCTCCGGTCTCCGCTCCTGCGGCCCCTGCTCCGGTGTCCGCGCCTCCTGCTGTTGAGCCGGTCTCGGCCGCACCTGCTGTCTCTGAGCCGGTCTCGGCTGCGCCGACTTCACCGGCTTCCGGGGCCGGGTCGGCTGCCCTTGCTCCTGGCTCCGCCCTGCCGGTCTCCAGCGGGCCGGTCTCCAATGGGCCGGTCTTGAGCGGGCCGGTTTCCAGTGGGCCGGTTTCGAGTGGGCCGGTTTCGAGCGGTCCGGTTTCGAGCGGGCCGGTCTCCAATGCTCCGGTCTCGAGCGGGCCGGCTTCTAGCGGGCCGGTCTCCGGCGTGCCAGTGCCGGGAGCGGCTGTTTCCGGTGGGCCGGTGTCGGGAGGGTCGGGGTGGGCTGAGCCGGCGGGGATCATGCCGGATGCGCCCGAGGATGACGTTGATCTGGGGGTCGCCGCGGTTCCTGGGCAGCTCACGGCCGCGTCGATCCGTGAGCGGTGGCCCGAGGTCATGATCGCGGTGGGGCGGCAGAGCAAGAAGATCGCGGCGCTGGCGCAGGGTGCCACGGTGCGGGACTTCGACGGCCAGACGTTGGTGCTCACGTTCCGATTCCCGGCGCACGCCCGGATGGTTGCCGCGGAGCCCCAACTGATCGCGGACGCGCTCTACGAGGAGTTCGGCGCGCGCTGGTCGATCCGCTGTGACGTCGCCGGCGATGGTGGTGGCGGCGGAAACGGTGGTGGTTCCGCGCCGCGCCGTCCGCAGGGACCGTCACCGAGAGACAACGGCGGTGCGCGCGAACCCGCACAGGCAGGACCTCCGGCGCCAACCGCACGTGCGGGCGGCAGTGCGGAACCCGCGCGTGGTGGCGGAAACGTCGAGGCCGGGCGTGGCGGGGGAAGTGCCGAGGCCGGGCGTGGTGGCGGAAACGTCGAACCCGCGCGTGGCGGCGGAAACGTCGAACCCGCGCGTGGCGGCGGAAACGCTGAGACCGCGCGTGGCGGTGGAGACGCTGAGACCGCGCGTGGCGGTGGGGGCGCTGAGGCCGCGCGTGGCGGTGGGGGCGCCGAGACTGCGCGTATGGGTGGAAGTGCTCAGGCCGCGCCCGTTCAGGCGCAGAGCCGGGGGCGGGAGCCTGCGGCCCAAGCTTCTGCGGCCCATGCCTCTGTGGCCGAGGATGACGACGGTGGGTGGCCTGAGCCGGTTCGTCCAGGTGGGTCGGCCCGGAGTGTGGCAGTTCCGGCGCCGGTAGAAGAAGACGACGACAACGAATGGCCTGAGACGGCCCAGCTCGGCGGGCAGAACGTCGATCCGGGTGAGGTGGCTGCTCTGCGGCACGCGCCTGCCGCGGCCGGGGCGCCGGTCGGTTCGGAAGGCGCGTCGATGGGCTCCGGTCTGGCTCCGGGCGGGGGCCCGACCGAGCCGGTGACCGTCGTGCCGACCGCGTCGCCCGACGATTCGGACAACCCGCCCTGGGATACGACGCCGACCGAGGCACCGGAGCCGCCGGTCCCGACCAGGCAGGCCCCGCCCGCTCCGACCAGGCCGGCCCAGGCTGCTCCGACCAGGCCGGCCCAGGCTGCACCCGCGAAACCGGCTGACCCGCCCGCTCCGGCGAGGGCGCCCGCAGCCAGCAGCGCGATCGCCGCTGCCCGGGCCGCCGCCGCACGGGGAGGCGCCCCGACGAACAGGGCCGGCGCAGCAACCCGGGGCAACGCCGGTGACAGCGGTGGGGCGCCGGCAGGTAACGCTGCCCCGGTGGCGGGAAGCCCTGTTCGCAGCGCGGCTCAGGCCGCGGCGCTGAAAGCTGCCTCGAACCGGGGCGGTAACGGTGGCGCGTGGGCGGACGGGTCGCCGACCGAGGAAGCGCCTTACGACCCCGAGTACGACGGTCCGCCGCGGCATGCCGATCCGAAGGCGACCATCGAGGGGTTCGATCCCGGGGATGAGCCGCTCGACGAGGTCATCGATGAGAAGACCGCGCGGCAGAGCTCCGAGCAGCAGGCTATGCAGTTGCTCCGGGATGCCTTCGGTGCGGAGACGATCAGCGAGTCCTGACCCTGGCTCCGCGCGCAGGTGACTTCGCGCGGGAGAATGGGTACGCGGGACAATGGCTACAACAGCCCTTCTCAGAGGAGTTATGTGATGCGCCCCGGTGGACAGCCGAACATGCAGCAGATCATGAAGCAGGCGCAGAAGATGCAGCAGCAGGTCGCTCAGGCGCAGGCCGAGCTGGCCGAGGCTGAGCTGACCGGCACTGCGGGCGGTGGACTGGTCACGGTGGTGGTGACCGGGCTGGGTGAGTTCAAGTCCGTGAAGATCGACCCCAAGGCGGTCGACGCCGACGACGTCGAGACGCTGGAGGACCTCGTGCTCGCCGCGATCCACAACGCGGCCGAGGCGCAGCGGGAGCTGACCGAGAAGAAGATGGGACCGGCGACCGGCGGTCTCGGCGGCCTCTCCCTGCCGGGGTTCTGAGCCCGTGTATGAAGGTGCCATCCAGGATCTGATCGACGAGCTGGGGCGCCTGCCGGGTGTCGGCCCGAAGAGCGCCCAGCGGATCGCGTTCCACGTCCTGTCCGCGGACCCGGCCGACGTGAACCGGCTGGCCACCACCCTGCGCAAGGTGAAGGAGCTGGTCCGCTTCTGCACGACCTGCTTCAACGTGGCCGAGTCGGAGCAGTGCCGCGTCTGCCGCGACACCCGGCGTACCAATGAGGTGCTCTGTGTTGTCGAGGAGCCCAAGGACATCGTCGCTGTCGAGCGCACCGGTGAGTTCCGGGGCCGCTATCACGTCCTGGGTGGCGCCATCAATCCGCTCGAGGGCATCGGCCCGGACAACCTGCGGATCCGTGAGTTGCTGATGCGTCTGGGCACCGGCGAGGTCAAGGAGCTGATCCTCGCGACCGACCCCAACACCGAGGGGGAGGCGACCGCCACCTACCTCGCGCTGATGATCAAGCCGATGGGGATCTCGGTGACCCGGCTGGCGAGTGGCCTTCCGGTCGGCGGCGACCTCGAATACGCCGACGAGATCACGCTGGGCCGCGCCTTCGAGGGTCGTCGCGCGGTCTGACGCGGTTCATCGCGCCGCCGAAGGGGCCGCGAGGTGTCATCCGGGCGTCCGGCGTGGGCTGCCCAAGCATCCTTCGCACGGACGATCCCCCTTCGGCTGCGCGGCCTGCTGTCCACCCCATCGTGTTTCGGCCCCGTAAACGCGGGATATTTGCCCGGTTCCTCCCGCTTCGCTGTCTCGTAGCCGGTAGTTTTCGGTCTGAACGGGGGCTGAGGTCACGGTCTCATCACGAGCGAGACACGGATAGCAGTCGTGAAGTCGTGGTGGCCTTGACCGACCCCCCGCCATAGGTGAATGTTCCTAGCGATGGCGGCAAACCCGCCGTCGTGTCCCTCCGTGGCTCGGCCAGACTCGGCCGGTTCCCGGGGGACGGCACTCGAGGCTTGCGTTAACCGATCGGTTGCCGGGGCGCTGCGGGAGCCATTGCCTCGGCGGGAGTTCGTAACCCGGCGTGAGGCCGTGGACGACCGTGCGTCGGTGGCCGGGGAAAGGACCGGCGGATAGATGTCGATCGGCCCAGAGGCGTCGATTACCGACGAGAGGTCGGCGCCCACCGACGACCCCGCCGCGGAGCGTGGTTCCGGCGAGAAGGCGATCGCCGGCCGTTCCCTGAAGCAGATCGCCTGGCGGCGGCTGAAGAGGGACAAGGTCGCGCTTGCCGGCGCCGTCGTCGTGATCCTGCTCGTGATCCTGGCGGTCCTCGCTCCGGTGCTGACCCGGCTCTGGGGTTACCCGATCAACGAGTTCCACGGCGATCAGATCGATCCGACGATCCAGACCCCGCTCGGCGCGTACGGCGGCATCAGCAAGGACTTCCTGCTCGGTGTCGAGCCCGGCTCGGGTCGCGACATCTTCAGCCGGATCCTGTACGGCGCGCAGACCACCCTCGTCGTCGCCATTCTCTCCGCGCTCGTCTCCACGATCCTCGGTGGTCTGCTGGGTCTCGCGGCCGGTTATCTCGGCGGCTGGGTCGACTCGGTGATCAGCCGGGTCATGGACTTCCTTCTCGCCTTCCCCCAGTTGCTGTTCGCGATCGCGCTGGTCTCGGTCCTGCCGGACGACTTGTTCGGGTTGGACGGCCGCTGGTCGCGGGTCATCGTGCTGATCGGCGTCATCGGTTTCTTCGGCTGGCCGTACATCGGGCGTATTGTCCGCGGCCAGACGCTGTCGCTGCGGGAGCGGGAGTTCGTCGAGGCTTCGAAGAGCCTCGGTGCCCGGTCGGGCCGCATCCTCTTCAAGGAGTTGCTGCCGAACCTGGCCGCGCCGATCCTCGTCTACACGACGCTGATCATCCCCACCAACATCCTCACGGACGCCGCACTGAGCTTCCTCGGCGTGGGCATCCCCCCACCGAACCCGTCCTGGGGCGGCATGTTGTCGGACGCGTTGACGTATTACACGTTCGACCCCATGTACATGATCATTCCGGGTTCCATGATCTTCATTACCGTGCTGGCCTTCAACCTCTTCGGTGATGGTCTGCGGGATGCGCTCGACCCGAAGGCCCGCTAGATCACGCGCGAGCGTGTGACCGCGGTGCCCGGTGCACCATCGCATGGTCCACGGAACCGGTTGGTTCCGTTTCAAGGAGGTAGGAGAACTGGTGGTCAGCAAAACGAGGGCGGTGGCGGCTGCAGGAGTTGCCGTCGCTTTGGGGCTCACCGCCGCGTGCGGTGGCAAGTCCGACAGCGACAGTGACAGCAGCACCTCCGGCAAGAGCGCTTACAACGCGGCGGTCACGTCGGTAGTCAACGCGAGCGACAAGAAGGGCGGGACCCTGAACCTCTGGTCCTCCCAGGATGCCGACTCGTGGGACCCGGTGCGCGGTTACTACGCGTTCGTGTGGGACCTGAACCGTCTCTACACCCGCAAGCTGATGGACTACGCCGGTGCACCCGGCAAGGACGGCCTCAAGCTCACGCCCGACCTCGCGTCGGCCGAGCCGGAGATCAGCGCGGACAAGAAGACGTACACCTTCAAGCTCAAGTCGGGCATCAAGTTCGACGACGGCACCCCGATCACGTCGAAGGACGTCAAGTACGGCATCGAGCGCGTCTTCGCGCAGGACACCGTGCCCGGCGGCCCGACCTACCTGATCGAGCAGCTGGACCAGGGCCAGAAGTACCCCGGCCCCTACAAGGACACCGACCCGAACAAGCTGGGCCTGAAGTCGGTCGAGACGCCGGACGACTCGACCATCGTCTTCAAGCTGGCCAAGCCGTTCGCTGACCTGCCCTACCTGCTGGCCATGCCGGGCGCGGGCCCCGTCCCGGCCGCCAAGGACACCGGCGCCAAGTACGGCGAGAAGCCGGTGGCTTCCGGCCCGTACATGATCTCCGAGTACTCCCCGGGCAAGAGCCTCAAGTTCGTGCGCAACCCCAACTGGGACCAGAGCACGGACACGATCCGTAAGGCGCTGCCGGACGCGATCAACCTGACGATCACGACCAACGCCGAGGACCTCGACTCCCGCCTCGAGGCCGGGACCGCGGACATCGACGTCGGCCAGACCGGTGTGCAGGCCAAGGCTCGCGCCGAGATCCTGCAGGACCCGGCGAAGAAGGCTTACGCCGACGCGCCGGTCACCGGCTTCATCCGGTACGCCGGCCTGGTCACCAAGGTCGCGCCGTTCGACAAGGTCGACTGCCGCAAGGCCGTCATCTACGCCTCCGACCCGACCACGCTGCAGACCGCTCGTGGCGGCCCGGTGGCCGGTGGCGACATCGGCACGAACATGCTGCCCCCGAACATCGCCGGCTCGGACCCGTCGTACGACCCGTACGGTCGCGCGCAGGGCAAGCCGCAGATCGACAAGGCCAAGCAGGCGCTCGCCGCCTGTGGCCAGCCGAACGGCTTCAGCACCAAGATCGCCGTCCGTAACAACCGGCCGGCCGAGGTCAAGACCGCTGAGGCACTGCAGGCCGCGCTGGGCGAGGTCGGCATCAAGGCGACGATCGACCAGTACGACGGCTCGCAGGTCGCCTCGGTGACCGGTTCGCCCTCGAACGTTCTGAAGAACGGTTACGGCATCATCATCGGCGGCTGGGGTGCCGACTGGCAGACCGGCACCGGCTACCTGCAGGCGCTCGTCGACAGCCGGTACATCCAGGACAACGGCAACTACAACCTGCCGGAGATCGCGGACCCGTCGATCGACGCGCTGTTCGACCAGGCCGCGCTCGAGACCGACCCGGCGAAGGCTGCCGACCTGTACAAGCAGATCAACGAGAAGGTCATGGAGGGCGCGTACTACCTGCCCTTCGTGTTCGACAAGGCGCTCAACTACCGCAACCCGCGGCTCACGAACGTCTACATCCACGACGGCTTCGGCATGGTTGACTTCCAGGCCCTCGGCGTCAGCGACGGCAAGTAACAAACCTCGCCCGCACTTGAGTAACGGGTAGATCGAAGGGCAGGTGAAGGCCGCCCGCAGTGGGCGGGCGCCGGTTCCGCGAGGAATCGGCGCCCGCTCGTTGTACGGCCGATAGTCGTGCTGTCTTACCTCATTCGGCGGATCGTCAACGCCGTGATCACGTTGCTGGTGGTCACGATGGTGACCTTCGGCATCTTCTTCGCGGTCCCCACCATCACGGGGAGCGATCCGGCGCTGCTCTACATCGGCAAGACCGCCGACCCTGCTTCGCTCGAAGGCATCCGTACCAAGCTCGGACTCGACGACCCGATCCCGGTGCAGTACGGCAAGTTCCTGAAGGGCCTCGTGGCCGGCCGCGACTACGCCAACGGCGCGGACGTGACGCACTGCGATGCGCCCTGCCTCGGCTACTCGTTCAAGACCGAGCAGGAGGTGACCCCCCTGCTGATCAGCGACATCCCGGTGACGCTGTCCCTGGCTATCGGGGCGGCCATCCTGTGGGTCCTGTTCGGCGTGGCCACCGGCGTACTCTCCGCACTGAAACGGGGGACCTTCCTCGACAGAGCGGCGATGACGGGAGCATTGGCCGGTGTCTCGCTACCCATCTACTTCACCGGTCAGTTGGCTCTGCTGATCTTCATCCATGAGCTGGGGTGGTTACCGGATGCCGCGTACACCCCGTTCCTTGAGGATCCGGCGGGGTGGTTCACCGGTCTGATCCTGCCCTGGGTCACGCTGGCGTTCCTGTTCGCGGCGACGTACGCCCGGCTCACCCGCGCCAACATGCTGGAGACGCTGGGCGAGGACTACATCCGTACGGCGCGGTCCAAGGGACTTCCCGAGCGTACGGTCATCGGTAAGCATGGCCTGCGCGCCGTGCTGACACCGCTGGTCACGGTCTTCGGTCTGGACTTCGGCACCCTGCTGGCCGGCGCCATCCTCACCGAGCAGGTATTCAACCTGCGCGGCCTGGGATATCAGGCGCTGACGGCGATCCGCCAGAACGACCTGCCGGTGATCCTCGGCGTCACGCTCATCGCGGCGATCTTCATCGTCGTCATCAACCTCATCGTCGACCTGCTCTACAGCGTGATCGACCCACGCGTACGGCTGGGCTGAGGAGAGAACCATGTCGACTGACTCCCTCGCGGGCCTCACCATGCCGGCTGGCCCCGCCAAGCGCCCGTTCCTCGAGGTCAAGGATCTGACCGTCCGGTTCAACACCGACGACGGCGTGGTCAAGGCCGTGTCCGGCTCGTCGTTCGCCGTCGAACGCGGCAAGACGCTGGGCATCGTGGGCGAATCCGGTTCCGGCAAGAGCGTGACCTCGCTCGCCGTGCTGGGTCTGCACCGCACCCGCAGCAACGCCACGGTCGCCGGCGAGATCTGGCTGGACGACAAGGAGCTCGTCACCGCCTCCGACGAGGAGGTGCGCAAGCTGCGTGGCGGCAAGATGGCGATGATCTTCCAGGACCCACTCAGCGCGATGCACCCCTATTACACGGTCGGGGCGCAGATCGTCGAGGCGTACCGGGTGCACCACAAGGTGTCGAAGAAGGAGGCCCGGGTCCGGGCCATCGACATGCTCGCGCGGGTCGGCATCCCGCAACCCGAGAAGCGCTTCAACGAGTACGGCCACCAGTTCTCCGGCGGCATGCGCCAGCGCGCCATGATCGCGATGGCGCTGGTCAACGACCCGAAGCTGCTGATCGCCGATGAGCCGACCACGGCGCTCGACGTCACCGTGCAGGCCCAGATCCTCGACCTGATCCGGGACCTGCAGGAGGAGTTCGGCTCCGCGGTCATCATGATCACCCATGACCTGGGCGTGGTCGCCGAGCTGGCCGACGACGTGCTCGTCATGTACGGCGGCAAGGTCATCGAGCGGGGACCGGCCGCGGACGTCTTCCACGAGCCGCAGCACCCGTACACCTGGGGACTGCTCGGTTCCATGCCCCGCCTCGACCGGGAGCTGCGCGAACGGCTCACGCCGGTCAAGGGCTCCCCGCCGAGCCTCATCAACCTGCCGTCCGGCTGCGCGTTCCACCCCCGCTGCCCGTACGCGGGCCGCAACGGCGACCGGTCCTTCACCGAATCGCCCGAGCTGCGCGGAGGCGTGCACGCCGTCGCCTGTCACCTTCCGGCCGAGGACCGCCAGAAGATCTACGAGCAGGAAGTCGCTCCGAACCTGTGAGCGCGCCCGGGAGTGAGAAGAGGCGTCATGATCGACTGCACCGGAGCGAGGAACGAGTGAAGGGCCAGGAGAGCATGACCAAGGCGGCTCAGAGCGAGAACCTGCTCGAGATCAGCGGCCTGCAGATGCACTTCCCGATCACCCGGGGTGTGTTCAAGCGCAAGGTCGGCGCGGTGCGGGCGGTCGACGGCATCGACCTGACCGTGGCGAAGGGCGAGACCGTCGGTCTGGTCGGCGAGTCCGGCTGCGGCAAGTCGACGACGGGCCGGCTGATGACCCGCATCCTCGAGCCGACCGCCGGCAAGGTGGTCTTCGAGGGCCGCGACGTCAGCCACGTCGGCAACAAGGGCTTGCGCCCGCTGCGCCGCGACGTCCAGATGATCTTCCAGGACCCGTATTCGTCGCTGAACCCGCGGCACACGGTCGGCTCGATCATCGCGGCGCCGCTGCAGATCCAGAAGATCCCGACCCCGAAGGGCGTCAAGGCCGCGGTCCAGGACCTGCTCAAACTGGTCGGCCTCAACCCGGAGCACTACAACCGCTACCCGCACGAGTTCTCCGGCGGCCAGCGCCAGCGCATCGGCATCGCCCGCGCGCTGGCCCTGCGCCCGAAGCTGATCGTCGCGGACGAACCGGTCAGCGCGCTCGACGTGTCGATCCAGGCGCAGGTCGTCAACCTCCTCGACGACCTGCAAAAAGAATTCGACCTGACCTACGTCTTCATCGCGCACGACCTGTCGGTGGTCCGGCACATCTCGGACCGCGTCGCCGTCATGTACCTGGGCAAGATCGTGGAGATCGCCGACCGCGACCAGCTCTACAGCAACCCCCGCCACCCGTACACGGTCGCCCTGATGTCCGCTGTCCCGACGCCCGACCCGGCCCGTCGCAACAGCGCCCAGCGCAACCGGGTCCTGCTCACCGGTGACGTCCCGAGCCCCATCAACCCGCCCTCAGGCTGCCGTTTTCGCACGCGCTGCTGGAAGGCCCAGGACATCTGTGCCACCGAGGACCCGGCTCTGACCGCCCGCCTCGGCGACCCCGAATCGCACCAGACGGCATGCCACTTCCCGGTCGCCGAAGATGAGGTTGTCGCCGGGCGTCGGCCGGCAAGTTCAAATGCCTGAGAGCTGAATGCAGATGTCGTAGCTCGGTGGGTGGTGCTGACCGCAACTCCCGTCGAGGCCGGGCCCGGAGATCCAAGGAGCCAGCGCTCCAGAGCGGATCCCCGGGCCCTTCTTTCTGCGTGAGTGGCTGAGCTGAAAAAACCCTAGGACCAGGCGATCTGGGGTGACGGGTAGAAGTTGACGCCCTGCTGGGTCCAGCGGGGGCCGTAGGTGCCGAGGCGGGCGGCGAACGAGTCCCAGTCGTGGGTCGACCGTGGGGACCAGCCGAGTTCGGCGATCGCCGGGAGGCGGGGGAAGGCCATGAACTCGATGTCGTCCAGGGTGCGCAGGGTCTCGGACCAGAGCGGGGCCTCCACGCCGAGGACCGCGTTCTCGCCGACACCGGCCACGCGCGTCGCCGGATCCCAGCCGTAGGCGTCGCGCACCTCGATCAGGGCGGCCCAGTCCTGGCCCAGCGGTGTGGACGGGTTGTACTTCATATCCAGGTAGGCCTTGTTCGCCGGGGACATGACCACCTTCGTGCCGGTCGTGACGGCCGCTGCCAGGTCGGGTTCGGTGGTGCCGGTGCCCCAGAACTGCGCGACGGCGGTGGACGCCGCGGGCGCTTTGGCGATCTCGTTCCAGCCGTAGGCCGTCTTGCTGTATTTCGCGACCAACGGCAGCACCCGCTGCTGGAATGCGATGTAGTCGGCGTCGCTGGTGGCCTGCGCCTCGTCGCCACCGATGTGGATGTACGGCCCCGGCGTGATCGCCGCCAACTCCCGGATCACGTCCTCGACGAACCGGTAGGTGGTGTCCGACCCGATGCACAGCGAGCTGTAACCGACCTCGGTGTCCGTCCGCGGTGCCGGCGCCACGCCGTCACACGTCAGCGACGGGTACGCCACCTGAGCCGCGTTCACGTGTCCCGGCATGTCGATCTCGGGCACGATCGTGACGTAGCGCTTGGCGGCGTACGCAACGATGTCCTTGTACTGGGCTTTGGTCAGGAATCCGGGCCCCTCGCCGTCGACGCCCGTGCCCGCCCCGCCACTGACCGACGTGAGCCGCGGCCAGCTGTCGATCTGGATCCGCCAGCCCTGGTCATCGGAGAGATGCAGGTGCAGGTAGTTGACCTTGAACCGGCCGATCTCGTCGATGTACGCCTTGACCTCGCTCGGCGTGTGGAAGTGCCGAGCTTCATCGAGCATCGCTCCCCGATAGGCGAACCGCGGATAGTCCACGATGTCGCCGCCCGCCACCGTCCACACCCGGCGCACCACTCGCGGCGAGTCGATCTCCGCGGGCAGAAGCTGAAGCAAAGTACGCGTCCCCGCAAAGAGCCCGGCCGCCTTGTTCGCCCTGATAGTCACGCTCGTCGGGCTCACCGTCAGCCGATAACCCTCATCGCCCAGCCGGTAGTCGCGCGCACCGAGCAGCAACGAGATCGTCGGCACCGCCCGTGGCGCCACGGGCAGCACGGGCAACCCGAATCCCGTAGCCGGCCGCAGCTCACGGGCGATCAGATCACCCACCGAGCGGGCAGCGTCCGACCCCGGCTGCGTGCGAATCACAGTCAACGCCCCGAGCCGGAACGTCGCTCTCGGATCGGGCCTGACCGCGACGGGCGCCGGAATGACGCTCGAAAGCGCGGGCCCACCCGACGGCGACCCGCTCTGTACCGCGCCGGCGGAATGAGGGGCCGCGGCGGATTGGTGGGGGATGGTGAGGAGTGGGAGGGTCAGCGCCGCCGTGGCGATCAGGCGGGACATGCCGGGGATGGCCATGTCCGGACGCTACATAGCATGTTGTCGATCTGTAAAGGAGTCTGCCGGTCAGCCCTCGGGCCGGTTCAGGATGCCGACGGCGATCGCGTGGACGGCTTCGAGGTCGGCGGGGTCCTTGAGGACGGCTTTCGCGCCCGTCACGGCGTACCACTCGTCGGCGTCCTTGTATTGGACCCGGACCACGACGTTGCCGGCGGTGAGCTCGCTGCGCAGGGTGAGGTCGCCCGTAACGACGCCGACCTCGTCGGTCATCACCCCGCCCTGACCAGCCACGATGTCGGTGGTCTTGCTGTCCCCCGCCGCGGCCGGCTTCTCAGCGTCAGCAGCAGGCGCTTCACCAGCAGCAGGCGCTTCACCAGCGGCGGGCGCTTCAGCAGCAACGGGCGCTTCAGCAGCGGCGGGCGTGGCAGACGGTGTGGTCGGTTCTGTCGGGGCGGCCGGCGTCGTTGCGGGGTCGCTCATCAGCACTTCCTCAGCATGTCGTCCAGGGCGGTTTTCTCTTTGTCGGTCACCGTCAGTTTCCAGGTGGTCTTGACCGAGATCCAGTCTTTGGCGTATTCGCACCAGGAGCTGCTCAGTTCGGGTTTCCAGGTTGACGGGTCCTGGTCACCCTTTGACCGGTTGGACGACGCTGAAACCGCGATGAGCTGGGGATCGTTGAGGTCGTTGGCGAAGTCGCCGCGCTTGTCGGTGTCCCACTTGGCGGCGCCGGAACGCCAGGCGTTGGCGAGCGGGACCATGTGGTCGATGTCGACCTTGGAGGGGTCGGTGATCTTGTCGCCGTCGTAGAAGCTGGTCCACGTGCCGGCGACGACGTTGCAGCCGGAGAGCTTGACCTTGGTGCCGTCGCGCTGGAGGACCTTGTCGCGGGTGTCGCAGTTTGAGCCCGCGCTGCGCCAGTGGGGGAATTTCTCCCGGCTGTAGCCGCTCATCGAGCTTTCCTTGGCGACGATCAGCTTGTCGAGCTGGGCATTGGCGTCGCCGGCGCTCTGGCCGCCGGAAGAGCCTGAGTCGCTTGTCGAATTGGTTCCGGGGGAGCCCGAGCCGTCATCGACGGCGACATCGCAGCCGGCGGCGGCGGTCAGGGTGAGGAGGGCAGCGGCGAGGGGAAGGGCGAAACGAGGGGGCACATAGCAAAGCGTACGAAACGTACGCCCGATTCGCGCGGCAAGTCATCCGTGCCGGGTATCTCCCGCGCGCCGCCGGGGTCGCCGGTCGACGCGCGGGAAAGAAGCTGCGAGGACTAGCGCACCCGGTTGACGGCGCTGGTCACGGCCTTGATGGACGCGGTGACGATGTTGGCGTCGACGCCGACGCCCCAGACCGTGCGGCCGTTGATCTCACATTCCACATAGGCCGCCGCGCGGGCGTCCTCGCCGGAGGTCAGCGCGTGCTCCGCGTAGTCGAGGACCCGGACGTGGATGTCCAGCGGCTCCAGCGCCTGCACGTACGCGTCGATCGGGCCGTTGCCGACGCCGACGAGCGGGCGGCGGGTGTTGCGGTGCCGGATCTCCGCGTCGATCTCGACCTTGCCGTCCACGGTTGCCGTGGAGTAGCGCTCCAGGTCGATGATGCCGAACTGCTGGTGGTCGATGAGGTACTCGCTGGCGAAGATGTCCCACATCTGCTGCGGGCCGACCTCGCCGCCGTCGGCGTCGGTCACGTGCTGCACCACGCCGGAGAACTCGATCTGCAGCCTGCGCGGCAGGTCGAACTTGTGCTCCTCCTTCATGATGTACGCCACGCCGCCCTTGCCGGACTGCGAGTTGACCCGGATGACGGCTTCGTACGTGCGGCCCAGGTCCTTCGGGTCGATCGGCAGGTAGGGCACGCCCCACGTGAACTCGTCTACGTCCTTGCCGGCTGCCTTGGCATCCTCGTTGAGCGCGGCCAGGCCCTTCTTGATCGCGTCCTGGTGCGAGCCGGAGAACGCGGTGTACACCAGATCGCCGACGTACGGGTGGCGCTCGTGCACGGGCAGCTGGTTGCAGTACTCGACGGCACGCTTGATCTCGTCGATCTGCGAGAAGTCGATCATCGGGTCGATGCCCTGGGAGAACAGGTTCAGCCCCAGGGTGACCAGGTCGACGTTGCCGGTGCGCTCGCCGTTGCCGAACAGGCAGCCCTCGACGCGATCGGCGCCGGCCAGCATGCCCAGCTCGGCGGCGGCGACGGCGGTGCCGCGGTCGTTGTGCGGGTGCAGGCTGAGGATCACGCTCTCGCGGCGGGGCAGGTGGCGGTGCATCCATTCGATGCTGTCGGCGTACACGTTGGGGGTGGCCATCTCGACGGTCGCCGGCAGGTTGATGATCAGCGGGCGGTCCGGGGTGGGGTCGATCACGTCGATCACGGCGGAGCAGATCTCGAGGGCGTACTCCAGCTCGGTGCCCGTGTAGGACTCCGGCGAGTACTCATAGAAGATCTCGGTGTCCGGGGTGTGGATCTCCGCGTACTTCTGGCAGAGCCGGGCACCGGTGGTGGCGATGTCGGTGATGCCGGCCTTGTCGAGGCCGAAGACGACCCGGCGCTGCAGCGTCGAGGTCGAGTTGTAGAAGTGCACGATCGCGCGCTTCGCACCGCGGATCGACTCGAACGTGCGGTCGATCAGGTGCTCACGGCACTGCACCAGCACCTGGATCGTCACGTCGTCCGGGATCAGGTCCTGCTCGATGAGCTGGCGGACGAAGTCGAAGTCGGTCTGGCTGGCGGCCGGGAAGCCGACCTCGATCTCCTTGTAGCCCATCGCGACCAGCAGGCTGAACATGCGCCGCTTGCGCTCGGGGGACATGGGATCGATCAACGCCTGGTTGCCGTCGCGCAGGTCGACCGCACACCAGCGGGGGGCCTGCTCGGTGCGCTTGGCCGGCCACTGCCGGTCGGGCAGGTCAACGGCAAATTGCTGCTGGTACGCGGCATAGCGCTGAAACGGCATTCCACTGGGGGACTGCCGTGCAAATGGATCTTGCTGTGCAGTGGGGTCGGTGCTTACGTCGCTGGACATGCGAGCTCCTGATGGGTTTGGTCAGTTCACGAGGAACGACCGGCGCGCATCAACTCCGCGACGAGGTGCCGGCCTGTGATGGGGCCTCGTCGCGGCAGCGAAGGAGAAGAATCGCGTGCAGCATGTCGAGATCAACCCTACGTGAACGAAACGGCCGCGGCTAACTCTACGCCCGGATCGTGGGAACAGAAGGGCACGCGGCCAGCGTCACGCGGACGGGGACGGCACCACGAGATTGTCCGACGGCGTGGTTGTCGGCTCGACCGGCGGCGGTGGGGGCGCGTCCAGTCCCATCGGGTCGCCGCCGGTCACCGGGCCGGGGAGATCGATGGTGGAGGGGGGCGCGGCGGGCGTACCCGCGATGGTCAGGGTCCCGAAGCCGACGCGGGCCGCGGTGAGCAGGCCGTCCTCGGCGTAGCAGTAGATGCCGACGTCGACCGGCGCGGAGAGCGAGGCGGAGATCGAGTCGATGGAGTAGCAGTTGCCCGTCGACCCGGGCAGCGGCTGTGCGGCGGTCACCGACAGCGGGGACTGGCGGTCGGTGAAGACCGGGAGCCACTGCCGGAAGACCCGTTCGACCTTCGGGTCGTACTTCTTCGGGACGCGGTCACCCCGGTCGGCTACGCGTACGCAGGACGGCGCCACCTGATAGGTCGCCGACGAGACCGCGCACTGGAACAACCCGGCCTCGGTCTCGGCGATCGCGACATCCGCGGTGTCCCCGAGCGCACCGCGCGGGATGTCCACCCGCCAGCTCCCGTCGGTCGCCATCGTGGCCATCACCGAGCGCTGGGCCTCACCCGGCACGTCGAACGTGTAGAGCG
Source organism: Winogradskya consettensis (assembly GCF_018332715.1). Classification (GTDB taxonomy): domain Bacteria; phylum Actinomycetota; class Actinomycetes; order Mycobacteriales; family Micromonosporaceae; genus Actinoplanes; species Actinoplanes consettensis. The sequence continues at coordinate 90,355 of NZ_BOQP01000013.1, read as the reverse complement.
CGGTGAACCGGTGATCCTCCGCCCGGGCAGCGCGGGCGGCCAGCTCGACGCGGGCGTCGGTGACGTCCTCCTCGGGCGCGCTGGCCGACGGCGAGGGGCCGGCGCTCGGCTCCGCGGGCTCGTCGCCGCACGCCGAGAGCCCGGCGGTCAGCATGGTGGCGGCCAGGGCGGACAGAACGCGCGAGAGGGGGCGGGAGCGCATCGAGACATTCTCGCCTCCCCGTCCGCGAAGCGGCCGTTGCCGCTCCGGAACCCCGCGTCGGCGTGTCGCGGTGCCGTCGTCCGTTAACAGCGTGTCGTGGTCCACCGGCCGGATTCTGGGATCGCATGCGGGGGCCGAGCCGGGTCGCGGCTAGTCTGGTCAGCGATTGACGCGCTCTTCAGACTTTTGGCGAGCTTCATCTGGAAGGGGCCGGCTGCCGTGGCCGTGGTGGTGCAGAAGTACGGCGGTTCGTCCGTCGCCGACGCCGAGCGCATCAAGCGTGTGGCGGAGCGCGTCGTGGATGCCCGCAAGGCCGGTCATGACGTGGTGGTCGTGGTGTCCGCGATGGGTGACACCACCGACAACCTGCTCGACCTGGCCAATCAGGTGACCCCGCTGCCGCCCGGCCGCGAGCTGGACATGCTGCTGACCGCGGGCGAGCGCATCTCGATGGCGCTGCTGGCGATGGCGATCCACAACCTCGGCTACGAGGCCCGGTCCTACACCGGCTCGCAGGCCGGGGTGCTGACGACGTCGCGGCACGGCAAGGCACGGATCATCGACGTGACGCCGGGCCGGCTGCGCACCGCGCTGGACGAGGGCGCGATCGCGATCGTCGCCGGCTTCCAGGGCGTCTCGCAGGACACCAAGGACATAACCACCCTGGGCCGCGGTGGCTCTGACACGACCGCTGTCGCGCTGGCCGCGGCGCTGCACGCCGACGTCTGCGAGATCTACACCGACGTCGACGGCGTCTTCACCGCCGACCCGCGGATCGTGCCGGACGCCCAGCACATCAAGAAGATCACTTACGAGGAGATGCTGGAGCTCGCCGCAGGCGGGGCGAAGGTGCTGATGTTGCGATGCGTGGAATACGCGCGGCGCTTCAAGGTGCCGATCCACGTACGCTCTTCGTACTCGAACAAAGAAGGCACGTTCGTCACCGGCTCGATGGAGGACCCTGGCGTGGAACAAGCACTGATCACCGGGGTCGCCCACGACCGCAGCGAAGCGAAGATCACGATCGTCGGCGTGCCCGACGAGCCCGGTTCGGCCGGCCGGATCTTCGAGACGGTCGCCAAGGCCGAGATCAACATCGACATGATCGTGCAGAACGTGTCGACCGAGGGCACCGGGCGTACCGACATCTCGTTCACGCTGCCGAAAGCCGACGGCCCGACAGCGATGGCGGCGCTGGACAAGATCAAGGAACAGATCAAGTTCAAGAGCCTGCTCTTCGACGACCACGTCGGCAAGGTGTCGCTGATCGGCGCCGGGATGCGCTCGCACCCGGGCGTCGCGGCCTCCTTCTTCGCCTGCATCGGCGAGGCCGGCGTCAACATCGAGATGATCTCCACCTCGGAGATCCGCGTCTCGGTGGTCTGCCGCGACAGCGACCTCGACACCGCCGTCCGCGCGGTCCACGACACGTTCGAGCTCGGTGGGACCGAGACTGCCGTCGTCTACGCGGGGACCGGCCGGTAAAGCCGGCCATGGGTCGGCAGCCCACCCTCGCGGTCGTCGGAGCCACCGGTTCCGTCGGCACGGTGATGCGTGAGCTGCTGACCTCCCGCCGCAACGTCTGGGGCGAGATCCGGCTGATCGCGTCGGCCCGCTCGGCCGGCAAGGAGCTGCCCTGCCGCGGTGAGCAGCTGACCGTCCAGGAGCTGACCCCCGAGGTCTTCGACGGCGTCGACGTCGCGATGTTCGACATCCCCGACGAGCTCTCCCGCGAATGGGCACCCATCGCCGCCGACCGCGGCGTCACCGTCGTCGACAACTCCCCCGCCTGGCGGATGGAACGCGACGTCCCGCTGGTCGTGCCGGAGATCAACGGCGAGGCTCTGCGCTACCGCCCGCGTGGCATCGTCGCCAACGCCAACTGCACCACCATGACCATGCTCATGGCGATAGCCCCACTCCACCACGAGTACGAGTTGCGCGAGCTGGTCGTCGCCTCCTACCAGTCGGTCTCGGGCGCCGGCCAGATCGGCGTCGACATCCTGCACGACCAGCTCAGCAAGGTCGCGGGCGACCGCACCCTCGGCTCCCGCCCCGGCAACGTCCGCCAGGCGGTCGGCGACGACCTCGGCCCCTTCCCGGCCCCGCTCGCCCTCAACGTCGTCCCCTGGGCCGGCGACCTCGGCCCCCTCGGCTGGTCCTCCGACGAGCTCAAGCTCCGCGACGAGTCCCGCAAGATCCTCGCCCTGCCCGACCTCAAGGTCTCCGCCACCTGCGTCCAGGTCCCGGTCGTCACCGGCCACTCCGTCGCGGTCCACGCCGTCTTCGGCTCCGAGATCACCGCCGACGAGGCCCGCCAGGTCCTCCGCAACGCCCCCGGCGTCATCCTCGTCGACGACCCCGAAGCCGGCGAATTCCCCATGCCCATCGACGCCGTCGGCACCGACCCCTCGTGGGTCGGCCGCATCCGCCGAGCCATGGACGACCCCCGAGCCCTCGACCTCTTCATCACCGGCGACAACATGCGCAAGGGCGCCGCCCTCAACACGGTCCAGATCGCCGAGATGCTCGCCGCCGAGATCGCCAAGTCCTGATATCAAGAGCCGTGAAATTCGGCCAGGACTACTTCACCGCCCTCACCTGGGTGACCGCCCTCATGCATGCGACCACCGCCCCTGACCTGGATCGACCGACCCCCTGCAAGGACTTCACCGTCCGAGCCCTGCAGGGCCACCTCCTGGGCACGGCCCATCGAGGCCTGGGCACCGCTCGCGGCGTCTCTACCCGAGCCATCCCCCACGTGATCGTGGACATCCCGGACGCCGACCTGGCCACCACCTATGCCGAGCTGGCCGTGGAGATCCGCGCCGCCTGGCTCGAACTCGCCCCCGACGACCAGGTCACCGCGCCATGGGGTCCGTGCACGGCGTTGGAGGCGGCCCGCGGCTTCACGGTCGAAACCGTCACCCACGGCTGGGACCTCGCCGTAGCAACCGGCCAGCCGAGCGAGGCACCCGACGGGATCGCCGACAGGTGCCTCTCCTACGCCGCCACAGTCATCCCCGAGCGCCTCCGCGGCGTCATGTACGCCGCCCCGGTCCCTGGAGCCGCCACCACCTCCCCGACAGAGCAACTCGCCCACCTGCTCGGACACGACCGCACCTAGGACAACGCCACCTCGACGCCGCCCGAGAACATGCTGTCGTGCAGGACGAGCTCGGTGCCCTTGGATCCAGCGCCTTCTGCGACGAACCGTCGAAATCCTGAGCCTTCTTGCCGATGTTCTCCACCTTCACCGTGATCTGGCAGAACTTGCCCTGGGCCCTCTTGTTGAGGAACAAGTTGCCGACCTCGGACCTCGAGCAGTCCATCTTGCTGGCCGTGAATTCGAACTTGCCGTCGCGCACGGGATCGCCGAAGCCGGGCGCCGCCGGGCCGTACATCGGTTCGGGCGGCGTGGGCGGAAAGGCGGGCTCGCTTGGCTGCGACGGCACGGCACCGGGGGCGACCGGCGGGCTGTGTCGACTGATTCTGATTGTTCGCCGGGTATGTCATGGGGGCGCTCCTCGCGCGCCAAGTGGATCGATCCGATGGCTCCCGGATTTCCGCTCGGGTTACCGGTCGCGGAACTACGATGGCGTTGATTACACAGGCGGCGGCGTCGACACCTCGGATGTCGGCTGATCGCACGGGAGTCGGAACGGTCGATGTCCGTGAAGGATCATCGGGCGGTGAGCGCGGCCCGTTCAGGAGCCGGCCAATCGGCGGGGGAATTGTTTTAATCTGTGAAGTTTCCTAATAGATATTGCGGCCGGATGGGGACATCTAGTTCAATCAATCCGTTCCCCCCTCATCCCCACGCGAAAAAGGTGATCCATGCCCAGAAGACGGCTCATGGCGATAGTTGGTGTGGTGCTGGCCGGTGTCGCGACGGCGGTTGTCCCGATGACCGCGTCCAATGCGGCCGAGGCCTGCGTGGCGGCGTACGGCAGCTCGACGGTCTACACAGGCGGGCAGCGGGCGTCCTACAGTGCGCACAACTGGACCGCGAAGTGGTGGACGCAGGGGGAGACGCCCAGCACCGGTGGGTCCGGGGTGTGGACCGACAACGGGGCCTGTGGTGGTGGGGGCGACCCGACGACGCCGCCCGGTGGGTGCAGCTACCCGAACTGGGTGGCGGGGACGTGGTATCCGGCGGGTTCGATCGTGAAGTACTCGAACGGGGGCTACTACCGGGCGAAGAACGAGAACCCGGGTTATGACCCGATCATCAGCACCTGGTACTGGGAGCCGTACTCCTGCTCCGGTGGTGGCACCACGCCGCCGACGACGCAGCCGCCGGGAAACTCGAGTTTTCCGGTGACCGAGGCGCAGTTCAACCAGATGTTCCCGAGCCGGATCGGCTTCTACTCGTACGCGGGCCTGGTCGACGCCGTGAAGAAGTATCCGGCGTTCACCACGACCGGCAGTGACACGGTGAAGAAGCAGGAAGCCGCGGCTTTCCTCGCGAACGTGAACCACGAGTCCGGTGGTCTGGTCTACGTCGAGGAGCAGAATCAGGCGAACTGGCCGCTCTACTGTGACACCAGCCAGTCGTACGGGTGTCCGGCGGGGCAGTCCGCGTACCACGGGCGTGGGCCTATTCAGTTGAGCTGGAATTTCAACTACAAGGCTGCCGGGGACGCGCTCGGGATCGATCTGCTGAACAATCCTGACCGGGTCAAGAACGAAGCATCGGTCGCCTATCAGACCGCCGTCTGGTACTGGATGACGCAGCGGGGGCCGGGCACGATGACGCCGCACGACGCCATGGTGAACAGCGCCGGTTTCGGTCAGACGATCCGGAGCATCAACGGTTCGCTCGAGTGTGACGGGCGCAATCCCGCGCAGGTGCAGAGCCGGGTGGACGCGTACAACCGGTTCACCGCGATTCTCGGGGTCAGCCCGGGAGCCAATCTCTACTGCTGAAAGTTACACCGCGAGCTGCGGGCGGGCCGGCACTCCGACGACGACGGGTGCCGCCCCGCGCTGCGGCAGCAGATAGGGCACCGGGCCGGGCACCAGCATGGATTCGACGGCCGGTGCGATCGAGCGGCGGTCGTTGAGCTGGATCAGGCGGGCGGCGCGGGCCAGGGATCCGGTCTCACCGTCGCGGAAGCCCTCGCGGTAGCCCTTTTCGTATCGTTCGCCGCGGCCGAGTGCGCGGCCGATGGCGAAACAGGAAGAGCCGGCGAGAGCGATCAGGAAGAGCAGCGCGAAGGGGGTCACGACGAACCTCTCAGAGGTATTGGCTAATTCGCAAAGTAGCCGAAACTGGACACACCTCTACCCAAGCTGCTGATCAATTACGCTTACGGGTGAACAGCGGTCAGCGACCGTCGCGCGAGGACCTGCGGGATGTCCGCCGGGTTGCTGGGGCGGCACAGGTGATATCCCTGACCGTAGGAGCAGCCCAGCCGGCGGAGCGCCTCGAGCTGGGCGGCGTTCTCGATGCCTTCGGCCACCACGCGCAGTCCCAGGATGTGGCCCAGTTCGACAATGGTGCGTACCAATGCGAGATCTTCGCCGGTGAGCTCGGCCCGCGCGATGAAGGCGCGGTCGATCTTCAGCTCGTCCACCGGCAGTTCCCGCAGGTAGGCCAGGGACGAATAACCCGTCCCGAAGTCGTCGATGGACAGTTGGACGCCCAGCTCACGCAGGCTGGCCAGCGACGCCACCGCCGCATCCGGGTCGCTCATCAGCACCGACTCGGTCAGTTCCAGCGTCACCGCCCCCGAGGGCAGACCGGCCACGGCGAGCGCGCGGGTCACGTTCGCCGCGAACCGCGGGTGCACGAGCTGATGACCCGAGACGTTCACATTCAAGGTCAGATCCGGATGGGTACGCCGCCACGCCGCCACCTGCGCCGCCGACGTCTCCAGCACCCACTGTCCGAGCTCGACGATCAGCCCGGACTCCTCGGCGATCGGGATGAAGTCCACGGGCGACACCAGTCCCCGCGCGGGGCTGTGCCAGCGGATCAGTGCCTCCACGCCCGCGGTCTCGCCGGTGTCCAGGCGTACGAGAGGCTGGTATTGAAGCCGGAACTCGTGCTCCTGGAGCGCGCGCTGCAGGTCCGTACGCAGACTCAGGTAGTTGATCGCCTCGGTGTGCATGTGCGGCTCGTAGACGACGACCTTGCCGGGGCCCTCCTTCTTCGCCCGGTACATCGCCAGGTCCGCGTTGCTCAGCAGGGTGTCCGAGTTCGCGGCCGCGGCCCGGGTGATCGCGACCCCGACGCTGGCGCCGATGAAGATGTCCCGCCCGGCGATGTTGAACGGCTCCTTGACCGTCTCGATCACCCGTTCGCCCACGGCGGTCGCCGCGTCCACCGGCGAGTTGTGCAGCAGGACGGCGAACTCGTCGCCACCGAGGCGTGCCGTGGTGTCGCTCGCGCGTACACATGCCCGGATCCGTCCCGCGACCGCGGCCAGCAACTGATCGCCGGCTTCGTGGCCGAGGCTGTCGTTGACGGCCTTGAACCTGTCCAGGTCGATGAAGAGCACGCTGGTCGGCTCGGTGAGGGCGGCCCGCGACGCCAGCACCCGGTTGAAGATCTTCAGGAACAGGCCGCGGTTGGGCAGGCCGGTGACCGGGTCGTGGTGGGCCTCGCGGACGGCTTCGACCGTACGCGCATCCGTGAGCGCCAGGCTCACCTGCTGAGCGAACGCCGCGAGCTGCTCACGCTGCTCCGAGTACTGGTCCACGGACCCGGGGAGCTGCGCGACGAGGGCGCCGGCCATCTCGCCGGTCACGCGTACGGGGGTGGCGATGATCGTGCCCCAGGCCGGATCGTGCGGATCGACGGCCCGGACGATCACCTGGGCGGTGGCCATGGCTTCGCGCGCCTCGGTGTGCGAGCTGTCCGGGTCGGCGAAGTCGTAGCCTTCCGGGCCGGAGGTCGACGCGACGCTCAGCCGCCGGCCCCGGCCGCCCTCGGCCAGGATCAACGCCACCGGTGCGCCGCCGAGCAGCGCCGCCGTCCCGCTGGTGACCGCGTCCAGGATCTCGGGCAGCGGCTTGCGGTTGGAGATCGCGCGCTGGATCGTCAGCAGCGTCTCGACCAGCCGCTGCCGGGTCTGCGCCTGCTCCAGCAGGATCAGCCGCTCGGTGGCCTCGCGTTCCCGCTCGGCGCGCAGGGTGCGCTCGTCGATCAGCACCCGGATGCTGCGCAGGGCGACGCCGAGGACCTGGGCCATGCCCTGGAGCATCTGGCGTTCCTCGGGCGTGAACGGCTCGTCGAGGCGGCCCACGACCAGCGCGCCTTCGATCGCTTCGCCGAGGGCGCTCGGGACGGCGTACAGATCGCCTAAAGCAGGGACCGACAACGTGCCCGGCGCCCTGGCGATCGAGAGAATTCCCTTGGTGGGTACGTCCGACCCGAACCCCCACGCGCCGTGCACCCGATCGCCGAGCACCACCGCGCCGGCCTCGGCCTCGACCATCTCGCAGGCTCGCTCGACCGCCAGCGAGATGGCCGCGGTCTCATCCGCCGACGCGTTCACGGCGGTGAAGTACTCGGTGAGCTGATGCGTCGACCAGGTATACATGCGTCAGGCCAGCGCAAGCGTGACGAGGGTCAGGGCATGGGTCCCGAGCGAACCACGCGTCCGGGCGATCTCCCCCATCGTGTACGGCCCGCCGAACGGCACCCCGGGCAGCGCGGCGGAGATCGTCGCAGCCTCGGCGCGGATGCCCTCATCGCCCAGCGCGCCCCGCCGCCCGCCGCAGTCGAACGTGAAGACCCCGATCGGTGGCCGCCCGTCGAGCCCCGCGACCGCCTCCTCGCACGACGCGGTGGCCCCGGCGACCAGCGACTCGTAGTCGCTGTCCATCAGCCAGCAGATGGCCCCCTGCGGCATGGTCGCCAGCCCGATCAGTGAACGGTCCGCCTCGTCCGCCGCGACGATGATCCGGATGTCCTCGCCACTGCGCCGGGACAGCCCGATCGCCTGCAACCGGGTGTTGTTCGCGAACAGCTCCGCCGGGTCGGCCATGCCCCGGCGGCGCAGCAGCACGTCCAGCGCGGGTTCGCCGTCCAGCTCCAGGATCCGGGTCTGGTCGCTGCCGGTGATCACCATGGGCGGTTCGACCCGGTGCCAGCCGTGCGCGATACCCACCCCCATCGGCGCGTCCGAGCCGATCGCGACGCCGACAACCGCGCCGGAGACCACCCGGTCGTCGTGGAACTGGAACGAGCGCTTCCCGGTGTCGTTCGCCGCCAGCCCGCCGACCAGCGGCACGGCGGCGCCGACCACCGAGTAGGCGCCCCGGACTATCTCGTGCGGGTTGCCTGACATGCCCTCGCAGATCATCATCAGCGCGGTGTGCGGCCGGTCCATCCCATCCAGCGCGTGTGCCACGTCGGCGCCGGCTTCGCGATGACCGTTGCCGCCGACGTACGCGATGCGCGTACGGATATCGAATCCGTCCCCACCCAGGGCCGTGACCACCACGCCGTCGGTTGTCGCCCCGGCCTCCGAGGAAATTTCGCCGAGGCTGCTACCGCCCACGACCGTCACCCCAGGCCCGACCTCGGCCCGGACGGCGTCGAGCAACGCGGGCACGGCGTGGTTGACCGAGCAGAAGACAAAGACGGCCTTTGGCGTACGCCCGGACAGCGCAGCCGCCGTGGCCTCCGCCCCCGCCTTGGCGGAATCCGGCGCCACACTGTGCCCGACCCCGAACCACCGGTCAGAGAGACTCTGCATGATCTTCTGATCGACCGGTTCGAGAGTTCGCTGAGAGACCTCCTAGGCTGTTACCTCGTGACTGACTCAGACCTTGCGCGGCAGGTCCGCGACGTGAGCCGCCTGACCGGCGAGTTCGTCCTGCGCTCCGGCCGGACCGCGACCGAATACTTCGACAAGTACCAGTTCGAGGCCGACCCGGTCCTGCTCGACCAGCTGGCGGAGCAGATGGCCGTCCTCATCCCCGAGGGCACCGAGGTCCTGGCCGGCCTGGAGATGGGCGGCATCGCGGTGGTCACCGCGGTCGCCCGGCACGCCAAGCTCCCCACCGCCTTCGTCCGCAAACAGGCCAAGCAGTACGGCACCGCCCGCCTCTCCGAGGGCGCCGAGGTCGCCGGCCGCCGCGTCCTGGTCATCGAGGACGTGGTCACCTCCGGCGGTCAGGTCGTCATCTCCACCGAGGAGTTGCGCAAGCTCGGCGCGCACGTCGACCACGCACTCTGCGTCATCGACCGGCAGGAGGGCGGCAGCGAGGCTCTGGCCGAAGCCGGCATCACGCTGCGTGCACTGCTCACCCGCGCGGCTCTCGAGGCCGCTGTTTAAGCGGTCTCCCGAACGATCCATTCCAGGTAGGCCGGGTTGCCGTCGGTGATCGGCAGGGCCAGGACGCAGGGCACGTCGTACTCATGCTCGGCGTCGGCCCGGGCCACGATGTCCGGCACGAGCGAGGCGCGGGTATGCAGGGTGACCCGCGCCTCGGCCTCGTCGTGCACCGTGCCCTCCCACCGGTAGATCGACCGGATCGGGGTGATCTGATGCCCGCATGCCGCCAGCCGATCCTCGACCAGCCGCCGCGTGAACCCGGCCAGCCACTCGGCATCAGCGGCCGTGATGACGACCTCGCACACCGGCTCACCCGTCATGCGTAGAGCGCTTCTTCGACGATCGTGCACCCGTTGGTCGGGCTCTGCGAGAGCTCGATGACGGCGTCGAGGCGGTCCCTCGTACGAGTGAGATCAATGATCTGCTGATTGATCCGCTCCCGCTCGTCGGCGAGCCGGGCCCGTGACTCCGGCGTGTTGACCTTGGCATCGACGCACGGCAGCAGCTCAGCGACCGTCTTGCTGGACAGACCGGCCCCGTAGAGCATCTGGATCAGCTGCACCCGATCGACGGCATCCTCGCGATAGTGACGCTGCCCGCTCGCGCTGCGCTCCGAGGCCAGCAACTCCTGCTCCTCGTAGTAGCGCAACGCCCGGACGCTCACGCCCGCCTTCTCCGCCAGCTCACCGATCCGCACAGTGACTCCCGTCGCAACCCTTGCCTCTGACGTCAACGTCAGGTTCTAGCGTAACCGACATGCAGATCAACGGAGCAACCGTCCTCGTCACCGGCGCCAACCGAGGCCTCGGCCGCCAGTTCACCCAGTCCCTCCTCGACCGGGGAGCAGCCAAGGTCTACGCAACGGCCCGCCGCGCCTCCAGCATCGACCTCCCCGGCGTCACGCCCCTAGAACTCGACATCACCGACCGGGCCTCGATCGCCGCCGCAGCCCTCGCCGCCCCCGACGTCACCATCCTGATCAACAACGCGGGCATCTCCACCGGCGTCAGCCTCGTCACGGGAGACCTGGACGACATCCGCCGAGAACTGGACACCCACTTCTGGGGCACCCTCAACATGATCCGAGCCTTCGCCCCGCAACTCACCGGCGGCGCGATCCTCAACGTGCTGTCGGCGCTGTCCTGGTTCGCGTACGACGGCTCGAACGCCTACGCGGCGGCCAAGGCAGCGGCCTGGAACATGACCAACGGCGTCCGCCTCGAACTGGCCCCCCAGAACACCCTGGTCACCGGCCTCTTCCTCGGCGCCGCCGACACCGACATGGCCGCCTTCTATGACGGCCCCAAGATCGCCCCCGCCACGGTGGTGGCCGCCGGCCTCGACGCCCTGGAAGCCGGAAAACTGGAAGCCCTCGCCGACGACTGGAGCGCCATGGTCAAAGCCTCCCTCGCCGCCGACCCCGCCGACTTCTACAAGCAGGCCCTGACCGCGAGCTGACAGCGCGGCTGAGCTGCGGCTTTACGCCGGGGGGTATACCGATTTCGCGTCCGGGTGGGTGTCGGATACTATTGTCCAGCACGCATCGGGGTGTGGCGCAGCTTGGTAGCGCGCTTCGTTCGGGACGAAGAGGCCGTCGGTTCAAATCCGGCCACCCCGACAGATGTTGCACCAGCTCAGGGCTGGTTCTCCGCGAGGAGGACCGGCCCTGAACTGTTTCCGAGGCTTGGTCCCAGCTTGCTCCAAGTTTCTCCAAATGTTTGGAGCAAGCTGGCCGGGGCTCCCCGCTGGACGAGCTATCTGGCTGCGCTGAGGTCCTTGATCGCGTCGGCGAGGTTGCTCACCGGGGCATAGACGAAGCGCTTGCCGACGCGGCGTCGTTCCAGCAGGTTTGCCTGTTCGAGCGCCACCAGGTCCTGCCTCGCGGTCTCGCCGGATACACGATGCGACATCGAGTGCGAGAGAACTGAGTACGAGACATCCGGGTGCTTCAGTGAGTTCTGCACGAGGGCGAGCTGCCGGGAGTTGAGGTAGTCAGCCTCGTTGCGGAGCTTGGTGCGAAGCTCCTTGACCTCCGCCATCTTGCGCGTGAGGTATTGGTTCAGGTGGTCGATGGCGGTGTGGATGACGCCGAGGTGGTAGTCGAAGAAGTAGGTCAGGTCGTTGTCGTCCACCTCGGTGAGCAGGTACGACCTCGCGTACTTCGCCTGCGCACCCTTCAGGATCCGGGAAACGGAGATGAATTCCGTGATCCAGAATCCCTGATTGAGCATCGACCAGTAGAACAGGATGCGCGCCGTTCGGCCGTTGCCGTCCTCGAAAGGGTGCTCGTAGCCCATCATGAAATGGATCGTCAGCGCACGCAGAACTCCGGGAAGATAGGGCCCGTCGGTGCTGGCCTTGGCGTTGGCGAAGTCGCAGAGGGCCTGCATCCGTTCGGGGATCGTCTCCGCGGGTGGCGGAGTGTGGAGAAGTTCTCCCTGGTCATCGAAGACTGCGATCCGTGCTTCCGCGGGTGTCTGGAACCTGCCGGCCGACTCCGGGTCGTCGAGTGTGCCTTCCGTGACGATGCGCTGCAGGTCGCAGATCAGGTCGATGGTGAGCGGTTCGTGCCGCAGTTCTCCGACTCTCTCCATCGCGCGGAAGTTGTTCAGAATCATTGTTTCGCTGCGGTCGCGAGGTGGCCTTCCGGAGCGGATCATTTCCCGTGCCACCCGCCGGGATGTCGAGGCGCCTTCGATCTGGCTGGAGGTGACCGACTCTTCGATGAGCGAATCGACGAGATACTGATCCCTGTTGGTGGGGTTCGCGACTTCTTCGTTCAGTCCGATACGGCCACCTGTATTGGTGATGACGAAGTCGACGTTGCGCATCACGTCGTCTGGCAGGCAGTAATTGAAGAATCTGCCGTGCTCGTCGGCCAAGGGTAGCCGTCGCTGGACCGTCAGCCGGGCGATTTTGGTTGCCGCCCACCACTGGTCGTGGGTGAGGCCGTTCGGCGGTGTCCGGTGACGCATGGAGTCCCAGTGCAGATATCGACCTTGAGAAACCCCGTATGGAAGATCTTGGACAATTTTGCCGAAGAAGTTTTTGCTCTCCAGGCGCGCGAGTAGCTCGTTCAGCGGCGGTGGAGGCACGGGTATCTGCATGTCTCCGAATCTCCTGCTGACTGTTGTCGGTCGAAGCGAGCTGCGCCCAGGGTCGTTGGAGTCGAACATCGCCTCAGCCACAGCTTGCACCAAGTTTGCTCCAAGTTACTCCAAGTTCTTGGAGCAAATCGCGCGAGACTGAGTCGGCGAGTCGCTGACCTTGGCTTCTTGAGGGGTCCTGGGCTGCGCTTTTCCCTTCAGTCCGGCGCCGGTCGTGATGGCGTCGGCTGCTCCAAATTTGCTCCAAGTTTCTCCAAACATTTGGAGCAAGCGGCTGGGAGCTGGAGCGAGGGTCCCGGGTTTCGGCTGGGGCCTGCCAGGTCTGCGAAGAATTTGGGCCTGGGTTTCAGGGGTGTTGACCAGTGACTATGCCGTCAATGGGCGCGTGCGCGGACAGGGTGGGGTTGCGTCTAGTCGTGCGACCCGTAGCATTGGACAAGTAGTCACGGGACGACTTGGGTGCGTCGCCGGCCAGTGCTCTGCTCGATGACTTTGGGTGGGGCGGGACCGGGCCTCGGATGGTGAGGGCTGGATGGCTTGGTGGCGACCTCTACACCCGCGGAGTGGAGTGAACGGTCATGGGTGAGCCAGTGGTGAGGGTGGAGCGGCCTCGGCGGAGTTTGGGGGAGGTGAAGGTCCAGGTGGGGGTAGCGAAGTCGGCGCTCGCTGTCGGGGGCGGGTTTGCGGGGACTGCTGCGGCGGCTCTTGTGGCTGCTATTCAGGCCGGGATCGGGGATCGTACGGTGCAGTCGGGGTTGTTTGTGATCTGTGGGATTGCCGGGCTGACGCTGGTGACGGCGGCGGTGATGGTCTGGGGGATTTTCAAGGGGCGGGGCTGAGAGCCGGTGGCCCGGGGGCCACCGGGGGGTCAGCGGGGGATGAGGGTGAGGAGGGAGGCTTCGGGGCGGCAGGCGAAGCGGATCGGGGCGGTGGGGTGGGTGCCCAGGCCGGCGGAGACGTGGAGGAAGGCGTTGGAGTTGGGCCAGCGGTGGAGGCCTTTGGCCATGGTTCGGGGGAGGTCGCAGTTGGTGACCAGGGCGCCGTAGGCGGGGACGCAGACCTGGCCGCCGTGGGTGTGGCCGGCCAGGAGGAGGCCGAAGCCGTCGGCGGCCATGGGGTTGAGGACGCGGGAGGCCGGGGTGTGGGTGACGCCGATGTGCAGGTCGGTTTCCGGGGAGGCGGGGCCTGCCACCGAGGGGTAGTCGTCGCGGTCGATGTGGGGGTCGTCGACGCCGGCGAATTCGATGGTGCGGCCGCCGGCTTTGAGGGTGGTGCGGGCGTTGTTGAGGTCGGCCCAGCCTGCGGTGGTGAGGGCGGCGCGGAGGTCTTCCGAGGGGAGGTCGACGCCCTGGATGTATTCGCCCTTGCCGAAGACGTAGGTCAGGGGGTTCTTCCAGACCGGGCCGCGGTAGTCGTTGGAGCCGAAGACGAAGACGCCCGGGATTTCCAGCAGCGGGTTCAGGGCGCGCAGGACGCCCGGGACGGCGTCCGGGGAGGCCATGTTGTCGCCGGTGACGACCACGAGGTCGGGGTCGGTGCCGGCGAGGGCGGCGACCCAGGACTGCTTGCGGCGCTGGTCGGGCATCATGTGCAGGTCGGAGATGTGCAGGATGCGCAGGGGCTCGGCGTCGGGTTCCAGCATCGGGACGTCGAAGCGGCGCAGGGTGAAGAGGTTGCGTTCGACCAGGGCGGCGTACGCGAAAGTGGCGGCGCCGGCGGCGGTCAGCGTGGCGGCTGCGGTGATAAAGGGGCGCTTGCGCATGACGGCAAGAGTAGTTTGACCGTCCATGGGAACGCTGAAAGACCGCCTGACCGATGATCTGCACACCGCGATGAAGGGCCGGGACGAGCTCACCACGTCCACGCTGCGAATGGCGTTGTCTGCTGTCCGCACCGCCGAGGTCTCCGGGAACGCCGCGCGGGAGTTGTCAGACGACGAGGTGCTCGCCGTCCTGACCAAGGAGGCGAAGAAGCGCCGCGAGGCGGCAACCGCGTTCAAGGACGCCGGCCGCACCGAGCAGGCCGAGAAGGAAACCGCCGAGGGTGATCTGCTCGCTCACTACCTCCCGGCCCAGCTGACCGACGAGGAGATCGACAGCCTGGTCGGCGACGCGCTCACGGCGGGCGGTTTCACCAGCAAGGCACAGATGGGCCCGGCCATGAAGTCGGCCCAGGCTGCTGTGGCCGGTCGCGCCGAGGGAGGCCGAGTGGCCGCATCAGTACGCCGTCAGCTCGGCTAGCCTTCCGCGCCCGCGTCACGAGGTCGATGTGCAAGCCACCGAAGCCCACCGCTACCGACGAGGAGGCTTAGCCGGGTCGTCCGGCTTGTCCTTGTCGTCCTTCTTGTCGTCTTCTTTTTTGCCCTTGCTGATTTCGATGCTGACGAAGCCGTTCTTGATGGTCCGGCCGCTGGGGTTGGTGCCCGCGGCTGTGCCCTTGGGGCAGTCGGACTCGACTTCCTGGCCCGTCGTGGCGCTGAAGCCGGCGCTTTCGACGCGGGACTTGGCGTTGTCGATGGTGGCGCAGGTGACGTCGGGGATCGAGCGCTGGTCGCCGATGGAGATCTTCTTGCTGCCCGGGCGCTTGAACTGGACCTTGGGCTTGCCCTTGAGGAAGTCTTTCATCGTGTTCCACACCGCTGGGTTGACGATGGCGTGGTCCATGCGGTCCGTGTGGTTCTGCCAGTCCGGGTTGACCAGGTAGCCCGCGACGGCGAGCGAGCTGCTGCCGATGATCAGGGCGGCGGTCTTGTCGTGGTCGGTGGTGCCGGTCTTGCCGTAGATCGGGTGGTCGATGATGCCGTGGGCCTGGGGTGCGGTGCGGCCCTGGCAGTTGCCGAGCTGAGCCGAGTCGCCGACCGGGCAGCGGGCGGCGTCGAGCGCCGCGCGGGCCACGTCGGGTGAGGTGGCGCGGGTGCAGTGCGGCTTGCCGACGTCGAGTTTGTCGCCGCTGATCGTGGTGATCTGCTCGACCGGGGTCGGGGTGCAGTACATGCCGTCGCCGGCGAGGGTGGCGTACGCGTTGGCCATGTCGAGCGGCGTGGACGAGGAGACGCCCAGGGTGAACGCGCCCCACTGGTGTGCGGAGGCTTCGTCGTTGGCGAAGTCGTAGTCCTGCTTGGCGCGGAACTGGACACCGAAGCGCTTGGCGACGTCGACGACCTTCTCGGCGCCGACCCGCTCCTGCAGCGGCACGAAGTAGGTGTTCACCGAGGCGCCGAAGCCGGTCCACATGTTGAAGACGCCGGCCTCGCTGGCGGACGCGTTCGACGGGCAGTAGTACTTGCCGTTACAGGTCGACGGGCCGGGCGCGACGATGTACTTGGAGATGTACTTCGCCGGGGCGTTGATCGAATACGCCAGGGGGTAGCCGTTCTCCAGCGCCGCCACCATGGTGAACATCTTGAACACCGAGCCGGCCTGGTAGCCGTTGATGTCGCCACCACCGCTGAGCAGCGGGTTGGTGGTGTTCGGGTAGGTGCTCTTGATCTTCTTTTTCGCCTTGGCCGGGTCCGAGGAGATCTTGTTGTTCGCGTCGTCGAGCTTGAACTTGCGGTTCGCGGCGAGCGCCCGGACCTTGCCGGTGCCGGGCTGGATGCCGGCGAGCAGCAGCGCGTTCTTGTTGGTGTCCTTGATCTCGTCGCTGATGTTCTCGCGGGCGGCGTTCTGCGCCTTGATGTCGAGCGAGGTCTGGATGCGGTAGCCGCCGCCCTTGAGCCGGCGCTCGCGGTCGTACGTGGTGCTGCCGAACTCGTCGCGGCTGAGCCACCAGCGGTAGAAGTAGTCGCAGAAGAAGCCCCAGCTGTTCGTCTTGACCGAGACGCAGCCGTTGCCGACGTGCTGGACCGTGCGGCTGATCTTGACCGCGATCGCCTTCTGGTAGTCGGCGGGGGTGATGAAGCCGAGCTCCTGCATGTCGTTCAGCACGTAGTTGCGCCGGTCCAGCGCCTGCGGGTAGCCGCTGGCGGTGGTCGGGTTGAACGCCGTGGGCGCCTTCACCATGCTCGCCAGCAGCGCTGCCTCGGCGACCGAGAGATCCTTGGGCTTCTTCTTGAAGTAGACCTGGGAAGCCGCGGCGACGCCGTAGGAGCCGTTTCCGAAGGGCGCCTGGTTGAGATAGTGCTCCAGGATCTGCTCCTTGGAGAGCTCCTTCTCGACCTGCATGGCGTACTTCATCTCGGTGATCTTGCGCTTGGGGGTGTCCTTGGTGGCGTCGACGACTTCCTGCGGATTTGTCGCGGAATAGGCCAGCGACATTCGGACGTACTGCATGGTGAGCGTTGAGGCGCCCTGCTGGGACTTGCCGCTCTTGTTGTTGACGAACGCGCGGGCGACGCCCTTGAGGTCGACGCCGTTGTGTTCGAAGAACTCGTGGTCCTCCGCCGCGACGATCGCGTTCTGCATGTTCTTCGAGATGTCCTTCAGCGGCACTTCGCTGCGGAACTCGTCATAGAAGACTGCGATCTGCGTCTTGTTGTCGGAAGCGAAGATACGGCTTACCTGAGGCGTGTTGGCCGTTTTGAGTTCGCTGGGAAGGCTTGCGAAGGTTTCGCCGCCCGCCTTTGCCGCAAGGCCTGACATCGCCACCGCCGGGAACGCCGCCGCGGCGACGACAACGCCCGCGAGCAGGCCACAGATCAGCAGCGAGGTCGCATTGGCGAAGATGTTGTGATCGCGTCTGCGCATCCAGGAGGTCACCTGAGCAGGGTACGCGAAAGGCGCCGATGACCAAGCGTCGAGAAGGTCACGGTTCGCCCAGAATGAGTCTGTACCGCCAGTCGTCAGGCCATCACGATTTCTGAGAATTCACGGCAACTTTTCTCCGTCCGGTCAGTACGGGATGCCCGGAACTCCCGAGGTATACGTATTTGAGGGACAACGTTGCGTAATCGCCCGACTACGGAGCATGATGGTCCGGCGAGCTATCGCACGACGTCTGTACGGCTTGGGGGACATGAGCCAACGGGCGTCAGGGGGTGAATGCAAGGGGGGACGTGAACAGATGGGGATGATCAGCGACTGGCCCAGCATGGCGGCGTGTCAGAGTGGCGACCCTGACGCGCTTTTCGTGCAGGGCGCCGAGCAGAACGTGGCCAAGAGAATCTGCCGCAGCTGCCCGGTCCGCTACGAATGCCTCGCGGATGCGCTGGACAACCGGATTGAATTCGGTGTCTGGGGAGGCATGACCGAACGGGAGCGCCGCGCTCTGTTACGCCGGCACCCGCATGTGGCCAGCTGGCGGAAGATGTTCGAGGCCGCACTGCGCGAGAAGGGCGCAGACAAGGTGTTGGTCTCCACTCGCTGACCTATCCCGCGAGTGCAGTGCCGATCGTTCGCAGCCCGTCGACGTCATGGACATCGGCGGGCTGCGCTGTGACCGCCACCGCCGGGACCTGAGGGAACGCGTCGGTGAAGCGGGCTGCGACCCGTACCTCACGCTCGATCTGCCGGAGCAGGCCGGCGTGCACCCGCAGCGCCTCCGCGGTGACCTGCTGGTCTCCCTCAGCGTCCAGCTGTGCGGCCGCAGCCTCGGCCTCGGCGAGCGAGATCGTGTCGAACGCGACCTCGTGCGTGCGGTTGAGCACCAGGCCGGCCAGCGGCATGCGCTCGGCCACCAGCCGCTCGGCGAAATAGGCAGCCTCCCGGACGGCGTCCCGCTCCGGGGCTGCGACCAGCAGGAAAGCGGTCTGCGGGTCCTGCAGGATGCGGTAGGTCTCGTCGGCGCGCTGCCGGAAGCCACCGAACATGGAGTCGAGCGCGGCCACGAAGCCCGACAGGTCGGTCAGCAACTGGGCGCCGAGGATCTTCTGCACGGCCCGGGAGAACACCCCGAACGAGGCCGTGACCAGGCTGAACATGCTCCGCCCGCCGCGCGCGGGCGCCATCAGCATGCGCAGCATCCGGCCGTCGAGGAACCGCGACAGTCGCGCGGGGGCGTCGAGGAAGTCGAGCGCCGAGCGTGACGGCGGGGTGTCGACGATGATCAGGTCCCACTCGTCGGCCGAGCGCAGCTGACCCAGTTTCTCCATCGCCATGTACTCCTGGGTGCCGGAGAACGTCGAGCTCATGGCCTGGTAGAACGGGTTGGCGAAGATCTCCGCGGCGCGCTGCGGCGAGGTGTGCGTCTGCACGACCTCGTCGAAGGTCCGCTTCATGTCGAGCATCATGGCGTGCAGCTCGCCGCCGGTGGCCTCGGTGTCGATGCCCTTGACCTGCCGCGGTGTGTTGTCCAGCTCGGTCAGGCCCATCGACTGGGCGAGCCGGCGGGCCGGGTCGATGGTCAGCACGACCGTGCGCCGGCCGTGCACTTCCGCCGCGCGCAGCCCGAGAGCCGCGGCGGTGGTCGTCTTGCCCACTCCGCCGGCGCCACAGCAGACCACGATGCGGGTGGCCGGGTCGGCCAGCAGCGCGTCGACGTCCAAGAGCGGAGCGGTCTGATCAGCCACGCTTCGAGCGTACTGACTCTTGGCATCCGAAGAGGGGTAGGGCGCTGCGGAGTGTGGCGGGTCAGACACCCATCAGTAGTTCTGAGAGCCGATTCAGGCCGTCCCGGTCGACGCCGCCGTCGAGCAGGGGCAGCTCGACCACGGGATGGTCGGCCTCCAGGAGCTCGGCGCGCAGCGACTCCTCCAGCTCACGGCGGGTCAGATGCGCCTTCGCCTCGGACTGCAGGCCGGCGACGGAGGCCGGGTCGCTCGGCAGGCCGGCCGCGATCAGGCCGCGTTTGAGCTCGGTCTTGGTGAGCCGCGCGCCGGCGAGCAACGGTGGCCGGGCGCCGTTGACGATGATGCGCCCCACCGGGATGTTGAGCGCGGTGAGTTCCTCGATCGCGTCGAGGCTCTCCTGCACCGGCATCTCCTCGAGGAGCGTCACCACGTGCACCGAGGTGATCGGCGAGCGCAGCAGGGAGGAAACCCCGTCGCTCTGGGTCTTGATGGGGCCCATCTTCGCCAGCCGCGCGGTCTCGGTCGTGACGTTGAGGAACCGCCCGATCCGGCCGGTCGGGGGCGCGTCCAGCACCACCGCGTCGTACGCCCGGCGACCACTGTCGGAGCGGGTGGTGGCCTCCTTGACCTTGCCGGTGAGAAGCACGTCACGCAGGCCGGGGGCGATCGTGGTGGCGAAGTCGATCGCGCCGATCTTGCGCAGCGCCCGGCCGGCCGCGCCGAGCTTGTAGAACATGTCGAGATATTCGAGCAGCGCCTCCTCGGGGTCGACGGCGAGGGCGCGCACCTCACCGTCGGCCCTGGGCGGCGTGGCGATCCGCAGCTCCTTGTAGGGCAGCGGCTCGAGCCCGAAGAGCTGGGCGATGCCCTGCCGGCCCTCGACCTCGACCAGCAGGGTGCGATGCCCGCCCGCGGCGAGACCCAGCGCCAGGGCGGCCGCGACGGTGGTCTTGCCGGTGCCGCCCTTGCCGGTCACGACGTGCAGACGTGCCGGCCACTCGTTTCGCCCCATGAGATCGAGAGTACGACCAGACCGGTCAGCCGCTGACGTCGCAGACGAGCCAGCCGGTCTTACGGATGACGGTGAACGTGAGCCGCTGCTCGGCGCTCTTCTCGTCGTCGGTGGTCATCGTCAGCTGGACGCCGACCGTGGCCCGCTCGGTGCTCAGGCCGGACACCGACGGGTTCTCCCAGCTGAAGGATGGCGCCTGGTACTCCGTCGCGTACGCCCTGATCTGGTTGACCCTGGTCTGCAGCTCGGCGGCATCACGCGCCTCGCGGCAGACGAGGTTCTCCGCGGCGGTCGCGTTCTGCTGGGTGTAGATCGCGGTCATGAAGCGGTCGACCGCGGTGGCCGGATCGGGCGCGCCCTTGCCGCTGTCCGCGTCGCGCAGCAGCAGATAGGCCGAGACCGTCCCGCCGGCGAAAAGCAGAAGGACCAGGACAAGAGCGAGAACGATCCAGCGCCCGGTACGTCGCCGCGGCCGCTCGTCGTCGTACGCCGTCTCGGTCGCGTGCGGATCGAACGGCACCTCCCAGGGATGCGGCAGCATGCTGAGCGGGATGGCCTCGTCGGGCTCGTCGTGCTGCACCCCGGGCTGCACCTCGGCCGGCGGGGAATGCTCGAAGGCGAGATGGTCCGGCGCATGGGTGTGCCACTCACCCGGCTTCTCGTGCTTGGCGCGGAACGGCTCCGCGGACAGCCTCTGATGCCAGCCGACCTCGTCCTCGTCCTCGCCCGGCTCGTCGGCCGAGTGCTGGGCCGCCCAGGGAATGAGCGGCTCGAACTCCTCCGTCGGATAGTCGGCGGGGTAGACCGTGGGGGTCTGATGGGGGGTTTCGCCCGGGTATGCGCCCATGGGCGGCCACTCGGGCAGACCCGCGGTCGTCTGCGCGGGCCCGCCTGGCGACGGTTGCGTCATCGTGCTCCCTGATGAGGCCCGGGGGCCGCACCTCCCCGCCATGAGCGTAATGGAATCCGGATGCCCGCGAGGCAGCTCCGGCTGCCTGACTAGGCTGGCGCAATGCAGAAGTGGGAATACGTGACGGTGCCCTTGCTGGTCCACGCGACCAAGCAGATCCTCGACAACTGGGGCGAGGACGGCTGGGAGCTCGTGCAGGTTGTGCCGGGCCCGAACCCGGACCAGCTGGTGGCTTACATGAAGCGGACCAAGTCATGATCGACTGCACCGGTAGCGAGGGACGAGCGAAGGGCCAGGAGAGCATGACCAAGGCGGCTCAGTCATGACGACGCCGTTGACGGGTGAGGGTGGCGCGGAGGTCTACGCGAAGCTCGCCGAGATGGGTCTGAAGCTGCCGAGCGTGGTCCCGCCGCTCGCGGCGTACGTTCCGGCTGTGCAGTCCGGGAACTACGTCTACGTCTCCGGGCAGCTGCCGATGGTCGACGGAAAGCTGCCCTACACGGGCAAGGTCGGCGCCGACGTCACCGTCGAGCAGGGCACCGAGCTGGCCCGCAACTGCGCGCTGAACGCGCTCGCCGCGATCGACGCGCTGGTCGGGCTCGGCCGGGTCGTGAAGATCGTCAAGGTCACCGGCTTCGTCGCCTCCGCCGAGGGTTTCACCGGTCAGCCCGCCGTGATCAACGGTGCTTCGCAGCTCTTCGGTGACGTCCTGGGCGAGCAGGGCCGGCACGCGCGCAGTGCGGTCGGCGTCGCGGAGCTGCCGCTCGGCGCCCCCGTCGAGGTCGAGGTCATCGCAGAGATCGCCTGACCTGTGGGTTTGGTCGCCGGACGTGACCGTGGGTGACCGGGTCGCACAATACGTGCTCGGCTCCGGGGCGTTCGGCGACGTACCATTCGCTGGGGGGTGGCGTCTGTGTCGTCGCAGGTGGAAACGGTGCCGGTCGAGCAGTTGCCGGGGTGGCTCACGCTGCTGCGTGCGCCCAACGCGGGGCCGATGACGCTGGACGGCACCAATACGTGGGTGCTGCGCGCGCCCGGCGCGCCCGAGGCCGTGGTGATCGATCCGGGCCCGGACGACGCCGGCCACCTCGCCTCGATCGCCGAGCACCAGCCGTTCGCCGCGATCCTGATCACGCACGGCCACCACGATCACGTCGAGGGAGCCGAGACGCTGTCCCGGATGCTGGGTGGCGTGCCGATCCTGGCCGCCGATCCGAAGCACGGCGATCCGCTGCCGGAGCGGGCGCGGATGGCGGGGCTCGACGTCGAGGTGATTCCGACGCCGGGACACACCGCGGATTCCGTGTGCTTCTCCGTCACCGACGGGCAGACTCCCGCGATCTTCACCGGTGACACGATCCTCGGCCGGGGTACCACGGTTGTCGCGTGGCCCGACGGGGATCTCGGGGACTACCTGGCGAGTCTCGGGGCGCTCCGGGCGTACCAAACTCTGATGTTGCCCGGGCACGGCCCGGTGCGCAGCGACTGCGGTGAGCTGGCAGCGGCTTATCTGACCCACCGTGAGGAGCGGCTCACGCAGGTCCGGGCCGCGATGGCGGCCGGCGCCGACACGCCCGAGGCGATCGTCGACGTGGTCTACCCGGACGTGGACCCAAGTGTCCGCTTCGCGGCAGAATGGTCGGCCCGCGCGCAACTTGAATACCTGAGGCGGGAATCACAGGCGGCCCCGGAACAGTTGGACCCGCTGTGACCTGTCCAGTGTGCGGAACCGTCGCCGTTCCCGGTGCCCGTTTCTGCCACAACTGTGGTGCGGCGCTGCCCGCTGCGGCAACACTCCCGGCGGCGGAGCGGCGCATCGTCACCGTGCTCTTCGGCGACCTCTCCGATTTCACATCCTGGTCCGAGGACCTCGACCCCGAGCGGGTCGGCGCGGTCACCGACCGGGTGCTCGCCGCCCTGGCCGGCGCGGTCAAGACGTTCGGCGGCCACGTCGACAAGCTCACCGGTGACGGGATCATGGCCGTCTTCGGGGCGCCCGTCGCGCACGAGGACGACGCCGAGCGTGCCGTCCGGGCCGCGCTGAGCATGCAGCGTGCAGTCCGCCGGGTCCTCGACGACGAGCGTGGCGGCGGCGCGCCGCTGGGCCTGCGCGTCGGGCTGAACACCGGCGAGGTGGTCGCGGGCATCCAGGCCTCGATCGAATACACCGTCATCGGCGACACCGTGAACACCGCCGCCCGGCTGGCCGACGCCGCCGCGGTCGGTGCTGTCTACGCGGGCACCCGCACGTCGGCCGGCACGCGGCACATCGCGAGCTGGCGACAGTTGCGGGCGCTGCGGCTCAAGGGGAAGCGCGAGCCCGTTCCGGCGTACGAGCTGCTCGGCCTGCACGACGCCCCCGGCACCCGATCGGGCCTCGGTGACGAGGCGCCCTTCGTGGGCCGCGAGACCGAGCTGGGCCGCGTCGCGGGCCGGCTCGCCGAGGTGATCGACTCCGGTTCCCCGCGCGTCATGGTCATGACCGCGGAGGCCGGTATCGGCAAGACCCGGTTCGCGGGCGAGGTCAAGCGGCTCGCGTCCGGATACGACGTGGGCCCGGGCCGGTTCGCCAGCCACACCGGCGCGCGGGTGCTGCGGGCCCGCTGCCGCGCGTTCGGCGAGCGCCGCCGCTTCGCGCCCCTGGCCGACCTGGTCCGCAAGGCCGCCGGTCTGCCCAAGGACGTCGCCGCCACGATGACCCGTTCGGTGGTCGAGGAGCGGCTGCGCAAGGTCGTCTCCCGGCTGGTCCGCGACGGGGAGACCCCCGACGTCGACCTGGACCGGCTGCTCGCGCTGCTCGGTTATGGCGAGGCACCGGCCAATCCGGTCGGCCCCAACGCGGTCGCCGAGTGGCAGCCGACCGGCGGGACGCTGCCCGAGACCGAGACCATCCCCGCGGCCGTCGCCGGACTGCTCAGCGCGCTGGCGAAGGAGGCACCGCTGGTCGTCATCGTCGACGACCTGCACGACGCGAGCTCCGAGACGATCGACGCGCTCGGCGGTGTGCTCTCCCGCCTCGACGGTCCGGTGGTCCTGCTGCTGCTCGGGCGCCCCGAGCTGGTGCGCACGGCGGGGGCGCTGACCCGGCTCGCCGACGCCGAGATCCACACGCTGCCCCCGCTGCGGGGTGCCGACGCGTCGCGGTTGCTCACGTCGTACCTCAACGGGGGAAAGCTTCCGCAGTCCGACGCGGACCGGTTGCTCGCCACCGCGCAGGGCAACCCGTTCTACCTCGCCGAGCTGGTCACGCTGCTGATGGAGCGTGGCGCGCTGATGCCCGCCGTCGGCGCCAACGCCGCCGGCAGATGGCAGCTCGCCGACGGTTCCATGGGCAGTCAGCTGCTCTCCCGCGACCTGGCCGCGGTCCTCGCCGCCCGCATCGACGCGCTGCCGGGCGAGCCCCGCTCGGTGCTGCGCGACGCCGCGGTCGTCGGCGATACCGTGCCGACCGGCGTGATCGAGGCACTGCGCGAGCGGCGGGCTCCCGGTGACGCCCGGCCCGGCGCGGTCGCCGCCGTCGAGCTGGAACGAGCCGTCGACGAGCTGCTGCAACGCCGCATGCTGCACCGGGTCCGGGGCGGCTACGCGTTCAGCACCCCGCTCATGCGCGAGGCGGCGTATGCGGGCATCGGCAAGGCCGACCTGGCCGACCGGCACGCCTACCTGGCACGCTGGGCCGCCCCCGAGACCGTCACCGCGCTCGGCTATGACGGCGCCTCGCGACTGAGCCTCGGCGAGAACGAGCGGGACGCGTTCGTCGCCTCCCACGCCGAGTGCGCGGTCGAGCTGGCCGATGCGGTCCGGCTGCGCCCCGATGCCACTGCCCGCGAGGTCGCGCCGCTCGGTGTCGACGCGCTCGGCCGGATGGCGCGGCGGGCGCTGGCCAACATCGAACCGGCCGCTTCCATCGCGTACGCCGAACGGGCCGCCAGC
This sequence comes from Winogradskya consettensis, assembly GCF_018332715.1. Classification (GTDB taxonomy): domain Bacteria; phylum Actinomycetota; class Actinomycetes; order Mycobacteriales; family Micromonosporaceae; genus Actinoplanes; species Actinoplanes consettensis. Next base: position 65,453 of record NZ_BOQP01000013.1, on the reverse strand, counting down.
ATCGCCAAGGACGGCCTGGCCCTGCCCGACCAGCTGGTGCACGCCCGGGCCCTGCTCCGGCTGGGCCGGGCGAACGAGGCGCTGGCCTTCGGCGAGAAGATCGCCCGCAGCTCCACCGACGAGCCCGTGTGCCGTGCCGAGGCGCTGCTGGTCGTCGGCCGGGCGCAGGAGGCGCTGGGCGAGCAGACCAGGGCCGTCGCCGCCTGGCAGGAAGCCCTGGAGGTCGCCACCGACGCCGAGCTGGCCCCCGAGCGCGCCAACGCGATGCGCCGGCTGGGCATGGCCGACTTCCTCTCCGGCAAGCTCAGCCAGGCCAGCAGCCGGTTCGCGGCGGCCTACCAGGTCACGCTCTCCGCGGGCGACCGGCACGGCCAGGCCTGGGCACTGCAGAACCTCGCGTGGGTGACCACCACCCGCGGTGACTTCGCGGGTACGGACGCCGTGCTCGGGCGGGCCGCACGACTGTTCGCCGAGCTGGGTGACCCGGTCGGCCGTTCCTGGCTGCGCGGGACCACGGCGTTCGCGCGGCTGCTCGCCGGGCGGCTGCACGAGTCGCGCCGGCTGGCCAGGATCTTCCTGCCGTTCGGCGACCGGGTCGGCGAGGGCTGGGCGGTGGGCACGCTGCGGGCCGTCGAGGCGTACGCGTCCGCTGAGCTGGGCGATCTGGCCGAGGCTGATCGCGAGGCACGCCGGGCGTTCCGGGACTTCGACGCGGTCGCCGACGACTGGGGCCGTGGACTCGCGCTGGTCGTGCGTGGTGGCATCGCCCGCAGCCTGGGCGAATACGACCACTCGCACGATCTGCTCACCGACGCGCTCGACTACGCGGACCGCACGGGTCACCCGTTGCTGCTCGGCATGGCCGGCACGTTGCGCGGGTTCGTGGCGCTGCAACGCGGTGAGGTGGATGCTGCCGAGGCCGACGCGCGCCGGGTGATGACGGCGGTCGAACCGCACAATCCGCTCGCACCGGCACAGGTCGGACCGCGGGTGCTGCTCGCCGAGGCGCGGCTGAGGGCCGGGGATCCGGCCACGGCGGTCGGGCTGCTCGCCCCGATCGCCAGTGACACCGGCGCGTCGCTGCTTTTCTCGCGGCGGCAGGCGCTCGCGTCGTACGCCTCGGCGCTGCTCGCCGACGGCCAGGCGGAGACCGCCGGAACCTGGATCAGGCGGGCGCGAGAGGTCAAGGCGGAGGACGTCCGTAGCTCGGTGGTCGCCGCGTTGGTGCAGGCCAGGGTTGATGCGGCAGCCGGTGACATGGCAGCGGCGAGGGATTCGGCCGAGGAGGCTGTGCTGCTCGCGTACTCCACGGAACAGTCCAGCGAACGGGTCGCCGCGGAGGAGGTCAGGGACGCTCTGGCTCTCTCCATCGTGGAACGTCCGGAATCTGTCGCGTACGCGTCTGACGTGCCGGGATGATCTGGTCCGCCGGTCGCGTATTTTCTAACCCGTGACGGATACCCCGCCGAACCGACTGCCCGTGCCCTACGTGCCAGGCATGTCCGGCTTGTCCGTCATGGCCCGGGGTGGTTACGCCACCGTCTACCGGGCCACGCAGGACTCCGTCGGCCGTGACGTGGCGATCAAGGTCGAGAACAGGACCCTGGACAGCCCGCGTGATCAGGCGCGCTTCCTGCGGGAGGCGAAGGCCGCCGGGCGCATGTCGTCGCACCCGCACGTCGTCGACCTGTTCGACGTCGGCGTGACCGTCGACCAGCACCCGTACCTCATCATGGAGCTGTGCGACGGGTCGTACCTGGACCGGATGCGGGTCTCCCCGCTGAACGCCGCCGAGACCCGCGACCTGGGCGTGAAGATCGCGGACGCGCTGGTGCACTCGCACGCCAACGGGGTGCTGCACCGCGACGTCAAGCCGGCCAACATCCTGTATTCGCACTTCAACCCGGCGGTGCTGGCCGACTTCGGGCTCGCGGTGCTGGGCGAGATGCGTGATTCCTCGGTGACGCTCGAGGTGCTGACCCCGGCGTACGCACCGCCGGAGATGTTCTCGCACGCCGACCCGTCCGGGGCCGTCGACGTCTACGCGCTCTGCGCCACCCTCTACGCGGTGATGGCGGGCCGGCCGCCGCGCTGGGAGAGCGACCGCAGCCCGAGCCTGATCACGCTGATGGACCTGTTCAACCGGCCCATCCCGGATCTGCCGGACATCCCGCGGGCGCTCATCGAGGTGCTGCGCTACGGCATGCACAACGAGCCGCGCGCCCGGCCCAACGCGGAACAGCTGCACGACCTGCTCGCCGACCTGCGCATCGACCCGCCGGCGGGCACGGCACCGGCCGTCTACCGCGCGGCGACCTTCGTGCCACCCGCGCCGCGGCCGGTGTCCACGCCGCCTACGCCTTCTCCACAGCCGCGCCCGATCCCGCCGGTGACCCCGACCAGGGACACCGCGGACGAGACGCCGACCGTGCACACCGGGGATCAGAAACGTGGCAAGCGGAAGTGGCTCTTCGGTGGCTTCAGCGTCTTTCTGATGCTCGCCATCGCCGCCGGCGGCGTCCTGCTCGCCAAGGACCAGGCGCCGAATGTGCGGACGCTGGCGGCCCGGGTGAAAGCATCGCCGAGCGCGTCCCTTTTGCCGGGATGTGGTGATGCTGAGGCGCACTGCCCGAGCCAGGTGGAGTGCTACACGCCGCAGGGTGGGGCCGCTCACAGGATCGCGTGCGCCGGGGAGCACAGCTGGGAGGTCTTCGCGGTCGGCTCGTTGCCCGCGGGTCTCGACCCGGCTGACCGGGCGGCGGTGACGAGTGACCCCCGGGTGCAGCGCGTCTGCAGCCCGGCGATGTTCACGCGGACAACCGCCCGCACCGACAGCGCCGCGTGGGCACTGTCGGTGCTCCCGCCGACCACCGGAAACCGCACGTTCCGCTGCCTCGCCGGTCAGGACGGCCTCAGTGGTGCGGTGCTGGCAGGCTGACTGATCGCGGTCTCGCGCCGCTTCGGAATCGGCCCCGCCTGTTCGGGGTCTCGCGCCGCGTCGAAATCGGCCCGCCGCTTCGGGATCGGCCCCCGCCTATTCGGGGTCGAGCACCGCCAGCAGCTCGCCGGTGTCGACCTCGGCTCCCGGGTGCACCGGCAGGGAGGCGACCACGCCCGCGGACGGCGCGTGGACCGGGTGCTCCAGCTTCATCGCCTCGAGGGTGAGCAGCAGCTCGCCGGCGCGTACCCGCTGACCCGGCACGACCAGCACGCGGCGCACGGCACCCGGCAGCGGCGCGATCAGTGAGCCCTCGGCGGCCTCCGGCGCGGGCAGGGGGAAACGGGACAGCTCCCGCAGCGCCACCGAGCCCTCGGGGCTGTCCACGTACGACACCTCGCCGACCCGGTGCACCTTCAGCGTGAGCCGGATGCCGTTGACGTCCAGATCCACCCGGCTGCCGTCGGCGTGCACGACCACCGTCGGCGGATGGTCGTCCAGCGTGGGTGCCTGACCCAGCCCGGCCAGGTCGAGCTCCTCCGGGTCGACCGCGCGGACCCACCAGCCCGACAGCTCGCCGTGCCGGTTCATCCGATAGCCGACCTCGACCGGGCCGGCCGGGCCGTCGTACACGGCGGTCTGCGATCCGGAAGGTACGTTGCGCCAGCCCGACGGCAGCGACCGCAGCACCGGGGCGCTCGCGCGGCGGGCAGCGGCGCCGGCGAGGGCAGCGGCGAGGCAGGAGATGCGGACGGCGTCCACGGAGGACAGCAGCGGCGCGAACACCTCGGGGTGCCGGTCCAGGAAGCCGGTGTCGACGTCCCCGGCGCGGAAAGCCCCGTGCCGCAGGACCCGGACGAGCAGGTCACGGTTCGCGACGACCCCGTGCAGCTCGGTGCGCGTCAGTGCGGAGGCGAGCATCCGTGCCGCCTCCTGCCGCGTCGGCGCCCACGCGACGAGCTTGGCCAGCATCGAGTCGTGGTGTGCCCCGACCACCGAGCCGTCGACCACGCCCGAGTCCAGGCGCAGGCCGGGCTGGGGCAGGGGGCGGAACGAGCCGGCCACGTCGGGGACCTTGAAGCGGTGCAGGGTGCCGGAGGCGGGCAGCCACGCGTACGCCGGATCCTCCGCGCAGATCCGCACCTCGATGGCGTGCCCGCGGATCGGCGGCGGGCCGGGCATCGGCAGCGTCCCGCCCTCGGAGACGAGCAGTTGGAGCCGGACGAGGTCGTACCCGGAGACGCACTCGGTCACCGCGTGTTCGACCTGCAGGCTCGGGGTCAGCTCGATGAACCAGAAGTCGCCGTTGTTGTCCAGCAGGAACTCGACGGCGCCGACGCCGACGTACCCCACTGCTCGTACCGCGAGAATCGCGGCGCGGCAGAGCTGCTCACGCAGAGCGGGGTCGACGGCCGGAGAGGGGGTCTCCTCGATGATCTTCTGATAGCGGCGCTGGACCGAGCACTCGCGCTCACCGAACGGCACGACCGCGCCGTGGGTGTCGGCGATGATCGGCACCTCGATGTGCCGCACGTTCTCCAGGTAGGGCTCGCAGAAGACGTCGTCGCCGGTCTCCTGCCGGGTCGAGGCGACGGCCTCGGCGAGCGTGACCGGGTCGCGGACGACCCGCATGCCCTGCCCGCCGGAGCCGCCGGCCGGTTTGATCAGCACCGGGAAGTGGGTGACCTCGGTGGGGTCGGTCGCGGTGGCCAGCACGGGTACGCCCGCCTCGGCGACGATCGCCTTGGTGTGAACCTTGCTGTGCAACGTGCCCAGGGTCTTGGCCGGCGCACCGACCCAGATCATCCCCGCGGCGGCCACCTCGGCGGCGAACTCGGGATCCTCGGAGAGCGGCCCGTTGCCGGGATGGATGGCGTTCGCGCCAGCACGTTTGGCCGCGGCGAGGATCAGGTCGCCACGGAGGTAGGTGTTGGCCGGTGCGGAGCCACCGCTGAGCCGGACCGCGTAGTCCGCCTCCGTGACGTGGGGGGCATCTGCATCGGCATCGGAGTAGACGGCGACCGTCTCGATGCCGACGAGGCGGCACGTGGCGAAGACCCGGCGGGCGATCTCCCCACGGTCGGCCACCAGAAGACGTCGGATCACTGCTCTGCTCTACCTTTCCGGAAACTTTTCAGGCCGTCAGGGGCGGAAGACGCCGACGTGTTCGGCGCCTTCCACGGCCGCGCTGTGAACCGCGGACAGGCAGAGGCCGAGGACCGTACGGGTGTCGCGTGGGTCGATGATGCCGTCGTCCGGGAGCTTGCCGAGCGGGGCGTCCGAGGCGCGCTCCGCCGGCCAGCTGAAGAGGAACCGGGGCTCGTACGCGCGCCCGTAGATGCCGCCCGCCTCCTCGCCCGGGGTCGCGCCGATCATCAGCGTCAGGTGCGGGACGGTGGACTTGGCGACGGCGTGCACGAGCGGGGCGCCGTGGCGTACGTCGGCCGCCTCGTGCTGTTCGGCCGTGGGCGCCCCGGTGTACTGCACGAACAGCAGCGTGGTCGACGTCGCGTTGGCGAGCTGGATGAAGTGGACGGCCTTCTGCGTCTCCGCCGGGGAGAACGCGCCGCCCAGGTTGGCCAGCACACCGATCGGGTAGCCGTGCAGCTCGCCCCAGCCGGTCACCAGCGCGGTGCCCTGGGCGGGCTTGAACTCGTCGAAGTCGCTGCCGTCGAGGATCCGCGCGAGCACCTCGCGCGGCTCGAACAGCGATCCCGGGCCGGTGCCGGCCATCGTCAGCAGGTCCTCGGCGTCGTGCCGGGGCGGTGCCGGGGGGAACGAGCGGGGGAACGGGCCGCGTTTGCGCCAGTTGAAGCGGCGTACGCACTGCCGGGCCAGGCGCAGCCCGTCACGCTCGTCCTCGGCCAGCTGGTCGGCGGGGCCGGTTACCCCGGCGGGAACCGTGGGCGCGCTGCGTACCTCGGGGGCGGGCCGGCCGTTCGCGCCGGACGCCCGGACCGGCTGCGGGTGGATGGTGAGCATCTTGGCGTGCCCGCGCACCATGATCGTGTAGTCGGAGAGCGCCGGTAGGTAGGCCGCGTCCCCGGTCGTCGCGCCGAAGACGACGCAGACGGTCGGCACCCGGTCGGCGGTGAGCTGACTCAGGTCCCGTGCGATCGCGCCACCCGGCGGTGGCCCGGCCGGTGCCGCCGCGCCGGTGGACTCCACCAGGTTCACCAGGGGCAGCCGGTTGACCGCGGCGATCCGGGCCGCCCGCCGGATCTTCTCCACGGTGTACGGGTTGACGGCGCCACCGTCGACGGTCGGGTCGTTGGCGACCACGACACACTCCACGCCCTCGACCACGCCGATGCCCGTGACCACACTGGCACCGATCGGGAACTCCGAGCCCCACGCCGCGACGGGGGACAGCTCCAGGAACGGACTGTCCTGATCGAGCAGCATCTCGACCCGTTCCCGCGGCAACAGTTTGCCGCGCGCGTGGTGCCGGGTGACCCACTTCTCGCCGCCACCGGCCCGCGCCGCCTCCAGAGCCGCCTCGAGTTCCGCGAGCCGCTCCAGCATCGCGCTGCGGTTCGCCAGGTACGAGGGCGTACGCGGGTCGATCGCGGTGTCCAGCACGGTCATGTCGTCACCCCGCTGTGCTGCACGCCCGCCACCTCGTTCAAGACCGCGCCCTTCCGCCCGTGTAGTGCCTCTCGACCACCTCCGTAACGAACGGCGAACCGGGTGCGACACGGATCTTTGCGGGCGGGCTTCGTACCCGGATCATGCATTTGTCCGTTATTCGGGCACGCTAAAGGGCCGTCCGTGTGGACGGCCCTTCGCGGGTGTTCTTATTCTCTTTTTTGCGGGTATCCGCTGTGCTCAGACTCGAGCTCGGCGGGCCAGACGCTCGGGGTCGAGGATGATCACGCTCTTGCCGTCGAGACGCAGCCAGGCCCGAGACGCGAAGTCCGCGAGCGCCTTGTTGACCGTCTCGCGGGAAGCGCCGACGAGTTGCGCCAGCTCCTCCTGCGTGAGGTCGTGCGTCACGCGCAGCACGCCACCGTCACGAGTGCCGAAGCGGCCCGCCATCTGCAGCAGGTTCTTCGCCACCCGACCGGGGACGTCGGTGAAGATCAGGTCCGCGAGCGCGTCGTTCGTCCGGCGCAGCCTGCGAGCGAGCACGCGCAGCAGTTGCTCCGCGATCTCCGGCCGGTTGTTCAGCCACGGGCGCAGCGACGACTTCTTCAGCCGCGCGAGCCGCGTGTCGGTCACCGCGGTGGCCGTGGCCGTCCGCGGGCCCGGGTCGAACAGAGCCAACTCGCCGAGCATGTCCGACGGGCCCATGATCGAGACAAGGTTCTGCCGGCCGTCCGCGGCGCGGCGGCCAAGCTTGATCTTTCCGGAGAGAACGATGTAAAGGCTGTCGCCCGCCTCGCCCTCATTGAAGACGATGTCGCCCTTTCGGAACTCGATCGTCTCCATCTCCTTGGCGAGCGCCTCGGCAGCCTCCGGGTCAACGCCCTGGAAGATCCCGCTGCGAGCCAGTACCTCATCCATCGCTGTACCTCCGACTACGCGCTTCAGCCGCGCAACATCAGTCTAGGCGTACGCGGGCCGCAAACGGGCGGGCACCCCTCGATCTGGATCTCGCAGCGTAACTATTACGCCCATCGGTGGCCGAAAACTGTCGCTCTCGGTGAGCGAAAGTCAGTCATTCGACGGTCGTCGAGCTTGCTGCCCGACGGTATCGTCCCGATCGATGAATGCCCACCCCCCGCAGCACCGTCGGGCCCTCTTCGGACGCCCAATTCTGACAATTACCATCGTTCTGGCCGCACTGGTCGGTGCCGGTCTCGGTGGCATGGCGCTGGCTGATCGCGACGACGACCCGTCCGCCGCGACATGGAAGCCGGCCCCCGCGGCGACGTCCTCCAAGGCGTCAGGAGCCGTCAAGCCGACGACCGAATCGGCTACTGAGAGTGATGATGCAATTACCTTCTCCGCTACCGGGGACATCATCATGGGCAGCGCGCCGAACAAGCTGCCCGCGAACGACGGCGACGACTTCTTCGACTCGGTGCGGGAGGGGCTCAAGTCCGACCTGGTCATGGGCAACCTCGAGCAGCCGCTGACGACCGACACCGGAACATCCAAGTGCGGTTCCCCGGCGCGCGCCAACTGCTTCGCCTTCCGGTCGCCCCCGGCCTATGCCGAGCACCTCAAGGACGCCGGCTTCGAGTTGCTCAACACCGCCAACAACCACTCCAGCGACTTCGGGCCGCAGGGCTACGCCAACACCGTCAAGGCGCTGGACGGCGCCGGGCTCAAGCACACCGGTGCCAAGGGCGAGATCACGGTGGCCGAGGTCAAGGGCGTGAAGGTCGCGGTGGTGGGCTTCTCGCCGTACGCCACAGCGAACAACGTGAACGACTACGCCGCAGCCAAGGCCGTGATCGAGGAGGCCAAGGGTCAGGCGGACCTCGTCGTCGTCCAGGTGCACATGGGCGCCGAGGGCTCCGACAAGGGGCACGTGAAGTCCGGCAGCGAGCTGTTCTTCGGCGAGAACCGCGGTGACCCCAAGAAGTTCGCCCGCACGGTGATCGACGCCGGTGCCGATGTGGTCGTCGGGCACGGGCCGCACGTGCTGCGGGGTATGGAGTTCTACAAGGGGAAGCTGATCGCGTACAGCCTCGGCAACTTCGCCGGCGGCGGTAAGACGCTCAGTCGCACCGGGGTTCTCGGCTACGGCGGCATCCTGCACGTGACCATCACCAAGGACGGCACGTTCAAGGGCGGCAAATTCCTCTCCACGGCGCTGAACTCCGTCGGCACGCCGACCCGGGACAGCGAGAACGAGCGGGGCCTGGCGCGCGTCCGGGAGCTCTCCACCGCCGACTTCGGGGACACCGCCGCGGTGATCGGTAAGGACGGATCGATCGAACCGCCGGCGTGACGACGTACTCTTGGCCGCGTGAGTCGTCCCGCAACCCTGCCCGTTTCCGCCGTGCTGGCCCGGTCAGCGAAGCGGTTCGCCGGGGAGACCCCGATCGGCCGCAAGCGCCGGGCCCGCAAGATGGCCCGGGTGCTCGCCGAGACGCATCCCGACGCGCACTGCGAGCTCGACTTCGAGACCCCGCTGCAGCTGGCCGTCGCGACCATTCTGTCGGCGCAGTGCACCGACAAGAAGGTCAACGAGGTCACGCCGATCGTCTTCAAGCGTTACCTCAGCGCGGCTGACTACGCGGCGGCCGACCGGATGGAGATGGAGGCGATCCTCCGGCCGACCGGCTTCTTCCGTGCCAAGACCGACTCGCTGATCAAGCTGGGTCAGGCCCTGGAGGAGCGGCACGAAGGCGTCCTGCCGCACACGCTCGACGAGCTGGTCGCGCTCCCGGGCATCGGGCGCAAGACTGCCAACGTGATCCTGGGCAACGCGTTCGACGTCCCGGGCATCACCGTCGACACGCACTTCCGCCGGCTGGTCAACCGCTTCGGCTGGGTGCACGAGGAAGACCCCGTGAAGATCGAGTTCCTGGTCGCCGAGCTCATCGAGAAGCGCGACTGGACCATGTTCTCGCACCGGATCATCTTCCACGGCCGTCGGGTCTGCCACGCCAAGAAGCCCGCGTGCGGCGCCTGCAGCCTGGCCACCATGTGCCCGTCGTACGGCCTCGGCCCGACCGAGGCCGCCCCTGCCGCGAAGCTCCTGAAGGGTCCCCGCGCCCGCGAGCTGGCCATCCAGGTGGGCCTCGACCCCGACCTCGTGCCCGCCGCGGCGATCGCGACCCCGGACGTTCCGTGATCCGAGGCTTCCGGTGGTCGGGCGCGCCGATGGTGTTGCTGCTCTCCGCCTGCACGGCTACCGCGGTGACGCCGACCCCGACCGCTTCGTCCCCGTTTGCCGGATGTTCTTTCACTGGCGGGTCCGGCCCCGCGCCCGACCTGCCGGCGTTGACCCTGCCCTGCTTCACCGGTGGCGCCGAGGTGCGGACCGGCGATCTGCGTGGGCCCGCGGTCATCAACCTGTGGAGCTCCTCCTGCGACCCGTGCCGGGATGAGCTGCCCGTGATGCAGGCGCTCGCCGACGCGACCACGGGCAGGCTCCAGGTGCTCGGCGTCGACACGTTCGACTCCCGGGACGCCGCCGCGTCGTTCGCCACGGACTTCGGCGTCACGTTCCCCACCCTCTACGACCGCGACCGGAAACTGCTGCTGGGCCTCGGAAAGACGGCGCTGCCCGTGACGGTGTTCCTCGACGCGGACGGGAAACGCTTCGTCTACACGGGCACGGCGCTGGACAAACCCACCCTCGGGACGCTCGTGCGCACCCACACCGGTGTGACGGTGACCGGATGACCGCCGGCCTGCCGGGTTGGTGGGAGCCGCTGCTCACCCGGGTCAGCACGGCACGTAGCGAGGACTTCACGCCCATCCGGCCACCGAGCAGTGGGGGACGGGCGAGCGCTGTCCTCGTACTGATGGGGGAGGAAAGACCCGGAGAGCCGGACCTGCTGATCCTGCAGCGGGCCGCGACCATGCGTACCCATGCCGGTCAGCCCGCTTTTCCCGGTGGGGCGGCCGATCCGGAAGACCGTGACCCGGCAGCGACCGCACTGCGTGAAGCTCAGGAAGAGGTCGGTCTCGACCCGGCGACGGCGACGGTCCTCACCACGCTGCCGGAGCTCTACATCCCGGTCAGCCGGTTCGTGGTCACCCCCGTCCTGGCCTGGTGGCACGCCCCGCACCCGGTCTGGCCCTGCCAGCCCGCGGAGGTCGCGAGGGTCGCCCGGCTGCCCATCGCCGAGCTTGTCGATCCTGCCAACCGCCTACGGGTACGCCATCCGAGCGGCTGGGTCGGCGACGCGTTCCAGGTCCAGGGCATGCTCGTCTGGGGTTTCACCGCCGGAGTCATCTCGACGCTGCTCGACATGGCCGGCTGGAGCGTGCCCTGGGATCCCGGTCGCGTCCTGGGTTTGGAGGGGCTCGATATCCTGCCCCCACGGGGTTCCGACCCGGCCACTGCGGCACCGACCGCCTCCGACGAGGTGGTCTCGTGACCGTCACTTCTATCCTGAGCGAGTGCTTGTGGTCGATGGAATCCTGATCCTGCTCATGGTGGTCTTCGCGATCAGCGGCTACCGGCAGGGTTTCGTCATCGGCGCACTGTCCTTCGGTGGATTCTTCAGCGGCCTGCTCATCGGCCTGCAGATCGGCCCGCTCATCGCCAACCAGTTCGCGAGCAGCACCACCCGCCTGATCGTGGCCCTGGTGTCCATCTTCGCGCTGGCGGTGCTCGGCCAGACCCTCGCCGGCTGGCTCGGCACCAAGGTCCGTCGCGCCATCGAGAGCCGCCCCTTGCAACGCCTCGACGACGCGGGCGGTGCGCTGGTCTCGGTGGTGGCGGTGCTCCTGGTCGCCTGGCTGATCGCGGTCCCGCTCGGCTCCACGCCGTTCCCCGACATCAACCGCCAGGTGCGCAGCAGCTCGGTCCTCAACGGCATCAACTCGCTCATGCCGGCCGAGGCCCAGGCGCTCTCCTCCAGCCTGCGCGAATCCCTCAACACCAACGGCTTCCCCGACGTCTTCGGCGGCCTCACCCGCACCGACGCCCGCGAAGTGGCGGCACCCGACCCGGCCCTCGCCAAATCCCAGGTGGTCGTCAACTCCCGCAAATCCGTCATCAAGGTGCTGGGCACGGCCCCGAGCTGCTCCCGCCGCATCGAGGGCTCCGGCTTCGTCTACGCCGACGAACGCATCATGACCAACGCCCACGTCGTCGCCGGCACCCGCGACGTCCAGATCGAGACCCAGAACGACAAACTCGAGGGCAAAGTCGTCGTGTACGACCCGGAGCGCGACCTCGCCGTCATCTACGTCCCCGGTCTCAAGGCTCCGATCATGCCGTTCGTCAAGAAGCCAGCCGCCACCGGAGCCAACGCCATCGTCCTCGGCTTCCCCCTCGACGGCCCCTACAACGCCCAGGGTGCCCGGGTCCGCGACGTCAGCAAAATCACCGGCCCCGACATCTACGACGCCGGCAAGGTCACCCGCGAGATCTACACGATCCGGGCCCTGGTCCAGAGCGGCAACTCCGGCGGCCCCCTGATCGCCCCCAACGGCGACGTCCTCGGCGTCATCTTCGCCGCCGCGGCCGACGACCGGAACGTCGGCTTCGCACTCACCGCAGCCGAAGCCGCCGGAACGGCTACCCTCGGCATCCAGCGCACCCGGGGCGTCAAGACCGGCGAATGCGCCTGACCGCTCCCCTGCACTGGGCCTGACCGCTCCCCTGCACTTAGAAGAAGGCACCATGCCGCGGAAGCGGCCAAGCATCCTTCGGCAGACCTCTTTGCCCAAAACGTTGTGGCATGACGTGCCCCACGTGCCGGGACTCGACAAACACAGCCAGCACGAGATCAGCGGCATCGAATGGAGAACGGCTCAGGACTGGGCCCGGGACGGCCTCTGGCCCGGCGCCGTCGGCGAGGCGCTGAAGGCCTGGCGGCAGATCGTCGAACGGCCCCGGACGCGGGTGTTTCTGCCGTGCGCCTGCTGCGGCCGTCATCCGCGGGCTGTTCTGCAGGAGGCCCTTGACCGGATTACCGCGCCCACCGCTCGGCGCCTGCTGAACCTGATCGGCCCGCTCGACGACGACTTCCGCCGGCACACGCGCAAGGGATCCACACCAACCGGCCGGCTCGCCGTGGTGGGAACAACGGTTACCGCTTCACGACTGAGGTGGTCCGCTGGGACCTTCCGCGACCGGGGTGGTCTGCTGGGACCCTTCGCGACCGCGGTGGTCTGCTGGGACCCTTCGCGACCGCGGTGGTCTGCTCGGACCCTTCGCGACCGCGGTGGTCTGCTCGGACCTTGGGCGGGGGCTAGGTGGCGCCGGCGAAGCGGCGGACCGTTAGTAACGCTGCCAGGGTGGAGAGCAGGAACAGGGCTGCGGCGGGCCACCAGGTGTGGGTTTCTGCCGGGGCTTCGGCCTGGCCGCCGGGGATGGCGCTGCCCGCGTTGGTGCCGGGGACGAGGGCGCCGACCGTTCCCTTGCCGGTGGTGTCCGGGGCTGACTGGGCCTGGCCGCCGGATGCCGGGGCGCTTCCGATCCGGGCCACACCGGGCGACGCCGTGGTGTCTAGGGGGTTCTGGACGACGGTGGGGAGCTCGGCGGTCAGGGCGCCGGTCGGGTCGACCATGCCGTAGCCGTACTCGTCGTCGCGGCCGGGGACGCCGCGGTCCTTGGCTGTCCTGAGGATGCGGTTGACCACTTCACCGGCCGGCATCGTGGGCCAGCGGGAACGGATCAGGGCGGCGGTGGCCGACACCATCGGGGCGGCGAAGCTGGTGCCCTGGACCCGCCAGTAGCCGTCCGGGCGGGCGCCGACGAGCTGGGTCGCGGGGGCGGTCACCACGGTTTCCTTGCCGGTGATCGAGCCGGACCAGAGGTCGGTCCCGTCCTTCTCCATGCCCGCCACCGCGATCACGCCGGGCTCGCGGGCCGGATACCAGACGCCGGTCGATGTCGAGGTGCTTGCGTTGCCCGTGCACGCCACCACGACCACGTCCTTGGCGAACGCGTAGTCGAGCGCCGCTGCCAGGGCCGCGCTGCTGCCGTTGCCGCCCAGCGAGAGATTGATGACCCGGGCACCGTTGTCGACCGCCCAGCGGACTGCCTTCGCCACGATCATCGCGTCGTCGTAGCGGTTCTCGCGGTCCAGGACCCGGACGGGGAGGATCTTCGCTTTGGGCGCGATGCCCACCACGCCGGCGTTGTCGTCGGAGCGGCCCGCGATGATGGCCGACACCGTCGTGCCGTGGCCGACGAGATCGGTGTCGCCGTCGCCTTCCGGGTCGACCAGGTCGAGGCCCTTGAGCACCTGACCCTGCAGATCGACGTGGTCGGCGTCGACCCCGGAGTCGATGACGGCCACAGTGACGCCCTCGCCCATCGAGTAGGTCCAGGCACCGGCGACGTTCAGCGTCTTGAGATGCCACTGCTCGGCCCGCACGGAGTCACCGATCACCGGCGCCGCCACCGCCGTGCCCCCAAGCCCCGCCGCCGAACCACCCATCGCCGCCGCCGAGCCGCCCAGACCCGTTGCTGAGCCGCCAAGAGAAGTTGCCGAGCCGCCCAGACCCGTTGCTGAGCCGCCAAGAGAAGTTGCTGGGCGGGCCAGGGCTGTTGCTGAGCCGACCAGGGCCGGGCCGGCCGTTGCGGGGGCGGCCAGGGCTGGGGCTGTGGTGAGGGCGGCGCAGAGGCAGGCGGCTGAGGTTGCGGCTGCGAGGCGGGACGGGATGTGGCCTACCAACGCGCACCGCCGTGCCGGGTCTGTCGCGGAGAACCAGTGCCTACGCCACCGCGACCACGGCCGCCCTGGGCCGGGTCAAGCGGCGCCTGGCACGCCATGGCCGCGGGCCGTGCCGCTCGGAGGGCGGCGGGCCGACAGGCATGGGGTCGCGTGGAAGTGGCCCGCCGCGGGGGGCGGGACGCCTGCGGTGCTTCGCTCACAGCTCTCACTGGTCGGCGTTGCCATTCTCATCATGGGCGGTCGATGGTGGGAGATTACTCCGAATCTGCACGTGGGTGCCCTTGTATGTGGACGACTATCGCACCCTTGGTGCGTTCGTCCTGGTGAACGGGTCAGAAGGGCGGGAGGTGCGACAGCTGGATCAGGCGCAATCCTTCACGGCGGGTCACCAGACGGCCACGGCCCGGCGGCATCGGGGTCGGGCGGGCCTGGCCGATGAGCATGCCCTCGTCGGGCGGGCCGGACATCACGAGGCCGGGTGAGGAGAGCTCGCGCAGGCGCTGGATCACCGGGTCGTACATGGCTCGGCTGGCACCGCCGGCGCGGCGGGTGACGACCAGGTGCAGGCCGACGTCGCGGGCCTGCGGCAGGTATTCCAGGATCGGCTGCAGCGGGTTCGTCGGGCCCGACGCGATGAGGTCGTAGTCGTCGACGAGTACGAACAGCTCCGGGCCGTTCCACCAGGACCGGTCGCGCAACTGCTGGGCGGTCACGTCGGGGCCGGGCAGGCGGCGTTCCATGTAACCGGCCACGGACTGCATGAGCTCGAGGGCCTTCTGCGCCTGGATGCCGTACCCGATGCGGTGTTCGGTCTCCGGCAGGTCCATCAGGCTGCGCCGGTAGTCGACCAGGATGATCCGGGCCTCGGTCGGCTGGAACCGGGTGGTGATGGAGGTCGCCAGGGCCCGCAGGAACGACGACTTGCCGCACTCGGCGTCGCCGAACAGCAGGAAGTGCGGGTCGCTCGCGAAGTCGATCGTGACCGGCTGCAGGTCGGCCTCGGCGATGCCGATCGGCAGGCGCAGACCGGTGCTCGCGTTGAGATCGATGTTCGCGTAGGGGAACGAGTCGGGCAGCAGACGCACGCGCGGGGCGACGGGGCCGGACCAGTTCGTCGCGATCATCTTGACGAGCTCCGCAGACTCGGCGTTGGCGAGCTCCGGCCGTACGGTGAGGAAGTGCAGGGCTTTGTTCTTGTCGTTGGGGTGTTCGATGATGCCGCGGCCGGGCTTCTCGGGCACGTTGATGGCCGCGCGCCGGTTGATCGACGAGTCGGTGGGGTCACCGAGGCGTAGCTCCACCCGCGAGCCGAAGAGGTCGCGGATCGCCGGGCGGTAATCCATCCAGCGGGGTGCGCTGGTCACGACGTGGATGCCGTAGGACAGGCCCCGGGTCGCGATGTCGGTGATGACGCTTTCCAGCTCGTCGTAGTCCTTGCGCAGGGTGGTCCAGCCGTCGATGACCAGGAACACGTCGCCGAACGGGTCGGTGTCGGCGCCGTTGTTGAGGCCCGCCTGTGCGGCGCGGCGCTTGCGGTAGGAGCCCATCGAGTCGATGCCGAGCTCACCGAAGCGGCGTTCACGCTGGGAGAGCAGGGTGGAGACCTCGCCGACGGTACGCCGCACACCCACCGAGTCGAGGCGCTGCGAGACGCCACCGACGTGCGGGAGGTCGCGCAGCATGCCGAGCGAGCCGCCGCCGAAGTCGAGGCAGTAGACCTGCACCTCGGCCGGGGTGTGGGTGAGTGCCAGGCCGAGGATCAGAACGCGCAACGCGCTGGACTTGCCGGACTGCGCGCCGCCGACGATGGCGACGTGACCCGCGCCGCTGGCGAGCTGCAGCCACATCACGTCACGGATCTGCTCGCGGGGCTTGTCGATGAGCGCGATCGGCACCTGCAGGGCGCCGTGCAGCTCCGGGTTGGCAAAGGCCAGACCGCGGGCGGCGTCCACGGTGACCGGGCCGAGCAGCTCGTCGAGAGCCGCCGACTTGGTCAGCGGCGGGAGCCACACCTGGTGCGCCGGCGGGCCCTGGCCGTTGAGCCGGTCGACCATCACGTCGAGCACGCTCTCGCCGGCCTGCTCGTCCTCGGGCGTCGGCTTGGCCGGCTTCACCGGTTTCGGCGCCGCGACGTAGTGGGTCGAGTAGGACAAAACCTGCGGCGCCGCACCGTCGCGGGACGCGCCGGGACCCCGGCTACCGGCCTTGCGGAAGGTTCCCGAGACGTACGCGGCCTTGAAGCGGATCAGGGGCTCGGTGCCGAACTTCAGGTAGCCGTGACCGGGGGAGCGGGGCAGCTCGTAGGCGTCCGGCACACCCAGCACCGCGCGGGATTCCAGTGCCGAGAACGTCCGCAGACCGATCCGGTACGACAGGTGGGTGTCGAGGCCGCGCAGGCGGCCCTCCTCGAGACGCTGGCTGGCCAGCAGCAGGTGCACGCCGAGCGAGCGCCCCAGCCGTCCGATCTGGACGAAGAGGTCGATGAAGTCCGGTTTCGCCGACAGCAGCTCGGAGAACTCGTCACAGATCACGAGCAGCGACGGCAGCGGCGGCAGGGCGGCACCACCCGCGCGTGCCTTCTCGTAGTCGCGGAGGCTCGCGTAGTTGCCGGCCTTGCGCAGCAGCTCCTGGCGCCGGATCAGCTCGCCGTCGATGGCGTCGACCATGCGGTCGACCAGGGGAAGCTCGTCGGCGAGGTTGGTGATGACCGCGGCGGTGTGCGGCAGCCGGTCGAGCGAGGAGAACGTCGCGCCACCCTTGAAGTCGACGAGGACGAAGTTCAGCACCTCGGACGAGTGGGTGGCGGCGAGGGCCAGCACGAGCGTACGGAGCAATTCGGATTTTCCGGAACCGGTCGCACCGATCAGCAGGCCGTGCGGACCCATGCCGTCCTGGGCCGATTCCTTGAGGTCGAGCTCGATGGCGGAGCCGTCGGCGCCGAGGCCGATCGGCACCCGCAGCTTGTCGCGGTTGGGCCGCGGCAGCCACGCCTGGGCCACGCTGAACGACTCGGGGTCACCGATGTTGAGCAGCTCGGCGAGGCCCATCTCGGTGGCCAGCGGGGTGTCGGTCGACTTGGACATGGCACCCAGCCGCAGCGGGGAGAGCCGGCGCGCGACGGCCTCGGCCTCCTCCTCGCTCAGCCGGTCGGGCATACCCACTTCAGAGGCATGATCCATCGCGTACGTGTGGAGCTCACGGTTGTTGCCCGCGCCCCGCACCTCGAGCACCAGCAGGGACCGGTCGAGCATCCGCGGCGGAATCTCGTCGAGGTCGAGCACGGTGACGCCGTCGATGCCGTCGTCGAGCTGGGTGGCGCCCTTCAGGTCGGCGCCGTCGAGCACGATCACGACGTGCGGGCTGGACCCACTGATGCCGGCGGGGTTGAACCGCGGCCGGTTACCGATGACGTCCTCGAGCAGCTTCTCCAGGTCGGGGCCGGCGCTGGCGACCAGGCGGACCTGGCCGAGCCGGTCGATCCGGGCCGGGTGCAGGTTGTGCGGCAGCCACTTGACCCACTCCCACATGGCGCGGCGCTCGGGGCCGGCGCACACCGCGATGAGCAGGTCGTCGGGGGCGTGGAAGACGGCGAGCTGGGTGAGGATCGCCCTGGTCAGGGCGCGGGCGTCAGCCTCGCCGCCACCGCCGTTGCCGCGCAGGAAGACCCGCGCGAAGCCCCGCAGGGAGACGGCCACGGGCAGGTCGGGGACCACGGAGTACGCGTCGAGGAACCGGCGCAGCGCACCCGCGGTCATCGGCTCGAGATCCTCCAGCGGGCGGGTGACCGGCGGGATCAGCGGGGTGGCGAGCGTCTGCGGACCGACGGCGAGGCGTACGACGCCGAAGTCGGGATCCGTCGGGCGGCGCTCCCAGACGCGGTGGCTGCTCGCAGTCGACCAGAGCTGGCCGGGATCGGGATGCCGGTAGTAGAGGCCGGTCCGCTGGCGGCTCGCCGTGTCACGCACACGGCGGCGCAGGCCGGACAGATGCCGCAGATATTCACGGCGGGCGGCCATCATCTCGGCCTTCTTCGGTGTGCCGTTGCCGCCGAAGGAGGTCGCGAGCATCGCGAGCGAGGAGACGCCGAACAGGCCGCCGATCACATAGGACATCCCGCCGCCGCGGCCCTGGCCCATCATCATGGCCATCGCCACGGAGCCGCCGAGCATCGGCAGGACCATGAAGGCCTGCTGCCAGCGCCCGCCGACCGCCTGAGGGATCTCGGGCGGTGGATCGACGGCGAGCTCGCCGGTCGGGATCTCAGGAGCCGGGCGTCGTGCCGCCCGCTTGATCACCACCGTGCTCATACCGCTTCAATCCCTTTCGTCAGCCACCACGGCTTTTGGGCGGATCATCCACCCGGGCCGAATGGCGGCTCCCCGTTCACGGCGCCCGTGACCGGGCACCATGCTGGGCCCAGGATAGGTAAAGTCCCCTGAGTTCCGCAGCCTCGCCTTCATCGATGGGAAATTGGGCCATGAGCGTAGGTCTTGCTCGAGTCACGATCAGCGCGCCTTCGCGCAGGGTCGACGTCGCGCTGCCTGAGCACGTGCCACTGGCCGAATTGCTCCCCGAAGTCCTGCGCCACGCGGGCGAAGGACTCGCCGACGACGGCGAAAAACACGGCGGCTGGGTGCTCCGGCGCACCGACGGTGTGGCGCTTGCCACTGCTCAGGGCCTGTTTCCCCAGGGCGTACGCGATGGTGAGGTACTTCACCTCGTCCCAGCCCGCGACCAATGGCCCGAGCTCGAGTACGACGACGTGGTCGAAGCCATCGCCGAAGGCGCCCGCCGCCGCGGCACGGTGTGGTCAACCGCGTCGACCCGCACGGCCACGCTCGTCGGTGCGGCTGTGCTCCTCTCACTGGGACTGCTCGCCGTCCTCGTGACGGGGCCGGCCTGGGACGGCTCGGCCTTCGTCGGGCTCGGCGTGGGACTGGTGCTCTCGCTTTCAGGCATCACTGCTTCCCGGGCGTACGGTGACGCGCGCGCCGGGGCTGCTCTGGGTGGCCTCGCGTTGCCGTACGCCTTCGCGGGTGGAGCGGTGCTGGTCACCGAGGGCACCGTCGACCGTGCCGGGGCCTTCTCGCTGCTGCCTTGGCTGGGTGGCCCCGAACTCCTCGCGGGCTCGGTCGCACTGCTTCTGCTCGCCGCGCTCGGCGGCGTCGGAGTGGCATCCTCACTGCGGATCTTCGCGGCCGGCGTCACCGTCGGACTGCTCGGCGCGGTGACCGCCCTGGTCGGGTTCCTGACCTCGGCGGCGGGCGCGGCCGCCGTACTCATCTCGATCCTGGTCTGCGGCATCGGCGCCCTGCCCCTGCTCGCCATCCGCTTCGGCAAGATGCCCACCCCGCCGGTCACCCTCCCCACCGGCAGCGAAGCCGAACAGACCTTCACCGGCGCCCGCAACACAACAATGGACGCCGCCCGCGAACGCCCCGACCGCGCCCGGGTCTTCGCCGCCGTCAGCCGCACCGAAGAACTCCTCACCGGCATGCTCACCGGTCACGCCGTCCTCGCCGCGGGCGCCTTCGTCGTTCTGGCCGCAGCGGGAGGCCTCTCCGCCCAGATCCTGATGGGCCTGGCCGTCGCCGCCTTCCTCCTCCGCTCCCGCCTCTTCGTCACGCTGCGCCAACGGGTCCCGCTGATCACCGCCGGCCTGTTCGGCGCGTTCGTCCTCGGCGTGGACCTGCTGTGGGGCGCCGGCTCGACCATGCTGATCGGCCTAAGCGTGGCGGGCCTGCTCCTCGCCATGGCCACGGTCGCCGCGGGTGCAACCTGGACCCGCCGCGCGCCTTCGCCGTACCTCGGCCGGGTCACCGACCTCCTGGACAGCCTCGCGGTCATCGCGGTCATCCCGGTGGCCTGCGCGGTGGTCGGCCTCTACAGCCTGGTCAGCAACATCAAACTCGGCTGATCCGCTTCGGGGCCTGGGTTGCTCTCGGCCGGATTGGTTCCGGCCGGGCTGCTCCGGGCCGAGCTGCTCCAGGCCGGGCTGGTTCGGGCCGGGCTGCGCCGAGCCGGATTCCTTGGGATCGGATCGGATCGGTCCGGCCGAGTTGCTTTGGCCTGGGCTTCTTTGGCCGGGCTTTTTTGACCGGGTGCTTGGCGGGTTGCTTTGGCCGGGGCTGAGTTCTGCGCGGGGCCGGGGCCGACTCAGGCCGGGGGCGACTCAAGCTGGGGCTGACTGGGGCTGGGTCGCTTCGGGCTGGGCCGACTCGGGCTGGGCCTACTCAGGCTGGACCGACGCGGGCTGGACCGACGCGGGCTGGACCGACGCGGGCTGGACCGACGCGGGCTGGGTCGCTTCGGTTCGGGCTGCCTTTGTGTCGCTGATCTTGTGCCGGTCGTTTCGTGCCGGGTTGTTTGGTGTGGGGTCGCTTCGTGTCAGGCCGCGGCGTGTGGGCCGTTTGGAATCTTGGTTTTGTGCCGAATTGTTTTCTGCCTGGGCCGCCCTCGACGGGCTCTGAGTGGCTCGGGGTGAGGTGGGGTTGGGGCGTTGGTCGGGTTGTGCTCCGGGCAGTAAACAACGACGGCCGGGCGTGGGGCCCGGCCGTCGTCATTTGTGCTTTCGGGCCCTTGCGGGCTCCGGTGGCTCAGTGGTGCGGGTGGTTCAGTGGGCCTCGTCGTGCTCGGCGGCCTCGGCGCGCTTGAAGGAGGCGCGGATCTCTTCCTCTGCCTCCATGCGGCCGGTCCAGGTCGCGCCCTCGACGGACTTGCCCGGCTCCAGGTCCTTGTAGACCGTGAAGAAGTGCTGGATCTCCATGCGGTCGAACTCGGCCACGTGGTGAATGTCGCGCAGGTGCTCCTGGCGCGGGTCCTCGAAGGGCACGCACAGGACCTTGTCGTCGCGGCCCTTCTCGTCGGACATGCGGTACATGCCGATGGCGCGGGCCCGGATCAGGCAGCCCGGGAAGGTCGGCTCCTGGATCAGGACCAGCGCGTCGAGCGGGTCGCCGTCCTGCCCGAGGGTGCCCTCGATGAAGCCGTAGTCGGCCGGATACTGCGTCGAGGTGAAGAGCGTCCTGTCGAGCCTGATACGACCGGTCTTGTGGTCGACCTCGTACTTGTTTCGGTGGCCCTTGGGGATCTCAACCGTAACGTCGAAATCCATCGTTCGCTCCCTTGTTCGCCCGGCCCGGAGGACCGGCTGGTTTCCGGGCGGCGGGGACGCAGCCCGCAAGCCGCCAGATCCGTGCGCACCGGTGTGCCGGATGTTTGTAGTCTCCCCTAAGTCTGCCGCTACGTACTGAGGAGGGCCGCGTGGGGAGGCAAGATTCACAGAACACCCCCGAGTATGACGGCGTGTCGGACCAGCAGAACGGCAATTCTCCGGTAGTGCCATCCGATTTGCCCAGTAATGAGCAAATTGTCCAGCGTCCGCCGGGTAACACGTATGGGCGAGCCTCGGTTCCGCTCAACCACCCCCAACCCCCGGTTCAGCCGCACAGCCCACCACCAGGTTCGTCCCCCACGTCTCCGCCGCTTCAGCATCCGGCGCAGCAGTCTGCTCAGTCGCCGGTCCAGCCGCACCCGCAAGCTCAGCCGCACCCGCAAGCTCAGCCGGGCCCGCAAGCTCAGCCGAGTCCGCAAGCTCAGTCGCCCCTGCAAGCTCAGCCGAGCCCGCAGGTTGAGCCGGGCCCGCAAGCTCAGCCGGGCCCGGAGGCTCAGCCGGGCCCACAGGTTCGGCTGCACCCACAGGTTCAGTCGGACCCGCGGGTTCAGCAGCCTGTCCAGGCGCAGCCGAACTCGCAGGCCCAGCAACTTGGCCAGCTTCAGCCTCAGCAGTCGGTCCAGGTGCAGGGGCAGCCTGGAGCCCAGATTCCGACTGGTACCTCGGGTCAGGCCCACGGTGGGACTCAGGCAGGTATGCCCGGTCAGGCCGACATTGGGGCGGAGGGTCAGGGGCGGGCTGGGGCGCAGGGGCGAACGCAAAGCGGTGCGTCGGGTCAGGCACGGGTGAATGCGCCGGGCTGGCCGCAGGGTGGTGGGCCAGGTCAGCCGGAGGACGGCACGGCGGGCCAGGTTCAGAGTCGTGCGCTGGGCGAGGTTCAGGGCGGCACGCCGGGCCAGGTTCGGACTGGTGCGCCGGGTGAGGCGCTCGGGCAGGTGCACGGTGGGACGTCGGGTCAGTCTGGCTTGACGGGCTGGGCGCCTTCGTCGCCTTGGGCTCAGGGGCCTTCTGAGGCTCGGACTGAGGTCGCGATGTCCGATCGGCAGGAGAGTCTGCCTCCAGGCAAGTCGGAGGGTCAGCCCTCCGTCGGGCTGCAGTCCGGTGGCCAGTTTTCGACGGGTGTGACATCTGGCGGTCACGCCCCAGTAGGCCGAGCCCAGGTCAGTCTGGCTCAGGTCGGCCAGGGCCAGGTGGGTGAGGGCCAGGCCGGCCAGGGCCAGGCCGGCCAGGGCCAGGCCGGCCAGGGGCAGGCTGGGCAGGCTCAGGTTGGGCAGGGGACGGTGGGGGCTTCCGGTGTGGTGGCAGCTGAGCCCGGAACGCCCGGCAAAGGCTTGGCGGATTACTCAGGTGGGGGGACGCCAGCGGCGAAGCCGGCCAGCTTGTTTGGGAAGCGTACATATATTGGTTTGTCGGTTGTGGTGTTGATTGTGCTGGTCGGGGCTGTTTTTGTGGTGCGGCCCGGGCCGGTTGAGGGGTGGCTGGCTTCGGAGCCGGTGGAGGTGCCTGCGGTGGTGCCCACGCCTGATCCCACGCCTACGCCGGTGCTGGTTGCTGCGGGGGTGGGGGGCAGTGCGCCCAGTGCTGGTGGGGTGAAGGCGGCGATTGAGCCGTTGACGAAGGCTGCGGCGCTGGGTGGCCGGGTGAATGTTTCGGTGGTTGATGCGGCTACGGGCGATTCGTTGTACGAGAAGAACGCTGACCTGATGACCACGCCTGCGTCCACCACGAAGTTGCTGACCGCTGCGACTGTTCTTGCTGCTCGGGGGCCTGCCTACCAGTTGGTGACCAGGGCTGTCGCCGGGGTGGCGCCGGGTGAGGTGGTGTTGGTCGGTGGGGGTGATCCGACATTGGCGGTCGGGGCTGACGGGCAGTTTCCCGGGGCTGCTCGGCTGGACAAGCTTGCTGGTCAGGTGAAGAAGGCGCTCGGGGGGCAGGCTCCTACCAAGGTCACGATCGACACCTCTCTCTACTCCGGGCCTGAGACGGCCGTGGGGTGGGACGGGGATGTGATCGGTGGGGGGCAGGTTGCGCGCATTCAGGCGTTGATGACCGATGCCGGGCGGGTCAAGCCGGTGCACAACGAGGTCGGGGGTGATCCTCGGTTCGCTGATCCCGCGATGGCTGCTGGTAAGGCTTTCGCGAAGCAGTTGGGTGTGCCCGCTTCCGCCGTGAAGAGGGGTAGAGCGGGGGCTGCTGCCGGTGAGCTGGGCAAGGTGGAGTCGCCGCCGCTGGTGCATGTCGTGGACTGGATGTTGCAGCAGAGTGACAACGTCCTCGCTGAGGCGATGGCTCGGCAGGTGGCGCTCGCCGGTGGGCAGAAGGCGTCTTTCGAGGGTGCCGCCGCGGCGATGCTGGCTGAGCTCGATGAGCTGGGGCTCACCTCGGATGAGGCGAACCTGTACGACGCGAGCGGGCTCTCGCGGCACAACGGCATCAGCCCGAAGTTGCTGACCGATGTTCTCGAGCTGGCGGCCGGTGGCACGAATCCGCAGGTTAGTAGCTTGTTCGGGGGACTGCCGGTGGCCGGTTGGTCGGGGACGTTGCGGACGCGGTTCGCCACTCCGGCGCCCAATCAGATCGGGCGGGGTGTGGTCCGGGCCAAGACGGGATCGCTGACCGGGGTCAATACGATTTCCGGCGAGCTGATGACCAGGGACGGACGGCTGCTGGTCTTCGCGATCATGGCTGATGCGACCGGGGAGTCGGGGGCGGCCCGGCAGGCTCTGGACAGGATCGCAGCGACGCTGGTCGGCTGCGGCTGCCAGTAGGGGATTTCTCAGGGTCGGGAGCTGGTACGCCGCGGGTACGGTGGTCAGCATGGCGCAGTTCGTTGATTGGGATCTGGCCGCCGCCACCGCGGGCGCGCTGTCGAAGTCCGGGCCCGCGGTGTCCTACGAGGAAGCGACGCAGGTGGTTGCCCAGCTGCGTGAGCTCACCGATGAGGCGCGGCTGCACGTCGCTGCCTACACGGGGTTGACCCCGCAGGTCGAGGGGCCGCCGGTGCGGATCGTCGACCGCAAGGACTGGGCCGCGGTGAACATCGCCGGGCTCAAAGAGGTGATCATTCCGCTGGTCAGCCGGCTCTCCGGGGACCGGCAGCCGAGCCCGGTGGCCGACGCCATCGGGTCGCGGGTGACCGGGGTGCAGGCCGGCACGGTGCTCGCGTACCTCTCCGGCCGGGTGCTCGGGCAGTATGAGGTCTTCTCCGCCGAGCCGGGGCAGCTGCTGCTCAACGCGCCCAACATCGTCGAGGTCGAGCGCAAGCTCGGTGCCGACTCCCGTGATTTCCGGCTCTGGGTCTGTCTGCACGAGGTCACCCATCTCACCCAGTTCCAGGCGGTGCCGTGGATGCGGGGTTACTTCCTCGGTGAGGTGCAGGCCTTCGTCGACGCCTCGCAGAACAGCGAGCACGTCCTCGAGCGCATGCGCCGGGGTGTCGCCTCGATGTCCGATGCCCTGCGTGACCCGGACAGCCGCTCCTCGGTGCTCGACATCGTGCAGACGCCGGCGCAGAAGGCGGTCCTGGACCGGCTCACCGCGCTGATGACCCTGCTCGAGGGGCATGCCGAGTTCGTGATGGACGGGGTCGGGCCCGACGTCATCCCCTCGGTCGAGTCCATCCGGTCGAAGTTCAACCACCGCCGCGAGGGCGGCAACCCCCTGGAGAAGGCCATCCGGCGACTGCTCGGCATCGAGGTCAAGATGCGTCAGTACGCCGAGGGTCGCAAGTTTGTGCACGGCGTTGTCGAACGGGTCGGCATGGAGGGCTTCAACAAGATCTTCAGCTCGCCCCTGACCCTGCCCCGGCTCGAGGAGCTGGGCGACCCCGATGCGTGGGTGGCGCGGGTGCACGGCCCGGTGGGTCTGGTCTCGTAACCGATGGCCCGGATCCCGGCGCCGGTGGCCAACGTCCGCGGCGCGGTGCGGCAGGCCCTCAAGTCCGGCGAGCCTGGGCCGGCGCTGGGTGGGCCGGTGCTGCCTGGGCCGGTGCTGGTCGCGTGCTCGGGGGGCGCTGATTCGCTGGCGCTGGCCGCGGCGACCGCGTTCGTCGCCGCGCGTCTCAAGGTGCGGGCCGGTCTCGTCACCGTCGACCACCAGCTGCAGGAGGGGTCCGCCGAGCGGGCCTCGGCGGTGGCTGACTGGGCGCGCTCGGCCGGGCTTGATCCGGTCGAGGTCGCGACGGTCGAGGTCGGTGGGCGTGGAGGTGGTCCCGAGGCCGCAGCCCGGGAGGCGCGGTACGAAGCGCTCTCCGCTGCGGCTTCGCGGCTCGGGGCGGTGTCGGTGCTGCTGGGGCATACCCGCGATGACCAGGCCGAGACGGTGTTGCTGGCGATGGCCCGGGGTTCCGGGCCGCGGGGGGTGGCCGGGATGCCACGCCGGCGGGGGATCTTTCTCCGGCCGTTGCTGGACGTGTCCCGGGCCGACACGCACAAAGCGTGCGCGGCGCTCGGGCTGGTGGCCTGGGAGGACCCGCACAATGCCGATCCCGCGTACGCGCGGTCGCGGGTGCGTGCCTCGGCTCTTCCCGCGCTGACCGCCACGCTGGGGCCGGGGGTCGTGGCCAACCTGGCCCGGACGGCTTCGCTGGTCGCCGCCGACGTTGCCTTTCTTGATGATCTTGCGCGGGCGGCCCTGCTCGCATCTCGTTCCGCTGTTGGCCTGCGTGTTTCGGATCTGTCGGATTTGAACCCGGCGATCCGAGGGCGTGTGTTGCATGCCTGGGCCCTCTCGCTGGGGGCGCCGGGGTCCGCTCTTTCGCATCGTCATGTGGCCGCACTGGACGCCTTGGTCACCGGCTGGCACGGCCAAGGTCACACAGTGTTACCCGGAGGGATTGGTGTGGCCCGACAAAACGGGCACCTTGTCCGGATAGGGTTGTGAGAGTGGTCACTGTGAGTGGTCCAGGCAGGGAGGTCTCGGGGGGATTCGCCCCATAACCTGCGCTTGTCCCGTTGTGGACCGCTGCCCCCGGCCGCGCGTTGCACCCTGCATGCGGCAGGCTAGGTGCATGGCAGACGGCTCCTGGTACGACGCCGATATCGACCGCGTGATCATCTCCGAGGAGCAGATCCGCGAGAAGACCGAAGAGCTCGCGAAGCAGGTCGCAGTGGACTACGCGGACGCCGAAGGCGGCATCCTGCTGGTCTGTGTGCTCAAGGGCGCGGTCATGTTCATGGCGGACTTCGCACGTGCACTGGGCCGGCAGGGCCCCCCTTGCGAGATGGAGTTCATGGCCGTCTCGTCCTACGGCTCCGGCACCACGTCCTCCGGGGTGGTGCGCATCCTCAAGGACCTGGACAGCGACATCTCGGGCCGGCACGTGGTCATCGTCGAGGACATCGTCGACTCCGGGCTGACCCTCTCGTGGCTGATGCGCTATCTCAAGTCGCGCGCGCCGGAGAGTGTCGAGGTGGTGGCCCTGTTCCGCAAGCCCGAGGCGGTCAAGGTGCCGGTTCCGACGAAGTATGTCGGCTTCGACATCCCCAGCGAGTTCGTGGTCGGTTACGGCCTGGACTTCGCCGAGCGCTACCGCGAGCTGCCGTATGTCGGGGTGCTCAAGCCCGAGGTCTACGCCCGTAGCTGAACGCTCTCCCAGCGGACTCTCAGGAATGGGCCATCTGGCCCTGAACTGAGGAGTATTGTCCGAGTTTGGCGCGGTTTCTAAGCGCCCACAAGGGGAACGGTTGGTGACGAGGGCGTCTCCGTGGGGCGGGCTCACAGAGTCGCAGGAGGCACCCACGGTGTACGGTCGAGTGACCGATGGCGCAGTGTCACGAGCGCCGGAGGGGCCGGACCGGTAACGGACGGGCCGCCGGGTTACCTCGCGAGGGGTTTGGCTCGCGGCTCGGCGGTTATCCCGAACCGGCCGCGTCTCCGTTGCTCGTTCGCCTGATCGGCGGTCGGCAATGGGGATATGTCCACCCAGGTGACCAGGACGCCGATCAGGAGGGTCCGGGCGCACAAAGCGCCCGACAACAGTATGGAACGTACGCGTTTCTTCCGCCGCCCGGTGGTCTGGATCATTCTGGTGATCATCGGTGCGATTGCGCTGAGCTCATTCTTCACCAGTGGTCCGAGCTACCAGCGAGTTGATACTTCCGTCGTCCTCGAGCGACTCAACCAGCCCGGGATCAAGAAGGTCATCCAGGAGGACAAGGAGCAGACGCTCCAGCTGGAACTGGCCTCCCCCGAACGCTTCGACGGCAAGACCACGGACAAGATCGAGACCCAGTACCCCTACGAGCTGACCGATGAGGTCTGGAACGACGTCCAGGAGGCGAAGACCGCAGGCCGGATCACCGGCGCGTTCAACGCCACCGTCTCGGGTGACAGCATTCTGCTCAGTCTGCTGGTCAACCTGCTCCCGATCGCGATCCTCGTGATCCTGCTGCTGCTCTTCATGTCGCAGATGCAGGGTGGCGGGTCGCGCGTCCTCAACTTCGGCAAGTCCAAGGCCAAGATGTTGACCAAGGACATGCCCAAGACGACGTTCGCCGATGTGGCGGGCGCCGACGAGGCCGTCCAGGAGCTCCACGAGATCAAGGACTTCCTCCAGAACCCGGCCAAGTACCAGGCGCTCGGCGCCAAGATCCCCAAGGGCGTGCTCCTCTTCGGCCAGCCAGGCACCGGTAAGACGCTGCTTGCGCGTGCCGTCGCCGGTGAGGCCGGGGTGCCCTTCTACTCGATCTCGGGCTCCGACTTCGTGGAGATGTTCGTGGGTGTCGGCGCGAGCCGGGTCCGCGACCTCTTCGAGCAGGCCAAGTCCAACGCGCCGGCGATCGTCTTCGTCGACGAGATCGACGCCGTCGGCCGGCACCGCGGTGCCGGCATGGGTGGCGGTCACGACGAGCGCGAGCAGACGCTCAACCAGCTGCTCGTCGAGATGGACGGCTTCGACACCAAGGGTGGCGTGATCCTGATCGCCGCCACCAACCGGCCGGACATCCTCGACCCGGCGCTGCTGCGCCCGGGCCGGTTCGACCGGCAGATCCCTGTCGACAACCCGGACATGGAGGGTCGCAAGGCCATCCTGCGGGTGCACGCCAAGGGCAAGCCGTTCACGCCCGACGTCGACCTGGACTCGGTCGCCCGGCGCACACCCGGCTTCTCGGGTGCCGACCTGGCAAACGTCATCAACGAGTCGGCGTTGCTGACCGCCCGTAACGACAAGCGGGCGATCTCCAACTACTTCCTCGAAGAGGCGATCGACCGGGTCATCGCGGGTCCCGAGCGGCGCACC
Organism: Winogradskya consettensis; assembly: GCF_018332715.1. GTDB lineage: Bacteria > Actinomycetota > Actinomycetes > Mycobacteriales > Micromonosporaceae > Actinoplanes > Actinoplanes consettensis. Next base: position 36,840 of record NZ_BOQP01000013.1, on the reverse strand, counting down.
CGGGCCATGAGCGACAGCGAGAAGAAGATCACCGCGTACCACGAGGGTGGACACGCTCTGGTCGCCTACGCGCTGCCGCACTCCGCCCCCGTGCACAAGGTGACGATCCTGCCGCGTGGCCGCTCGCTGGGCCACACGCTGGTGCTGCCGACCGAGGACAAGTACACCCAGACCCGCGCCGAGATGATCGACACCCTGGCTTACGCACTGGGTGGCCGCGCGGCGGAGGAGCTCGTCTTCCACGAGCCCACCACCGGCGCCGGCAACGACATCGAGAAGGCGTCCGCCCTGGCCCGTGCGATGGTCACCCAGTACGGCATGAGTACCAAGCTGGGTGCGGTCAAGTACGGCTCGAACAACGACGAGCCGTTCATGGGCCGCTCGATGGGCCACGAGCGGGGATACTCCGACTCGGTCGCCGCCGAGATCGACGCCGAGGTGCGCGCGCTCATCGAGCTGGCGCACGACGAGGCGTGGGAGATCCTGGTCGAATACCGCGATGTGCTCGACAGCATGGTCCTCGAGCTGATGGAGAAGGAAACCATCACCCGCGAGGACATGGACCGGATCTGTGTCCGGGTTGCGAAGCGCGCGCCGATGTCGCCGTTCAACGGCTTCGGCAAGCGGCTTCCCTCCGAGGCACCCCCGGTGGTCACCCCGGCCGAGCGCGAGAAGCTCAAGGCGCAGGCCGAGGCTGACGGTCAGGTCGCAGTCGGCGGTGGCAGCAGCAACGCCACCACGTCGGACCTCAACCCGAACGGCACCGTGGAGGGGCACTGAGCACCGACGGCAGCGCGACGGAGCCTGCGGACTCCGACGACGAGCTCGACTATCTCGCTGCGCGTCTGGTCGACGGCAAGGTCACCGGTTCACCGGTGGAGAACACCGTCGACCTGGCGCGCATCGAGAAAGCGGTCCGGGAGATCCTCATCGCTATTGGTGAGGACCCGGACCGTGACGGTCTGCAACGCACCCCCGCGAGGGTGGCGCGGGCCTACGCGGAGCTCTTCGCCGGGCTCCGCGTCGACCCCGCGAAGGTGCTCACCACGACGTTCGAGGCGAACCACGAGGAGCTCGTGCTCGTCAAGGACATCGAGCTGATGAGCCTCTGCGAGCACCACCTGCTGCCGTTCAAGGGTGTGGCCCACGTCGGCTACATCCCGGGCACGGACGGGCGCATCACCGGCCTCTCCAAGCTCGCCCGGCTGGTCGAGGTGTTCGCCCGGCGGCCGCAGGTCCAGGAGCGGCTCACCTCGCAGATAGCGGACCTCCTGATGGAGAAGCTCGACCCGCGCGGCGTCATCGTCGTGCTGGAGTGCGAGCACCTGTGCATGGAAATGCGTGGCATCCGTAAGGTCGGCGCGCGTACGGTCACTTCTGCCGTACGTGGCGCCTTCCAGCGGGACGGCAAAGTTCGTGCCGAAGCCATGATGCTCATCAACGCCAGGTGAATCCATGATTGAGAAGTTCAATCCGCCGACGGTGCACGAGCCGTCCGGCTACAGCCACGTGACGATCAGCTCCGTGGGCCGTCTGGCTCACCTCGCCGGCCAGTGCCCGCTGGACCTCGCGGGCAAGGTGGTCGGTGACCCGGGCGACTTCGCGGCCCAGACCGAGCAGGTCATCACCAACTGTCTCGCGGTGCTCGAAGCCGCCGGCGCCCGCCCGGCCGACGTGGTCCGCTCGATCGTCTACGTCGTCAGCCCGGACAGCGCAGTTCTCTCCGGCGTCTGGGACCAGCTCAGCGAGTCGCCGCTGGCACCGGCCTTCACGGCCGCCAGCACGCTGCTCGGCGTCGCGTCGCTCGGCTACACCGGCCAGCTCATCGAGATCGACCTGACCGCGGCGCTCGCCGAGAGTTAGACGATCATCCGGTAGTTGTCGGCGCTGTCCATCGCGGCGCGGGCCAGGACCCCGGCCTCGTCCAGACGGGTGCGGGCCTGCTCCAGGTGGGCGATCGCCGTCGCGATCGACGGGTGCATCGACCCCACCGCGGTGATCCGCAGCCGCATCAGCGCGTCCTCCAGCTGGTCGTTCACCTGCTGGATGCCCGTCACTGCCCGCTGCGTGCCGTCCACCGACGCCGCTACGTTCGCCTTGACCTCTTCGACGCTGGCCATGCCCGGCCTCCCTATTGGATGAACGCTAGAAGGCCGACACCCATGCAGGTCAGCAGGACCGGCGTCAGGCACGCGACCGCCCCGACGATCGGGGTGCGGTCGACCTTCTGCCCGGCCCCGCCGTAGACGAAGCCGATGGTGAGCCAGCCCAGCCCGAAAGCCAGCAGGGGCAGGCTCAGACCGCAGAGCAGCGCGTACGTCGGCAACGAGCCGGAGGGCGCGACCACGTAGAGCACGATCTGGACGATGAGCACGGCGGCCGCGAACGGGCCGTACACCAGGAGGTTGCGGGCCCATGGCCGAAGCGGCGACGCCGGCGCGGGAGCCAGCATCCCGGCGTCCGCGGCATCCGCCGTCGCACGGGCCTGCCGCAGCGCACCGAGAACCGCCGCGGGACCACCCGACATCGTCTGGGCAGCGAGCGCCTGCTCGGCCGGCTGCGGGAAGAGTGCCATTTCGGGTACGCCGAGATCCTGCACCAGTCGCGCCCGTTGCGGCGCCAACCTGGCTCGTACGGCGGACAGCTCCTGATGCGCGGCCTGCACCGTCGCGGCCTGTTCACCCGCGGCGGAACTGGCCGCCCGGCGCACCGCATCCAGGCGCCGGGCCGCGCCGAGATAATCCGCCCAGGGGCCGGACTCGTCACTCATCGTTCGTCCTCCGGCTGGACGAAAGGCACCATCGTCACCGTGCGGTCGGCGTGCCGGTCATGCAGCAGCGCCCTGTTCTCGCGGGGCTGCCAGTCGACGGGCTTGCCGAGCAGCATCGACACATCCGATCCGGGAATGTTCAGGAAGACCAGGCCGGCGACGTCCTCGCGACCGGTGCTGCCGCCCGTCTCCTCGGAGAACCGGCGCAGCCCCCGCCACCATGACAGAAGATGCGCGTCGCGGCTCGGGCCCTCACGCAGCAGCTGACGCAGCTTGGGCAGCGATCCCGGGGCGGCGGCGTCCATCCCGAAGACCACGCGATAGCCGGGCTGCCCGGGGTCGAGCTCAGCGGCCAGACCGGCGGCGTCCACCACCGTCACCTCCTGGCGATGGCCGATCTCCAGGGCGAGCTCCTTCACCAGGTCATCACCCTCGGCTACCAGGGATGACAACACGAAGCGTGTCGTACGCGGGGCGTGGAAGGCTGCAACGCTGAGCGCTGCGGCTGCCAGCACCGCCGCGCCGATCGGCTGCGACCCGAAGATCGCCAGGTGCCGGCCCGGCGAGGCATCCAGCGGGAACGCGGCAGTGGACAGCCCGACATCGATGACCCGGCCGAGCAGCGCGGACGGGCGCCCGGCCCGGCCCGCCAGCGCGGCGCGGTAGGTCGGGTCGTCGGCGAGATGCTGGTGGGCGTACCCGGCGAAGATGCGCGGTGGCACCGACTCCGGATCGCGGGCGGCCCACAACCGGTGCCGCAACTCGCCCAGCACCTCACGGTCGGCGTGCGGGTCCGGGAAGCGGACGATGCGTTCGTGGCCGCGGGTCGCACCCCGGGGGCCACCGAGGCCACCAGCGGTGTTGATGACGGCGGTGCCGAGGGGCAGGCCGGCCGCCGAATCGTTCGTGGGCTCCAGCACGTCACCGCCACCGGGCAGCGCCACCCGGACCGGGAACTGGCCGAAGATGGAGTCACGTTTCGCGTACAGCGCCTCGACGCCCAGGACGGTCTGGCTGGCGAGGATGAGGTGTATGCCGTACGAGCGGCCCTTACGCGCCAGCGACTCCAGCAACTGCACCGCCTCGATCGCCATCGGGTCGTTGCCGGCCAGCAGTACCTGGAACTCGTCGATGACGCAGAGCACCCGGGGCATCGGCTTCCCGCGCCCCTCCTCGGCGGCGACCGAGCGCAGATCCGCGAACCGGGTCACCCCCGCACGCTTGTAGGCCACCGAACGCCGCGTCATCTCGGCATCGAGCTCTCGCAGGACCGCCAGGCCGTACTCCCGGTCGGACTCGACACCGACCGCCCGGGCGTGCGGCAACCAGGTCCTGTCCCGCGCGGTCGGCACGAACTCGGCGAACGAGATGCCTTCCTTGAAGTCCAGGAGGTACAGGTTCAGCTCATCGGGGCCGTAGCGCGCGCACAGCCCGTACAAAACGTTGATGAGGAAGGCCGTCTTGCCGGCGCCGGACCGCCCGCCCACCATCCAGTGTGGTGTCAGATCGTTGAACCGCAGCACAACCGGGGTCTCACCGTCATGACCGACCGTGGTGCCGAGCCCGTCCGCCGCGTCGCCGGACCACAACTCTTCCGCCGCGTCGGGCAGCAGCTGGGTAAGACTCACCTCGGAAGCAGCCGCGGAGTGGTCGGCCAGCTCGCGGCAGACGGCATCCACCAGATGCGGCGGCGGGTCCTCGTCCAGGAAGACCGGGGCGTTGAGCCACACCGCCTCCGGGATCGAACCGAACATCGCCCCGGGCGGATTGCCGATCACGGCATACGGATTGCGCAGCGAGACCTGTGTCGTCCGGGGCAACGGCGGCTGCGTGGTCTCGGCGGTCAACGGCGGCGGCGGCCAGCCCGCCACGATCAGGTGCAGACCCGATTCCGGCCCCTGCTGCGCCAGCGCGGCGATCCGCACCAGATCAGCGCCCTCGGTCAGCTCCGGCAGGCTGGCCAGGATGAGCACCATGACCCGGTCGCGTCGGCCGCCCCTGTTCTTGTGGACCGGCCGCAGCCACTTCTCAGCCTCGGTGAGCACGTCACGCAACCCGGCCCGGTCGATGGCGGGTGGCGACATCAGACCGGCGTCGGCGAGCACACCGAAAGGCGCGAAAACGCTGCCGCCGCCCGTGCCGTCAACGGCACGGACCAGCAAAGACCCCGCCGGCGCCGCGGCCAGCAGCCGCAGCATCAGACAACGCAGCAGCCCCGCAACCCGGGGATCCCGCGCGTCGGCGTCGACGGTCAGATGACCCGTGCCGAGAAGCGGGACAATCGCGGGAAAGCGGACGTCATCAAGCGGCTGCGCCACCCCCAGCCGCACGAACTGCGGCGGAAGCGAACCCCCGAGCGGCGTATTGGCAGCCAGCGCATCCAGCGGAGCACCCAGCCAACCGGGAGCCAGCTCACCCGCAGCCGCCCGCATCTCCTCAGCGAGCCGGAACTGCTCCAACGAATCCGCAGCCGGCAACGCCTGGGTCTCCAGAGCGGCAGCGGCCGCCGCGACGGTGGCCTCCGCCTGGCGGTGCAGGGCAGCGGCCTGACCGATGCGCCCCGTCGGCTCCACCGCCCCACCTCCATATGTGCGCTCAAACCGTACCCTGCGCCAGCCCACGAAATAGCGACGCGCAGCCGTTGGTCAATCTTCCCAGTGCGGGGTCAACGGGGTGACGCGCGGGGCGCCCCCTCCCGCCGACCGGACTCGCGTCCACAGGGGAAACCACTAACCTGGTAAGGGTGCAGCCCTCGAACCCACCCGCCCAGCCGGCGGTCCCGCCTCCGGCCGCTGCGCCCCCCAAGCCCAAAAATCGGCGGGTACGCCTGATCGTCGCCCTCGCCGGCGGGATCATGGCCCTGCTGTGCCTCGGTGGAGTCGGCGTCTTCGTCTCCTTCTACGACGAAGCCACCAAAATCGAGCGAAAGGCCCCCGACGCGGTGGTCGACAGCTTCCTCCGCGCATACCTCGTCAACCGTGACGATCAAGAAGCCTCGCTCTATACCTGCAAGTCAGGGCTGGACCTGTCCCGGCTGGAAGCTTTCCGTACGGACATCCAGAGCCGCGAGCAGAGGTTCTCCATAGGAATCCGGGCTGATTGGACGAGCCTCACGGTTTCCTCCGATAACGGGAAGACCACGGTAACTACTGACATTCGCCGCATGATCTCCGACGGCAGCGAACGAACGACGGATCGCTGGCAATTTCCCATGATCGACGACGACGGCTGGCGCGTCTGTGGCGCGCTGCCGGTGGCCTGACCTACTCGAGCCAGAGCAGCTGAACGGGCACCTCGAGGGTTCGAGGGGCTTTGCCGCTCCAGGCCCAGCGATACCAGTCCAGTTCGGTCGCTACGCGGGCGCAGATGTCGCCGGCGTCGCTGGTGTGGAGCTCCGTCACTGCGCGTAGGTCGCGGCGCTCGCCGCCGTCCTCGAGTAGTTGCACTACGCGACGGCCAGTGAGGGTGTCGGTGTCGAGTGCGGCCGTCGGGTTGCGGCGCGGCGGGTCGTCCAGCGAAACCAGGCGGGACATCACGTCGGAGGGCTTCTTCGCCGCCCCGAACCCGGCCATCCCGAGCTCCTCCACCCAGACGCGCTCCACCGGCACCAGCGGAGCAAAGACCTCGGTCTGCTCGGCCTCCGCGCGATACCACTCCGCCTCCGGCATGACCGGCACATAGGTACGGCTGCCCTGCACCACTTTTTCGTCCGCGCGCAGGTCCGAGCGCCAGCCGTGACCCGGCAGGCCGATCAGCACCCGGCGCCCGCGGAGCTGGCCACCCATCGTGGCCGGTGTCGGCACGACCGGGCGCGGCGGGTCCGGCGCCCAGTCCGAATGACCGGCGAACGGGTCCGGCATCGCTCCGCCCGTCACTGCGAGCCGCCCAGCGGCGCTCCGCGCTGTGCCATGAACTGCACCGGGTCAACCGCGCTCTTGCTCGACCGGTCGTTGTTGAGGTGGACCTCGAAGTGCAGGTGCGGGCCGGAGGAGTTGCCGCTCGTGCCGCTGAGGGCGACGACCTGCCCGGCGGCGACGCGCTGGCCGGCCTTGAGGCTGGGCCGCTGAACCAGGTGGCAGTAACGAGTCATGATGTTGCCAGCATGCCGGATCTCCAGCATCCAGCCACAGCCGCCCTTACCGGAGTAGCCGGGCCGGTCGCAGTCCTTCTTGCCGGTGAAGGTCTCGTCGCACTTGATCCGCGAGACCACGCCGCTGGCCACCGAGCGGATCGGCGTACCCGTCTCCACGATCAGGTCCACACCCTGGTGGGTCGGGCGGTCCGAGGTGCGGAACCCCGAGCCGACGTTCCACTTGTGGGCGTCCGGTCCCTTCACCGCCAGCGGGTTCGTCCAGCCGGAAGCGGCGACATCCTCGGCGGAGGCGCACACCATCTTGAGCGAATTGCCGACGGCGTTGGCCGCTCCGTCGGCGAGCAGGTTGACGATCTGCGTGGCGACGAGCTCATGCTTCGCGTACGCATCGGGGTAGGCGCTGATCTGCACGCGCTGAGCCGCCTCGGTGAGCGGCATCGTCTCCCAGCCGTCGATGGTCTTGAGCTTGTCGTAGAACTTGGTCGACGCGTACACCGGGTCGGTGACCTGGGCGGGGGTTCCCCAGCCGCTGCTGGGCCGCTGCTGGAAGATGCCCAGCGAGTCATGGTCGTTCCTCTTGCCCAGGTTGCCGAGGTTCGACAGGCGCGACTCCTGCATGGCCGTGGCGATCGCGATCACCCAGGCCCGGGGCGGCAACTTCAGATTGGCGCCCACGTTGATGATGACGGCGGCGTTCCGCATCTGCGACGCGCCGTAGTGCCGCAGGCTCGGCAACTTGGCATCGGGGTCGACGGGCCCGCCGGTTCCGCAGCCGGTGGTGTACAGCTTGAGATCCTCGCCTTTCCCGCTCAGGTCGCCGAGCAGGAGTGCGGTGACGCTGCCGCCACAGCAGAGCAGGGCGAGCGTGGACACCAGGGCGATCAGGAGTGCGGCCCGCCGGGGCCGCCAGCGCATCATGAGCCGTCCCAGTCGACACCGTCGACCAGCCACCGCCCGTCGGGCGCCACGAGCTGCAGCGTCAGCGTGCCCGTGTCCACGGTGACGATCGCATTGACCAGCCCGTCGCCGACCGGCGTCAGCTTCGGTTGCCCCACCACCCGGTCCGCGGGGACGTCGGCGGGATCGACGCCGTCGAGCTCGTCGGAGAGATTCTTGGTGGCGTTGGGCATGATGCCGTCGTGCCAGGCCTTGGGGGAGACGCTCTTGTGGTCGACCCAGGCCGAGGCGAACGCGTACGCGACAGCTTCGGGCTGAGCCGTGCCCGGACTCGTCTTGGGTGTCGCCGGCGGGTCGTCGTCCAGCACGACCCCGTCCTCGTGGCTGGGATCGACGCTGACGGTCGTGGCCGGCGCCACCGGATCGAGCAGCGGCCGCTCGCTGTCCTCATCGGCGAAGAGCCGGCCGATCCCCACTACCGCGAGGACGAGCAGGGCGATGACAAACGCGACGCCCCAGCGCGACCGGAAGAGTCCGGTGAGGCCACGTTCCAGGATCGGGGGCACGGCAGGTCACCGGGCCTCGGTGCGGATCCGGGGCGTGGCCGGGGCCGCCGGCTCGCGGGTCGTGCTGCCGGTCGCCGGTCGGTAGATCGCGTAGGACGAGGCCCCGTCGGAGACGTCGGGATCGGTCCAGGTCGAGGCGGATCGGCGCGACCGGGTCGGCGGCGCACCGCCACCGACGGGCGCGGGCGAGCGGTCAGCGGACGGCGATGCTTCCTCGCGGACCGATTCGTTGCCCTCCGACCGGGTGATCGGCGTTCTGCCGGCCGCGACCGGTGCGGGAGCGACGGCCAGGCCGGGGCGGCCGGCCGCCGAGTGGGCCGGATCCTCGAGCCGGGCCTCGGGGCGCAGGTTCGTCTGCTCGGCGAAAACGGTGCGACCCCTGTTGAAGCGGGGCTCGTTGGTCCCGCCGGGTTCGACCACGTCGATCTTCGCGGCCTCCCGCATGTCTCGGAAGAAGCGCCGGTGCCAGGAACCGGCCGAGGTGATCGCGGCGGTGCCGTCCTTGCCGCCGAGCTGAGTGATCCGCCGGTAGGGCCGCAGCAGCAACCACCCGACGACACCGCACAGCCAGACGAGTACGACCTGCAGCCAGCCGGGAAGGCTCGCGGTGTTCATGATCAGGTCGACGGCGAAGAGGTAGATCGCCGCCCCGGTGCCGAAGATCGCGATGTTGAAGACCGCCGCGACCACGGCGTTGGCGAGTCGCCGGATCCCTGAGCTGGCCGGCCGCAGCAGACCGACCGTGCCCAGGATCGGTGCCGCGATCACGGCCCACCTGAAGATCAGGAAGCCGAGCAGCACCAGGACGGACGCCGTGAGGTCGAACATCGCGAACATGACCGAGGCCAGCATCGCGATGAATCCGGCACCGATCCGGTCCATGCCGTTGGCGCCGGTCAGATACTCGTAGGCTTCGGGATCCTCGGTGTGGATCTGTTCGGCGACGAGGTTCCACTGCGCGCCCTTGGCGTCGGTCGTCGCACTGCGGGTCTCCGGGTTGTCCCGCATCTTCTGCGCTTCGTCCCAGGTGAACGATCGCGCGTCGTAGAGGGCCCGGCCGTACTTCTGCGCGGTCACACTGTCAGCCGACCCGAGGACTCCACGCAGCCAGTTCCGGTAGAGCATGGTCTCGGTCGAGGTATCGCTCGCACGGACGGCCGGCGGGCGGTTGTCTTTACAGGCGTCGGGCTTACCGAGCTTGCAACCAGCGGTCGTATCGCCGTCCTGAGCACGCGGCCCGACCGCATCGTGGACAACGCTCAGCGTCGTGGTCAAAGTGCCGTCTGCAACGTTGGCAGCCTTGACGGGCCAGGCGGCGATGGCAGTGACCGCGACCATGACCACGATCGCCCAGCCCGCGGTGGTTGTCGCCGCACCCATGTCCGCCTGCTGGGAGCGCCAGATCAGGTAGAGACCCACGATCGCCAGTGTGATGACGCCGAAGACGCTGAAGACCTTCTCGTAGACCGCCTTGGTGGCCTGATCAACGAGCGTGTCGGCCCAGCCCCACAACGACTGCGGGTCCCAGGCGCGCTCGCGGAGCGCGTTCGAGGCGCCGATCACCGCGGTGGCGATCATGAACTCGCCGTTGGCGATCGTCGTCTCGACCTTGCTGTCGGGCTCGGTCAGCGATGCCGCACAACCTCCTTCGAGGTCGTACGTGATGAAGTTGTAGCCGGCGTATCCGTACTGGCTGTAGATGCCCTGCGGCCCGTTGAGCGTCGAGGACGCGGGGCGTTCCGCGAACCACCCGCCGAGCCCGGAGTCCGGCGTGCTGGGAATGGGTGGCTTCACGCACTGCGCGGTGTCCTTGGCCTCGGCCTTGAGCCGCTCCACGCAGGACTTGAAGTCCTGTTTCCACTCGTCGGTGCTGCACAGTCCGGCGGGTGCTCTGACGGGGGCCGCTGACGCCGGGGAGGGGGTGGCGACTGCCCAGGCGAGGCTGGCCACCACTGCGATTGCCATTGTTATGAGCGTTGCGCAGACCCGGCGGGGCATGTCAGACCTCCAGGTCGGAGAGGCTGGGGATGGCCGTGGGGGCGGCCTTTGCCGCTGCAGGCGTGGTGTCCAGGTGGTCGAGGAGGCCATCCACGTAGGAGACGTCGACCCGGACCTTCTGGACGCGGCCGTCCACGTCCCGCATCACGAACTCTCGGAAGCCGAGGCGGGATGACGATGATGCATCCGCCTGCGAGAGGGAGGCGAGCGTTGCCTCATAGCCGTCGTGGACCGGGACCCTTAGGAGGCGGAGGGCTTCCGAGGCGATTTCCTGGTCTTCGGCGATGCGGCCGACGAAGACCGTGGAGACCAGGTTCTGCACGTCCAGGCCGAGGATGTCCCGCGGGTTCTGGGAGGCGACCATGGCGGCGAGGTTCCACTTGCGGGAATCTCGGGCCAGGCGGACCAGGAAGGAGCGGCCGGAGCGCCATCCCTCCATGAAGTGGGCCTCGTCCAGGCCGACCATCTTGCGGGCGGACATCGAGCCGCCGTAGGCGCGCCGGACCGCGAGGCGATGGGCGGTGTGGAGCATGGGCAGGGCGAGGGACTCCTCGGCCGACCAGTATTCGCGTTCGATCTTGAGGTCGGGCAGGCGCAGACCCGCCATCGTGATGACGGTGAGCGCGGAGTCGGCGCCGAGCAGGTGTTGCGGCGGGCGCCCGAAGAAGAGCAGGGCCAGCGGCATCTCGGCGGTGTCGAGCAGGAGGTTGGCCAGCTCCTTGCCCTCGTCGTCGAGGCCCTGCAGGGTGGCGACGACGTCGTCCAGCGTCGAGGTCTCCTCGGCCGGGACCTGGCGGACCGCGTGCCGGAGCAGGGTTGCCGTGGAGGCTTCCTTGGCGACCTGCGGCGGGACCAGCATGGAGCAGATGTCCTGGACCAGCATGCGACGCTCGGCGCGGGCGTTGGACACCGCGATCTCGTATTCGCGGTCGCCGCCGGGGCCGGTGGCGAACTCGGTGCGGACCGGGGTCGGGATCAGGGCGTACGGAGCGAGGGTGCCCTGTTCGGAACCGGTCAGGTTGAGCACGCGGGAGTACGGTCGCAGCTCCGGCATCGAGCACAGCCGGGCGAGCGGGCCGGACGGGTCGAGCAGCGTGACCTGGACGCCGCGCCGGGCGTTGAGATAGCCGAGCGCGCCCATCAGGGTCGACTTGCCACCACCGGGTTCGGCGACGAAGACACCGAGGCCGGAGCGTTCCCGGACCTCCATCGGGAAGTGCAGGTCGAGGAAGACCGGCCTGCGGCAGGTGCCCGCCGTGCGCCCGATCAGGTCACCGCGCCGGTCACCGACCGTCGACGCGGCCTGGGGCAGCGCCGCGGCGAGCAGCTTGACCGGCATCCGTCGCACGTATCCGGTGTTGGCGATCGGCTCGCCGGGGATGAACTCCCGGGCGAGCTGGTCCTGGTTCTTGGGGTGCTGCAGCGAGATGCGCAACTCGCGGGAGTAGAGCTGGATGAGCCGGCGGGCCCTTTCCAGACATTCCTCACGGGTACGCCCACCGACCGCGATCCGGTGCCACCCGTGTGCGCGAGCGGACTCGACGGGCAGCCCGGTAGTCATCTCGTCGCCGATCACCAGAGCGCGCTTGGCGAGGCGTTCGAGCTCGGGTGGCGCGTCGATGCCGTGCTCGGCGTAGTCGAGCTGCTGGGAGCGGATCATCCGCAGCCGGTGCTCGAGGTTCTTGAAGGAGCTGTTGGAGCCGAGGATGTCGATGCGGGACGACAGCTCCATGGGCCACGGGAGCCGCTCGTGGAAGTGCATCCACGGCTCGTGCTTCTCCGGGATCTCCAACGGCTCCATCCGCCCGACGGAGAGCACGGCGACGTGCCGCTCCTCGCCCGTCATCCGGTTGACCAGCTTGACCGTGGAGCCGTACGGGGTGCGGTAACGCTCGACCTGCTCGGTGAGTGCCAGCAGGTCGCCGCGCTCCCACTGCCCGTTGGAGACGGGGGAGAGCGGGCCGGGCGGGGCCATGCAGAGCGCGACGGAGCGGAAGAGCAGCCACTCGAGCTCCTGCGGGGTGACCCGGCGTCCGCGCATGCCGAACGCGTTGAGCACCTCGTCGAACTGCTCGACGGTACGGCCCAGCTTGCGCCGCTCGCCGTCGGAGGTGCCCTTGCCGAACATCCGCAGGATGCGCTCGCTGAACGTGTCGCCGAGCGAGCGCCGGGCGAACGTGACGCCGAGGTAGGTCTGCCCTTCGGCGTGGTTGACCGAGAGTAGGTGGCGTTGCGCGGCGACCAGGTGGTCGCTCCACGATGTGCCACCGGTGACGTCGGGCAGTGGTTTCGCGGTGAACGAGTCGACCGTGCGGGCCCACTCGTCGGCGGGGAAGGGCCGGTTGGTGCGGCGCAGGTGCAGGCGGAAACCGGCGAGACCGGCATACTGCTCGGAGATCGCGGAGAGCAGGGCTTCGCGCTCGGCGTCGGGACGGAAGGCCCAGCGCACCTCGGGCAGGTAATACCAGGCGGTGACCGTGCTCTGGGTGAAGGTCAGGTGCCCGGCGATCTCGCTGATCTCCAGCTCGATGCTGGGGTCGCGGTCGCTGAACTTCAGCTTGTGCGGACGCAGCGGGGAGGCCTTGATCGGCAGGTTCTCCAGCTCGTCCTTCTTGCGGCTCTTCCTGCGGGCCGGCGCCTTCTCCCGCCGGGGCGCGGGCGCCTTCTCCGGCATCGGTGCCAGGTCGGCGTGCCGCTCACGGTTTTCAAGAACCGCAGGAGGCTGGTACGCCGTGACGGGCGCAACCGGGTGCACTCCCGGCGCGATCGGCGGCTGCTGGGCGCCGACCTGCTGCCACAACGGCGGGGTCTGCACGGGAGGAACCGGCACGTGGTCCGGCGGTGGTGGCTGGACCGGTGTGCTCGCGATGGTGGCCGACTCGGGCCAGTCCTCGAAGTCGTTGTCCGCAGCGGCGTTCTCGTCGTAGAAGTCGGCCCGCGGCCCGGTGGGGGCCGGCCGGAACGGCGAGACGGGGGCGTCCGGGGGCTGCGGGGCGGGCTCGGCCGACGGGACCGACGACCGCACGTCCGCGGTGGGCGGGTTGACCGGCGGCGGGGTCACGAGGGGCTGGCCGTTGGCGGCCTGGGCGGAGCCGGAGCCCGGCCCGGCCACGGTCGCCGGCGGGCTGTCCGGCTCGGACTCGAATTCGAACCCGTAGTCGAAGTCGGTGTCCGGGTCGTCCGGCGGGGGCTCGTCCCCGGGCGGGGCCTGGCGGGGGGCGGTGCCGCCGAAGAGGTCGAGGAAGGGCGAGTCGATGTCCAGCGGGTCGACCGGCGGTGGGCTGCCGTTGGCGCCGCGGGGACGCACCGGCTGGGGCGCCTGGAAGACCGCGACCGCACCGTGGCCCGGCCCGGCCACCTGCTCCGGATTGTCATCCGAAGAGTAATCAGGTGAACGCGGAACGTTACCTTGTCTGCCCTGACGATTGGCGTCCGCGCGGGAAGACCCGGGCGGTGGGGAAGCGGTCATGCGACGACCCCGTTCGGGCATGCAGCGAGAGTGGCAAAAATGGTCATACCAACTCCTCCCTAACCCGGATGCGAGTGGCGACAAGTCTCGGGTCCCGCTGCTCGACGGACGGCTCACGGGTGCGCCGCCAGTCGGTCATGGCGGTGCGGATGACCATGCGAGCCGGCTGGTCGGGGTCGACGTGACGGAAGACGTACGAAGTCGTCACCATGGCCAACGCGATCTCCCAGGCGGGAAACGCGTCGAACTTCCAGCTGATCAGGTAGTGCAGGAACACGAAGACCGGGACCAGCAGGACGAACATCCCGTACTGGGCATACGGCAGGTGCATGGGCAGCGTGTATCCGGGCGGGCCCAGGTAGACAAGGCGTGCCCGGTAGATGTCATCGTCTGTGCGCAGCCGCATGGGACCCGGGGCCTCAGCCGAAGATGATGTCGATGAGGTAGTCGCCCACGAAGAACAGCGTCGCGGCGCCGGCGATGAAGGCGAGGCCCACGATCGCGATGGCGGAGCTCGTCAGCACCTTGGAGATCTCGCCCCGGCTGGCCCGTCCGATGAAGATGATGCCCAGGACGGCGAGCAGGATCGGCGCGATGTTGCTGGCGAAGAAGGTGACGATGCCTTCGGTGTTGATTCCCTTGGGGTCGGCTGCCAGCACTGCTGTGTGCTGAACCGCCGTGACGGCCTGTGCGGCGAACTCTGTGGCGATCATCGGTAAACCTCCCGGGTGACCAGCGTGAGGGCGCCGGACACGCTGCAGTAGTGAAGCCTGACGGCGACGCCCATATGGTGCTACTTCCCGCTCACCACGTCGAGTAAGACCGTAAGGGCACTGCTGTCCTCCACACGACCGCTCTGCTCTCTTCGGTTCATTAATGATGCCTAGCTCCGAAGAGTACGGGCCGTACTTCTTACCTACAAGCTGCCTGATTCGTTACCCAAGGTAAAGACGTGACTGAACGTGAGTCATGTTCTATCGTACACGTGTTCGAAAGACCAGCGCCCGGTACGGTCGTACCGTGACTGAGTCGACCCGTAGCGCTACGACTGCCCAGGTCAGCGGCGACCTGCTTTTCCGGCAAGATCACCCGGTCGTGATGGGCGTCCTCAACGTGACCCCGGACTCGTTCTCGGACGGCGGTCGGTTTGCCGACATCGATGCCGCGGTCGAACACGGTGTGGCACTGCGGCGTGCGGGTGCCAATCTTGTGGACGTCGGCGGTGAATCCACCCGTCCGGGCGCCGGGAGGGTGGACGCGGCGACCGAGATCGATCGAGTTCTCCCGGTGATCAAGGAGCTCGTCGCCGCCGGGGTGCCGATCAGTATCGATACGACCCGGGCCGCGGTGGCAGCCGCCGCGCTCGATGCCGGTGTCTCGGTGATCAACGACGTCTCCGGCGGGCTCGCCGACCCGGGCATGGCCGCGGTGGTCGCGGAGGCGGGTTGCCCGTGGATCCTGATGCACTGGCGCGGCCACTCGAACCGGATGGCCGACCTCGCCGTCTACGGCGATGTGGTGGCCGAGGTGCAGGCCGAGCTGCTCCAGCGGGTGGACGAGGCGGTCGCCGCCGGCGTGGACCCCGGGCGGCTGATCCTCGATCCGGGGCTGGGCTTCGCCAAGAAGGCCGAACACAACTGGGCGCTGAGCGCACACTTGGACAAAATGGTGGATCTCGGGTTCCCGGTGCTCTTCGCCGCCTCGCGCAAGACGTACCTGGGCCGGCTGCTGTCCGGGCCGGAGGGCGAGCCGCGCCCCGTGGAGGGCCGGGAGGCGGCAACGGTCGCCACGTCGGTGCTCGCGGTCGCCGCCGGCGCCTGGGGCGTACGGGTCCATGACGTCCGCGCCACCGTCGACGCTCTCGCCGTCTGGCGGGCCACAGGTAGCCCGCGTCTGCGTACTGGAGGAGAAGCGGCATGAGTGATCTGATCCAGCTACGCGGGCTCCGGGTCCGCGGCCACCATGGCGTCTTCGACTTCGAGCGCCGCGACGGGCAGGATTTCGTGATCGACGTGGACCTCGAGCTCGACCTCGCCACGGCGGCCAGGACCGACGACGTGTCGGACACCGTCCACTACGGCGAGCTGGCCGAGAGCCTCGCCGAGGTGATCGCGGGCGAGCCGGTGAACCTCATCGAGACGCTCGCCGACCGGCTGGTCGCGGTGTGCCTGGTCGACGACCGGGTCGCCGCCGCCACGGTCACGGTGCACAAACCGCAGGCCCCGATCTCGCACGAGTTCGCCGATGTGGCGGTCACCCTGCGCAGGACCCGATGACGCGGGCGCTGTTGTCGATCGGGAGCAACCTCGGCGACAGGTGGGCGTACCTCAAAGAGGCACTGTCTGCTCTTAGCGGGACTGTCTCGGGGGTCTACGAGACGCCGCCGTGGGGCGATGCCGACCAGCCCGCCTATCTGAACGCCGCGGTGCTCGTCAGTGACCCGGCCGCCGACGCGGGGACCTGGCTGGAGCGGGCGCACAGCCTCGAGGTCGCTGCGGGACGCGTGCGGGACCCGGAGCGACGCTTCGGACCACGCACCCTCGACGTGGACGTGATCGCGGTGTGGGACGGCGACGACAAGCCCGTACTCAGCGCTGATCCGGAGCTGACCCTTCCTCACCCGCGCGCGCACCAGCGGGCCTTCGTGCTCAAGCCGTGGCTCGACATCGATCCGCACGCGGAGCTGCCCGGCCACGGTCCGGTCGCCGTCCTGCTGGCCACCCCGGAGCTCGCCGCCGACACGCACGCGCTGACCCCCCGCCCGGATCTGCCGTTAGAGTCTCAGTTGTGAGCAGCAACCCCGGTGGAGCCGGCCCCGATCCGTCGTTGCGGCCGACCAGCATCTCGGCGCTCCTGGTCGCCGGCCTGGCCGCCGCCGCGGTCGGCTGGCTGCTGCTCAGCTTCCTCTACTACGACCACGACTACCGGCTGCCCTGGATGCCGATCATCGTGTTCGCCGCTCTCGCGATCGCCGAGGCCGCCCTCGCGCAGAACACGGCCGCCCGGATCCAGCACAAGCCGGGCGCGGGGCGCATCAACCCGCTCGCGGTCGCCCGGTTCGTGGTGCTCGCCAAGGCGTCCTCGCTGGGCGGAGCCCTGTTCGCGGGCTACTCCGCGGGGCTGCTGGCCTGGCTCGCGCTGGAGTCGACCGAGGCGGCGCGCAACGACATCCCGGCGGCCGTCGGCGGGGTGGTCACCTCGCTGGCGCTGGTGGGTGCGGCGCTCTGGCTGGAACGGTCCTGCCGGGTTCCCGATGAGCCCGACCGGAAGAACGGGGACGACTCGGGCAGGCGTGCCGAGCTGACCTGAGGTGACCGGGTCTCGAGCTTGAACCGAAACCCCCTCGGATCCGTATGCTGGGCCGCGGCGAGGAGGTGGACGAGATGGCATACGACGAGACCGCATACCGTCGCAACGCTGGTGGGGATCAGCCGAGCGATCCCTCGGCATACCGCACGGGCGTGGCGGCCACGGATTACCGCAACCGCCGCCGGGATCTCGACCCGGACGACACCTCGGGTCTGCGGACCACCGACTCGCTGGAGATCGGCCGGCGACCCGAGCCCGAGGGCGGGCGGGACCGGCTCGGCGTCCACATCGGCTGGGAGATCGTGCTGCTGCTGACGGTGGCCGCGCTCGCTTTCCTGCTCTACCGCCTCGACCCGGCCGCGCTGCAGCGTCCCGCGCTCGACACTCTGCTCATCTCGGGCGCCGCGATCGGCCTGCTGGCCCTGGGGGCGGGGCTGACGCTGCGGGCCGGCGTACCCAATCTCGCGGTCGGGCCGATCGCCCTGGCCGCGTCGCTGCACTACGCCGAGAACGGTGACCGGGGCCTGCTCTCGGCCGCGGTGCCCGCGCTGGGCATCGCCGCGGGTGGCGCTCTGGTGGTCGCGCTGCTCGTGCTGATGCTGCACATCCCCGGGTGGGTGGCGACGCTGGCCGCGGCGATGGGCGTCATCGTGTACGACCAGCTGCGCACCGGCCCGGTCAACGTCCAGGGCACCTACGACCCGTCCGACCATGCCTTCTACCTGTTCGGTGGCTTCGCGCTGCTCGCCGTCCTCGGTGGCGCATTCGGCACCCTCACCCCGATCCGCCGGCTGGTCGGCCGGATGCGCCCCTACGGCGACCCGGCGGAGCGGCGTGGCGGGATCGCGGCCCTGCCGATCATCGCCTCGCTGCTGCTCTCCTCGGTCTTCGCCGTCGGCGCCGGCATACTGCTGGCCGCGAAGTCGACCGGGCCGATCGTGCCCGGCACCGGTTTGGAGTGGACGGGCATCGCGTTCGGTGCGGCGCTGCTCGCCGGGACCAGCGCGTACGGCCGGCGCGGCGGAATCTTCGGCACGCTGCTGGCAGTGGCCGGGATCGCGCTCTTCCTCGACTACGCCGACCGGCGCAACTTCGACATCGCCCTGTTCGCGATCGGGGCCGCCACGATCGGTGCCGGTCTGCTGGTGACCCGGCTCGTCGAGACGTACGGGCGCACGGTGCCGGAGGGCACCGACGAGGACTGGAACGCCGCGCCCACCACCGGCACGGGATGGTCGCCGGACCTGCCCGAGACGTGGACACCGTCGGCCGCCGCACCGCAGCAGCCCCGGGCGAACGAACAATGGGATCTAGGTCCCTGGGGCACCGGCCGCTGAGTGCGGGCGGCCGCCCTATGCTGGCTCCATGACCGACGCGACCTTCGCCGAGCTGGATTCCCTGCCCACTGAGGAGCTGCGCGAGCGCGCCTTCGCGAAGGCCCGGGAGCGCCACGACCTGAGCTTCTTCTGGTCGGTGTTCAAACACCTGCCCGACTCCGACGAGGCCGCCTCGCTGGACGGCGCGCCCAACACCGTCGGCCCGACCATCGAAGAAGCCGTGGCACTTTGGCGTGAACTGACCGGACACGGGTACGGGGAGCAGGAGCCGCTACTTCGCGCCGCTTTCATCGATTATCTCCAGAAGCATTAGCTTCTGGGGCATTGGTGCACGTCGTTTGAAAGTGATCGGTAGCTGGGAATTAGCGGGCCATGGCTCTCACCAACCGCTACAAATCCGCGCCGGGTGCGGGCACCCTCGCCGCGCTCATCCTGGTCCTGGTCTTCGGCAGCCCCTGGTTCGCCGACTGGGCCGCGGACAACACCAACCCTGAGACGGCAGGTGGCTGGTGGCTGCGACTGCTGTCGTGGCCGCACTGGCGCTTCGACTCCGACGACTCGCTGCGCTCGATCCTGATCGCCGACCTCAAGGCGATCCTGGTCGTGGTGCTGACCGCCCTGTTCCTCTACCTGCTGCCCGGATCCCAGCTGGCCCGGGCCCGCGGCACGCTCAGCCAGTTCTTCGCGGGCTGGGCGGCCTACATCTTCGCCGGCGGTTTCGCCGCGCTGCTCACCACGCTGTTCCTGGCGAACCCGACGCTGCTCGGCGCGTTCCGGTCGGCCGGCGACGGGGCCACCTACGGCCTGTTCATCGGCTGGATCATCGGCCTTGCCACGCTCGGCGGACGCCGGGGAACACGCTGACGCGACCGCGGCCCGGGTGGTCGAGCCCGGGCCGCGGCCACTCAGACGGCGGTTTTGTTCGGTACGTCGAACAGCGCTGAACGAGAGATGCTGCCGACCGGTTTCCCGTTCTCGGTCACGACCACGTTGAGCGAGTCGCTGGTGAGCATGGCGGAGAGCGCGTCATAGAGCGTGCCGCCCACGTCGACGGTCGGCAGCCGTTCGATCTCCTCGACCTGACCGATCGGCCGCATCGCCCCGCGCACCTTCGTGACCGCGAGCCGCCGGACGCCGCGATCGTTGCCGACGAAGTCGCTGACCTCCTCGGACACCGGGTCGCTGAGCAGGTCGGCCGGGCTCGCGTACTGCAGCAGCCGGCCACCCTCGCCGAGCACGGCGATCCGGTCGCCGAGGCGTACGGCTTCATCGATGTCATGGGTGACCAGCACGATGGTCTTGCGGACCGCGGCCTGGAGATTGAGGAATTCCTCCTGGAGCCGGCCGCGGACGATCGGGTCGACCGCGGAGAACGGCTCGTCCATCAGCAGCACGAGCGGGTCGGCGGCGAGCGCCCGGGCCACGCCGACGCGTTGCCGCTGCCCGCCGGAGAGCTCGTGCGGGTAGCGGCCGCCGTACCGTTTCGGGTCGAGGCCGACCAGCTCGAGCAGCTCCTCGGAGCGGGCCCGGGTCTTCTTCTTGTCCCAGCCCAGCAGCCGTGGCACCGTCCCGACGTTGGTACGGATGCTCTGATGCGGGAAGAGTCCCACATTCTGGATGACGTACCCGATGCGTCGGCGCAGTTGGACCGGGTCCTGCTGGGTGACGTCCTCGCCGTCGATGAGGATCCGGCCCTTGGACGGCTCGATCAACCGGTTGAGCATCCGCAGGATCGTGGATTTGCCGCAGCCGGACGGGCCGATGAGCACGACGAGCTCGCCGGCCTCGACCTCCAGGCTGATGTCGCCGACCGCCACGGTGCCGTCGGGATAGACCTTCCCGAGGTTCTCGAGCGTGATCGACGCGGCGGTCCGGCCAGCGCCGGTGTCGGTGATCGCGGTAGCGTCCACGTATGTCCTTCCTGTCGAGGGCCCCGGCGCCTGCGTGGCCCCTGGCCGCCCCCGCTGATGACGGGCCGGGAAATCCGTGGTTCTCCTGGCGCTATGTCCACGACAACGCCGACGAGATTCTCTCCGCGCTGCAGTTCCACGCGGGTCTCACCGCGCGTGCTGTGATCATCGCGTTGATCGTCGCCTTGCCGCTCGCGGTCGTCGCTTACTGGTGGCGTCCGCTGACCGGCCCGATTCTTGCACTCTCCGGCGTCCTCTACACGATCCCGTCGCTGGCACTGCTCGCCCTGATCGCTCCGGCGGTCGGGACCACCCGCGACACGTCGGTGCTGATCGCCCTTGTTCTGTACGCCCTGCTGGTGCTCGTGCGCAACGCGCTCGCCGGTCTGACCCAGGTCCCCGGCGAGGTGCGTGACGCGGCGGCGGGCATGGGTTACGGGCGGTTCGGCCGCCTCCTGCGCATCGAGTTGCCGCTCGCGCTACCGGGCATCCTCACCGGGCTGCGGCTCGCGACCGTGTCGACGGTGGCGCTGGTCACGGTCGGCTCGCTGATCGGGCAGGGCGGCCTCGGCGACATGATCCTCGGTGGCTTCCGGAACAACTTCTACAAGGCCGAGATCCTGACCGGCGCGATCCTCTGCGTGGCGCTCGCCCTCGTCCTCGATCTGGCGCTGGCCGGCATCGGGCGGTTGCTGACGCCCTGGACCCGGGAGCGGCGCTCGTGAACTACTTCCACGAGGGCATCGTCTGGCTCAACGACCCGCTGAACTGGACCAACCCGGGCGGCCTGCTCGAACGGCTCCAGGAGCACCTGGTGATCAGCCTGTGGGCGGTCCTGCTGGGTTGCGCGATCGGCTGGCCGCTCGGCATCTGGCTCGGGCATCGGGGCCGGGGTGGCGGCGCGGTCATCACGGTGGCCAACCTGACCCTCGCGCTGCCGACGCTGGCGCTGCTGACCATCCTGCCGCTGACTCCGCTCGGGTTCGGCAAGCCGCCCGTGGTGGTGGCGCTCGCCGTCTTCGCGGTGCCGCCGCTGCTGGCCAACGCGTACACGGGCCTCAGGCAGATCGACCCGGAGACGCGGGAGGCTGCGCGCGGGATGGGTCTGTCCGGCGGGCAGGTGCTGCGGCAGGTCGAGCTTCCGCTGTCGGTGCCCTATCTCGCTGCCGGATTGCGTACGGCCGCGGTGCAGGTGGTCGCGACGGCGGCCCTGGCGGCGTTCGTGAACGGCGGCGGGCTCGGCGAGATCATCTCGGCGGGGTTCGGCATCGGGATGAGCAACGGCGGTGGCGGTCAGATCGTCGCCGGCGGCATCGTCGTGGCGGGGCTCGCGCTGCTCGTCGAGGGCCTCCTGGCCCTGGTGCAGCGGCTGGTGACCCCGCGCCCGTTGCGTACGCGGCGGCGTCGTCGTCCCAGCGCCGCGGCACCCGCCGCTTGAGCGTTCGCGTGTAACGAATCCGCAACTTAGGGCGAAGATCGGCATAGCCTGCCGCGCCCCGGGGTTAATGAACTGGAGGTGCAGCCGCAGGTGGGCGGCACAACAATCGAAAATGAGCGGGCATCGACACCTCGGCTGCCCGTCGGACACGCGGCACGACCTCGGTCGTGCCGGGACACAGAAGGCGGCTGTATGCGTCGAAATCTGCTCCTGACGGCCGGCACCTTCCTGACCGCCGCCGTCATCCTCGCCGGCTGTGGTGAGTCCGGCTCGTCCGGCACCTCGGCCCCGCCCAGCGCGGCCTCGGGCTCCGGGTGCGCCCCGGTCGCGGGCGACAAGCTCGTCGTGCTGACCGACGACAAGGCCCTGCAGAACACCGACAACGTGGTGCCGGCGATCAACACCAAGGCGTCCTCCCCGGAGATCCTGGCGGCGCTGGACAAGGTCTCCGCCGCGCTCGACACGGAGAAGCTCATCGAGCTCAACAAGGCCGTCGACGTCGACCGCAAGTCGGCCAAGGACGCGGCCCAGGAGTTCGTGACCGCCAACAGCGTCACGACGGGCATCACCAAGGGCAAGGGCGGCGACCTGACCGTCGGCGCCGCTGACTTCAGCGAGAGCAAGACCCTCGGTGAGCTCTACGGCATCGCGCTCACGGCGGCCGGCTACACCGTCAAGGTGCAGACCATCGGCAACCGCGAGCTGTACGAGCCCGCGCTCGCCAAGGGCGACATCGACATCGTCCCTGAGTACGCCGCCACCCTCGCGACGTTCCTCTCGGGCAAGATCGACGGGGCTAACGCCAAGGACCCGTCCTCGACCGACCTCACCACCACGATGACCAACCTCAAGGCGCTCGGCGACAAGGCCGGCCTGACCTTCGGCACCCCGTCGGCGGCGCAGGACCAGAACGCGTTCGCCGTCACCGAGGCGTTCGCCACCAAGTACGCCCTGACCACGCTCTCCGACCTCGCGGCCAAGTGCTCCGGCGCAGCCACGGTGCTCGGCGGCCCGGCGGAATGCCCGCAGCGTCCGAAGTGCCAGCAGGGCCTGGTCGACACGTACGGCTTCCAGGCCGGCAAGTTCAGCTCGCTCGACTCGGGCGGCCCGCTCACCAAGACCGGCCTCAAGCAGGGCACGATCAGCGTGGGCCTGGTCTTCAGCTCGGACGGCGCCCTCGCCGCCGGCTGACCCCATCCGATGTGATCCGCCCGCCCGGTGCCCCACGCACCCGGCGGGCGGTTTTTTCTCAAACGCCGGTTTCCGCCCGGCCACCTGCTGATTCAGCCCGATCGGCGATCCTTGATCCCATGCCGCTTGTTTCGCCGGCCCGGTCACTCTCGATAACATCTGCGACCATGCCGGACCGGGACCCCGAGGTGAAGCAGCACACCCGTCTGCTGACCGGGCTGATCTGGGCGGGCATCGGGCTGGCCCCGATCGCGGCAATCGTCGTCCTGATCGGCGGCAGCACCGGCGCGATGCGCTTCGCGGTGCTGCTCATAGCGGTCTGCGTGGTCCTCATCGGCGCCGCGATGCTGATCCGCACCGACCCGGTCCTGCACCGGATGGACGTGGAGGACCGCGTCTCCGCCGAGGTCGACGCCCTCCGCGGCGGCCTGCGCGACGAGCTGACCGCCACGGCCCGCGCCACGGACAACCGGGTCCAGGCCCTCGAGGACGAGATGGGCGCACTGCGTTCCGTCCCCGGCCCTCCCATCGCACCGAGACCCGCCGGGGGTTCAGCCCGGCCGGCTCCGCCGCCGCCCCGCATCTCCGCACCGATCTCGGCACCGATCAGCGCTGCCGGAGCCGCGTCCGTGCCGGGTCCGGCTCCGGTTCCCGCTCAGCGGGGTGCCGGGTCAGCCCGGGTCGGCTCGGCAAGCGTCGTCGTCCCCGGCAGCGCACCCGACAAGCCCGCCCCACCGAGGGTCTCCGCCCCCATCGACCCGTCCCTGCACGGCGGTCCCGGCGCCCCACGCTCCGGCCCCCCACGCTCCGGCGCCCCGGCCAATGCGCCCCGGCCAGGCGCCGCCCCCACCACACCAAGATCCGGAGCCCCCGCGGGCACACCAAGATCCGGAGCCCCCGCGGGCACACCAAGATCTGGGGCCCCTGCGGGAATGCCGAGGTCCGGAGCCCCCGCGGGCACGCCGAGGTCTGGGTCGGTGGTTGGCGGGCCCATCCCGGGAGCGTCCGCGGGAGCGCCGAGGTCTGGTGCCGCGACCAGCGCGCCGAGGTCTGGTGCCGCGGTGGGCTCGCCGAGATCCGGGGTTCCGACTGGGGAGCCGTGGTCCGGAAGCTCAGCGAGTGCGCCGCAGTCCGGGGCGGCGGCGAACCGGACGGGGCGGGCGCGTCCTGACGGTCCGAGGCCGGGCCGCGCGGTTCCGGCGAGCGTCTCTCCGCAGCCTTACGATTCCTACGAGCAGCAGGACCCGGCTGCCGGTTACAAAGCTCCGAAGGGCGCGGTGCGGGCATCCGCGGCGGCTTCGGTCGCCCCGGCGATGGACGAGCTCGGCCCTCTGCCTGCCCCCGAGCCGGAGGCACCCGTCGCAGCACCGAGACGCCGGCACGCGGCGCCCGACACGAGCACGGATCTGGCCCGGGAAATTCATGCGGAGCCGAGCCTCGGCTACGGGCTGACGACCGGCAACGTCACCCCGCAGCCCGGCGTCTACGGCAGCACGGCGGCGCGCACGGCCCCGGACGACGCAACCCCCGGCCACGACACCTACGACGAAGCCGATCACCAAGACGGCGCCTACCAGCAGGTTGGCAGTTACCAGCAGGTTGGCAGTTACCAGCAGGCCGGCAACTATCAGCAGGCTGGCACCTACCAGCAGGACGGCATCTACCAGCCGGACGAGGCCTATCAGCAGGACGGCGCGTACCAGCAGGACAGCGCCTACCAGCAAGGCGATGGCTACCAACCGGACGATGGCTACCAGCCGGACGATGGCTATCGGCAGGGTGGCGCCTACCAAGCCGGCAGTGCCTATCAGGTCGGCAGTGCGTATCAGTCGGACGATGCCTATGAGCCGGGTGACGCCGGGGAACATGGCAGCAGCTATCGGCAGGCCAGCGGTTACGAGCCCGACAACAGCTACGAGAACGACGGCTACGCCCAGGCGGGCTACGACAACACCGGCTACGCGCAGGACAACTATGGCAATCCGGGTTATGCCCAGAAGGGCTACGACCAGGCCGCTCAGTACGGCTCAGCGCAGACCGGTCAGCGCGGCTCAGCGCAGGCTGGTCAATACGGCTCAGCGCAGGCCGGTCAGCGTGGCTCAGCGCAGGCCGGGCATTACGGCTCGGCGCGGACCGGGCAGGACGGCTACGAGCAGGCTGAGCAGACCGGATATGAGCACGTCGAGCAGACAGGTTACGCGGACGCGGGCTATGACCAGCCCGGCTATGTGAAGCAGGGCAACACCTACGGCGTTGGCAGCAGCTACGCGAGCAGCAGCTACCCGGACACCGGCGAAGCGCAGGCGGCGGACAACGGCGGCGCGGACGACGGCAGCGCGGACAGCGGCTACCAGGAGAACGACTACGGCCGCGAGGAAGCCGCCGGATACGGGACCACCTACGGCACCCCGGCGCCGGCGACCTACGGCCGGAGCATCGCAACGCCCGAAACCCCGTCCAGCTACGACAGCAGCGATTTTGTGTCGGCAGGGAGTTACGGCTACGGCGGTCCGGCCGGCGTCGGCTACGAGCGGGACGACGACCATCACCACTACGCCCCGGACCCGATCCCGGCGCGCAACGTCTATCAGAGCCGTTAGGTTCTGTTTCGTAGGTGAGGCCGGGCCTGACCTACAGAACGGAACCTGGAGGGCCTACTTGTCGATATCCCCGACGACGAAGAACATCGAGCCGAGGATCGCGATCAGGTCCGGCACGAGACAGCCGGGGATCAGCGTCGCCAGCGCCTGCACGTTCGCGTAGGAGGCGGTGCGCAGCTTCAACCGCCACGGTGTCTTCTCGCCCCGCGACACCAGGTAGTAGCCGTTGATGCCGAGCGGGTTCTCGGTCCACGCGTACGTGTGGCCTTCGGGTGCCTTGACCACCTTGGGCAGCCGGACGTTCACCGGTCCGCCGATCGTGTCGACGCGGGAGAGGCATTCGTCGGCGAGGTCGAGCGAGACGTACACCTGCTCCAGCAGCACCTCGAAGCGGGAGTGGCAGTCCCCGGCCGTGCGCGTGACCACCGGCACGTCGAGCTGGTCGTAAGCGAGGTACGGCTCGTCGCGCCGCAGGTCCATGTCGAGCCCGCTGGCCCGGGCGACCGGCCCGGAGGCGCCGTACGCGGCGGCCTGTTCCGCGGTCAGCACGCCGACGCCGACCGTACGCGCCATGAAGATGTCGTTCTTGCGGATCAGGTTGTCGATGTCGGGCATCCGCGAACGGACCTCGGCGATCGCCTGCCGGGCGCGGCCGGTCCAGCCGGCCGGGACCTCCTCCTTGAGCCCGCCGACGCGGTTGAACATGTAGTGGATGCGGCCGCCGGAGACCTCTTCCATGACCGCCTGCAGCGTCTCCCGCTCGCGGAACGCGTAGAACATCGGCGTGATCGCGCCGATCTCCAGGGGGTAGGAGCCGAGGAACATCAGATGGTTGAGCACCCGGTTCAGCTCGGCCAGCGCCATCCGCAGCCAGGTGGCGCGCTCGGGCACCTCGATGCCCATGAGCCGTTCGACGGCGAGCGCCACGCCGAGTTCGTTGGAGAAGGCGGAGAGCCAGTCGTGCCGGTTGGCGAGGACGAGGATCTGCCGGTAGTCGCGGACCTCGAAGAGTTTCTCCGCGCCGCGGTGCATGTAGCCGACGATCGGTTCGCAGGTCTTGACGCGTTCACCGTCGAGGGTCAGATTGAGCCGCAGCACGCCGTGGGTCGAGGGGTGCTGCGGGCCGATGTTGAGCACCATGTCGGCGGTGTCGAGCCCGGCACCCGTACCGACCGTCATCTCCCGCACGTCACTCACGGGTCAGATCGTCCCACGAAGCTCGATGCCCACTTCGTGCAGCAACCACCAGTGTCCACCGAGTCCGTCCGGGTCGGTGAGTTCGGCGGCGGCTCCGGCGGCGCTCAGGGCCCGGAGATAACCCGCCGGATCGGTTCGGGCGAGCTCCAGCGGTGGCCGGCCGCCGTCGACCCCCAGCGCTTTGAGCGCATGCCGCTGACTGACGATGGTGTACGCCCACCCGGCAGCCGCCGCGGCGGAGTCGAGCGCCACATGAGCGGTCAGGTCGCTCCCGCCATCGGGCACGGGGCTGACCTGCCGGCCGCCGCGGAACCCCGTGAGCGTGCCCAGGGGCGGCCGGGCGGTTCGCAGGTGCCCGTAGTCCACGGCGAGTGCGCTTCCCCGGCGTACCGAAGAAACGGCATCCGCCCAGGCGAGGTCGCGCGGCCAGCCCAGCTCGACCCGGTCGCCCAGGCCGGCCCCGCGCCACCACCGCGCCAGCCAGAACCGGTCGGCGGCGTCGATGTCCGGCCCGAGCGACTCGAGCCCGCCGACCGGGTCGACCAGCACCCGCCGGATCCGCCCGTGCTCGTCGACCTCGGCGACGTCCAGCGGCACGTTGTCGAGCCATTCGGTCGCCAGCAGCACACCGACGATGTCCTGCGGCACGTCGGGCTGCCAGCCGATCTCCGCGGGCAGCCCGTCCGGTCGCGGTGCGACCTCGACCCCGGTGAACCGGACCCGCTCGCCGAGCCCCGTGCCGTCGGCCAGCGCCCGTAACGCCGCGAGCAGCTCGCCCCGCCCCGCACCGACATCCACGACCTGCAGCACCCGGGGACGCCCCAGCGCGGCGTCCACCCGCTGGATCAGCCGCAGCAACGCCCCGGCGAACAGCGGCGACGCGTGCACGCTGGTCCTGAAGTGGTCCGCGGGCCCCTCCGAGGCGCGGGTGAAGAAGCCCCCGGGCCCGTAGAGCGCCGTGGTCATCGCTGCCCGCCAACCAACCCTCGTCACGCTCTCAATCTAGGGCGTGGAGTAGTTCACAGGTGCTTGTCACGAGCGTGTTAACTCGGCGCATACTTGCCTCGACCGGTACCCCTTGATCGAGGACTGGATCCGAACATGAGCGCACAGCTGCGTGCACGTCAGCTTGTCGTCGGCGTTGTCGGCGCGGGCCGGGTGGGAGCCGTCATCGGTTCCGCACTCGCCGCTGCCGGGCATGACGTCGTCGCCACCGCTGCCGTGTCCACCGCGTCCCGGGAGCGAGCCCGGCGGTTGTTGCCGCAGGCCGCGGTTCTTCCGGCCGACGAGGTGGCCCGGGCCGCCACCGACCTTCTTCTGCTCTCCGTTCCCGATGACGCGCTGCGGAGCGTGGTGGCGGGGCTTTCCGCGACCGGCGCGCTTTCTCCGCGTACGGTCGTCGCGCACACCTCCGGAGCCCACGGTCTCGCCGTCCTGGGTGAGGTCAACGGTCTAGCCCTGCACCCCGCGATGACCTTCACCGGCACGGACGCCGATCTGGCCCGGCTGCCCGGCATCGCCTGGGGAATCACCGCACGGGACCGCGTCTTCGCCGCCCGCCTGGTCACCGAGCTCGGCGGCATCCCCGAGTGGATCGACGAGCAGGCCCGCCCGATGTACCACGCGGCGCTTGCCCACGGCGCGAATCACCTGGTCACGCTCGTGAACGAAGCCGCCGACCTGCTGCGCGCCGCCGGGGTCCGGCGTCCCGAGGTGGTGCTCTCGCCGCTGCTGCACGCTGCCCTCGACAACGCCCTCGCGATGGGCGATGCGGCTCTCACGGGGCCGGTCTCGCGCGGCGACGCGGGGACCGTACGCAAGCATCTGGATCACCTCACGCCGGAGTCCGCGCCGGCGTACCTGGCTCTCGCCCGACGAACTGCCGAAAGAGCCGTAGCCGCAGGCCGGCTGCGGCCGCAGGACGCGATTTCGCTGCTGGATGTCCTCTCCACCGTTGGGAGCCCCGCATGACCGCCCTCGTTCACACCCGCAACGACCTCGCCGCCGGCCTCGCGGGCGCGCCCGGCCGGGTAGCCGTCGTGATGACCATGGGTGCCCTGCACGAGGGGCATCGTCAGCTGATGCGCGAGGCCCGCGCGCAGGCCGACTTCGTGGTCGTCACGGTCTTCGTGAACCCGCTGCAGTTCGGCCCCAACGAGGACTTCGACAAATACCCGCGCACGCTGACCGCCGACGTCGAAGCGTGCACGGCTGAGGACGTCGACCTGGTCTTCGCGCCCGACCGCGACGAGATGTACCCCGGCGGCACCCCGTCGGTGACGCTCAACGCCGGCCCGATGGGCGAGATCCTGGAGGGTGCCAGCCGCCCCGGCCACTTCTCCGGCATGCTGACCGTCGTCGCCAAACTGCTCCTGCTCACCGGCGCTGACCTCGCGTTCTTCGGCGAGAAGGACTTCCAGCAGCTCTCCCTGATCAAGCGCATGGTGCGCGACCTGGAGATCCAGACCGAGATCGTCGGCGTGCCGACCGTGCGTGAGGCGGACGGCCTGGCGCTCTCCAGCCGTAACCGCTTCCTCTCCGCCGGGCAGCGGCAGGCGGCGCTCGCCCTCTCGCACGCGCTGCGCGAAGGTGCGCTGCAGAACGACGCCCAGCGGGTGCTCGAGGCTGCCACGAAGATCCTCGAGGACGAGCCCGGCGTGCACGTTGACTACCTGGCCCTGACCGACCCGCTGCTCGGCCCCGCACCGGCCGGGGGTCCCGCGCGGCTGCTGGTCGCGGCGAAGGTCGGCGCGACCCGGCTGATCGACAACGTCCCCGTGCACCTCGGCGAGGCCGGCTGATGCTCCGCACGATGCTCAGGTCCAAGATCCATCGCGCCACGGTGACCCAGGCCGACCTGCACTACGTGGGCTCGGTGACGGTCGACGAGGACCTGATGGAGGCCGCGGACCTGCTCCCGGGCGAGCAGGTCGCGATCGTGGACGTCACCAACGGGGCGCGGCTCGAGACGTACGTGATCGCCGGTGAGCGGGGCACCGGAGTGCTCGGCATCAACGGCGCGGCCGCCCACCTCGTACACCCCGGTGATCTGGTCATTCTGATCGCCTACGGCCAGATGGACGACGCCGAGGCGCGCACGTTCCGGCCGCGGGTGGTCCATGTCGATGCCCAAAACCGGATCATCGAGTTGGGTACGGATCCCGCGGCCGCTGTTCCCGGAATGGCAGATGATCTCGTACGCGGGGACTTGACCGTTTCCACCCACTGACACCCAGGGTTCCGTTGTAAAGCAACGTGGCTGTACCGACCTTTGCCCTATGCTCGACAAATCGGACATGGGTGGAGGGCTGGGTTCATGCTGCGTGTCAGCCGCTGGGGTGTCGCCGCGGCGCTGAGCTTGGTGCTGGTCACGGCCGGCTGCGGGAATCCGCCGGGCGTCGACGGCGACCTCACCAACAACTGGGCGGCGATCTCGGTGCCGACCGGGTTCACGCCCGCGTCCCAGACCTGTCACCTGGCGAACTTCTCGACCTCCGGATCGCGCTCCTCCTACGAGGAGGTCGACTGTCAGATCAAGCACCGCACCGAGACCGTCTACGTGGGCGAGTACGGCGCGCCGGCCTCGCAGGCGGACAGTCCGCCGGAGGACGAGTCGGCGGGACAGCGGGCGGCGTACGAGACGTGCGACGACAAGACCGCGGCATACGTGGGCGGGGCGTGGCGTACGGCCCGGTTGTGGATCGGGGTGACCCAGCCGACGAAGGCTGCCTGGAGCGGTGGCGCCCGCTGGTACCGCTGCGAGGTGCTCGTGAGCAGCTCCGTCGAGGATGACGGGGGTCTGGTGCAACGGGTCGGCAGCCTGCGGAACGCGCTCAGGGAAACGAATTCCCCGCTGCTGCTAACGTGTTACGCCGTC
Organism: Winogradskya consettensis; assembly: GCF_018332715.1. Taxonomy (GTDB): domain Bacteria; phylum Actinomycetota; class Actinomycetes; order Mycobacteriales; family Micromonosporaceae; genus Actinoplanes; species Actinoplanes consettensis. The sequence continues at coordinate 6,188 of NZ_BOQP01000013.1, read as the reverse complement.
CAGCTCGACAAGGAAGGCAAGATCAGCACGATGCCCTCGGCTCCGTGCGCCGCCGCGCACAACGCGGAGTTCGTCGGGTTGTGGAAGGCGGGGGCGGCTACGGCGTACCCGGAGATGAGTAAGGACTGGGACGACTTCCATGCCGGTTGTCGCGCGTTGATCGCTGAGTACGTCGATGTGCCCGACGACGCTGACCTGCAATATCGTGCCGGTGTGGTATCTCTGCCGGGCGGCGATGACGTGTGGGCGATGGGTGACCGTGGGGTGCGCTGCTATCTCTGGGTGGACACCGCGACCCTGACCGCGTCGCTCAAGGGCAAGGGCGAAAAGTCGCTACCCGTTCAATACCAGTAACGCTTGGCACTTTGTGGTGCCCCGGCGATGAATTCCTCGCGCGCGCGATGTTGACTGATCTCATGTCGCATCTCGCCGACCTTCCGGCGCTACCCCGTCGATTGGCCGCCCCTGAGCCTGGCTGGACCGAAACCACCGACGTGCTGGTGGTCGGCTCGGGCGTCGCCGGCCTCACCGCCGCACTGCACCTGCGCGAACAGGGCCTGCACGTCACGGTGGTTACCAAGGTCAACATCGACGACGGGTCCACCCGCTGGGCGCAGGGCGGCATCGCGGGCGTGCTCGACCCGCTCGACACCCCCGAGGCGCACGCTTTCGACACCGAGATCGCCGGCGTCGGCCTCTGCGACCCGGCCGCCGTGCGGGTGCTGGTGGAGGAGGGCCCTGCCCGGATCCGCGAGCTGATCCGCATCGGTGCCGAGTTCGACCGCAACGCCGACGGGTCGCTCATGCTCACCCGCGAGGGCGGACACCGCGCCGACCGCATCGTGCACGCGGGCGGCGACGCGACCGGCGCCGAGGTGCAGCGGGCCCTGCACGAGGCGGTGCATCGCGACCCCTGGATCCGGCTCGTCGAGCACGCGCTCGTGCTCGACCTGCTGCGCGCCGGCGACGGCCGGGCCTGCGGCATCACCCTGCACGTGCTGGGCGAGGGCAGCGAGGACGGCGTCGGGGCGATCCTGGCCCGCGCGGTCGTGCTCGCCACCGGCGGCATGGGCCAGGTCTTCGCGTCCACCACCAACCCGTCCGTCTCGACCGGCGACGGCGTCGCGCTCGCCCTGCGTGCCGGCGCGGTCGTCACCGACGTGGAGTTCGTCCAGTTCCACCCGACCTCGTTCGTGACCGCGAGCGTGACCTCGGTGCAGCGCCCGCTCATCTCTGAGGCGCTGCGCGGCGAGGGTGCCCACCTGGTCGACGAGGCCGGCGAGCGGTTCATGCTCGGCCAGCACGAGCTCGCCGAGCTGGCCCCGCGTGACGTGGTCGCCAAGGGCATCCACCGGGTGCTCCGCGCCACCGGCGCCGACCACGTCTACCTGGACGCCCGGCACCTCGGCCGCGAGTTCCTCGAGCAGCGCTTCCCGACGATCATGGCGTCCACCCGCGCGGCCGGCGTCGACCCGGCCACCGAGCTGATCCCGGTCGCCCCGGCAGCCCACTACGCGTCCGGCGGCGTCCGCACCGACCTGCACGGCCGCACCTCCATCCCCGGGCTGTACGCGTGCGGCGAGGTCGCCTGCACGGGCGTACACGGCGCCAACCGCCTGGCCAGCAACTCCCTGCTCGAGGGTCTGGTCTTCTCCCGCCGGATCGCCGACGACATCGCCCGCGACCTGCCCCCGCAGGCGGACCCGGTGCCCACCCCGGCGGCGGCCGGCCCGGGCTGGGTCGTGGCCCCGGCCATCCGCGCCGAGCTGCAGCGCTCGATGACCCGCGGCGCCGGCGTGCTGCGCTCGGCGGACTCGCTCGCGGCCACCGCCAAGGAGCTGACCCGTCTCGGCGAGCAGCACGGCACCCCCCGCAACGCCGCCTGGGAGGCCACCAACCTGCTCACCGTCGCGGCAGCCCTGGTTGCCTCGGCCGCCGAGCGCCGCGAGACCCGCGGCTGCCACTGGCGCGAGGACCACCCCAACGCAGCCGACGAGTGGCGCGGCCACCTGCTGAACTCGATCGACCCCCGCGGCCGGCTGACCCAGACCTTCGAGGAGATGGCATGACCGACGGCTTGGATCTTGCCGAGGTGGAGCGGGTTGTCTACACCGCGCTCGCCGAGGACCTGGGCGACCCGCCCCGCGACGTGACCAGCGAGGCGACCATCCCGGCGGCCCAGGTCGACACGGCCGAGCTGGTCGCCCGCGCGGCCGGTGTGGTGGCCGGGCTGCCCGTCGCGGCGCAGGTGTTCGCGGCGACCTCGGGCGGCACGGCGACCTTCGACCAGCGGGTCGAGGAGGGCACCCGGGTGACGCGTGGTGACGTCCTCGCGGTCGTGACCGGCCCGACGCGCTCGCTGCTGACCGCGGAACGCACCGCGCTCAACCTGCTGTGCCGGATGTCGGGCGTCGCGACCCACACCCGCAGGTGGGCCGACGAGCTCGCCGGCACCAAGGCGACCGTGCTCGACACCCGCAAGACGACTCCGGGCCTGCGGGCTCTGGAGAAGTACGCCGTACGCGTCGGCGGCGGCACCAACAAGCGCATGGGCCTCTACGACGTGGCCATGATCAAGGACAACCACAAGCTCGCGGCGGGCAGCATCACCGCGGCGTACCGGCTCGTCCGTGAAACCTTCCCGGACGTCCCCGTGCAGGTCGAGGTGACCACGGTGGCCGAGGCGATCGAGGCCGTCGAGGCGGGTGCGGACTTCCTGCTCTGCGACAACATGACCCCGGACCTGCTGCGCGAGGTGGTGGCCGCGGTGGGGGAGCGGGCCGAGCTCGAGGCCACGGGCAACCTCACCCTGGAAACGGTCGCCGCGTACGCCGCCACGGGAGTGGACTACCTGTCCGTGGGCGGGCTGACCCACTCCTCGCCGATTCTCGACATCGCCATGGACTTGCGCGTCGCGCGTTAGGGGTTTTGACCGTGCTTTTGTGCATCGACATCGGCAATACCAACACGGTTCTCGCCACGTTCGACGGCGACAAACTGGTTCACAACTGGCGCATCAAGACCGACGCCAGGTCCACCGCCGACGAGCTGGGGCTGATTCTGCGGGGTCTGCTCGCGGGGGATGCCGTCGAGATCACCGGGGTGGCGGCGTGTTCGACGGTGCCCGCTGCCCTGCGTACGTTGCGCACGATGCTCGGGCGTTATTACCGGGATCTACCGAATGTCGTCGTGGAACCCGGCGTGAAGACCGGAGTGCAGCTCGCCATCGACAATCCGAAGGAGGTCGGCTCCGACCGCGTGGTGAACACGCTGGCGGCGCACGCCCTCTACGGCGGGCCGTCGATCGTTGTCGACTTCGGCACCACGACCAATTTCGACGTCATCAGCGCGCGCGGTGAGTTTCTCGGTGGTGCGTTCGCGCCCGGCATCGAGATCTCGTTCGACGCGCTGGCGTCGCGGGCCGCTCAGTTGCGCAAGGTGGAGCCCGCGAAGCCGCGTTCGGTCATCGGCAAGAACACCGTCGAGTGCCTGCAGTCCGGCCTTTATTTCGGGGTGGCCGGTCAGGTCGATCGGATCGTCGACCTGATGACCGAGGAGCTCGGTTCCGTGCGGGCGGTGATCGCCACCGGTGGGCTTGCCGGGCTGGTCAAGGACGCCTGCAGGACCATCACCGCGTATGAGCCGATGATCACTCTGATCGGGTTGCGGATGGTTTATGAGCGGAATGTCGGCTGACCGCGCGCTTTTTCTGGCCGGATAATTTTTGTGACTCTGCGCGACGCGGTGGACATAGATCTCTATCCGGGGCTTTCTGTGACTGTCCGCAATGGATTCCCCGCCGGGGCCCGAGTTCGTGACGTGACAGCGCATCACGGATGGTGACGCACTTCGATGTAATTGCCCCGAATCGGCGTCCAGAAGTGACAACGAGTCACACTATGGAGCCGGTACGGCACCCGATCCGTGGGTGGTACGCCGCCCGGATTGACCGGGGTCAAGGTGTGGGGAATGTCAGCCGAGGCGCTGCCGCGGAATAGGAAACGGCCTCGGACGGGGCATTCGGGAAACGTCTGCGTTCCCCTTGGTGCGCTCTGTGGGCAGATATCGAACCCGCATTGACGGATCACGCGGGCTTGGCGTTATTGTTGCGGTGGGGATTGCCTGACGTCTGACGTAGAGAACCTGTATTCGGGAGGATAACGGCCCGTGGCCAAGCAGATCATTCACAAGCTTGTCGACGACCTCGACGGCGGTGACGCCGAGGAGACCGTCAAGTTCGCGCTCGACGGCATTCAGTATGAGATCGACCTGTCCGACAAGAACGCCGCGAAATTGCGCGACGTCTTCGCGCCCTACGTGGGCGCCGGAGCGAAGGTCGCCCGGGGCGGAGTGGTCGTGGGTGGCCGGGCCGCCCGGGGTCGTGGCGGTGCCACCGCCGACCGGGAGCAGAACAAGGCCATCCGCGAGTGGGCCAAGAAGAGCGGCAAGGACATCTCCGACCGGGGCCGCATTCCCCAGGAGATCGTGGACGAGTTCCACGCCAAGGGTCCCGGCCGCTAGTCGCGTTCGTCGTTTTCCACAGGGTCCGCAGCGCTCCGGCGCTGCGGACCCTGCTGCTTTTCGCTCGTTCTTCGCCCCCCTTGCGTAAGTTATCCACAGGGGTGGACGGCGTTGTCCACAGGCTGTGGACGGCGGGTGCGCCGGTCGTGGCCGATGCCGGGATTTCGCTGTGCGCGTACTCCGTAGGGGTGGGGAACAGTCGCTGAGCGTGCGAAGTTGGGGAAATCAGCGGTGCGGGACGTTCCGGCCGGGCTCGAGGGCCCAGCAGAGTCCCTCAGCGGCGATAGAGTGGTTACAGCACGGGCATCACCGATGTTCGTGCGCTGGCCCCGCCAGTTAATTGGCGCACGGCACGTGAGGAGCACGAGGGCATGTTCGAGCGGTTCACCGACCGAGCGCGACGGGTTGTCGTCCTGGCCCAAGAAGAGGCCCGGATGCTCAACCACAACTACATCGGGACAGAGCACATCCTGCTCGGCCTGATCCATGAGGGTGAGGGTGTTGCCGCGAAGGCTCTGGAGAGCCTTGGTATCTCTCTCGAGGGGGTTCGGCAGCAGGTCGAGGAGATCATCGGTCAGGGTCAGCAGGCGCCGAGCGGGCACATTCCGTTCACGCCGCGGGCCAAGAAGGTGCTGGAGCTGTCGCTGCGCGAGGCTCTGCAGCTGGGCCACAACTACATCGGCACGGAGCACATCCTGCTGGGCCTGATCCGCGAGGGCGAGGGTGTTGCCGCCCAGGTCCTGGTGAAGCTCGGCGCGGACCTCAACCGGGTCCGTCAGCAGGTCATCCAGTTGCTCTCGGGCTATCAGGGCAAGGAGCCGGCCGCCGCCGGTGCCGCCGCGGGCGAGGCAGCCCCGTCGACGTCGCTGGTGCTCGACCAGTTCGGACGCAACCTCACGCAGGCCGCCCGCGAGGGCAAGCTCGACCCGGTCATCGGCCGGGAGAAGGAAATCGAGCGGGTCATGCAGGTGCTGTCGCGCCGCACGAAGAACAACCCCGTCCTGATCGGAGAGCCCGGCGTCGGCAAGACCGCCGTCGTGGAGGGGCTGTCGCAGTCCATCGTCAAGGGCGAGGTGCCCGAGACGCTGAAGGACAAGCAGCTCTACACCCTCGACCTCGGTGCGCTGGTCGCCGGTTCCCGTTACCGCGGTGACTTCGAGGAGCGCCTGAAGAAGGTTCTCAAGGAGATCCGCACCCGCGGCGACATCATCCTGTTCATCGACGAGATCCACACCCTCGTGGGTGCCGGTGCCGCCGAGGGCGCGATCGACGCCGCCTCGATCCTCAAGCCCATGCTCGCGCGTGGTGAGCTGCAGACGATCGGCGCGACCACCCTCGACGAATACCGCAAGCACCTCGAGAAGGACGCCGCCCTCGAGCGTCGTTTCCAGCCGATCCAGGTCGGTGAGCCCTCGCTGGCGCACACGATCGAGATCCTCAAGGGTCTGCGTGACCGTTACGAGGCGCATCACCGGATCAGCATCACCGACGCGGCTCTGGTCGCGGCGGCGACGCTGGCTGACCGTTACATCTCGGACCGGTTCCTGCCGGACAAGGCGATCGACCTGATCGATGAGGCCGGGGCACGGATGCGGATCCGTCGGATGACCGCACCGCCGGACCTGCGTGACTTCGACGAGCGCATTGCTCAGGTGCGTCGTGACAAG
>NZ_BOQP01000012.1 GCF_018332715.1 Winogradskya consettensis | reverse complement strand
TCCGGGCTCCGGGCTCCGGGCAATTATCGGCGCATCCGTTTCACGTGAAACAAGACGAGGACTTACCCCCAAAACCGCGATGCAAGCTCAAGGCGAGCAGCGGGGCGGACCTGCACATCTCCCGCGTTCTCAGACTTGGCGGCCCTGGACTCCGCCAGCTGCTGCCCAGACCTTGAAATTGCACTCAGCTGGCGTTGTGGTCGCGGCGTCTACCTCAGTGGCGGGCTGGACCCGGCAGGCCCTCGACGAGGGATCGATCGAATCGCTGCGCGCCCCGCGTCCAGCACACAGGGCCGGCCGGCAAAGCGCAAAGCCAAACTCGCTGCACAGGTCTCGCCAACCAGGGGTCGGCTTCCCGCTGGCTCGACATGGCGGCCTGGCCTCTGTCTTCGAGAAAGCAGGTCCGTTCCGAGCCAAACAGCAGGACTCCTCGAATGATCCAGCAGCCGGATTTCCCTCAACCAGTCGGCAAGTACGCAACGGCGCCAGTACATGTGTCGCAAGCCCACAACCGCAAACTGCCGCCAAGGACGCTCGCAGAAGAAACGCAGCACGGACTAAGCCTGTGGGCAACACGAGCCAGCGCACCAAGCAAGTCCGGACGACGGCCAGGCGACACAGCCACCGAGGTTTCCACAGTCGACGGTATCCATCACCGGGCCCGACGCCGCTCCGTAGGAGATCAACTCGGGAATGCTCGCCGCCATCACGCGCCAGACGTTAGCGCTAAGACGCTCCGGAGCGAGGATCGTTCTGAACTAATCGACCCAACCGCAGGGCAGACGACGGACGTCTCGCCGTTTGCGAAGGATGACCGGCGATCACGCCGACCCTGCAATAACTGTCGACCACAAGAACCTTCAATAGGCAGCGATCCCAACCCTCGACGGATCAGGCAAGAATCCGCGGTGCCGCCGCGAAGATGCGCAGCAGCCGATCACCGCCGACGGGAACCGCGGTTGCCATACATCGGCGCGCCGACGCTTGATACGCCGCCGATCAAGTCGACCGTGCATGGAGAGTTCACGGCGTTCAAGACTGCTGCCGGCTAGCGAAGTTGTCCCCGAACGATCTTCAAGAGCCCATCGTTCCAACAGACCTATGTAACTTTCAAGGGAGCAGCCAAAATTGACAGAAAGCATCCGAGAGACCTCCCAACCCGAATTCCGGGCAAATCGGGCGTCAGATTTGGGTTGCTCCGGCAGAAGCGGAAGATCCGAAATCCCAGGAGAATCGTTCTGACAGAACCGAATGTGGTGGACCAAGCACCTCTCGCCCTGGCCAAGTTGATCGCCGACGGCCACTCCGGCGTCCAAGCCAGCGATCGCGATCTCCGGTAACCCCAACCGGCCATGCTCAGTCCGTTGCTGGAAGCGACCAGCCTCACCCTGTCGCGCACAAGCCGACGGAAGCTCCAACTCCAGCCCGCGCCCACGGAACTAGAAAACAATCCCGAAGGAAGAAACCAAACAAGGTCGACGAAGCACCGCGAGACGAGGAGACCAACGCCAACCACGGTCGAAGCCTCGGGGGACAGGCCACCACATGGAGCCCGCCGACCAAGCGAATCACCGAGGCCGCCCACCAACCGAACTCACGCAACCCGGCCGGCCACCTCACACCCCGGACATGAAGAAGGCACGTGATCCGCCGAATCACGTGCCCGTCGTCTCCTTCGGATAGCGACCCCGCCGCCGCCACCCGTACCGCTCATTCCGCTGTGGAGCCCGCGCCTTCTTCCTCCACGCCGATCATTCCGACGATCCGTTCGAGGTCATCCACCGTGGCGAACTCGATCGTGATCTTGCCCTTGTTACGGCCGATGTCGACTTTCACCCGGGTATCGAAGCGATCCGAGAGACGGTCTGCCAAGTCGTTCAAAGCCGGCGCGTGGACCTTGGCACGGCGGGCCGGCGTGGACTTCTTGGCTGGGCCGTCCGCGATTGCCAGGGAGACGAGCTCCTCAGTTGAGCGTACGGAGAGGCCTTCGGCCACGATGCGTTTCGCGAGGTCTTCCTGGGTGTCGCTGTCGTCCAAGCTAAGGAGGGCTCGGGCGTGACCCGCGGAAATGACGCCCGCGGCCACCCGGCGCTGGACCGGGGCCGGCAGGTTGAGAAGCCTTATGGTGTTCGAGATTTGCGGGCGGCTACGGCCTATGCGGCGCGCCAGCTCCTCATGGGTTGCGCCGAACTCTTCGAGCAGTTGCTGGTACGCGGCCGCCTCTTCCAGCGGGTTCAGGTTCGCCCGGTGGATGTTTTCGAGGAGCGCATCGCGCAGCATCGCATCGTCGCGGGTCTCGCGGATGATGGCCGGGATCGATTCCTTGCCGACCGCCTGTGCTGCGCGCCAGCGACGTTCGCCCATGACCAGCTCGTACGTGCCGTCGCCGATGTCTCGGACAACGATGGGCTGGAGGAAGCCGACTTCCTGGATCGAGGTCTTGAGCTCGTCCAGGGCCTCGTCGTCGAAGACGTGGCGAGGCTGCTTCGGGTTGGGCACGATCGAGGTGACCGCAAGCTCCGCAAAGCGCGCACCCGGCACGGGAGCCAGACTGACACCGTCGTCAACAGGGGGAGCGGCTGGCTCCGCAGGCGCGGCAACGGGCGGTGCGGAAACGGGAGCTGACGGCGCCGAATACTGCGGGGGAGGAGTCGTCGAAGCGGCAGTCTCCGCAGCCGGTGGTGCCTCCGCCGGCGGCGCTGTGGGAATCAGCGCGCCCAGGCCGCGGCCGAGGCCACCCCGTGGACGGTTCTTCATGCCGTGCCTCCCGTGTTGACCCCGCGGTTCGCAATCTCCAAAGCTGCCTCGAAGTAGCTCGTGGCACCCCGCGATCCCGGATCGTAGGTCATCACCGATTGGCCGTAGCTGGGAGCCTCCGACACCCGGACGTTGCGAGGAATCACCGCCTCGAGCACCTTCGAACCGAAGTGGTTCCGCACGTCCTGCTCAACGGCATCGGCGAGGCGGGTGCGGCGGTCGTACATGGTCAACAGGATCGTGGAGACGTCCAGCGTCGGGTTGAGGTGCTGGCGTACCAAATTGATGTTGTTGATCAGTTGATTGAGGCCTTCCAGCGCGTAGTACTCGCACTGAATCGGGATCAGCACCTCTTGTGCCGCGCACAGCGCGTTGACCGTGAGCAGCCCGAGCGAGGGCGGGCAGTCGATGAAAACATAGTCGAACTTCTCGGGGTGAGCGCTGATCGCCCGAGCAAGCCGGGACTCGCGCGCTACGACTGAGACGAGCTCGATCTCCGCGCCGGCCAGGTCGATCGTGGCCGGAACACAGAACAGGTTCGGAATGCCCTCGACTGCCTGCGCAACCTCCGCCAGCGGCACGTTGTCGATCAAGCAGTCGTAGACGTCGGGTACGCCCGCATGGTGCGGCACGTTCAGGCCGGTCGAGGCGTTTCCCTGCGGGTCCAGGTCCACCACCAGGACGCGGTTACCGTGCAGCGCGAGCGCCACAGCAAGGTTGACCGTCGTGGTGGTCTTGCCGACGCCGCCCTTCTGGTTCGCGACGGCGAGCACCCGGGGATGAGCGGGCCGCGGCATCGTGATCTCGCCGCTCGGATTGAGGATCTGCACAGCTCGCAACGCTTCCATGGCAAGGGGCGGATCGTCCTCATCCGGGGTCGGCGTTTCACGTGAAACATGCTCGGCTGCTTCCTGGGGAGCAGCCGGCGGGGCCGAAACCGGCGGGGCCGAGGTGGGATGTGTTGAATAGGCAGCGGCACCCGACGTGGGTTCGGCTGCGAGGCCAGCCGCGCCCGACGTGGGCTGCACGGCAAAACCAGCGGCGCCCGAAGTGGGCTGCGATGACAAGTCGCCGTGAGGATGAGTAGCGAATTCGCCGGTCGGCGAGGTGGAGAGTTCGCTGGGCACAGACGCCGAGCCCGAGGCTGTAACGCCAGCCGGAACAGCAGCAGGAGGCGCCGAACGGGGCGCTGGAGCGGTACGACGGGAGTCGGACGGAGTTGGTTCGGGAGCGCTCACCGGGGTGCCGTACACCTGTCCCTGGCCCGCACGTGGCTGCGGGACGCCCTGGTCTCCACTGTTGAAAGTCACGGTCAAGCTCACACTCCGATCCGGCTCGGCGTTAGGCTCGGTTTCACGTGAAACACCGTCCCAGCCGGGGTCGCCGTCGGGCCCCCTGCCATACTCATGCACCGTTTTATCCCTGCCTGGTTGGATGGAGTCGGCACCGCGAGCGTGCGGTCCGGCAGGAAGCGGCGGCGCGTCTACTACGCCAGCCGTCCGGTCCACACTATCGACGCGCGGCCAGCCTACGGCCGTCGGGCGACGCGTGCCACGCCTGTCCGTCTGATGAGTCGAGACCGATAGATTCGCGGGCGCCTCGAAAACCATAAATCCGGCAACATGCCGCAACTTCCCCCCGCACCAACGCACACTTCCACAAGGCCACCCCAACCCCGAAAACCTCATATATGTACGCGCTGCAAGCCCCACAACCGCAACCCCGGCGCTGGCAGAATCTCCCGCCCCTCCCCGAATCCCCCCAAGCACAACGCCCGTACCAGCCCGCGCCGACTCCCCGGTCTTCGGATCAGCCCCCTGACCACCTGGCAAACCAAAACCGCCACCGCCCGGCCCGCCCCACAACCCAGCCACCCCGGACGCATCCGCAACGTCAACATCCGCCGTACCCACGCCCGCGATCGAAGTGGCCGCCCCAAAAGCGACCATCGCGCCGTGCTCCAACACACGGTCGGCCATCAATCCAACATCCGACAACCCGAATCCAGCCAACCCAGCTGACGCCAACTCAACCGAGGAACCACCGACCCCGCTAAAGCCGACCAGACTCAAGCCAGGGCCAAGGCCGGAGCTAGGGCCAGAGCGAGAGCTAGGGCCAGAGCTAGGGCCGGAACCGGAGCTGAGGCCAGAGCTGGAGCTGGGGCTGAGGCCAGAACTGGGGCTAGGGCTGAGGCCAGAGCTGGGGCTAGGCCCGATGCTGGAGCCAGAGCTGGAGTCGGTCCCGGAGCCGAAGCCGGGACCAGGGCCGAGACCAGAGCCGCGGCGAAAGGCGACCGGACGGCGATCGACAGCGACCAAGTCTGCTGCCCCACCCGGCGTCGACTCAAGAAGGCCGGCCTCTGACAACCCGGAATCAAAACCGAAGTCAGGCGAGCGCGAATCCAAATGCTGATGCTGTCCAGGCGGGGGCGTAGGTCTCGGGATCTTCCCTGTTTTCTTTCGCGCGCCCCGCCTGGCCATTTAACCCCTCCGCGATCTCCTTTTCCCGGGACCGCGACCACCGGCGGCGCCGGAGGAACGGCCCTGGGCGGCCGTCCGCTGGGACGACCTTGGCCCTGGTGCCACGACGAGTCGCTCGCGCACGATCTCGACAACCGTGGCCGGCGGATCGATCAGTCCTGCCCCGCAGAGCCGGACGGTCGGGTCGCCGCCGCCCAGGCGCGCGATCTCGTCACGGTGCTCCGCTATCTCCTCCTCGGCTGAGGCACCCTTGAGCGCCAGAAGCCGGCCGCCCAGGGCGGCGAGCGGAAGGCACCAGCCGGCAAGCCGGTCCAGTGGCGCTACCGCCCGGGCGGTGACAACGTCGGCGGGGGCGGGGGGTCCACCAGCGACGTCTTCCGCACGACCTCTCAGGACCGTGACGGTCGAATCGAGGCCGAGCGCTGTCACCGCTTCGGAGAGGAAAGCGGTTCGTCGTGCCAGCGGCTCAACCAGTGTGATCGTGAGATCAGGCCGAGCCACTGCCAGCACGATACCGGGCAAACCGGCACCAGACCCCACGTCAATCACCGAAGCGCCCACCGGAATCATCTCGGACATAACGCCGCAGTTGATCAGGTGCCGTTCCCACACCCGCGGCGCCTCCCGCGGCCCGATCAACCCGCGAACGACGCCCTCGGTCACCAGCAGCTCAGCAAACCGCCCCGCCAGCTCCAACCGCTCCCCAAAGACCCGTTCCGCAGCCGCCAGGTGCTCAGCAGGCGGCCCAAGGACATCCGCACCGGAAGGACCCGCAGAGGGAACTGAATCACCGCCAGAGCCTTCTCCAGCCGCGGAACCCAAGCCCTCCCGAGCGCCAGACTCCGCCCCAGACCCAGCAACAAACCCAGAATCTGAACCACCAATAGCCACAGGGTCAGGCTCAACAGCAGACACAGGATCTTGCCCGACGACAGACACACGGTGAGACACACCGGTAGACCCCGACTCAGAGCCAGAGTCCGCCTCAGGCCCAGCGACAGACACAAGGTCCTGCCCGACGGTAGAAGCGGCAGCACGCCCAGAAGCAGTTGCAGAAGCCGCACGGCCAGACGCACCGGCAGGGACCGTGCCAACGCCAACGTCGCGAACAGGGTCAGCAGGAGACGCAGCAACGGGCCCAGCAGCAGATGCAGCAACGGGTCCAGCAGCAGAAGGAGCAACGGGTCCAGCAGCAGAAGCAGAACCAGTGCCAGACGCGGAGTCAGCAGCAGCAGTGCCCGACGCAGGCGAGGGCACCGCCTCAGCGGCAGGAACAGCGTCAGAGGCCGGCTTCCGAATAGAGGAGCCACCCTTCCGTCCAGGAAACCCCCGAACCGGAACCCGCCGCGAAGAAAGCGAGGAAAGCGAGGACGCCCGCCCCGACGACCCCGACCCCGAAGACGGCGAGGCCCCCGACAAGGGCGCAGACCCCGACCCCGACGGGCGCCTGGCCGCAGACGCAACCTCAGGCCCGGACGCAGACGCAGGGGAGAGTTCGGGATCGGTGGATTCTGAACGTACTGAAATGGGGGCGGGAGAAGAAGACGGCCCGGGCGAAGAACCCGGGCCGTGCTTTCCCGCGCCGGAGCGTGGGTCTGTCATCAGATCAGATCAGCCGGCCGCGCTGATGATGATGCGCCGGTTGGGCTCGACGCCCTCAGACTCACTCTCAACGCCGGAGATCGCGTTGACGACGTCGTGGACGCACTTGCGCTCGAAGGCCGACATCGGCTCGAGGCGGACGGCGTCGCCGTGCTCCTTGACCTTCTCGACGGCGTTGCGGGCCACGGCGGCGAGTTCCTTGCGGCGGGTGGCGCGGTAGCCGCCGATGTCGAGGAGGAGGCGGCTGGGGGAGCCGGTGGCGCGGAAGATCGCGAGGCGGGTGAGCTCCTGGAGGGCTTCCAGGGTGGCGCCGCGCTGGCCGACCAGGGACTGGAGGCCGCCGCCGACGACCTCGACCATGGGGCGGCCGGCGGATACGAGCTCGTCGATGTCACCGTCGGCGTCGAGGACGTCGAGGAGGCCTTCGATGTAGTCGGCGGCGACCTCGCTCTGCTTGAACAGATCCGAGTCGGTCGTCACGTTCTCCGACTTCTTGGGCTCCTCGGTACCGGCCGGCTCCGTGGTGACGGCTGCCGTCGTCTCCTCGGTGCTGGGAGTGCTGGTGTCGGTCACGGTCTCATCTCCGTACTCTCGGGCCGGACCTGCTCGGTCCGCTGTTTCCCGCTCCGGCGGAGTCCATCGCCGACGCGGGGAGGTCTGTGTCGCCGCACCTCACCAGGGTCGCGCGCGGCCCGGCCTGATGTGGCCGGGCCGTCGCTGCGTCATCCCTTGGGTTTGGTGGCGGGCCGCGTGCCCTTCTTCGGGTTCATCGGCTTGGCGCCCGGCTTGGGCGCGAGGGCCTTCGTGTCGACGACCGGGGTCGCCGCTTCGGGCTCTGCCTGCTTGCGGCCGAAGAGGCCACGGCCGGCGGACTGCACCGGGCTCTTGGCACCGTTCTTCGCTACGGTCGTGCTGGTCGCGGGGCGGGCCGATGAGGTGCCGGCCTTCGCGTTGGCCATGGCCGGCGGCGGGAACTTGCGAAGCACCCACTGCTGCTGGGCCAGGCTGAACAGGTTGTTCGTGACCCAGTAGATGACCACGCCGATCGGGAACAGCGAACCGGAGACGAGCAGCGACAGCGGGATGCCGTACAGCATCAGGCGCTGGATCATCTTCTGCTGCGGGTCTTCGGCCCAACCGGTCTTGAGGATCATCTGACGGCTGGTCAGGTAGGTGGTGGCCATCATCGTCAGCACCAGGATGCCGGCGATGATCTTCACCGTGACGCCGGCGCCCGTGTAGCCCAGCTGGGTCAGCTCGGCCGCGGACGAGCCGAACTTGGCCGGCAGCGGGACCGTGAACAGCGCCGAGTGGGTCGCGTCACGGAACTGGTCGGCCGTCCAGCCGTACAGGGTGGGTCGCGGGTTGTCCGGGTTGAGCCGGCGCAACACGTGGAACAGGCCCAGGAAGACGGGGATCTGCAGGAACATCGGGAGGCAACCCATGAGCGGGTTGGCCTTCTCGACCTTGTAGAGCTCCATCATTTCTTTCTGGAGCGTCTCCCGGTCACCCTTGTGCTTCTCCTGCAGTTCCTTCACCTTGGGCTGCAATGCCTGCATGGCCCGCTGGGACTTGATCTGCTTGACGAAGACGGGGAAGAGGATGACGCGCAGCGTCACCACCAGGAAGACGATCGAGAGGATCCAGGCCCAGTTGGTGCCCAGCACCCGACCGTCGGAAATGCCGATCGCGTCCCAGAGTGCATGCCAGCGCAGGAGGATCCACGAAATGGCGAAGTAGATCCAGTCGAGACTCAATTCATGCTCCAGTCACATCGGCAGGACGGTGACGGATCGGGTCGGGCACGGGGTCGTACCCACCGGGGTGGAAGGGGTGACACCGCAACAGCCGCCAGATCGCGAGGCCGGTTCCGTGGAGCGCGCCGTGCTTCGCGAGCGCCTCCTGGGCGTACGCGCTGCACGAGGGGTAGAACCGACAGCGGGCCGGCAACGCCGGGCTTATATACCGACGGTACGCGACGATCGGCGCGGTCAGCAGGCGGGCAACGGGTGTCATCGCCGCCGCCTGGGCGACCGAGCAGCGGCGATCGCCGCGTCCAGGTCGGTGCCGAGCGTCTCGAAGGACGCCGCGGCTGAGGAAGGTAAGGCCCGCACGACCAGCGAGGCGCCCTCGGGCAACTCGCCGAGCCGGGGTCGGACAAGGTGACGCAACCGTCGGCGGACCTTGTTCCTGACCACCGCGTTGCCCACTGCTTTGGATACGACAAAGCCGGCGCGCGCCTCGGAGGCTTGCGCCGGCTCGTCGAGAAGCAGATGGACGACCACGGTGCCACGGCCGGCACGGCGGCCATTACGGACCGCTGCGGCGAAGTCGCTGCTACGCCGCAGTCGTTGCGCTGCGGCCAGCACGACTACCTGGGCATCCGGCCCGTCAGCTGTCGGCTCTAGGCCGACAGCTTGGCGCGGCCCTTGGTGCGACGCGTCGAAAGGATGGCGCGGCCGGCACGGGTGCGCATGCGCAGCCGGAAGCCGTGGGTCTTGGCACGCCGGCGGTTGTTCGGCTGATAGGTGCGCTTGCTCACGTCAGAACTCCGTCTTCGTACTACGTCCAGGGGGCATCAAGCTGCAAGACGCCACTTTAGCAGAGCGCGGCGGAGCAACCGCCCGAGACTACGCAGGGCCGATGCGGTGGTCAACTGTTTCGACCGCGAACGCGGCGCGTGCGGTACCGTCCGTCACCCAGGTCGGTGGCGGCGCGCACGGAGTGAATCTTTTCGTGCCAAGCCTGCCCCGGGGTGGGTACCGCCGGTTGATGCAGGGGTGGCAGCGCTGTTAGCGTGCCCGTTTGCTGGTCTTCAGCGCCGCCGGTGACACCGGCCTCATCAGTGACACCGATCTCATCGGTGGCACCCGAGGCAGGAACCGGACGAGGCGGTGAATCGTTCGGCACGGTGAGCCTGTTTTCCCGCGCCAGCACAGGCTCCGGGAAGTCTGCCGACCATCCGGCCGGGGAGCGAATACCGACGAGTGCACAGGTTGTGGATAACCTGTGGACAAGCCGGTGCGCCGTGCACGTTCAGCACGTTGGATGTGCTGGCTTGGGGGGTCAAGCCGGTCCGTTGCCCACAAGGGCGGCGTAGCGGCAAAGGCGGAAGCCGAACAAGGCCACCGGGTGATTCCGGTTGGCGATGGGGGTGGCGCGGCGGTGGCCGACACGGTCGACCTTGGCGGGGTCTGGGCTGCGGCTACGGACGAGTTGGCGGACGAGATCGCGTCCGCTCAGCAGCGCGCCTACCTGCGACTCACCCGTCTTCGCGCCATCGTCGAGGACACTGCGCTCCTCTCGGTCCCGGACACGTACACCCGCGACGTGATCGAGTCGCGGCTGCGTCTCGCGATCACCGAAGCTCTCTCCCGGCGACTCGGCCGGCCCATCCAGGTGGCCGTCACGGTCCGCCCGCCTGAGGACGGTTCGGGACGTCCCGGCACGGTCTACGGCACCCCGCCGCCGGAGCCGCCGACGCAGCCCCCGGCGCATTACGCGGACCCGCAGCCCCCGGCGTACCCGGATCGTTATCCACAGCCTTCGGCCTATGACGCGCAGGCCTACGACGACGGCCCGACCGGCTCGGCCCAGGTGCCCTTTGCCCATGGTGTGCCGCAGGCGCGCGACGGCCAGGAGGCCCTGTTCGCCGCGCCGCTGCCCATGGGCCAGCCCGAGCAGACCAAAAACACCCTCGCCGAGGAAAAGCCGAAGGCCGACCCCCCGCGCCAGGTCCCGCACTACCAGGACAGCCAGAACGACGCCGTCGGTCACCGGATGGCCGGCGAGCAGTCCCAGCTGCGTGACAACCAGCGCCGCTCCGACGACCGCATGGGAATGCAGGGTCAGGACCGCCGCGACGACACCCTGCAAATGCGCCACGGCGGCGACAACGGTCCCGGCCGCTCGCCGCTCGGGAACCAGCAGGGCGGTCAGCGCCCCGGCGGCAACGACGGCAACCGGCTCAACCCGAAGTACATGTTCGAGACATTCGTCATCGGCTCGTCCAACCGTTTCGCCCACGCGGCGGCGGTAGCGGTCGCGGAGTCGCCGGCGAAGGCGTACAACCCGCTCTTCATCTATGGCAGTTCCGGCCTGGGGAAAACCCACCTGCTGCACGCCATCGGTCATTACGCCACGACGCTCGGTCACGCACGCAGCGTCCGCTACGTCTCGACCGAGGAATTCACCAACGACTTCATCAACAGCCTGCGCGACGACAAGACGCAGGCCTTCCAGCGCCGCTACCGCGACGTCGACATCTTGCTGATCGACGACATCCAGTTCCTGGAAAACCGCGAGCGCACGCAGGAAGAGTTCTTCCACACATTCAACACGCTCCACAACGCGAACAAGCAGATCGTGATCAGCTCGGACCGTTCCCCGCGCCAGCTGGCCACCCTCGAGGACCGCATGCGAACCCGTTTCGAATGGGGCCTGCTCGCGGACATCCAGCCCCCCGACCTGGAAACCCGCATCGCGATCCTGCAGAAAAAGGCCGCCCAGGAGCGCATGTACGCGCCCGACGACGTCCTCGAATTCATCGCCTCCAGGGTCTCGAGCTCCATCCGCGAACTCGAAGGCGCCCTCATCCGGGTAACGGCTTTCGCCAGCCTCACCCGCTCCACGGTGCAGCTGTCCCTGGCCGAAGAAGTACTCCGCGACTTCATGCCCGACGGCGGCGGCCCGGAAATCACCGCGGACCAGATCATGGTCTCCACAGCGGACTATTTCGGCGTCAGCCTCGAAGACCTCCGCGGCCATTCCCGCTCCCGAGTCCTGGTCAACGCCCGCCAGGTCGCCATGTACCTGTGCCGAGAACTGACCGACCTCTCGCTGCCAAGAATCGGCCAAGCCTTCGGCGGCCGCGACCACACCACAGTCATGCACGCCGACCGCAAAATCCGCCAGCACATGGCCGAACGCCGTTCCCTCTACAACCAGATCGCAGAACTAACAAACCGCATCAAACAAAACACCTGACACCTACAAGTACGCCCGGCGGCGCCCCCAACCGCAAACCCCGCGAATCCGCCTCCTCGGCCAGGCCGTAACCACTCCAGGCCGTCCCCCGCTGCCGGGCATCCCTGCAACACCGTCTCGCCTACAGCGCCGCACCAATTACCGCCCGGCAACGCTGCCCAAGCGCAGCAATCTCCCCGCCGAAAGCGCAGGCAAATTCCCCAGCGGCCCGGCCTCTAACGCTCGCCACCGACGAGAAGATCACGTTCGCCCTGCGGTCCGATGTGGATCTTGTTCGCCGTCGCGGCGCAACCGCCCGGCCAAGCATGAACACCCGCCGGTCCGCATCGGTACCTGCACCTGCACCTGCCGTCAGCCTGCTTCCATGTGCGGCGACCCTGTGCACAACGCAGCCAACGCCGACATCCCACATCGGCCGGCCACACTCCAGCGGTCAGACATCCGCCCTTGACGTAACCAACCCGCCAGTCCCGGGGCTGTACATATCCGACGCTCATCTCTGGTCGCGCCCGTCCCCGATCTCAGCAAGCCCGCCTCCCGACAACACCTCCGGTGTCCTGCTTGCCCATGTCACCGCTCGAGCCGCAGACACCCGCACTGTTCAGCCAGGGCGAACACCAACCAGGCCCCCAGGCGATCAAAGCGACCACGCCACCAACCACAGGCCCACCAAGTTACTGAGCCTGTGAGCTTGTCCCGCCGCTGAGCTTGTGCCGCCGCGCTGAGCTTGTGCCGCCGCGCTGAGGCTGTGCCGCCGCTGAGCTCGTGCCGCCGCTGAGGCTGTGCCGCCGCGCTGAGACTGTGCGCCGCTGAGCCTGTGAGTCACCCCGCTCAGCAACCGGGGCCTCTCAGCCACTTACCAACCAACCCGCTGAGCGACCCGGCACTCCGGCACTCCGGCACTCCGGCACTCCGGCACTCCGGCACTCCGGCACTCCGGCACTCCGGCACTCCGGCACTCCGGCACTCCGGCACTCCGATGATCAAGCGATCACGCGGCCTGATCACCCGCTCGCTGCGCCACCCATACAAAGTGCCGATGCTGCGAACGCCCCGAATGCTGGCCGCGAGGATGACGCAGGGTGCTCACAACTACTGGCGGCCGCCGCAGGCCAGCCACGACCGGGGTCATGGACCAACGGCTGAGGCTGAAGCGTGACATCCCACCAGCCACGAATCCTCGGACGTTGCCTGAGCGCGAACAGCCGCAAGCCAGGGATCCGACGAACAGCGAAGACGGCGGTGCACCCGAGAACCAAGCGGACGGACGCCAACCGACAAGCCACGCCTGCACCGCCGGTGTCGTGAAGCCGCCGCACATCACCTACAGATCCCGCCGCCAGCCGCCCCGGTCCAAAGCGGACGCCAGCAACACAGCCAGCCCTCATCCACAGGCACCAAACCGGCCTCCACCGCAGAAATTTCACAGCCTTGCCCGCCAGGCCCGCGAAATCTTTTTCGACCGGGCTGGGGACAACGAACGGCACCGGCGTGAGCTGCGCAGACACAAAGTTGTGCACCGGTTATCCACACCTCAGTCCACAGAGGTGACCGAAATGTCTGCCCGAGGGGGAGGTTCATCAGGCCGCAACCAGGGCTGGTCAGAGGCACTTTGGTCCCGGGTTTGTCAACGGTGGGACGGGACCGTTTCGTGCCAACGTTATCCACACTAATTCACAGGCATCCACAGGTTGTTGTCCCCAACGGTGGATAACTTTGGCGCCGGTTACCCACAGATGTGGACTGGCCCTGGGGAAATCGATGTGGATAATCACTGAGAGTCACAAAGTTTTCCACCTACCCCCACTGGATGTGGAAACCCTGTTGAAGGTTCTGTGGACGACGTGTCGGTAGCGTTCCGGCGTCATCCACAGGTCGGGGGACAAACCCGGTGGATATCCGGTGGATAACCGGTGGACAACGGTGGACAACTTTGGTCGGGACGCCAACTGTGGACAACCAGCTCGGTTCGTACCCTGGTTACCCACATGTGAATCACCGGTGGATAACTCTCTGACCTGCGACAACACGAGATATCCACACTATGCACAGGACCGATGATTACGACTGTTCTCTCTCCCGGAAAATTTGAAGATCAATCATCAGGGCTGGGGAAGGTGTGAATGAGTTGCTCGAGGCTCGATCCGGGCTCGGGTCAACTTCTCAGCACCGGGGGGCGGGCGGACGCATGACCACCGCTCGCCATAGAGTCAGAGGGCTCCATCAGCACATCCGAAGCTGGCTCGTTGAGCAGACGAGCAGTCAGAGAAGTCAAGAAAGTGACGCGGAGGGCATGGCATGAAGTTCCGGGTGGAGCGTGACGTACTCGCCGACGCCGTGGCGTGGACGGCTAAGAGCCTCCCCAGCCGACCGTCGGTGCCGGTTCTGGCGGGCGTCATGCTCCGCGTGACCGACGGCAAGCTGCAGGTCTCCGGCTTCGATTACGAGGTCTCGAGTCAGGTCTCCGTAGAGGTGCAGGCCGACGCCGACGGCGCCGCTCTCGTCTCCGGTCGCCTGCTCGCCGAAATCACCAAGGCACTGCCGGCCAAGCCGGTGGACATCGCGGCGGTCGGCTCCCACCTGGAGCTCGTCTGCGGCAGTGCCCGCTTCACCCTCCCGGTGATGCCTGTGGAGGATTACCCGTCGCTGCCGGACATGCCCTCCAGCGCGGGCACGGTCGACGCGCAGACGTTCGCTGTCGCCGTCGCCCAGGTCGCCATCGCGGCCGGGCGGGACGAGACGCTGCCGATGCTCACAGGTGTGCGGGTCGAGCTCGACGGTTCGACGATGACGATGCTCGCCACCGACCGTTACCGGCTGGCCATGCGCGAGCTCGAGTGGAACCCGGACGATTCCGAGATCAGCCTCAACGCGCTCATCCCGGCGAAGACGCTGAACGACACCGCGAAGGCCATGGGCCCGGTCGGTGGCGCTGTGACGCTCGCCCTATCTCAGGGCAACGCCGGCGAGGGCATGGTCGGCTTCGCGGGCGGCGCACGGCGCACCACGAGCCGCTTGCTGGACGGTGCCAACTACCCGCCGGTGCGCTCGATCTTCCCGTCGACGCAGAACGCGCACGCGAATGTCAGCGTCGCCGGTCTCGTCGAGGTGGTTCGCCGGGTCGCCCTGGTGGCCGAGCGCACGACCCCCGTGCTGCTGAGTTTCAGCGAGGATGGCCTGGTCGTCGAGGCTGGTGGCACCGAGGAGGCGCGGGCCAGCGAGGCCATGGAGGCAGCCTTCACCGGTGAGCCGCTGACCATCGGCTTCAACCCGCAGTACCTGATCGACGGTTTGCAGAACCTCGGCGCGTCGACCGCCGTACTCTCATTTGTCGACGCTTTCAAGCCCGCTGTGATCTCCCCCGCAGACGAAGACGGCGAAATCAAGCCCGGATACCGCTATCTGATCATGCCTATTCGGGTAACTCGCTGATACTGGGCCTGAAGAAACACTCACCTAGGGGGAACACCATGCAGCTCGGCCTAATCGGGCTCGGCCGGATGGGCGGCAACATGCGCGATCGCCTGCGCGCCGCCGGCCACGAAGTGGTCGGCTTCGACCACCACCCGGATGTCACGGACGTCGCGAGCCTGGAGGAGCTTGTCAGCAAGCTCGCCGCGCCGCGTGTCGTCTGGACGATGGTTCCGGCCGGTCAGATCACCGAAGACACGATCAACCAGCTCGCGGACCTGCTGTCCGAGGGCGACGTGATCGTCGACGGTGGCAACTCGAAGTTCACCGATGACGGCCCGCGTGCCGAGCGTCTCGCCGTCAAGGGCATCGGCTACCTGGACTGTGGCGTCTCCGGTGGCGTCTGGGGCGCGACCAACGGTTACGCACTGATGGTCGGCGGCGACGCCGACAACGTCGCGAAGGCGCAGCCGATCTTCGACGCGCTCAAGCCGGCCGGCCCGTACGGCTTCGCGCACGCCGGTCAGGTCGGTTCCGGCCACTACTCGAAGATGATCCACAACGGCATCGAGTACGCGATGATGCAGTCGTACGCCGAGGGTTACGAGATCCTCAAGGCGGCCGAGCTCGTCGACGACGTACCCGCCGTCATCAAGAGCTGGCGGGAGGGCAGCGTCGTCAAGTCGTGGCTGCTCGACCTGCTGGACCGGGCCCTCGACGAGGACCCGGAGCTGGCGAACATCCGCGGTTACGCGGAGGACACCGGCGAGGGCCGCTGGACCGTCGACGAGGCCGTGCGTCTCGCCGTGCCGGCCAACGCCATCGCGGCGTCGCTGTTCGCTCGTTTCCAGTCGCGCCAGGAGGACTCGCCGGCAATGAAGGCGATCGCCGCTCTGCGCAACCAGTTCGGCGGCCACGCCGTCAAGCGCTGATCCATGTACGTGCGCCGGGTCGAGCTCACCGACTTTCGTTCGTACGAGCGGGTGGCGGTCGATCTCGACCCCGGCGTCGCCGTTCTGGTCGGCCAGAACGGCATGGGCAAGACGAACCTGATCGAGGCCCTCGGGTACGTGGCCACCTTGGACAGTCACCGGGTGGCCACCGACGCGCCGCTGGTCCGGGCCGGGGCGACCTCTGCCGTGATTCGGTGCGAGATCGTCCACGATGGACGCCAGCTCCTGGTCGAGCTCGAGATCGTGCCGGGCAGGGCCAACCGGGCAAGGCTCAACAGATCACCGGTACGCCGTTCGCGCGAGATCGTCGGTGCCCTGCGCATGGTGCTCTTCGCCCCGGAGGACCTCGAACTCGTCCGCGGTGACCCGAGTGAGCGCCGCCGCTACCTGGACGACCTGCTCGTCGCACGTCAGCCTCGCTACGCAGGGGTACGCGCCGACTACGACCGCGTGGTGAAGCAACGTAACGCGCTGCTGCGGACCGCGTACCTCACTCGCAAGGTTGGCGGGACGCGTGGGCAGGACCTCTCGACGCTCGCCGTCTGGGACCAGCACCTGGCGCAGCACGGTGCCGAGCTGCTGGCCGGCCGGATCGAGCTGGTGGCGGCGCTCGGCCCGCACCTGACCAAGGCGTACGACGCGGTCGCTGCCGGACGGACGTCAGCTTCCATCGCGTACACATCAAGGCTCGGTGAAGGCCTGGCGCCGGACCGCCCAGCCCTGCAAGAGGCGATCCTCGCCTCGCTCGAAGAGCGACGCTCCGCGGAGATCGAGCGGGGGGTCACTCTGGTCGGCCCGCACCGCGACGATCTCACCCTGGCTCTGGGAGAACTTCCCGCCAAGGGGTACGCGAGCCACGGCGAATCCTGGTCGTTCGCGCTAGGCCTCCGACTGGCGGCGTACGACCTCCTGCGCACCGACGGCATCGAACCGGTGCTGATCCTCGACGACGTATTCGCCGAGCTGGACGCCGGTCGCCGGGAACGCCTTGCGGCCCTGGTCGCGGACGCCGCACAGTTGCTGGTGACGTGCGCGGTGCCGGAGGATGTGCCGGCGACCCTCCAGGGGGCCCGCTACGACGTCGGACCAGGAACGGTGACCCGTGTCTGAGGAGAGCGCCAAAAAGCCACCAGCGGCCGCCACAGAGGGCGCGGAGGCTCCCAAGGTTGCCGGGCCCGAGCTCGCACGCGCAGTCCTGGACGCCGCACTCGCCAAGCGCCGGGTGTCACAGCAGCATCGCCGCCGTACAGAAATCGCCCAAGCCAGCGGCAAACGCCTGCGCGGCTACTCAGGTCCGGGCCCCGACCCCCGCGACCCACAGCTCTTCGGCTCGGTCCTGGCAAACATCATGAAACAACGCGGCTGGCAAAAACCGGCCGCAGAAGCCACGGTCTTCGGCGCCTGGGAAAAGGTCGTAGGCGAGGACATCGCCAAACACAGCCGCCCCCTGAAACTCGAAGACGGCGTCCTGGAAATCGAGGCCGAGTCCACAGCCTGGGCCACCCAGCTCCGCCTGCTGACCGCCCGCCTCCTGAAGAGCATCGCGGCGGAGGTAGGCCACAACGTCGTAAAGCGCCTCAACATCCACGGCCCAGCAGCCCCCTCCTGGAACAAGGGCCCCCGCCGAGTCCAAGGCCGAGGCCCCAGAGACACCTACGGCTAAGCCCACGGCGCCAGGCCCCCGGCCTACGCCCCCGGGCCTACGCCCCGGCCCCCGGCCTATGCCCCACGGCTCCTGTTGGTGAGGAGCGAATTGCCGCGCTGATGAGTTCGGGCCCAAAATCGGCCAGGCGAAGCCGACGTCGATTTTGGGCCCGAACTCATCAGCTCCCAGCGGCGCATGAGCGATCGAACCCAATGACACAGCGCGATCGAACTAATTAATAGTCAGCAAATACTGCGTAGCCGCGGTCTGCGCAGCGGCGGTAGAAGCCGGACAGGATCGCCAGCTCGGTGCGGGCAAAGCTCCAGTGCGGAGCATTTCCCGCCTCGTCGCGCAGGGCGGTCAGGCGCTGGTCGAGCCAGCGCAGTTGCTGCTCGGCGAGCCGGCCGCCGGCGACGGCCTCGCGCATGACGGTGGCGACGCTGTCGAAGGTGACGAGGTCGCCGTAGGGCTGGTGGCCCTCGACGAAGCGCTCGACGCCGCCCGCGATCCAGGCGCAGCCGTCGGGGTCGATCACCGGGTCCTCGTCCTCAGCCGCGGCGTCAGTGGCGTAGAGCACACCCTCAAGCCCGAACAGAAGATCAACAAGCTCTGTGTACGCGGTGGCGCGCACCGTGCCGGTCTTGGCGATGTGCAGCGCCAGCGCAGCAGTGGGCGCGGCGATGTCCGGTGCGTCCGCGACGGCGCCGAAATCGACGAATTCCGCCGGCGCCACCGGGTCGTAGAACCGGTTTGTCCGTGGCCAGAGCACAGCCACGTTGTCCAGCCCCTTGTCGTGCGCCATGGGGCCCACCCTTCCTCGACCTGCCGGCTGTGACCGCCCGGAGGGAACCTACCCACCGGTTTGCGGGCCGTCCGGCCTTGCCCCCGGCCCGCGCGGGCGAGGTTACGACACTGCCGTACGCCTTCGCGAGGCAGTGTCGAGGACGACTGGCTGTCGTCAAGCAGTGTCGCAGCGCGTGGCGTTCGGCCGCGGCAGGCGCGCCCCGGCGGCCGCCTACCCGATGGTTCGCCGTTGCGGAGGGGCCGCAATCCGTGTAGGGGGACCCGTGGGAGCGGCCCTTCTCCGCGCTACGGCAATCTGAGGTGCCCGCGCGAGGGTGCCGGACCCCCGATAACTCGCCCCGACGGAGTAGAATCGACGGAGACCGGGAAAGTCACTCCCGTGTCGGAGCTTCCATGTCGATAAACCCGGCGTCTATGTCGGTGAACCCGGCTCGGGCAACCTTCGTCACGCTATGCGATTTTCCCAGCCGATCACGATCCGCGGGACGTCCGCGGCGACCGGCGCGCTCGGCTCCACCGGTGGTCCGCCTGCTCTTCGCGGCTCGCTCGACTGTGGCAGGCCCTGCCCGCCGGCTCTCCGCCGGCCGCTCCGCCAACCCCGTGACCGGGCCCTTCAGGGGACCGGTGCGAGAAAGTGGCCGAGGGTGGCAGAGAACAAGCAGGAATACGGTGCCGGTTCCATCACCGTGCTCGAGGGTCTCGAGGCGGTCCGCAAGCGCCCCGGTATGTACATCGGATCGACGGGCGAGCGTGGCCTGCACCACTTGGTCTGGGAAGTCGTCGACAACGCCGTCGACGAGGCGCTCGCGGGCTACTGCGACACCATCGACGTGCGGCTGCTGGCCGACGGTGGTGTCTCGGTCACCGACAACGGCCGCGGTTTCCCGGTCGACCTGCACCCGAAGCTGAAGAAGCCCGGTGTCGAGGTCGCGCTGACCGTCCTGCACGCCGGTGGCAAGTTCG
Organism: Winogradskya consettensis; assembly: GCF_018332715.1. Taxonomy (GTDB): domain Bacteria; phylum Actinomycetota; class Actinomycetes; order Mycobacteriales; family Micromonosporaceae; genus Actinoplanes; species Actinoplanes consettensis. The sequence goes on along the minus strand of NZ_BOQP01000012.1, from coordinate 91,429 downwards.
ACGGCAAGGCGTATGCCGTCTCCGGTGGTCTGCACGGTGTCGGTGTCTCCGTGGTCAACGCGCTGTCCACGAAGATGTTCCTGGAGATCAACAAGTCGGGCAACGTCTACCGGCAGCACTACACCGCGTCCAAGCCGGGCCCGCTGGAGAAGGGCGAGGCGACCGACAAGACCGGTTCGATGGTGCAGTTCTGGCCCGATCCGACGATCTTCGAGACCATCGAGTTCGACTGGCAGACGATCTACCGCCGCATCCAGGAATACGCGTTCCTCAACAAGCGCCTGACGATCCACCTGGCCGACGAGCGCACCGACCACCTGGACGAGAACGGCAAGGGCCGCGAGGTCACCTTCATGTACGAGAACGGCATCGCCGACTTCGTACGCCACCTGAACGCCACCAAGACCCCGATCCACAAGTCCGTGATCGAGTTCGAGGCCGAGGCGAACGACGAGGGCATGGCCCTCGAGATCGCCATGCAGTGGAACGAGTCGTACGGCGAGTCGGTCTACACGTTCGCCAACACGATCAACACCCACGAGGGTGGCACCCACGAGGAGGGCTTCCGCGCCGCGCTGACGAGCATCGTCAACCGCTACGGCGTGGAGAAGAAGTTCCTCAAGGGTGACGAGAAGCTCTCCGGCGAGGACATCCGCGAGGGTCTCGCCGCGATCATCTCGGTGAAGCTGGCGAACCCGCAGTTCGAGGGTCAGACGAAGACGAAGCTCGGCAACACCGACATGAAGAGCTTCGTGCAGAAGATCGCCAACGAGCGGATCGCCGACTGGTTCGACCGCAACCCGGCCGACGCGAAGCAGATCATCACCAAGGCCTCACAGGCGGCCCGCGCGCGGATCGCCGCCCAGCAGGCCCGCAAGCTGGCCCGGCGCAAGTCGCTGCTCGAGTCCGGCTCGATGCCGGGCAAGCTGGCCGACTGCCAGTCGACCGACCCGCGGGTGTCGGAGCTGTTCATCGTCGAGGGCGACTCGGCCGGCGGCTCGGCCAAGCAGGGCCGCGACAGCCAGATCCAGGCGATCCTGCCGATCCGCGGCAAGATCCTCAACGTGGAGAAGGCCCGGATCGACCGGGTGCTGAAGAACAACGAGGTCCAGGCGCTGATCACCGCGCTGGGCACCGGCATCCACGAGGAATTCGACGTCGCCAAGCTGCGCTACCACAAGGTCGTGCTGATGGCGGACGCCGACGTCGACGGCCAGCACATCCAGACGCTGCTGCTGACCCTGCTGTTCCGTTTCATGCGGCCGCTGGTCGAGCTGGGGCACGTCTACCTGGCCGCCCCGCCGCTCTACAAGATCAAGTGGAACAAGCGCGGGGACGACGCCCAGTACGCATACTCCGACGCCGAACGCGACGGACTGATCGCCCTGCGTCAGCAGAAGAAGGCGAACGCCAAGCCGGACGACATCCAGCGGTTCAAGGGTCTCGGCGAGATGAACTTCCACGAGCTGTGGGACACGACGATGGACCCGTCGACCCGCACGCTGCGTCAGGTGACTCTCGACGACGCTGCAACGGCGGACGAGTTGTTCAGCGTCCTTATGGGTGAGGACGTCGAAGCCCGCCGCTCATTCATCCAGCGCAACGCCAAGGATGTTCGCTTCCTGGACATCTGATCCTGGAGTGAGCGGCGTCTCACGACGTCGCTCACCTCGGGTTATGCACAGCGTTTCACTGATTTCCACAGCGTTATCCACAGCGAGATGCGTGTTTCAAGCCCGTTTGTCGGGTTTGACCGTGAGTAAGGGTTAACTGTGACGGATACTCCCGAGAACCCCGCCGAGGAACCACAGGACGTCGTCGGCGGCGGTGTCGGCCAGCGGGTCGAGCCGGTCGGCCTCGAGGTCGAGATGCAGCGCTCGTACCTCGACTACGCCATGAGCGTGATCGTCGGGCGCGCGTTGCCGGACGTCCGCGACGGACTCAAACCGGTGCACCGCAAGATCCTGTTCGCGATGTACGACTCGGGCTTCCGCCCGGACCGCGGCTACGTCAAGTGTGCGCGTGTCGTCGGCGACGTGATGGGCAACTACCACCCGCACGGTGACTCGTCGATCTACGACGCGCTCGTCCGGATGGGGCAGCCCTGGTCGCTGCGCTACCCGCTGATCGACGGCAACGGCAACTTCGGCTCGGCGGGTAACGACCCGCCGGCCGCCATGCGGTACACCGAGTCGAAGCTCTCGCCGCTCGCCATGGAGATGCTGCGGGACATCGACGAGGACACCGTCGACATGCAGGACAACTACGACGGCCGGGCCAAGGAGCCCACGATCCTGCCGGCGCGGTTCCCCAACCTGCTCGTCAACGGTTCCGAGGGCATCGCGGTCGGCATGGCCACCAAGATCCCGCCGCACAACCTGCGCGAGATCGCCGCGGCCGTGCAGTGGCGCCTCGACAACCCCGAGACCGACGAGGCCACGACGCTCGAAGCGCTGCTGGAGATCGTCAAGGGTCCCGACTTCCCGACCAAGGGCCTGATCGTCGGTCAGCAGGCGATTCAGGACGCCTACCGCACGGGTCGCGGTTCGATCCGGATGCGCGCGGTGGTCGAGGTCGAGGAGGACGCCCGGGGCCGGCCGTGCCTGGTCGTCACCGAGCTGCCCTACCAGGTCAACCCGGACAACCTCGCCGAGCGGGTCGCCGAGCTGGTCAAGGAGGGCAAGCTCACCGGGATCGCGGACATCCGAGACGAGTCGTCCGGGCGTACGGGCATGCGGTTGATCCTGGTCCTGAAGCGCGACGCGGTCGCCAAGGTGGTCCTCAACAACCTCTACAAGCACACCCAGCTGCAGGAGACGTTCGGCGCCAACATGCTGGCGCTGGTCGACGGGGTGCCGCGCACGCTCAACCTCGCGCAGTTCATCACGTACTACGTCGACCACCAGATCGAGGTCATTCGCCGGCGGACCGCATACCGCCTGCGCAAGGCCGAGGAGCGCGCGCACATCCTGCGCGGCCTGGTCAAGGCGCTGGACATGCTCGACGAGGTCATCGCCCTGATCCGGCGCTCGCCGACGGTCGACGACTCGCGCCAGGGCCTGATGCAGCTGCTCGAGGTCGACGAGATCCAGGCCAACGCGATCCTGGACATGCAGCTGCGCCGGCTGGCCGCTCTCGAGCGTCAGAAGATCGTCGACGAGCTCGGCCGCATCGAGATCGAGATCGCGGATCTCCAGGACATCCTCGCCAAGCCGGAGCGGCAGCGGGCGATCGTCTCCGAGGAGCTCGCCGAGATCGTCAGCCGGTTCGGCGACGACCGGAAGACCCAGATCATCCCGTTCGACGGCGAGGTCTCGATGGAAGACCTCATCGCGCGCGAGGACGTTGTGGTGACGATCACACGGACCGGTTATGCCAAGCGTACGAAGGTCGACCTCTACCGGTCGCAGAAGCGCGGCGGCAAGGGCGTGAGCGGCGCAACCCTGCGCCAGGACGACATCGTCAGCCACTTCTTCGTCATCTCGACGCACTCCTGGATCCTGTTCTTCACGAACAAGGGCCGGGTATACCGGGCGAAGGCGTACGAACTGCCCGAAGCCAACCGGACGGCGAAGGGTCAGCACGTCGCCAACCTGCTCGCCTTCCTTCCGGACGAGCACATCGCGCAGATCATCCAGATCCCGAACTACCAGGTCGAGCCGTACCTTGTGCTCGCCACCAAGAATGGCCTCGTGAAGAAGACCCGACTCGAGGAATTTGACTCCAACCGCAGCGGTGGCATCATCGCCGTGAACCTGCGGGAGGATGACGAGTTGGTGGGCGCTGCACTGGCGGCACCGGAGAACGATCTTCTCCTGGTGTCCAAGAAAGCCCAGGCCATCCGCTTCAACGCGACCGACGAAGCGCTGCGGCCGATGGGACGGGCAACGTCCGGTGTTATCGGCATGCGCTTCGGCGACAACGACGAGCTACTCGCGATGGAGGTGGTTCGTGATGGCATGGACGTTTTGGTCGCCACCAATGGCGGGTATGCCAAGCGGACGCCGATCGAGGAGTATCCCGTGCAGGGACGGGGCGGCAAGGGCGTGCTGACCGCCAAGATCACAGAGCGTCGTGGTGGTCTGGTCGGAGCGCTCGTGATCGATCCTGAGGATGAATTGTTTGCCATCACCAGCAATGGTGGTGTCATCCGGACTCCCGTGAAGCCTGTACGGCGCACACGGGATCGGAACACAATGGGGGTCAAGCTGATGGACCTCCCAGAAGGTGTAACCATCGTGGCGCTTGCTCGCAATGCCGACGAGCCTGACGAACAGGACTAGTTGATGCCGGAGACACAGGCGAAGTCGGGGGGTCCGGGGTCCTCGGCGACACCCGGCGATGCGGAGCCGAAGAAAGACGGCGCCGCATCGAGCGGGCGCGCGACGGTCCCCGCGGACCCTTCGTCCACGCCGAAGTTCACTCGCGCCCCGGGGATGCCCCCGCCGCCGGGTGAACCTGCCGCCGACAGCGAAAGCCCGGCCGATGGCAAACGGCCGGGCGGCCCTGCGGGTGCGAAAGGATCGGCTTCTGTGCCGATCGTCACCAAGGGCAAGAGCGGTGGCACCGGAGCGCAGGGCACCCAGCCCGGACGCGCGTCGGTAACCCCACCCCCCGCCCAGCCCGCAACGGCCCCCCAGCGACCCGGAGAGGCCCCCAAACGCCCCTCCGGCGCGGCAACGGTCAGCGCCGGCGGTGGCGCTGGTGCCGTGGGCGCCGCTCGGGTGTCCGAGGCTGTCCGCTCGGCCCGCTCGACGGTCTCCTCGGCCGCCGCGCGCGGTCCGCGCCGGGCCCGCCTGAACCTCAAACGGATCGACCCCTGGTCCGTCATGAAGTTCGCCTTCGCCGTCTCCGTCGTCCTGTTCATCGTCGTGGTCGTGGCCACCTCGGTGCTCTACCTGGCCCTCGACGCCATGGGCGTCTGGGGTGAGGTCAACACCAGCCTCGAGTCCCTCGTGAACGCCAGCGGCGGCACCGACGCGGCAGCCGGCGGCGGCTTCCGCATCACCGCCTGGGGCGTCATCGGCACCTCGATGCTCATCGGCGCGGTCAACGTGGTCCTCTTCACCGCACTGGCCACGCTCGGCGCGTTCATCTACAACGTCTGCGCCGACCTGGTCGGCGGCGTCGAGCTCACGCTCGCCGAGCGCGACTAAAACAGCAGGTCAAACGGGTAGCGGTCGCCGCCTTCGCGCGGCGGCCGCCCCCGATTTGGGTGCGGCCAGGCGGTTACGGTAATCTTCGTATCGCTGTTGAGGGGCTATAGCTCAGTCGGTTAGAGCGCAGAGCTGATAACTCTGAGGTCGATGGTTCGATTCCATCTAGCCCCACCACACAGTCCTCCACCGCAAAGCCAAGGGGACCGGCAATGCTGAAGAAGCTCCTGATCGTCGCCGGCATCATCGGCGCGACGGCACTGGTCGTCAAGAAGGTCAAGGCCTCCAGCGACGAGAGAGCCCTCTGGCACGAAGCCACCACGGCACCCGACCTGCGATAAGACCGCAGCGGTCAGGCCTACCCGCCAGGCCTACCTGCCAGACCAGCCCATCGGGTCGGCGAGGCGAGGGTGATGAGGTTGGCGCAGTCAGGACGAGGCCGGATGGTCTTCACTGACGAGAGCAGCACAAACTAGGGGCCCTAGCTCAATTGGCAGAGCACCGCCTTTGCAAGGCGGGGGTTAGGAGTTCGATTCTCCTGGGCTCCACGAGAAAATCTGGCATCCCTCTACCCGCTGATGGCGCGGGTGGGGGGATTTTCTCGTTATGTCTGCTACCGGGGGCCGAGCCCCCGGACGCCCCCATGGTGCGGGGGTTGCGCTCACCGTTTCGGTTGCGCTTGCGTCTGGTGGGTTGCACTTGCCGTTCCGGTTGCGTTTGCGCTTGGTGGGTTGCACTTGCCGTCTTGATTGCGTCTGCGCCTGGTGGGTTGTGCCTGTCGTCTTGGTTGCGTCTGCGGCTGGTGGGGTGGGTTTGGGTGGGTGGGTTTGGCGCGTTGGAAGTGCGCGTGTTTGGTCTGCGCGGGTTGGGTGTCCTTGCGTTGCGTCAGGGATGACGGGCATCACACTTGCTGATCCGTCGGCTTCCTGTCGGGGCCGAGCGACTAGCTCAGACATCTGTGGTTCTACGTCGCGCTCACCGGCCCGCCGGCCCAGCACGACAGCGGGCGGACCAGCCCGTTCCTTACCTGGCACGGTCACTGATCGGCATCGCCTACTACAAGGACATCGCGCTTGGCGTGCTGAACTTTCGCTCTGACTGGATCGACTACTACTACCGGGACGTCGGCGCACAGAAGCGCATCCTGTCCGACGCGTTCGCGGGCCATGGGGAATGGTGCGTACCCGCCGGTCCCGGCGGCGACCTTCTCATGCCCGCTGTCCACCAGGCGCTGGACGAACGCAACGAACGGCTGCGTGCCATGAGCCGAGGATGAACCCGCTGCTGGGGTCGGGGCTCGTAGGGTGTGGGGATGTTTTTTGTTGATCTGGGGGGTGGGGGCGAGCTTCGGCCCCTGGAGCCCTGGCAGGCCGCGGAGTTCCTCGCTCATATGGATCGGGCCCGAGAGAGCGTTGATCCGTGGATTCCATGGGCCTCGCTGAGCCACGATCTCGAGTCGGCGACGGCGCGGTTGCAGCGGTATGCGGATCTGGCTGCCCGGGATGCCGGGCGGCTGTACGGGATCTGGCTCGACGGGGTGCTGGTGGGCGGGACGATGTTTGTGTCGTTCGATGTGGCCACCGGGGTTTGTGAGGTCGGGTGCTGGATCGAGCCTGCGGGCAGTGGGCGAGGGCTGGTGACCAGGGCTGTGCGGGCGTTGATCGAGTGGGCGTTCGTGGAGCGGGGGATGTATCGCGTGGAGTGGCACTGCCGGCCCGACAACACGGCGAGCAGTGCGGTGGCTCGGCGGGTGGGGATGACCCTGGACGGTGTTATCAGGCAGAACTACCCGTATCGCGGTGTTCGGTACGACAGCGAAGTTTGGTCGGTTCTGGCTCCTGAGTGGAAGTCGGGGCCGATCTGAGGCGAGTCCTCGATCACAAAGCGGGATTCAGGTCTTCTGCAGAGAAGGTTGCCGGGTGGATATTTAGCAGGTCTAACCATTCGGGGAGGTGCGATGTCTACTTCCACCGCGACCAAGCTTCTTGGCCTGCTAGAGAGCCTGCTGCAGGCCCCGCTACCCGTCCGGCTCCGTGCCTGGGACGGCTCCGAGGCGGGACCACCAGAGGCACCGGTTCTGATCGTCCGGCACCGTCGGGCATTGCGTCGATTGATGTGGCAGCCCAACGAACTCGGGCTCGCCCGGGCGTACGTGTCGGGGGATCTTGATGTAGAGGGTGACCTCTATGACGTGCTTCACCGGCTTGCGGCCCTGATCTGGGGGTCCGCGCCGGAGCCGCGATCCCTGCCGAAGGCCGAGGTCGCCGCTGACCTGTTGCGCCTGGGAATTGTCGGGCCTCAGCCCAAGCCACCCGCCGAAGAGATCGCGATGCAGGGCACCCGGCACAGCAAGCGCCGCGACCGGCAGGCGATCAGCCACCACTACGACGTCGGCAACGACTTCTACGAGATCGTGCTGGGCGAGAGCATGGTCTACTCCTGCGCCTACTGGACGAGCGATTCGCCCGACTACGGCCTGGCCGATGCGCAGCGCGACAAACTCGACCTGATCTGTCGCAAGCTCGAGCTCAAACCAGGGATGCGGCTGTTGGACGTCGGCTGCGGCTGGGGAAGCCTCGCCCTGCACGCGGCCCGGGAGTACGGCGTTGACGTGGTCGGTGTCACCCTCTCGACCGAGCAGGCCGAATACGCCCGCAAACAGATCGCCGAAGCAGGATTGACCGCTCACGTCGAGATCCGGGTCCAGGACTACCGCGACATCGAGGACGGACCTTTCGATGCCATCTCCAGCGTGGGGATGGCCGAGCATGTCGGAACCGGACCGTACGCGGAGTACGCCGCGATCCTCTACCGGCTGCTCAAGTCCGGCGGGCGGCTGCTCAACCACCAGATCGCCGCCCTGCACCCGGATCCGGAGCCGGCATCGGGGCGCAAACAGCGAAGCTTCATCGACGCGTACGTTTTCCCTGATGGCGAGCTCGCACCGGTAGGCACCACGGTCAGCCTTCTGGAGAACGCCGGTTTTGAGGTACGCGATCTGCAGGCACTTCGCGAGCACTATGCCCGAACCCTGCGCGCATGGGTCGCGAACCTCGAAGCCGAATGGTCCACGGCAGTGAGCTTGACCACGCCTGGACGGGCGCGGGTGTGGCGGCTCTACATGGCAGCCTCGGCGATCGCGTTCGAGCAGGGCCACATCGGCGTGAACCAAGTTTTGTGTGTCAAGTCACTCCGAGACGGCACAAGTGGCATGGCGCCCACGAGAGCGGGATGGCTGGCATGATTTCTTCGCGTCTGCGTACCCGTTCCGTTACGCACCGGCCCGGTTGACGTGAGTAGCCTTCACTCGTGAGTGGACGGAAACGTGCCGCTGCCATCATCGTGCGGGACCGGCGGGTGTTGATGGTGCATGAGCGGAGCCGGCGTGAAGGACTTCGGGAGTGGTGGACACTTCCCGGAGGTGGGATCGATCCGGGCGAGACGGCTGAGGACGCCGTGCGCCGGGAAGTACTGGAGGAGGTAGGTCTGGTCGTCAAAGAGGCCAGATATTTGCAGGACGTGCCGTACCCATCGGGAATGACCTCGATCTTCGCCTGCACCGTCGGCGACGGCGAACCGGAACTCGGCCCGCACATCGACGGCCCGGAACCGATCGGCCTGCAATGGGTGCCGCTGCCCGACGTGCAACCGAGCGACAGCGGCCTGCTACCTGTGCCCCCGATGATCGTCGCGCTTCCACTGGACTGAGCTCGGCCGGGTCGGCGTTGCCGCGTCCGACCCGGCTGCTCGGGTGACCGCTACGGGTCAGACCGGCTCGGCGGGGGCTTCCTGGCGGTGCGGTACGGCTTGGGCCTGGGGCGCGGCGTCGTGCGGGCGCAGATCGGGGACGTCCGGCTTCGGCGGGATATCGTGCGCGCGTTCCGTGCTTGGCGTGGTGTCGCGCGTGCGCGGATCCCTGATGGCGACCGGCCGTGGCGTGGTGTCGCGCGCGTGCGGATCCCTGATGGCGACCGGTGGTGGAGTGGGGTCGTGCCGGCGTGAGTCGGTGGCGTCCGCGCGTGGGTCTGTGACGTTCGGGTTCCGGGCTGGGTCCGGGTGCGTTGTTGTCGCTGGATCAGTCGTTTCCGCTGGAGCTTTGGTGGGCGGGGTGGCTGAGTCGGTGGTGGCTGGGTCGGATGGGTCCGAGATGGTTCGGTAGCGCTCGGCGACGAAGTAGGCGCAGCTGAGGGCGTACCCGAGAGTGAGCAGGAGACCGACGGCTCGGACCGTTGTCGGGGCGACGGCCAGGAGGGTCGCGCTCAGCGCACCACCCGCCCAGCTCGCGAGCAGGACGGTGTTGACCGTGTCCTGCGGCGCCCAGCCATCAACATTGCGCCGACGGGCCTGCCGTTGGAGTTCGGTGAGAAGGGCGTGGCCCATGCCGACAGCGAGCATGCCGAGCAGCACGGTGGCGAAGACGGAATGCGCACCACCGGCGACGGCGGCCACTGCTGTGCCGCCGGCCAGCAGGGCGAGGCCACTTACGGTCCCGACCCGGGCGCTACGTCTCTCCTTCACATCCAGTGACAGTCGGCAAGATCTGGCCGGGTCTTAGGCCGGTGCGGGCTGTTCCCGGTCGGCGGGACGGGGTTGCGGCAGCCGATCCCAGGCGGCAGTCGATCCCAGGCGGCCGCCGGCGCGGTGGAGTCGGCTGAGGCAGTGAGATCGGCGGGCTGGGTGAGGTGTGCTGGGTGAGGTGTGCTGGGTGAGGTGTGCTGGGTCGGCCATGCTCGGGTGGGGGCCGCCGGGTGGTGGGACGCGGTTAGCCGGGCGGGGTGATGTGTGGGCCGCGTGGGGTGGGGTGACTCCGGTGGCTTGTGGGGGCTGGGCGGGGGAGGATGGCGGGCGTGATCGGATCACTGAAACTTGAGCCTGCGATTTCTCGGCTTGACCTGCTTGGGCCGCCTGTGGCTGCGGCTTTGGAGGTCTGGCCGGTTGATGCGCCCATCGACGGCGATCAGGTGCTGGTTGCGCCGATCGATGCCTCGCTGGCTGATACCGCGGCGTTCTGTGAGGCGTACGGGGTGACGCTGGAGGAGTCCGCCAACTGCGTGATCGTTGCCGGGCGACGCGGGGAGGTCACCCGGTATGCGGCCTGTGTCGTGCTGGCGACCACGCGGGCCGATGTCAACGGGATCGTGCGGCGGCATCTGGATGCGCGGAAGGCGAGTTTTGCGCCGATGGACGACGCGGTGCAGTTGACCGGGATGGAGTACGGCGGTATTACTCCGATCGGGCTGCCGAAAGACTGGCCGGTGCTCGTCGACTCGCGGGTTGTGGCGATGCCGCACGTGATCATCGGGTCGGGGGTTCGGCACAGCAAGATCTCCATCGCGGGGCCGGCCCTGGGGGCGTTGCCCGGCGCTGAGGTGATCGAGGGCCTCGCGCGGGAGGCCTGAGTTCCGGGTGGGGACGGCTTAAATCGCTGGACGCGATGGGGCCGGCTTGGTTCGCTGCGGAGTGTGCAAATTCGAGAGTTGCGGGTTGCTGAGCTTGAGTTGATTCGGGCGATTGAGGTTCGGGCTGGGACGCTGTTTCATGCGGTGGGGAAGTCGGACATCGCGGAGCATCCGGTGCCGGCTGCTGAGGAGTTGGCCCGGTTCGTGCGCTCCGAGATGAGCTGGGTGGCCGTCGGGGACGATGATGCGCCGGTGGGGTTTGTGCTCGTTGACGTCGTGGACGGGCTCGCGCATGTCGAGCAGGTCAGCATTGATCCTCCGTACGCCCGCCGCGGCATCGGCAGCGCCCTGATCGATCACGTCGGCTCCTGGGCGGCCGGTCGCGGTATGGAGGCGTTGACCCTGACGACGTTTCGGGACGTGCCGTGGAACGGGCCGTACTACGCCCGGCTCGGGTTCAAGGAGCTGGGTGATGCCGAGCGGGGGCCCGAGCTGACCGAGTTGATGGCCGACGAGGCGCGGCATGGGCTGGACCCCGCCGAGCGGGTGGCGATGCGACGGGAAGTGGCCGGCGATCGCCCCGCTGCCAGACTCGAAGCCTAAAAATCAGGGTCGATGTTGTTTCACGTGAAACGTCACAAGGGAGCAAAACCGCGCCGGGCGATCTCTTCCAGCGCTGAGCGCAGGACCGAGCTTTCCTGCGCGCCCTGAATGGCGAACTTACGGTCGACGACGAGGTTCGGCACGCTGGTGATGTCGAGTTCGCGTGCCTCGGCGAGGTCGGCGTTGACCGCGTCGGTGCCGGCCGGGGACTCGAGGTAGGCCAGGGCCGCCTCTTCGTCGAGGCCGATCGCGCCGGCGAGCCGGGCCAGCTCGTGGTGGGAGCCCAGGTCGATGCCGTGCTCGAAGTGGGCCTGTTGCAGGGTGTCGATCATCATGAGCTGGAGGTCCTGGGTGGCTGCCCAGGCGACCAGGCGGTGGGCGTCGAACGTGTTGGCCAGGATTGCCCGGTCGAAGTTGATGGTCAGACCTTCGGCGGCGGCGATTGCGGTGACGCCGGTGAACATCTGGTCGGCGCGTTCAGGATTGCCCAGTTTTTCAGCCATGGCCTGCTTGATCGGGATCGGCTGCGGCACCGGTGACGGGTCGAGCTGGAAAGCCCGGAAGGTCAGGGTCACGTCGCTGGGGAACTCGTGCAGGACCGATTCCAGACGATGCTTGCCCAGGTAGCACCAGGGGCAGACGAGATCGGACCAGACCTCGATATTCACGAGGCCGAAACCGGGGCGTCGGCTGAGGGAGGGAGCTGCTCGCGGATCTGGCGCTTGAGTCGTCCCAGGATTGCCGTGCCACCGCGGATGCGCAGGGGGCTGATCGCCGTGGCGAGGCCCATCCGCGTGTACAGGTCGTCGGGGACAGCGAGGATCGCCGCGGTGGACGCCCCCGCCAGGCCTTCCGCGAGAATGCCGGCGAAGGCCCGGGTGGTCGGGGCCTCGGGTGGGCAGTCGAACCAGGTCTGGACCGTGTCGTCGGCCCGGACCTCGGCGCGCAGGAAGAACTGGGTCTGGCACTCCGGGACCTGCTCCATGCCTTCGTGACCGCTGAGCTCGGCGGGCAGGGGCGGGACCTCGTCGGAGAACTCGATCAGCATCTCGAGGACGAGCTCGCGCGGGGCGGAGACGAACTCGTCGACGATCTCGGCCAGTTTCGGGGGCATGTCGCTCACGGTCGAACCCTACGTCGCGGTGGTCGGGGCAGCGGTTGTCAGGAGGGCCACATCGCTGAGGCTGAGGATGCCGACAACCTTGCGGTCGGCGTCGCAGACCAGCAGGCGGCGGACGTTGCGCTCGCGCATGGCGGTGACCGCGTCCTCCACGGTGGCCGACTGCTCCACCATGATGAGCTCGTGGGACGCGATCGTCGCCAGAGTGGTGGCCTTGGGCGGGAGACCCTCGGCGATCGCGCGCACGACGATGTCGCGATCGGTGACCAGGCCGGCGATCGTGGGGCCGTTGGTCACCACGACATCGCCGATGCTCTGGTCGCGCATGGCCTGCGCCGCTTCGTCGAGGGTCGTGTCGCCCGGCAGGTAGACCACCCGCCTGGTCATCACGTCGGACACCACCGCTCTCGCCATGGGTGCTCCTCCCCGTGATCCCTGCCGCCCGACAGGTGACCGCTGCCGCCCGATAGTTGAGCGGGTTCTCGACCGTCTCACCGATTACACCCCGTACGTCCGGTTGTGGAACAACCCCGGATTACCCGGCCAGCGTTTGCGCAACCTCCGTCAGTGGCACGTCGCGGCGTTCACCCGTTCGGCGGTCGCGCACTTCCACCCAGCCCTCGGCGAATCGGCGCCCGACGACCACGATGCGGCGGATGCCGATCAGCTCGCTGTCGGTGAACTTGACTCCGGCGGAGAGCTGCGGGCGGTCGTCGACCAGGACCCGCAGGCCGTGGGTCTCGAGGTCGGTTGCCAGGTGCAGTGCCGCCTCGATCTGGCCGTCCTTGCCGGCGCCGATGACGTGCACGTCGGCGGGAGCCACCGCGTCGGGCCAGAGGATGCCGCGCTCGTCGTGGTGCTGCTCGGCGATCGCCGCGACGGCCCTTGAGACGCCGATGCCGTAGGAACCCATCGTGGGCCGGACCGGTTTGCCGTTGGCACCGAGGACGTCGACCTTGAATGCGTCGGTGTATTTGCGCCCCAGCTGGAAGATGTGCGCGAGCTCGATGCCGCGCCGGATCGTGAGCTCGCCCTCGCCGCACTGCGCACAGGGGTCGCCCGCGCGGACCTCGGCGGCCTCGATGGTGCCGTCGGGGGTGAAGTCACGGCCGGCGACCACCGAGGTGGCATGGCGGCCCGCCTCGTTGGCCCCGGTCAGCCAGGCGGTGCCGGGTGCCACGCGGGGGTCGGCGAGGTAGCGGACGGCCAGGCTCTGCGGGCCGATGTAGCCGCGGACCAGGTCGGGCCGGGCCGTGAAGTCGTCGAACATGGTCGCGGTGGCCGGGGCGAGCGACGCGTCGAGGCGTTTGAGGTCGACCTCGCGATCGCCGGGCACGCCGATGACCAGCAGCTCGTTGTCCTTGCCGGGATGGTGCACGGTAACGACGACGTTCTTGAGGGTGTCGGCGGCGGTCCAGTCGGTGCGGCCTTCGAGCGCACGGGAGTTGGCGAGCTCTACGAGCGACGCGATCGTGGGCGTCGCGGGGGTGTCGTGCACGGTGAGCGGCCCATGCGTGCGGCCGTCGCTGCTCGGCACGGGTGTGACGACCGCTTCGGTGTTGGCCGCGTAGTCGCACTTCGTGCAGCCGACGAACGTGTCCTCGCCGACCTCGGCCGCGGCCAGGAACTCCTCGGACGCGGAGCCACCCATGGCTCCGGACATGGCGGCCACGATGGTGTGCTCCAGGCCGAGCCGTTCGAAAATCTTCTGGTACGCCACGCGGTGCCTGTCGTAGGCCTCGGCGAGCCCCTCGTCGGTGAGGTCGAACGAGTAGGAGTCTTTCATCAGGAACTCGCGACCCCGCAGCAGCCCGGCACGGGGACGGGCCTCGTCGCGATACTTCGTCTGCACCTGGAACAGGACCAGCGGATAGTCCCGGTATGAGCTCGTCATGTCCTGCACGAGCAGGGCGAACAGCTCCTCGTGCGTGGGGGCGAGCAGGAAATCCGAGCCGCGGCGGTCCTTCAGCTTGAACAGGTCGTCGCCATACTCCGACCAGCGGCCGCTGATGTCGTAGACCTCACGGGGGAGCAGCGCGGGAAACGCGACCTCCTGGCCGCCGATCGCGGCCATCTCCTCGCGGACGATCTGCGTCACGCGGTCGAGCACCAGCTTGCCGAGCGGCAGCCACGTATATCCGCCCGGTGCCGCGCGACGGATGTAACCGGCCCTCAGCAGCAGCCGATGACTCGGCACCTCCGCCTCGGCCGGCTCCTCGCGCAGGGTTCTGAGCAGCATCGTGGACATTCGCATCGCCATGCCCCAGAAGAGTAGAGACCCTCACCGACGGAAACACCCGGTTATCCACAGGGCGCTCAGTGTCGCCATCGTCACGCTCCCCATGACGGCCGTACGGTGCAAAACTTTGCTGTTAGCTACAGGTAAGGGGACGTTAAGGGGGCGGCCGTGCGCTGGACGAACTTTGTGGCGATGGGTGACAGCTTTACCGAGGGCATGAACGACGCCTATCCCGACGGCAGTTATCGCGGGTGGGCCGACCTGGTCGCCGCACGGCTGGCAGTCGAGGCGGGACCTGATTTCGGCTATGCGAACCTCGCAGTCCGCGGCAAACTGCTCGATCAGGTTGTCGCCGACCAGCTCGAACCCGCCCTGGCGATGCAGCCGAGCCTGGTGAGTTTCGCGGCGGGCGGCAACGACATCCTGCGGCGCAAGGTCGAGCCGCGGAGCCTGGTGGAGAGGATGGACCCGGTGGTCGGCCGGCTGCGCGAGGCGGGCGCCGACGTGATCCTCTTCCGGTTCGCCGACGTCACCGCCCACCTGCCCGGGCAGCGTTTCATGAGCCCCCGGGCCGCGGTTCTCAACAACGGCGCCGACGAGCTCGCCGCCAGACACGGCGCCCACGTGATCGACCTCTTCGGCGACGATGTCTTCCACCACCCGGTGATGTGGAGCCCCGATCGGCTGCACATGTCGCCGGCCGGGCATCGCCGTGTCGCCGCTCACGTTCTCAACACTCTCGGCGTCGGCGTGGAGGAGGACTGGCTGCTGGTGCCGCCGGTCCCCGCGCCCACCCCGTGGCTGCTGGCGCGCAGTGCCGACCTGCGCTGGGCCGGTCAGCACCTCGCCCCCTGGATCCGGCGCCGGCTCGCCGGGGCCTCGTCCGGCGACCTCGTCACGGCGAAGCGTCCCGAGCTGGCCCCGATAGACGCGCTAGCGTGAGTGGCATGTCCGTTGCGAACGACCCCGCGCCGTCACTGCAGGCGTACGCGCACCCCGACAAGCTCGTCACCACCGAGTGGCTTGCCGCGAACCTAGACACTCCCGGCCTCGTCGTCGTCGAGTCGGACGAGGACGTGCTGCTCTACGACACGGGCCACATCCCGGGCGCGGTCAAGGTCGACTGGCACCTCGAACTCAACGATCAACTCACCCGCGACTACCTCGACCCCGAGCAGTTCGCGGCGTTGTGCGCGGCCAAGGGCATCGGCCGGGACGACACGATCGTCTTCTACGGCGACAACAACAACTGGTGGGCGGCGTACGCCCTCTGGGTCTTCACGCTCTTCGGGCACCGCGACGTGCGCCTGCTCGACGGCGGCCGGCAGAAGTGGGCCGCCGAGGGTCGTGAGCTGACCCGCGACAAGACCACCCGCACCGAGGCCAAGTACCCGGTGCCGGTTCGTGATGACAGTGGCATCCGCGCGTTCCGCGACGAGGTCCAGGGCCACATCGCCAACGGGTTGCCGCTGGTCGACGTCCGCTCGCCGCAGGAATACACGGGCGAGCTGACCCACATGGCGGCGTACCCGCAGGAGGGTGCCCTGCGTGGTGGGCACATCCCGGGCGCGCTGAGCAAACCGTGGAAGTCCGCGGCCAACGACGACGGCACGTTCAAGCAGGCCGATGAGCTCGCGAAGATCTACCGCGACGAGCTGGGCCTGGACAACGGTGACGACATCATCGCCTACTGCCGGATCGGTGAGCGGTCGAGCCACACCTGGTTCGTTCTGCAGCACCTGCTCGGCTACCCGCAGGTCCGCAACTACGACGGCTCGTGGACGGAATGGGGCAACCTGGTCCGCGCCCCGATCGCCCGAGGAGCGGAGCCCGGCGGCCTGGCTTAGAAAGAACCGTTGCGTGTGACAGGCAGACTCTCCGGCCATGGGGGCTGCCTGGCACGCGTACGGAACGATCATGGTGGTGGCGGTTCTGCTGTTACCACCGCTGGGGCTGCTCGCCTACCGGTCGCGCGGGAGGCCGGCGCTCGCTGAGGCAGGGATCGTGGCCGGGTCGCTGCCGTGGGCGCTCATGCTCTTCACGCGGCAGGATGCTCCGCGGGACGTCGAACTCGTACCGTTGCAGGATCTGTCGTCCTGGATCCCCGCGCAGGTCGTCGGCAATCTGCTGGTGCTTGCGGCCTTCGGCTTCTTCCTGCCCGTGCGGTTCGCCTGGGCCGCGTCGCTGGGCAGGATTTGCGTCCTCGCACTCGTCACCTCGACCCTCATCGAGGTGTTGCAATGGGTGAGCGCGATCGGGCGGGTGTCCAGCGTCGACGATGTCATCGTCAACACCGTCGGTGCGGTTGCCGCGGCGGCTTTGTCGCGGCGTTGGTGGGCAGGTCGAGCGCCTGCCGTGACACCGAAAATGGTATTTCCCGATGGGCGAGATCAGCTGAACGGCCGTTAAGGTGTCGACTTGACAGCGGGTTAGAGTTGCCGGGTGACGGTAGATCAGCAGCAACGTCCCGGTGCGCCCGCCCCGCGGCGGCGTTCTCGGCGGGACGAGATTCTCGAGATCGCGGTGGGGCTCTTCGCCTCGCGTGGATATCACGGCGTGTCGATGGATGACATCGGTTCCGCCGCCGGCGTGACCGGGCCGGCGCTCTATCACCACTTCGCCGGCAAGGAAGCCATGCTGGTCGCCGCGCTGATCCCGGTCAGCGAGGGGCTGCTGCACGGCGGCAAGGAGCGGGTCGGCCGCCACCCCGAGGACGCGCAGGCGGCCCTCACCGACCTGATCGAGTTCCACGTGGAGTTCGCTCTGGCCAACCCGGCAGTGATCGCGTTGCACCTGCACGAGCTCGACCGCCTTCCGGAGGAGCCGAAGCGGCAGATCCGCAAGCTGCAGCGGCTCTACGTCGAGGAGTGGGTCGTCGTGCTCGGCACGCTGCGCCCCGAGCTCGAGGCGGGCGAGGCGCGGGTGCTCGCGCACTCGGCGTTCGGTCTCATGAATTCCACGCCGTTCCTCGGCGGCGAGGTCGACCGCCGCCGTCGCGCGGCACTCCTTCGTGAAGCGACGGTCCACGCTCTCATCGGCAGGTAGAAGCATTGGCAGGTAAAAAGATGATCGAGTCGTTGCTCATCGCCAACCGGGGCGAGATCGCCCGCCGGATCATCCGCACGGCCAAGCGGCTGGGGATCCGGTCGATCGCCGTCTACTCCGAGGCCGATGCGGGAATGCCGTTCGTCGTCGAGGCCGACGAGTCGGTGTGCGTGGGCCCGGCCAATCCGGCGGAGAGCTATCGGAACACCGAGGCCATCCTCGCCGCGGCGAAGTCGACCGGCGCTCAGGCGATTCACCCCGGGTACGGCTTTCTGAGTGAGAATGCGGACTTCGCGCGTACGGTCGAGGCGAACGGCCTGGTGTGGATCGGACCCGGCGCCGAGGCGATCACCGCGATGGGCGACAAGATCAATGCTCGGAACCTGATGGCGGAGGCCGGGGTCCCGGTGGCTCCCGGCACGCACGATCCCGCGGAATCCGTCGAGGCCGCGATCGAGGCGGCGAATGCGATCGGCTATCCGGTGATGGTCAAGGCCGCAGCCGGCGGTGGCGGAATGGGCATGGCCGTCGCCGACGACGAAACCGCGCTGCGCAAGGAATACGAGAAGGTCACGGCATTCGCCGCGCGGATGTTCGGTGACGGCTCGGTGCTCATCGAGCGTTACTTCCCCCGGGTCCGGCACGTCGAGGTGCAGATCCTCGGTCTCGCCGACGGCCGGGTGATCGCGTTGAGCGAGCGGGAATGCTCCGTGCAGAGGCGCAATCAGAAACTCGTCGAGGAAGCCCCGAGCCCGGCGGTCAGCCCCGAACTGCGCGCGCGTTTCCTGGCCGCGGCGGTCAAGGCCGGCGAGGCGGTGGGCTATCGCAACGCGGGCACGGTCGAATGCCTGCTCGACCCGGCGACCGGGGAGTTCTTCTTCCTCGAGATGAACACCCGGCTGCAGGTCGAGCACCCGATCAGCGAGCTGATCCACGGCACCGACCTGGTCGAGCAGCAGCTGCGGATCGCCTCCGGTCTCGAGCCGAACTTCGACGTCGAACGACCCACCAGCGGACACGCGATCGAGTTCCGGGTCAATGCCGAGGATCCCAAGCGGTTCTTCCCGGGCCCCGGCAAAATCACGACGTGGGTCGAGCCGGCCGGCGACGGTGTGCGGGTCGATTCCGGGTATGGGCCGGACACCACGGTCACCCAGTTCTACGACTCGCTCATGGCGAAACTGATCGTGTTCGGTGTGGACCGGGCGGATGCGATCGCCAAGGCGCGTGCCGCAGTGGCCGGTTTCCAGGTGGCCGGCCCCAAGAACAACCTGCCCTTCTTCGCTGAGCTGTTGGAGAACGACGAGTTCCTGTCGGGCGACTACGACACGGGCATCGTGGCCCGGATGAGGTGAGGACATGACCGCCGTCTCGATCCGTGAGGTCGCTCCCCGCGACGGCCTGCAGAACGAGGAGCCCATTGCCGCCGATGACAAGGTGCGGCTGATCGACGCGCTTTCCGGCACGGGGGTGCGCCGGATCGAGGCGGTTTCGTTCGTTCACCCGAAAGCCATTCCGCAGATGGCTGACGCGGACGACGTCTGGGCACGCGCCTGGCACAACCCCGACGTCCGCTATTCGGCGCTGATCCCCAACAAACGCGGGGCCGAGCGTGCCATCGCGGCGGGTTTCGGCGAGATCGAGGTTGTCGTCTCGGCCAGCGACACCCATAACCGGCGCAATCTCAACCGCTCCACCGACGAGACGCTCGATGAGATCACCGCGATGATTCCGCTGGTCCATGCGTCCGGCGCGACGCTCGAGGTAATCGTCGCGACCAGTTTCGGCTGCCCGTTCGAGGGCGACATCGATCCGGACCGCGTGGCGTCCATCGTGGAACGGGTCCGTGCCGACGGCGCCGACCGGACGGCCTTCGGCGATACCACCGGCATGGCGACCCCCCGCCGGGTCCGTGACCTTCTTTCATCGGTACGCCCGGAGCTGCTGCACTTCCACAACACGCGCGGCACGGGGCTGGCGAACGTCCTGACAGCGCTCGAGCTCGGAGTCCGCGAGTTCGACGCCAGCGTCGGCGGGATCGGTGGCTGCCCCTACGCGCCCGGCGCGTCCGGCAACATCGCCACCGAGGAGCTGGTGCACATGCTCGAGGACATGGGCATCACCACGGGCGTCGACCTGGAATCGCTGCTCGACGTCGCGGCGATGGCCGAGAAGATGCTCGGGCGCACGCTGCCGTCGGGGGTTCTGCGCGCGGGGCCGCGTACCCGCCTGGTCTGAAGCGTGTCCCCGGCTGGTTCGCTTCGTTATCAATACCGGCAGCTTTCAAGACCCGGATCACGCCGGTCCCGGGCGTGACCCGAGCGGCGCTGTCAAGCGCCGGGCACGAAAAAAGATGCCGGTGCTCCTCCACGGCATCGGCGTCGGAGAACGGGAGTCCCCGCGGTCTGCGGGGGCTCCCGTTCGCGTCTTTCCCCCCAGGTGCAATTGCGCTAACCTAACGATCGTTCAGGGCGGAACGATCGGCGGGAGGGGGCCACGTGGCTTTCGACGTGGAAGCGTTGGCGCAGGCGCACAAGCGGGCGGTCGCCGGCGGCGCGGAGAAATACCACGCCGCGAACGCCGCCAAGGGCAAGCTCTTCGCCCGTGAACGCATCGCGCTGCTGGTCGACGACGGCTCCTTCGTCGAGGACGGCCTCTACGCCAACAGTCTTGCCGACGGGCTCCCCGCGGATGGCGTGATCACCGGAACCGCGCGGATCGACGGGCGCGGTGTGTGCGTGATGGCCAACGACTCCACCGTGAAGGCGGGGTCGTGGGGCGCGCGTACGGTCGAGAAGATCATCAGAATCATCGAGCGGGCGTACGCGACCGGCGTACCCATGGTGTATCTCGTTGATTCCGCGGGCGCGCGCATCACCGACCAGGTCGACCTCTTCCCGGGCCCCCGCGGAGCGGGAAAGATCTTCCACACCCAGGTCCGGGCGTCCGGGTCGATCCCGCAGGTCTGCGCGTTGTTCGGGCCGTCCGCCGCGGGCGGGGCCTACATCCCGGCGTTCTGCGACGTGGTCGCGATGGTCGAGGGCAACGCCAGCATGTATCTCGGCTCCGACCGGATGGTCGAGATGGTCACCGGGGAGCGCACCACGCTGGAGGCGATGGGCGGCGCCCGGGTGCACTGCGCGGAGTCCGGCGTCGGGCATTTCCTCTGCAAGACCGAGCAGGACGCGCTCGACGTGGTCCGTTCCTACCTCTCCTACCTGCCGTCCAACTACACGCAGGAGCCGCCGGTCGCCGAGCCGGTGGAATCGGCTGCCGTGGACCTCGGCGCCCTCGTGCCGGTCAGTGAACGGCAGGCGTTCGACATGCGCCGCTACATCAAGGGCATCGTCGACCAGGGCTCGTTCTTCGAGATCCATGCGCTCTGGGCCCGCGAGCTGACGGTCGGCTTCGCGCGCCTCGACGGGCAGGTCGTCGGGGTGCTCGGCAACAACTCGATGTTCAAGGGCGGCGTGCTCTTCGTCGACTCGGCCGACAAGGCGAGCCGGTTCGTGCAGCTCTGCGACGCCTTCAACGTGCCGCTGATCTTCCTCTCCGACGTTCCGGGTTTCATGGTCGGCTCGGCGGTGGAGAAGCAGGGCATCATCCGGCACGGCGCCAAGATGATCACCGCGATCTCCGAGGCCACCGTCGCGAAGATCTGTGTGGTGGTGCGCAAGGCCTACGGCGCCGGTCTGTACGCGATGGCGGGCCCCGGGTTCGACCCCGAGGCGACGATCGCCCTGCCCACGGCCAAGATCGCGGTGATGGGGGCGGAGGCGGCCGTCAACGCCGTCTACGCCAACAAGATCGCCGCGCTGCCCGAGGGCGAGCGCGAGGGTTTCATCGCCGAGCGCCGCGCCGAGTACGAACGCGACATCGACGTCATGCGGCTCGCCAGCGAGCTGGTCATCGACACCGTGATCGAGCCCGGCGACCTGCGCGGCGAGCTGATCCGCCGCTTCGCCGCAGCCCGGGGCAAGGACCGTTCCTTCTCCCGCCGCCGCCACGGCGTCACTCCCGTGTAGAGAGGATCCGTCATGGTCGACTTCCGGCTCAGCGAGGAGCAGGAGGCGCTGCGCGAGAGCGTGCGAGATTTCGCGCGCGAGCAGGTGGCGCCGGTGATCGCCGAGCACTACGAGCGCAAGACGTTCCCGTACGACCTGATCCGGCAGATGGGCAAGATGGGCCTTTTCGGCCTGCCCTTCTCTGAGGAGCACGGTGGCATGGGCGGCGACTACTTCGCGCTGTGCCTGGCCCTCGAGGAGCTGGCCAGGATCGACAGCAGCGTGGCGATCACCCTGGAGGCGGCGGTCTCGCTGGGTGTCATGCCGATCTATCTGTTCGGTACGCCCGAACAGAAGGAACAGTGGCTACCCAGGCTGACCAGCGGCGAGGCCCTGGCAGCATTCGGGCTGACCGAGCCGGGCGCGGGTTCCGACGCCGGCGGCACGACGACCCGCGCGGTGCTCGACGAGGCGACGGGTGAATGGGTCATCAACGGCTCGAAGGCGTTCATCACGAACTCGGGCACGGACATCACCTGCCTGGTCACGGTCATGGCGGTCACCGGCACGAAGCCCGACGGCCGCAAGGAGCTCTCCACGATCATCGTGCCGTCGGGGACCCCCGGGTTCACCGTCGCGCCCGCGTATTCCAAGGTCGGCTGGTGTGCCT
Source organism: Winogradskya consettensis (assembly GCF_018332715.1). GTDB lineage: Bacteria > Actinomycetota > Actinomycetes > Mycobacteriales > Micromonosporaceae > Actinoplanes > Actinoplanes consettensis. Next base: position 69,193 of record NZ_BOQP01000012.1, on the reverse strand, counting down.
CTGACACCCACGAGCTGGCCTTCGACGACGTACGAGTGCCGGCCGCGAACCTGCTCGGCGAGCGCGGCCGCGGCTACGCGCAGTTCCTGCGGATTCTCGACGAGGGACGGATCGCGATCGCCGCGCTCTCCACCGGCCTGGCCCAGGGCTGTGTCGACGAGTCGCTCAAATACGCCCGTGAACGGCAGGCGTTCGGCAGTGCGATCGGCGGTTACCAGGCGATCCAGTTCATGATCGCGGACATGGAGATGCGCGCCCACATGTCCAGAGTGTCCTATTACGACGCCGCGGCCCGGATGCTCGCCGGTGCCGACTTCAAGCACCAGGCCGCCCTCGCGAAGCTCTACGCGAGCGAGGCGGCGGTGGACAACGCGCGCTACGCGACCCAGGTCCACGGCGGCTACGGCTTCATGAACGAGTCGGCGGTCGGTCGTTTCTACCGCGACGCCAAGATCCTGGAGATCGGGGAGGGGACCTCGGAGGTCCAGCGGATGATCGTCGCCCGCGGTCTGGGTTTGTAGCGTTCACGCCGTTGAACAGGCGATCTTGGACTCCCGGGCAGGTTTGGCGGCAAATCCGGCGGCCTCTGCGTCGGTTAGTCGACAAACTGCCGCCTCAGGTCGGCATTCATCGACATGTCTGCCTAGGTTCATAACCATGACGTCCGATCACGGGGCGGACCAGGAGGGTCCGGGATTCGACGCCGTGCTGCGCAGTTACCGGCTGCGGGCGAAGCTGACGCAAGAGGAGCTCGCCGTCCGCGCGGCGGTCGGGGTGCGTACGGTCCGCGATCTCGAGCGCGGCCGCGCATCGCGCCCGCAGCGGACCACGATCGAGCTGCTCGCCGCGGCGCTCGGCCTGACCGGCGCCGACCGGCTCGCCTTCCTGGCCGCCGCTCGCGGCCAGCCCTCCAGCTCGCCGATGCCGACCCGCTTCATCCGGCTGCCACCAGCCGGCGATTTGATCGGCCGCGACGGCGATGTCACCGAGCTGGTCACCCGGCTCTCCCAGCCGATGGCGGAGGGCCCGCGCGGCATCACACTGGTCGGCCTGGCCGGGGTCGGCAAGACGAGCCTCGCGCTCACCGTCGCGCATCGGGTCGCCGAAGCGCATCCCGGCGGGGTCGCCGGCATCGTGATCACCGACGGCTCGACCGCCGGTGAGGTGCTGGGCGGGGTCGCCGCGGTCTTCGGCGTGGGCCGGCCCGACGACCTGGCCCCCCGATTCGCCGGGCGCGCCGCGTTGCTGCTGATCGACGCGGTGGAGCGGTCGCCCGAGTCGATCGCCGAGGTGCTCGGCGACCTGCTCACGCAGCACCCGACCCTGCGTTTCCTGGCCACCGGCCGGCACCCGGTCGGCCTGCCCACCGAGCGGGTCTGGCCGGTCGCGCCCCTGGTCGCGCCGCCTGCCGGAGTGGGCACGACGCTCGCTGACGTTGCCGGTTATCCGGCCGTCGCACTCTTCCTCGATCGCCTGGCCAAGGTGCGCGGAGCCCCCGTCGAGCCCGAAGAGGTGCCGTCTCTGGCCGCGCTGGTCCGGCGCCTGGGCGGCCTGCCCATCGCCCTGGAGCTGGCGGCGGCCCGCGGCCGTGTCCTGACGGTCGAAGAGATCCTTGACAGGTACGGTGACCGCGTCCTCGACCTCTCCGGGCGCCCCGAGGACGGCGGCGTGCTCTCGGTGCGCGATGCCGTCGCAGCCAGTTACCGGTTGCTCTCCAGCGACGAACAGGCCGCGCTGCACCGGGTCGCCACGTTCAGGAACCGCTGGTCGTTGGACCTCGCCGAGCAGATCGTCGACGGGCGCCCGGCCATCGACGTCGTGCACCTGCTGGATCGCTTCCTCGAGCTGGGCATGCTGAGCGCCCGGGGCGCCCGGGCATTCCGCTTCCGGCTGCTCGACGTGGTCGGCGACTACGCCCTCGAACAGGCCGCGATCCAGGGCGATCTGCACGCCGCGCGCGCCCGTCATGCGGAGGTGATGGCCGAGATGGTCCGCGGCATCGCCCCGGAGCTGAAGGGCGCCCGGCTGGCAGAAGCCGCCGCCCGCCTCGACGACGTGGCCGGCGACCTCGGAGCGGCGCTGAACTGGGCGGCGAAGGAGGACCCGCACACCGCCCTGCGCATCGCGGCCTGCCTTCCGAGATGGTGGCGCTTCCGTGGACGCGACGTCACCGGCCGCCAGTGGATACGCCGGCTGCTGGCAGATCCGCGGACGGCCGACGCCGACCCGGCCACCCGAGCCTGGGCCAAGGTGGGGCTCGCGCAGCTGGCCCTTGAGCACGGCTCCGGTGCCGAGGAGATCGGCTCGGCGCAGGCGGCGCTGGCCGACTTCCGTGACCTGGGTGACGTGTCCGGGCAGCTGACCGCGCACACCCAGCTGGCCGCGCTGTGGATGACCATCCGCGTCTTCGACCGTGCCCGGGTGCACGGAGAGGCCGCTCTCGAGCTGGCCCGCTCCAGCGGGCGCATCCGCGACATGGCGGTCGCCGAGAACAACCTGACCTGGCACGAGATCCGGCGCGGCGACCTGGCCGCGGCCAGGGCCCGGCTGGCCGAGGTGGATCGACTGGCCAGCCGCTGTGGCGAGCACCGGCTGCGCGCGGTCGCCGCGGCCAACCTGGCGGAGGTGGAACGACTCGACGGTCACCTCGAGGAGGCCGCCCGGTTGGGCCGGCACGCCATCTCCGAGCTGGAGGACGTCGGCGACCCCGGGCATCGCCGCCGGGTGCTGGCCTCGATCGGACAGGCGCTGGCGGAGTCGGGTCGCGACGACGAAGCGGCGGAGGTGCTGGAGGAGCTGCATCCGGGCGACTCGCCGCTGTCACCGGACGGCCCGGCTGCGATCGTCGAGGCTGCTGTGGCGCTGCATCGGGGGGAGCAGAAACGCGCGGCGGAAGCCTTCGCCGCCGCTGCTGACGCCTATGCCGATGCCTACGATCCGAGGGACGTCGTCGAGGCGTTGATCGGTCAGGCGAGGAGCACGCCGGACTCGCAGGAGCGGGCCGATGTGCTGCGACGGCTGGGGGAGATCTGTCGCAGCGGGGGCATCGAGCTGCTGCCGCGCGAGAAGGAGTGGCTCGGCCTGGCGTGACGTGCGTGGACGGCCGGTGTTTTACGTGCCCCCCACAACACCGGCCGTCACAGCGCCCCAGTTAACGCGGCGAGAACGAGGGCTCCCCCGATCTGCCCCGCCCCGGCCTCGGCCGCGCCGCGTCCCCCTGCGGAGATCACCCTATCCGCGTGGTGCGGGTGAAATGCCTGAATAGACGGGTTTCGGCCTGGGCGCACGGCGGTTCTGCCGGTAGTTCTGCCGGTTACCCACGCGTCAGTGACTGTGGATAGTTACTCGCTGTGGAGACGAATCGGGAGCGCCCGCTGCTCGCATCCCGCAGCCCAGGGAAATCCGCGCCGAATCAGGCTGCTGACGCGGTGCTCTCGACCTCTGTTTCGTCACTGCCGGCGGTGGCGCAGGGATTGACCGCGTCACGGATCCGGCGCAGCGATTCCATCATCTGGTCGAGCTCGGCCGGAGCGAGCTGGCCGATGAACCACTGCTGCATGAGATCCAGGTGGCCCGGGAGCACTTCCTCCAGGCGCTTGATGCCCGCCTCCGTGATCACCGCGTATGAGCTGCGCCGATCGCTGGAACAGGCCTCGCGCCGGATCAGGCCTTCACGGTCCATGCGGTCGACCACGCGGGTCACGCCGCTGGTGGACAGCGAGGTCTGCCCGGAGAGGTCGGTCATCCGGAGCCTGTTCTGTGGTGAGCGGGCCAGACGCAGCAGCACCTCGAACTCGACCGAGGAGAGCCGGTGCTGCTCGAACTGCGCGGCGAAACGGTTGGTGAGCCCGGTGAACGCCTCGGAGAACAGTCCGAAGGCGGTGAACCGGGGGTCGTCGAAGTCAGATGCCACGCAGCCCATGGTAGCGCGTTCTCTTGACAGGTGGAATATTGCTTGGCATATTGTTGCTCCGTCAGACAACTACTGGCTCTGCCCCAGGAACGAGGATCCAAACATGAGTGACATCCGCACCTTCGAAGGCCTCCAGATCCCCGCCGCCGGCACCTACGAGCTGGACGCGGCCCACAAGCGCGTCGGCTTCATCGCCCGGCACCTCATGGTCAGCAAGGTCCGCGGCCAGTTCGCCGAGGCCACCGCCACCATCACCATCGGCGAGGACCCGCTGCAGTCCTCGGTCACCGCCGAGATCAAGGCCGCCAGCGTCGAGACCGGCCAGGTCGACCGTGACAACCACCTGCGCACGGGCGACTTCTTCGAGGCCGAGAAGTACCCCACGATCGTCTTCCGCAGCACCGGCATCAAGTCCCACGCGGGCGCCGAGTTCGTCCTCGACGGTGAGCTCACCATCAAGGACGTCACCAAGCCGGTCGAGCTGGTCGTCGAGTTCGAGGGCGCCACCACCAGCCCCTACGGCCAGTCCGTCTTCGGCTTCAGCGCGAGCACCGAGATCGACCGCGAGGACTGGGGCCTGACCTGGAACGTCGCCCTCGAGACCGGCGGCGTGATGATCGGCAAGAAGATCAAGATCGAGATCGAGGGCGAAGCCATTCGCCAGGCTGCCTGATCTCGGCCCGTTCCATGGCCTGACCACCGGTTCGCTCCGTGACACCCTGCAGGAGCGCTCCGGTGAGCTCGGCGAAGGCACATCTGCCGCACCCGAGCGAACGAAAAGCGCCGCCCAGACCGGGCGGCGCTTTCGGCGTTAGTGGGGCCTTTGTGCGCTTGGAGCTGCACGCGAAAGCGGCGTACGGGGCTAGATGCGGCCTTACGGGTTGTCGCTCTCGCTGTCGGTCAAGGGGATCTCCGGGGGGACGTCGCTCGGCTTGGCCTTCCGTGGCGCGCTCTTCCTCGCCGGGGTGGCTCTGGCCGGTTGCCCTGGAACAGTAGGCGCGGCCTGCGCGGCCTGGTTCGCCTTCTTGGCCGGGGTCGAAGCACTCTTTGACGGAGCGATCGCCGGTCTGGCCTGCCGGGGTGTCGTCGTCGCCGACGCGGTGTCGGACACGGACATCGAGGTCTGCGCAGGTGCGGCCTTCTTCGCCGGGACGGTCTTCCTCGCCGGGGCCTTGTCAGTTTCCACCGAGTCGGTCCGTCCGCGTCCGGCCGACTTCTGGGCAGGCGCCACAGGCTCGCCGGCAGCGGACGAAGGCCCTGAAGTGGCTCCCGCCGCGGAACCGCCCGCTGCCGACGATGGCCCAGCACCACCCGCGGCCGCCGCTGCGGACCGAGCCCCGGCCGACGACGGCGCGGAACCGCTGACCGCAGGTGAAGCCGAGGATCGGGCTCCGGTCGACGACGGCGCGGAACCGCTGACCGCAGACGACGCTGAGGATCGGGCTCCGGGGGACGACGGTGGGTTGATCTGGGCGATCGTGGGTGAGTCCGGTGGTGGGGTGACCGTGGAGGCGCGGGGCCGGGGGGTCGCGGGTCCGCCGGCCCAGGCGGGGCGTTCGGCGGGGGATTCCGGGGCCTTCGCCCGGCCGGTTACGACCGCGGGGGTTTCGGTGCCCTTCGAGCGGCGGGTGCGTCGCTGGCGGGGTGGCTGTGGCGGGCGGTTGGCGCGGGCTGTGCGGCGTTCCGCGGCGCGGCGGCCGACCGAGACGGTCAGGGCGGAGCCTGCGAGGCCGGCGAGGACTGCGTACGGTGCGGTCAGGTATGCCGATTCGAGGGGGCCGAGCGAGCCCGTGAGCTGCGGGGCGAGCACGAAGAACGCCGTGGCCACCAGCAAGGGGCCGACCGCGCCGGACGATGCCGTGCCGAGCCCGAAGTCGCCGCGCCGGGTGGCGGCCCAGGCGCCCAGGATGCCGAGCACGAAGGCGGCGAGAAGCGTGAGCAGGGCGCTCGGCCAGTAGATGGTTCCCACGACCGCGCCGGGGTCCGTGCCGGTGAACTGCCAGCTGGTCAGGTAGGTCGCCGAGGGTTGGTGCCAGAAGACATCCATCACCACCGCGGCGATAGCCAGGGCCCACAACCAGGTCGCCGTGGCGATGAGGTTGGCGGCGACCGGGCGCGTGAAGACGGCCCAGTAGGCGAGGGCCATTCCTAGAAGTACGCCGATCAGGGCGTACCCACCGGCTGTTGATTGTGGGGTGTACTCGTCGGGGCGCACGGCGGCGCGGGCGGGAAGCGCGACCAGCGCGACCGTCAGCAGAGCCCCGACCGAGGCTGAGGCTGCGAGCGCGAAGCGCCACAGACCGCCCGAGACCTGACCCAGCCGACCGGCGATCACGGCGCCGAACACCGTGGCGCTCGCCGCGATCCATGTTGCCCAGCCGAGACTCCCCAGCCAGACGCTGTCGTCCGGGGTGGCCGTCGCGGGCCACACCACCACGCCCAGGCCGTAGCCCAGGCCGAGCTGGGCGGCACCTGTCCCCGCGGCCACCCCGGCCGCGGCTGCCACCTGCGTTATCCAGCCCTTAGCGGCCATGCCGGGCACTGTAGCGGTCGTTGACGATGCCTGCGAATCGATGAGCGAATGCTTCAAGATTGGTTAAGTTGATTTCTCAGAGGGCGGACCAGGGAGGAAGGTACGGCGATGTCCGATGACACCGGCGAGTTCTTCCCGTTCCGCGACGAGGACGAGATTGAGCCGAACGGGCGTACCGGGGGGAGTGACAGCGGCGCCGGCGACGAGACCCGCGCCCTGCCGCCCGTCCCGTCCGATGCCGACGCGACCTCGGTTTTCCGACCGGTTTCGGACAACGACGCGACGTCGGTTTACGCGCCGGCCAGTGGGGGCGCGTCCGGTTGGGACGACGAGGACCAGATCTGGGCGGGCCGGGCCGGCGTTCGTGCACCCGGACCTGCCGACGATGCCACGCGTACGGACTGGGCCGCCGTTCCGGAGGATGAGCCCCGCGGCAGATGGTGGACGCCGATCCTGGTGGGGATCGTGGCGTTTGTGCTGCTCGCGCTGCTCGGCTGGGGGATCTATCTGATCGTGAGGTCGAATGGCGGAACCGATCAGGGGACCCCGGCGGTGACCCCCACGGCGACGCGCGCACCGGCTGCGACCGCTACCACCGGGCCGACGTCGAAGCCATCGTCGGCCGCTCCGACCTCGGCAACCCCGTCCAGTGCGGTGCCGAGCACCGCCAGCGACATCACCATTCCCGCGTTGCGAGGGCTCTCCCTGGACGAGGCCAGAAACGCGTTGAACCGCAAGGGTCTCAACTACCGCCTGCGCTACGTGGCCAGCACGGATGCCCCACCAGGAACGATCATCGGCAGTGACCCGGCCGAGGGTCAGCAGGTGCCCGATGACACGATCGTGAACCTGATCATCGCGAGTGAGCCGACCGCCACCACGACGCCGCCGTCCACTCCCACCGCCACGCCGTCCGTCGACTACGACGAGGACTGACTCCATCGTCACCCGGCCGTTCGTCACCCGGCCGTTCGTCACCTGGCCGTTCGTCACCTGGCCGGCGGACGCAGGCTCAGCGGTTGGCGCGCAGGGCACGGGTCGGGATCGCGCCCGAGGTCAATCCCGGCTGACGGGCGTTGCGGGCGCGCGGGTCGGGCGCCTTGCCGACCTGGCGCAGGCCGCCGACCTGCACAAAGATGGAGCGGCGCTCGACGGCGTCGCCGCCTGCGTTGAGTTCGTAGCCGTCGAGCCAGATCCAGCCGTCGTATGTCGGCCAGTCATGAACTCGGATGACCCGGAAGAGCATGGGCGATGAGAATTGGACACTCGCCGCCTTCGTCACATGGATGACATCGCCGGACCGAGGAAGCACGCCATCTCCTGTCCTGAACCCGAATTTGGGGGGCAAACACCGATTTGCCACACGGTGAACACAGATGCTCCAGTGTGCCCGGCTCGTACGTCTTGGCAACCTTGTGAGGGTGCCAATCATCACAATGGTGCCGTAATGACGCGACCGGCCCTCCGTCAGCCGGTGGAGTAACTCCGCGACTTATCGGAGTCCACGTAGGACAATCAAGAGATCAGGCAGACCATGATCGGTGTTGTGCCGTTCACGAACTGCCGGGCCTGACGGCCATCACCGATTCGTGCGGTGACGAGCGCCATACCCGAAAGATTGCACCACGCCTGTAATCGATGCAAGTTGCATGTCAGCCGTCCGTGACGAAGTGATCACTGTCGACGCTTGAAGGATCAAGAGATCAACAGCCAGACTGGAGCCGACAAACGCCGTACGGCGGAGCAACTTGCCGGTTCCGCCACCTACCGGAGGTGAGCGTGAATCCGCGCCGAAGCCCAACCATCCGTCGTCGCCGACTCGGCGCCGAGCTGCGTAAATATCGCGAAGCAGCGGGCGTGACGATCGACGTGGTGGCCGACCGCCTCGGCTGCTCGCCGTCCAAGGTGTCCAGGATCGAGACCGGCCACACCAGTGCCACCCCACGTGACGTGAAGGACATGGTGGACATCTACCGCGTTGACGGCGCGGTGTCCGACGAGCTCGTCCAAATTGCCCGCGAAGCCCGGCAAAAAGGGTGGTGGCACCCGTTCAGTACGGTTCTGACCGGCGCTTATGTGGGGATGGAGGCCGCCGCTCGATCCGTTCGGGCGTACGAGCAGCAGGTGATTCCCGGACTTCTCCAGACCGATATGTACGCAGATGCATTGATTCGGGGCGCCCGACTGAGTGACACCGACCAACAAATCGAGCAACGGGTACGAGTCCGAATGGCGCGCCAAGCGTTATTGATTCAGGACGATCCGATCGATCTTTGGGTGGTGCTCGATGAGGCGGTGGTGAGTCGCCCGGTCGGTGGCGACGACGTGATGAGAGATCAACTTTTCCGTCTGGCTGAGATGGCCGCGTTGCCGAACGTCACTCTCCAGATCCTGCCCTTCGCGGCAGGGGCGCACGCCGGCATGGATGGCACTTTCGCGATCCTCGACTTCCCGGATGCCGAGGACCCGGACGTGGTGTTCGTGGAGAACGCGACCGGCGGGCTATTTCTGGAGAAGGTCGACGAACTGAGCAAGTACAACTCAATCTTCGATGCCATCCGATCGACGGCCCTCCCCCCGGAGGAGTCCAGGAACATGATCGCATTGCTGGCAGAGGAGCCATTGTGGAAGTCGAAACCAAGGGTTTCCGGATCAATCTGAGCCGTGCACAGTGGTTCAAGAGCACCCGTAGCGGTCCCAATTGCGACAACTGCGTCGAAGTGGCGTTTGTAGACAAGGCGATCGCGGTGCGCGACTCGAAGAACCCGACCGGTCCCGCGCTGATCTTCACCGCGGACGAGTGGGACGCGTTCGTGGGTGGCGCCAAGGACGGGGAGTTCGATCGGTAACCCTGCCTGGTAGAACACCGGCCCTCACGGCCGGGAAGTAGGACGCCGGCCCCGCACGGCCGGCGGCGCAGCGTCGGCTCCGCACGGTCGACGACACGACACCCGGCCCCGCACGGCCGGTTGCACCAACACCGGCCCCGCACGGCCGGTTGCATTAACACCGGCCCCGCACGGCCGGTTCAGCAACAAATCGGCCGGTCGGCCTCGCAGGGGTACCGCGCTTTGAGGGATTCCGGGTCCTGAGGAGTCCGGGCCTCGATGAGGTGCCGACCGGCCCGCCAGGTCCGTGTTCGCCTGGCCTGACGCGCGACCAGGTCAGGCGAGCGACCACGGTCACCATCCGACCGGGGTCATCCATCCGACCGGGTCAACCATCCGACCAGGGTCGACCATCTGACGATGGGCAACCAACCGGCCTCGGGCAACCGAGCCCAGTTGCCATCGTCGACCCAGAAGCAGGCGTGCGACCGCGGGTGACCAGCCAGTGGCCATTGCCGGTCCAGAAAAGCCCGGGCCGATCCTGGACCCGATCTCCCGGGTGGGCTGGAGCAGGCCGGAGGACGGCTGAGTGAGGCCATGAGCCCACGCCCGCAGCTTTCGCGGGCCGTGGGCTGTTATGCGTAATTTAAGGATTTTGTACCGTCGCCGGACGCGCGCCACCTCGTTGAACGCCTTAAGTGCGGGCCGGACTGCACTGACGTACCGCTGTCGCCCGTATGGCTGACTGTCTCCCTCGCGTGACGGTGCGGGCAGGGCCACCTCGTGACGGTGCGGGCAGGGCAATTCAACGAGCGAGGCAGGGCGAACACATGACGATCGGTTCCGACAACCTCAGCAGCGGGAACCCGAGCGCGCAGGACCGGTTCAGCGGGGGTGTGAGCGCGTACCGGCAGAATCGGCGCGAGGGGTCCATGTCGGGGGAGCACGGCGAAGCGGAGCTGATGGGGCGGGGCGGCCCCGGTTCTCTTTCGGCGGCCGGTCTGCCGACGCGTAACCCGATGGACCAGGATCGCACGGGGAAGATGCCGGCACTGGACATGCAGGGCCTGACCGAGCCGGTATTCCCGCCGGGTGGCTGGATCGACTCGACGGCGACCCCCACCCCGTTGCCGCCGCAGCTCGGGGCGGCGGCGCAGTCGATGGCTGATCACCCGTTGCTGCGTGGTCTGTTGATGGAGCTTCCGGGGCGCGGCGCGATGCCGGCCTCCGACTGGCTGGACCGCTGGTTCGAGGCGGCCCGGTCGATCCTCGAACTGCTCTACGTGCAGGAATCCAACCGCGGCAAGCAGTAGGTCAGGCAGCCAGATCGACCGCGCCCGCACCGATGGCGCGGTCGGTCGGCGTCTCCTCGGGCAGCGGGGTGTAGCGCTCGGTGCGCAGGACGGGCGCGTGGCGCATCCGCCCGATCGGGGCCAGCACCGCGAGGTTGAGCCGGCTGTGCCGGATCGCGTGCCGCAGGACCAGGGAAAGGGCCGCGACGCCGACGATGCCGATCGCGATGCCCGCGAAGTCGGCACCGGGCACTTCCACAAGATCAGCAGCGATGGGTACGCCGAGCAGCGCCGCCAAACCTGTCACCTGCAACGGAACGGCGACCAGCGGATGCGCGGCAGCAGCACGCAGCGCGGGCGGGGCCGGTGCGAGCGGCGCGGTGGCGAATGCGCCGGCGCCGCGCCGGATCTGGCCGAGGCGCCGCGCGGTCATGGTCAGCACGAACAGCGCCGGGACCGCCGGGAAGAGAGCCGCGGCCGGCGCGGAAGTGTCGCCGGGGAACAGGCCGGTCATGACGAGCACCGCGACGAACAGCCCGGCACCGGCACCGACCACAGTGGAGAGCAGCCGGGCGCGCCGGCGGAGCTCGCGGGCGGTGCGGGCAACCGGGAGCGTGTCGGCGAGCAGCCCGGCGGTGAGCCAGACCACGGCGAGAGCGCCGATGAGAATGAGGTCCGTCGTGGTGTTCACATCCACAGACTTCACCTGTCGCGCAACTCGCAAAACCGGGAAATCACCGGACCGGAAACCCGTAGGGGTCATGCTTTTACGCTGCGTTGTCAGATGACCACGGTACGCCCTCAGCCCAATGGGCGAAGTGGACAATGCCCCCTGTTGCGCCCGTGACGCGTGTCCTAGTGTCGGGTGTCAGACGGCCGGTGCGGATGCTCGCGAATGTTCATCGGTCGCTGCGTGCTCGACCTGGGGAGGTCGGCCGGGATCCCCTCAACTCCGCGAACGCGATGGGGTCCCGGCACTCCCTCAGACCGCGAACTTCTGCACCTTGTCGGTGGTCGGTGCCGGCGGGGTCGCCTTCCACAGCCCGGCCTTCTGTGCCGCGAGCCGCGACACGTAGGCGGGGTTGAGCAGGAGGTAACGCTTCCACAGTCGCTTGGGCTCGAGACCGAGACGCCACAGCCACTCGAGGGCGTACTTCTGCATCCACGCGGGCGGGTTCTTCAACAGGCCGGCGTGGTAGTCGAAGGCCGCGCCGACGGCGAGCAGCGGCATGTCGAGCAGCGGGCGCATGGCGTACGTCCAGATCTCCTGCCGGGGGCAGCCCAGGCCGACCAGCACGATCCGGGCACCGGAGGCCTTGATCCGGTCGGCGATCTCAACGTCTTCGCCGGGCTCGTTGCTGCGGAACTTCGACGGCTCGACACCTGCCAGCTTCAGCGCGGGGAACATCTGCTCCAGGGCCGGGACCAGCTTGTCGAGAACCGGCTGCGTCGACCCGTACAGGTAGACGGGCAGGCCCTCGGCCGCGGCCTCCCGCAGCACCCGCAGGGTCAGCTCGGGCCCGTAGACCCGGTCGGCGAGGTCTGCGTGGTCGAGCAGGTTCATGGCTCCGCGCACGGGCTGGCCGTCCGGAGTCACCAGGTCGAATGAGTTGAGCCGGGCGTTGTGGGCCTTGTCCTGCACACCGGTCATCACGCCGTGCACGGCGAGCGCGGTCACCGCATAGTGCTTTCGCTCGCGAGCCGCCTCGATGATCTTGGCGGTGGCAGCTTCGTAGTCGACCGCGTCGACGAGCACACCGAGGACGTTTTTCTTGCCCAGGTCGATCATGATGCCGGAACCCACTTGTCGACGTTCGCGTCGTGGATCTCCTGCAGGATCATCGGGACGTCGTAGACCTGCTTCCACTGCGGGTAGTCGGCCTGGAACGCCGCCATCGAGCCGATCCACCACTGGTGGTCGCCGATCCGGTTGTCCTCGACGTACTCGGTGATCATCTCGGTGCCGCTGATCCGGCCGGCGATCGCGAACGCCTCGAGGTTCGACACGTTGGAGTGCCGTCCGCCACCCAGGTTGTAGACCTTGGCGGAACCGGGGTTGCGGAAGAACGCCTCGAACGCGCTGAGCACGTCGTGGCTGTGGATGGCGTCGCGTACCTGCTTGCCCTTGTAGCCGAAGATCCGGTACGTCCGGCGTTCCATGTTCGCGCGCATGACGTACCCGAGGAAGCCGTGCAGCTCGGTGGCGGAGTGCGCCGGCCCGGTGAGCGTGCCACCCCGGAAGATCGCGGTCTTCATGCCGAAGTAGCGGCCGTACTCCTGGGCCATCACGTCGGCGGCGACCTTGGACGCGCCGAACACCGAGTGCAGCGTCTGGTCGATCGACATGTCCTCGGTGATGCCCTCGTAGTAAGGGTGTGCCGAGTCGAGCTCCCAGCGCGTCTCCTGCTCGACCAGCGGAAGCCGGTTCGGCGTGTCGCCGTACACCTTGTTGGTGGAGCAGTGGATGAACGGCGCCTCGATGCAGTGCTCACGCGTGTTCTGCAGCATCGTGAGCGTGCCCCCGGCGTTCACATCGAAATCAGTGAACGGGTCCCGCACAGCCCAGTCGTGCGAAGGCTGCGCCGCAGCGTGGATGACAACGGCGATGTCCTTGCCGTACTTCTCGAAGATCCTGGCCACGGCATCCCGGTCCCGGATGTCCACGCCATGGTGCGAGTACTGCGACCCGAGGTCAGCAGTCAACCGCTGCACGTTCCACGCGGTAGACGCCTCAGCCCCGAAGAACTCCTGCCGCATGTCGTTGTCGATCCCCACGACATCCAGCCCAAGCCCAGCAAAATGCCGAACAGCCTCGGACCCGATGAGCCCACCTGATCCAGTCACCAGAGCAACGCCCACGAGCAACTCTCCAAAGCCCTCGACACCAAGAAATCAGTCGAGAGCATAACGCCCCCCGGCCCACCCGCTCTTCCACAACCCACAGCGCCCCCGCCGCCCAACTTCACCCAAACGATCCCCCGGCGCCGACGCCGCGCCCGGCCGCCCCCAACTCGGTAACAACTTGATCCCGCTCGAAAACCGGCAAAAGGGACCCCGCGGCCAAAGGATGTGACGCATTCGGCCCCGCCAACAAGGATTTTGATCGAGACTCAGCGACGCCCGCGAGCACTTCGAGGTTGAACGACCGCGCGGGCGCGACAACCGCAGGGTTGACCGCCACCACCGCACCGCGGGGCTTCCGGGGGCTCGGCCCCCGGAGCAGACATGACGAGGGACCCTAGCTCGCGCTTTCTGCGAGCATAGAGTCCCTGGTCACTCGTGGGGATGGGGGGAGTTGAACCCCCACGTCCTTTCGGACACACGGACCTGAACCGTGCGCGTCTGCCATTCCGCCACATCCCCGTGGCATTCAGTTAGCCGGAACAGACTACGCTGTCCCTCGTTACATCGCGAGCAGGTGTTTCCCCGCGACGCCAGGAAGACTAGCACGGCGTCGCGGGGCGTTATACGAGGGTCAGGAGCGACCGGCCGCTCGTCGCAGAGATGCGCAAGCGGCGGCCGGATACCATCATGTCCTCGGAACCCGAGGAGGAGCCGGTGAGCGTGCTGCAGCGCTTTGAGAAGCGATTGGAAGGCCTTGTCGAGGGGGCCTTCGCCAAGGTGTTCAAGGGTGTCGTGCACCCGGTGGAGATTCTGAATGCCATGCAGCGGGAGGCCGAAGCCCACAAGGCTATTCTCGCCGGTGGCCGGACTCTCGTGCCGAACCGCTACGTCATCGATCTGTCCCCCTATGACCACAGCAGGCTGGCGCCGTATGCCGCCGCGCTGGCCCAGGAACTGGCCCAGTCGCAGGCGGAGTTCATCGGCGAGCAGGCCTGGACGGTCTACGGGGACGTGATCGTCGAGATCGAGCGGGGCGATGGGCTGGACACGGGGATGTTCCGGGTCACGGCGGAGGTGTACACCGGCGGCGAGGTCGCTCCGGTGCAGCAGCCCGCCTATGACTCGCAGCCCGCGTATTCGCCTTATGACCAGCAGCAGGGTGGTTACCAGCAGCAGGGGCACAACGGTCGCAGCGTCGGCCTTGTCTCCGGCGACGGGCGTACCTATCCCCTGCAGATGGGGTCGACGGTGATCGGCCGAGGTGACCAGGCCAACCTGCGCCTGCCCGACGTCGGGATCTCCCGCCGCCACGCGCGGCTGGATTACGACGGCAGCCAGGTCGTGTTGACGGATCTGGGCTCGACCAACGGCACCATGGTCAATGGCCAGCGGGTGTCGGCGGTGGCCCTGAACCCGGGCGACATGATCCAGTTGGGGACGACGACGTTGACGTTCCGAGTGGACGGCTAGGCACCTTGCCTGAATTCGTCCTCACCGTCGCTCGTTTCGGCTTCCTCATCCTGCTGTGGATCTTCGTGTTCACGGTGGTCGGGGTGATCCGTAAGGATCTCTTCGCCGGTGTCCGGTCCAAGAGCATCGTGGCTACGCCCCGGGGGGTGGGCGGCGGCGTGATGCCTCAGGGCCGGCCGGCGAAGGCGAAACGCGGCAAGGCGGCCCGGCAACTGGTCGTGACCGCGGGTCAGCTTGCCGGCACCAGGATCACTCTGGGTGAGGCTCACATCACGATAGGGCGTGCCGAGGATTCGACCCTCGTCATCACGGACGACTTCGCGTCGGCCCGGCATGCCCGGCTCGTTCCGCGGGACGGCCAGTGGTTCGTCGAGGATCTCGGCTCGACGAACGGCACCTATCTCGATCGCGGTAAGGTCTCCGGACCTACTCCCGTCCCCCTTGGCGTGCCGATCCGGATCGGCCGCACTTCCCTTGAGTTACGGCCATGACCCTGACTTTGCGCTACGCCGCCCAGAGTGACCGCGGTCTGATCCGAGACGGAAACCAAGACTCCGTCTACGCCGGACCGCGGCTCCTTGCCGTCGCCGATGGCATGGGCGGCATGGCCGCCGGTGACGTCGCCAGCAACATCGTTATCGCGGCCATGGCTCCGCTTGACGAGGACGTCCCCGGCGATGCGCTGGTGGACGCTCTTCGGCAAGCGGTCGGCACGGCCAATCAGACGCTGCGCGACACCGTCGATGCCAATCCCGCGCTGGAAGGGATGGGCACGACGCTGACCGCTGTGCTCTTCTCGGGCAGCAAGATCGGGATGGTGCACATCGGCGACTCGCGCGCCTACATGATTCGCGCGGGCGAGTTCGCCCAGATCACCAAGGACGACACGTACGTCCAGATGCTGGTCGACGAGGGCCGGATCAGCCCGGAGGAGGCGAGCAGCCACCCGCAGCGCTCGCTGCTCACCCGGGCGCTCGATGGGCGGGACATCGACCCGGAGTATTCGGTTCGCCAGGTGCTCAAGGGCGACCGCTATCTCATCTGCAGCGACGGGCTCTCCGGTGTGGTCAGTGCCGAGACCATCGGCGAGAGCATGCGGGACATCCCCGATCCGCAGGCGTGTTGCGAGCGGCTCGTGCAGCTCGCGCTCCGCGGCGGCGGCCCCGACAACATCACTGTGGTGGTGGCCGACGCGACGGACGCCGACATCGTCGAGCAGGCGCCGATCGTGGGTGGCGCTGCCGCCCGTGACCGGGGCAACTCGACCGTGGCCGACAGCTCCAGCGCCGCCGCGCGGGCGGCCGCCCTGCAGTCCCCGCCTCGTCCGGCTCAGCCCGAGGGCCCGGCCTACGAGCGGGACGAGCAGGAGCAGCCCAAGCGGCACCCCGTGCGGACAGGTCTGCTCGTCCTGTTGCTTCTCGCCGTGCTCGGTGGCGGGTTGTGGACGGGCTGGCGTTACACCCAGGACCAGTTCTACGTGGGCGCCACCGAGACGGGTGAGCTCGCGATCTTCCAGGGTGTGCCCGGGCAGATCGCCGGCCTGGATCTCTCCAGCGTCGACGAGACCACGACGGGCCGCCTCGAGGACCTCACCACGGTCGCACAGGACCGGGTCAAGCAGGGCATCCACGCCGACAGCAAGGCCGATGCCCAGCGCATGGTGCTCGAGCTGACCAGCGAGGATCCGTCCAACCCGAACCTCAAGCCGGTATGCGCACCGAGCAGCGCCGCTGCCTCGATCACACCGTCGGCGAACCCCTCGGTCTCCGCGTCCGCGGGGAAGAGCTCGGGGCCCACCAAGAACACGAACTCCTCGGCGCCGACCGAACCCACCACCACGCCGGACGCACAGCCTTCGGACTCGACCCCGCCGGTCACCAGCGACCCGGTCGGGTGCCGGCCCGTCGACTGAGTGCCGTGCCCGACCGACGTCTGGGGACTCTTTCTTGACCGCGCCCGCCATACCGGCTCCCACACCCGCCTCCACGGGTGAGATGCCGCGCGTCCCGGGCACGAGGACGGGACGCAACGCGGAGCTCGGGCTGCTCGCCTTCGCAATGATCATCGTGGCGCTCTACGGCGCCATTGTGGAGGCGAACCAGCTCGGCAAGATCACCACCACCTTCTGGGTGCCGGCCGCGCTGCTGAGCATCCTGTTCCTGGGCCTGCACCTGGTGGTCCGGTTCACCGCGGCGTGGGCCGACCCTGTGCTCATCCCCGCGGTGGCCTTGATCAACGGGCTCGGCGTGGGGTTCCTGCGCCGGCTGGACATCGCGAAGTCGATCACGAAGAAGCTGCCCGAGCCGGGCATCTTCTCCGGCATCGGCGGCCGCCAGCTCGCGTGGACGCTGGTCGCGTTGATCCTGGCCGCGGTGTTGCTGCTGATCGTGCGCGATCACAAGGCGGTCTCGCGGTACGCGTACACGCTGGGTCTGGTCGGTATCGTGCTCGTGATGATCCCGGCGGTGCTGCCGGCCTCGATGTCCGAGATCAACGGCGCGAAGCTCTGGATCAAGATCGGCGGATTCTCGATCCAGCCGGGTGAGTTCGCGAAGCTCGCGCTGGTCTCTTTCTTCGCGTTCTACCTGGTGCGCAAGCGCGAGGTCCTGTCGCTGGCCAGCCGCCGTTTCCTCGGCATCGACTTCCCCCGTGGTCGCGACCTGGGCCCGGTCATCACGGTCTGGCTGCTGTCGCTGCTGGTCCTGGTGTTCGAGAAGGACCTCGGCACGGCGCTGCTCTACTTCGGTCTCTTCGTGGTGACGCTCTATGTGGCCACCGAGCGGGCGAGCTGGCTGATCATCGGCCTGATCATGTTCTTCGGCGGCGTCTACGTGGCTTACCTGCTGGGCGCGTCCGTCGGCGGCCCCTTCGCCAACTTCTACGACCGCGCCTCGATCTGGCTCGACCCGTTCGCGCCGCAGTACGTCTCGAACGAGGGCTATCAGCTGGTCCAGAGCCTGCTGGGGCTCGGCACCGGCGGGCTGTTCGGCACCGGACCGGGTGCTGGTTCGCCGGGCTTCGTGCCCGAGGTCCAGACCGACTTCATCTTCGCCGGCATGGGTGAGGAGATCGGCCTCTTCGGCCTCTCCGCACTGCTGGTGGTCTACCTGCTGATCGTCGAGCGGGGTCTGCGCGCGGCCATCCTGGTGCGCGACTCGTTCGGCAAGCTGGTCGCCGGTGGTATGGCGTTCACCCTGGGCTTGCAGGTCTTCGTCATCCTTGGTGGCATCACCGGGCTGATCCCGCTGACCGGTCAGACGACACCGTTCCTGTCGGCGGGTGGTTCGTCACTGATGGCCAACTGGTTGCTGATCGCGATGCTGCTGCGGATCTCGGATGCCGCTCGTAAGCCCGCGACGGGTGGCCCGGCGGCCCAGGCCGGTGGCCCCAAGCAACCGCCCGCACAGCTGCACGGCGCCATGACGGAGGTGATCAAGCCGTGAACGCACCCCTGCGCAAGGCCGGCGTGGTCGTTTTCGTCCTGTTCGGACTGATCTTTGCCAACCTGAACTGGGTTCAGGCCTACAAAGCCGACAAGTACCGCACCGATGATCACAACGGTCGCGTTCGCGTGGCGGAATACAACACGCCGCGCGGTGTCATCGAGGCGGACGGCAAGGCGCTGGCCGAGAACAAGGCCACCGACGATACCTACAAGTACCTGCGTGAATACCCCGAAGGGGAGATGTACGCGCCGGTCATCGGTTACAAGGGCGTCAACCTCGCGGCGACCGGCATCGAGCGCAGCGAGAACGAGTTCCTCTCCGGCACCAGCGACAAGCTGTTCGCCGACCGGGTGAGCTCGATGTTCACCGGTGACGAGGCCCGTGGCGGCAACGTCGTGCTGTCACTGAAGACCAAGGCACAGGAAACCGCCTGGAAGCAGCTCACAAACAACGAGCGCGGCGCCAAGTTCGGTTCCGCGGTCGCGATCGACCCGCGTACGGGTGCGATCCAGGCGATGGTCTCCATGCCGAGCTACGACCCGAGCCCGCTGGCCAGCCATGACACCGAGGATGCGGCGGCGGAGTACAACAAGCTCAACGCCGACAAGGACAAGCCGCTGCTCAACCGGGCCACGTCCGAGACGTACCCGCCGGGCTCGACCTTCAAGGTCATCGTCTCGGCGGCGGCGCTGCGGGCCGGCTACAAGCAGGACACCGAGATCCAGGCGGGCGACGAGTACATCGCCCCCGGCTCCGGCGCGCCGATTCACAACGCCGAGGCGGAGACCTGCCCCGGCTCGAAGATCAGCCTGAAGGAAGCCCTGACCGAGAGCTGTAACACCGGCTACGCCCGCCTCGGCGTGGACCTCGGTGGTCAGAAGGTCCAGGACGAGGCCAAGGCGTGGGGCTTCGAGCAGGAGGACCTCACGGTCGGCGACCTGAAGGACGGCGGCCTGCCCGTCGCGGCGAGCCACACCGGTGACCTCACGGTGGCGAACGACCAGGGTGGCCTGGCCCAGTCGTCGATCGGTCAGAAGGACGTCCGGATGACCACGGTCGAGGGCGCGCTGATGGCGGCGACGGTGGCCAACGGCGGTGTGCAGAAGCGCCCCTACCTGGTGCAGCAGCTGCTCACCGCGGACCGGCGGCCGATCTACACGGCCAGCCCGGAGACGCTGCGGACGCCGATCAACGGCTCGATCGCCGGTGATCTCAAGGACATGATGATCAGTGTCGTCGAGAACGGCACCGGCAAACAGGCCAAGATCAGCGGTTATGACGTCGGCGGCAAGACCGGCACGGCCCAGAACGCCGAGGGTGCCGACCCGCACGGCTGGTTCATCGGCTTCGCCTTCAACGACAAGGGTGAAGCGGTTTCCGCGGTATGCGTCATGCTTGAGAACGTGAGCGGCGGTCATGCGAGCGCCGAGGCTGCCCGGATCGCCGGGCTCATCATGAAGGCCGCGGCCGGTGGGGGAGGGGACTGACGTGATCAGCCCTGGGGTGACCCTCGGTGGCCGCTACCGTCTGGACGAGCGGATCGCCGGTGGCGGCATGGGTGATGTCTGGCGCGGCACCGACGAGGTGCTGGGCCGGACCGTCGCCGTCAAGATCCTGCTGCCCGCGCTGCTGGACGAGCCCGGCTTCGCCGAGCGTTTCCGCGGCGAGGCCCGGACCATGGCCACGATCAACCACCCCGGTGTGGTCGACGTCTACGACTACGGCAGCGACCAGCAGCTCGCCTTCCTCGTCATGGAGTACGTCGAGGGTGACGCGCTGTCGCGGACGCTCAGCCGCGTCGGACGGTTGACGCCCGCGCGCACCATGGCGCTGGTGGCGCAGGCCGCCGACGCGTTGCAGGCCGCGCACGCCAACGGGATCGTGCACCGCGACGTGAAGCCCGGCAACCTTCTCGTACGCCCGAACGGCACCCTGGTCCTCACCGACTTCGGCATCGCCCGCTCGGCGATAGTGGGTCAGCTGACCGTGGCGGGCTCGGTTCTCGGCACGGCGTCCTACATCTCACCCGAGCAGGCGTCCGGCGCGACCGCCACCGCGGCCTCCGACGTGTACGCCCTGGGCGTCGTCGCCTATCAGTGCCTCTCCGGCCACCGCCCGTTCGACGGCGCGACGCCGATCGAGATCGCCATGAAGCACGTCCGGGACCGCCCGCGCCCGCTCCCGGCCGACATCCCGCCGTCGGTCCGCGCGATCGTCGACCGGGCCATGTCCAAGGACCCGACGGCGCGCTGGCCCACGGCCTCGGCGATGGCGGCTGTGGCCCGTCAGGCGGCGTCGTCGCTGACCACCCAGGTGCACCAGCCGGCCGTCAACGGCTCGGCCCCGATGATCCGGCCGCAGTCCGGCGCCGGCCCGTCGAACCACCCGCAGTCCGGTGGACCGGCGGTCAACAACCGGCCGTATTCCGGTGTGCCCCAGTCCGCTCCTCCTGTGCCCGGTTCCGGCCGTCCGCCGTACCCACCCGTGCCCCGCCCCGTTTCCGGTGCTCAGGGTGCACGCGGAGCTGCCTCGGTCCCCCCGGCGCAGCAGCAGCCCTACCGACACCCGTCGGCCCCGCCGATGTCGCACCCGCAGATGGCTCCGGCCAAGCAGGGTGACGGCTCGGGCGGCCGGCAGGTCCTCATCGTGCTGGCCGTCGTGCTGGCATTGCTTGTCCTGCTCTGTGCCGGTGTGATCTCGTTCCTTCTGAAGAACGGGAACACCAGCTCTCTGGGCGCGGCCGATCAACGTGCTGCGGCGGCGTCGTACCGTCTTACGAAGCAGGCTGGTGCTCCGCACCGCCTCATCCCCGCGACCGAAGGACGACAGACGTTATGACGGCGCCCTCCCGCCTGCTCGGTGGCAGGTACCAGGTCGGCGAGCTGCTGGGCTACGGCGGTATGGCCGAGGTGCACCGGGGACGCGACCTCCGGCTCGGCCGAGATGTCGCCATCAAGATGCTGCGGACCGACCTGGCCCGCGACGCGACGTTCCAGGAACGCTTCCGCCGTGAGGCTCAGAACTCCGCTGCCCTGAACCACCCCGCGATCGTGGCTGTCTACGACACCGGCGAGGAGATCTCCGCGGCGGGGGAGAAGCAGCCGTTCATCGTCATGGAGTTCGTCCCCGGCAAGACGCTCAAGGAGGTGCTCGCGGCTGAGCAGCGCCTCCAGCCGCGTCGCGCCCTCGAGATCCTCGCCGACATCGACGCCGCCCTGGAGTTCAGCCACCGGCACGGCATCATCCACCGCGACATCAAGCCCGGCAACGTGATGATCACGCCGAACGGGCAGGTCAAGGTCATGGACTTCGGCATCGCCCGGGCGCTGGCCAGCGGTGCGACCACGATGACGCAGACCAGCGCGGTCATCGGCACGGCGCAGTACCTCTCGCCGGAACAGGCGCGCGGCGAGTCCGTCGACGCCCGCTCCGACGTTTACGCGGCCGGCTGCGTGCTCTTCGAGCTGATCGTCGGGCACCCGCCGTTCGTCGGCGACAGCCCGGTCAGCGTCGCGTACCAGCACGTGCGGGAGCAGCCCAAGGCGCCCAGCGACATCGTCCATGACCTGCCGCCCGAGATCGACGCGATCGTTCTCAAGGCGCTCGCGAAGAACCCGCTCAACCGCTACCAGAGCGCCCAGGAGATGCGCGCCGATGCCCTGCGCGCCGTCGCGGGGCGCCCGGTCATGGCCCCCGCGGTGATGACCGAGGCCGAGACGATGGCGATGACCGGCGGCATGGGCGGCGCGCCGACGGCGATGACCCGTCCGATCCAGGCCGGATACGGTCCTCCCCAGCGCGGCGGCCCTCAGCAGCCGCAGCGCAAGACCTCGTCGTGGGTGATGGCCGCGCTGGCCGCGCTCGGCGTGCTCGCAGTTGTCGCGCTCGGCATCGGGCTCGCCCTCGCGGGCGGCAACGACGACAACAACGACGCTCCGGTGACCAAGGCCATCCCGAAGGTGACCGGCCTCTCCGAAGGTGACGCGAAGACCGCCCTGACCCAGGCCGGCTTCACCAACGTCAGCGTCGGCGACGCCATCCCGAAGCAGGACTGCAAGGAGACCGTCGAACGGCAGACACCGGTCGAGAGCACCGCGGTCCCGCTCGACCAGCAGATCACCATCCAGGTCTGCTCGCCGCCGGAGCAGATCCGGGTGCCGTCCGGCCTCAAGGGCAGCACGCAGAGCGTCGCGGTCGAGGCCATCGAGTCCAAGGGTCTCAAGACGGACATCGCCGAGATCGACAGCTCGTCGGCGAGCGGGACGGTGATCAAGGTCGAGAAGGAAGGCGAGAACGTCGACCCGGGGACGACCATCACGATCACGGTCTCCCGCGGCAACCTCGTCGCCATCCCGGACGTCAAGGGCCAGACCGTGGACTCGGCCAAGGCCGTGCTGAAGTCGTTCGGCTTCACCAACGTGACGACCGAGGAGAGCAACGAGGACGGCGCTCCGGGCACGGTGGTCAGCCAGACTCCGAGCTCCGGCAGCAAGAAGTCCAAGTCGACGAAGATCGTCCTCACCGTCATTGCGGAGAAGGAGCCGGAGCCCTCCGACACGCCGAGCACCGACCCGAATGCCTCGAGCCCCCCGCCGGATGACGGCACCGGTGGCGGCGAAGGCACGGTCGACGGCCTTCTCAACTGACCAACCTTTAGGTACGCCCGGAGCCCGGCAGCTGATCGAAGCGGCCGGGCTTCGTCGTGTCAGCGGTCCGGCAGGATCCGGCGGACAGCGTCGAGCTCCCCGGCGAGCTGCAGGCCTTCCAGCTCGGCATCGTGCAACGACAGCCCTCCGGTCAACAGCGCGGTCAGCACCTTGGGCGGCCCGGTGAGCGTGGCCGCGGGCTCGTCCACCCGGCCCGGATGGGTGTGCACCACGCCGTGGTTCACCTCGAGCACCAGGTCCTCGTTGTCCTCGGCGTGCAGCTGGATCGCCACCGGAGGCTCGACGGGGGTCCGATCCGTCAGAGCCCGGGCGGGCTGGGCGAGCCAGTGTGTGCGGAAAGTGCCCATGCCGGGGGACTCGTGGAGCAGGGGGACACCCCAGCGGCTGAGCTCGCGGAGCACCGAATCCAGCTCACGGCCACGGTCGGTGAGCGTGAACAGGGTGGTGGCGACGGGTGGCGGCGCTGCTTCCCGGCGGATCAGCCCGGCCTCCTCGAGCTCGCGGAGCCGGTCGACGAGCAGGTTGCTGGCTATGCCGGGCAGCCCGTTGCGCAGGTCGGTGTGGCGGGACGGGCCGAGGGCGAGGAGCTCCCGGACGATCAGGAGGGTCCACCGGTCCCCGATCAGGTCCAGTGCCTTCGCGATGCCACAGAACTGCCCGTAGGTGCGCACGGGGTCAGCCTATCGACTCTTGTTGAGAATAAAAAGCTGCTTGTTGACTTTCTCAACAAGAAGGTTCTAGCGTCCTCGGACATGAGCCACACTTTGCGTGTACGCCGTCTGGCCTGGGCCGGCCTCGAGATCAGCCTCGGTGACCTCCGGCTGCTGATCGATCCGTTGGAGAACGCGGAGCCACTCGCACCCGCGATGGGCGTGCCGCGCCGGCCGCTGCCGCCCGTCGAAATCTTGCCGGGCACTCATGCCCTGATCACGCATCTGCACCCGGATCATTACGACCATGGGGTGCTCGCCAGGATCGGTGGCGAGGGGACCGTCGGCTGCCATGAACCGGTCGCGGCGGCGTTGATCGATGCGGGGCTTCCCGTGGTGGCCCAGAAGATCGGGCAGACGCGGGACCTGGGCGGGCTGACCGTCACGCCGGTGACCTCGCTGGACTGGCGAGGCAACGACGCCGACCAGGTCGCCTGGATTGTGGCCGGTGGCGGGCGGTGCATCATCCATTGCGGGGACACCATGTGGCACGGTAGCTGGTGGCAGATCGCGCGTGACCATGGGCCGTTCGACGTGGCCTTTGTGCCGGTCAACGGGGTGATCGCTCGATTCGAGGGCTACGAGGCGAACGTTCCGGTGACCATGACGCCGGAGCAGGGGGTGGAGGCTGCTGTCGCACTCGGCGCCGGCGCTGTCTGCGCGATCCACTACGGGCTGTTCGACAATCCGCCGACCTACGTTGAACAGCCGGATATCGAGAACCGCTTCCGCAATGCCGCATCGGAACGCGGGATTACCGCGATCCTCGCCGCTGACGGGGAGCCGGTCGTTCTGCGCTGATCAATCGATATGAGGCGGTGTTAACGTCGGTCATCGCGTATCCCACCAGCGGTATGGAGTTGCGATGGTTCTGAACGCCGATGACAGGCTGGCCATCCACGAGGTGATCTCACTTCACGGTCACCTGTGTGATGCCTCTGCCTATGACCGGTTCGATCTGGTGTTCACGGCTGACCTTGTGGTTGACGTGAGCGATCTCGGGCTTGCTCCGGTGCCGCATGTGGGGCCGTCCCAGGAGCGCCTCGACATGTATATCGGTGTTGCGCACAGCCGGGGGCCCGGTGACACGATTGCTCTGCATGTCACCAATGTTCTCGTTGTTGAGGACGGTGCTGGGGCTCGCGCATGGTCGAAAGCGCTGGCTCTTGGCAGGGACGGGTCGGTCGCCAGTTATACGTATGCGGATCGGCTTGTGCGCACCGATGTGGGATGGCGCATCAGGCACCGGAAAGTCTCGCCTCGGCGGGTGCCCGGGGTGGGGATCGAACCACTGATCGTTTAGCGGCGGGTTCGGGGTTCGGGCATTTGGGATTTGGGTTTTGGGGGCGTGGCGGTCTTGGGCCGCCACGGCCGGATGCGCGCGTGACGGCCTGGGCCGGTGAATGGTCGCGGGCGATAGCCGCCGGAGGCGGGGTTCGCGGCTGGTGCGGTTGTGGGGGTGGCGGGCGTACTTATGAGATTGCTTTTTCGCCCTTGATGCTGCGGAGAAGAACGCTGGCGACATCGATGACCTCGACGTTGTCCTGTTCGCCCTTGCCGGTTACGCCGTCGCCGATCATGGTGTAGCAGAAGGGGCAGCCGACAGCGATTGTCTTCGCGCCGGTGGCCAGTGCTTCCTCGGTGCGTTCGACGTTGATGCGCTTGCCGATTTTCTCTTCCATCCACATGCGGGCGCCGCCGGCACCGCAGCAGAAAGAGCGTTCCGAGTTGCGGGGCATTTCGGTGAGGCCGCCCTCGATGGCGCTGCCGAGAACCTCGCGGGGGGCGTCGAAGACGCGGTTGTGCCGGCCCAGGTAGCAGGGGTCGTGATAGGTGACGCCGCCGTCGACCGGCTGGACCGGGGTGAGTTTGCCCTCGGCGACCAGGTGGGCCAGGAGCTGGGTGTGATGCACTACCTCGACCTTCAGGCCGAGCTGTTCGTATTCGTTGCCCAGGGTGTTGAAGCAGTGCGGGCAGGTCGCGACGATGCGCTTGACCTTCGCTTCCTGGAGCGTTTCCACGTTCTGCTGGGCGAGCATTTGGAAGACGAATTCGTTGCCGATCCGGCGCGCGGGGTCACCGGTGCAGGTTTCGCCCTCGCCGAGAATGGCGAAGTCGACGCCGGCCTCGTGCAGCAGCGTCGCCACGGCGCGGGTGGTCTTTTTGGCCCGGTCCTCGAATGCGCCGGCGCAACCGACCCAGAACAGGTAGTCGAAATCGGACTCGCCGACCCGCTTGATCTCGAAGTCGAGGCCCTTTGTCCAGTCCTCGCGGGTGTTCTGCGGGGCGCCCCACGGGTTGCCCTTGTTCTCCAGGTTGCGCAGCATGACGCCGGCCTCGGCCGGGAAGCTGGATTCGATCAGCACCTGGTAACGGCGCATGTCCACGATGTGGTCGACGTGCTCGATATCCACCGGGCACTGCTCGACGCAGGCGCCGCAGGTGGTGCAGGACCAGAGGACGTCGGGGTCGATGATCCCGCCCTCTTCCTCCGTGCCGATCAGGGGCTTGTTGCCCTCGGCGAGCGTGAGGACGTCCATGTGTGCGAGCTGGGCCGCCGTGGCCTTTTCCTCGCCCGTGAGGTCTTTACCGCCACCACCGATCAAATACGGAGCCTTTGCGTACGCGTGATCGCGCAGACTGGTGATCAGCAGTTTCGGGGAGAGCGGCTTCGCGGTGTTCCAAGCGGGACACTGCGATTGGCAGCGACCACATTCGGTGCACGTGGAGAAGTCCAGCAGACCCTTCCAGGTGAACTGCTCGACCTGGGCGACGCCGAACTGGTCCTTCTCGGGGTCCGCCTCCTCGAAGTCGAGCGGCTTGCCCTGGCTCATCATCGGGCGCAGCGCACCGAGACCGGAACCGGCCGGCTTCTCCGGGGCGCGCTTGAAGAAGATGTTGAAGAACGCGAGGAAGCGGTGCCAGGCCACGCCCATCGTCACGTTGAGCGCGATCGTGATCAGCCAGCCCATCGAGATGAACAGCTTGACCAGCGCGACCCAGGTCGGCCCGTCCTCGGCCCTGGGCAGCAGCGCGCCCACACCGTGGCTGAGCGGGGTGGCCCAGGCCGGGAACTCGAAGGTGTCGTTGGCGACCTTGAAGCCGCGGATCAGGAAGCCACAGACCAGGACCCCGACGATGATCGCCTCGACGAAGTACGCCTGCCACATCGTGGAGCCCGTGAAACGGCTGCGGGGCTTCCGCCTGGCCAGCTGGCGGATCACGATCAGCACCACGATCCCGGCCAGGCCGAGAATGCCGATCAGCTCGGTGCCCAGCCCGTAGATCAGCCAGTGGCCGATGATCGGGAGCCCGCCGGCCGGGTCGACGACCTCGAAGTAGGCCTCGACCACCAGCAGGAACAACACCATGAAGGAGACCATGACGAACCAGTGCGCGCCGCCGACGACGCCCCACTTCAGCATCCGGGTGTGACCCAGGGTCTCGACCAGCATGGTCTTCGCCCGGGTGCCCTTGTTCTCGAAGCGAGCCGGGTCGGGTTGACCCTGCCGGATCACTGCTGTCATCTGGATGACAGCACGCACCGCGAGGACGACGGCCACGAGAGTGATCGTGCCGGCCAGAACGGTGGCGATGATCTGCGCGACGCCCATCTGCGTTGTGCCTCCTCGGTCGGGTGCCGACCTATGTTACCCACGGGTAATCGCTTTGCGCGCGGGTGTCGCCGCTTTCCTTCACAGCTTGGCCCACGGCGTGGTTTGCGGCTTGGCCCAGGGCTTGGCCCAGGGCTTGGCCCACGGCTTGGTTCGCGGCTGGGGGGGGCGCGGAAAAGCGCACCCCGCTGACCGGTGTGGCCGAGGGGTGCGCGTCTTTCGCTGCGGGCGGTCAGCGCCAGCGGGAAAGGATGCCCAGGGAGGCGACCATGCAGCCGAAACCGACGAGAAGGTTCCAGTACTGCCACTGCTCGACCGGCCACCGCTGCTCGGAGAGGTAGTAGACCACCAGCCAGGCGATGCCGAAAACGATCAGGAAGACAGCCGTGATGGGCAGCCAGACCGGACTCGGCTTCTTGGACGTGGCCGCACTGGCCGGACGGATGTCCGTCGGCGGCGTGTAGACCTTCTTCTTGCGAACCTGTGACTTCGGCACGGCGCTCTCCTGAGGGCAACAAGTGGTGAACAACCCACCCCTGAGCGGCTCCGGGGACACCGAAAGCTGCCCTTGGCGAATACTGTTCGATAGCTAGCGTAGTCAAGGCGGCACGCTCATAGGCACCCGGCGGTTGCCTTGAGCCAAAAACATGCGGAATCAGCTCGGGAAGTCTCGAGTAGCTCGGGGAGGTAAGACCGACGTGGAGTACACCACGGGGACGCCCTCGTGGCGACTTGTCATGCGCCGGGCCATTCGCGGCCTTCGGCCCCGACGTCGCGGGCAGCGTCAGCGCGGCTGGGGAATGGTGGTGCCGCTGATCGCTCTCGCGGCCGGCCTGCTGTTCACCACGTCGGCCACCACGGCCGACGGGACGGCGCTGCGTGACGACCGCCGCCCGCAGCTCGCCCAGCTCATCACCGACAAGCGCGAGCGGCTCGACGAGCGGGACGCCGAGGCCACCGCCCTGCGTGCCAAGGTCGACGAGGAGAGCCGCCGGTTCGCCGAGGTGGACGAGCCGGTCAACGAGGCCCGCAAGCGCGCCGACGCCCTACGCGAGCAGGCCGGCTTCACTGCTCTGCACGGCGAGGGCGTCACGGTGGTCCTGAACGACTCCTCACGCCGCCCCACGGACACCGGCGCCGACGCCCCGCAGAACGACGACCTTGTCGTTCATCAGGGTGATGTCCAGGCCGTGGTGAACGCGCTATGGGCAGGCGGTGCGGAGGCAATGTCGATCATGGATGTCCGTGTCATCTCCACCAGCGCGGTACGCTGTGTCGGCAACACGCTGCTGCTGCACGGCCAGGTTTTCTCGCCACCATTCAAGATCACAGCGGTGGGCAATCCCGCGGCGATGCACCGGACCCTGGACTCCTCCGAGGGCGTCCAGCAATTCCGGGACGCGGTCGCCGACTTCGGCCTCGGCTACACGGAAACCGTCGAGAGGAACGCGACTGTGCGGGCGTACGACGGGTCGAGTGACCTCCGATCCGCCGAGGTCACCAAGTAATGGCCCCGGAAGCCACCCCCGGGGGCAACGCCAGCTCCGGGCGCCACCGCGCGCCCGACGGCGACGCACAGACCGCATACATCCCCCGGATCACCGACGCGGCGCCGGACGGAGTGCAGGGCGGGCCGATTAACTCGCCGGCCGGCAGTGGCTGGCCTGAGCCGGTTGTTCCTGAATCTCCCGCTGCGCCTTCCGTGGCGCCTGCTGCAAAAAGCGCGCAATCGGATTCTTCGGGTGATTCGGGTGATGGCGGCGCTGAGGGGCCCGCTGGAATTGACCCGGTCGTGGCTCGGGCTGCTGCGGCTGCTCGCGCTCGGTCTGCCACTCCCGCTGTAGGCGCGGCTGAAAATGAGTTCGCCTTCTTCGCCGGGGGCGTTCCGCCCGCGACTCCCTTCGTGCTGCCCGCACCTTCCGCTACGCCGCCGGCGACTGCTGCTCCGTTCACGCCGCCTGCGGCTGGTCCGGCTGCTCCTTTCACGGCACCTGCGGTTGGTCCGGCCTCGGGACCTGCCGCCGGTCCGGCCCCCGCGCCTCCTGGTTCGGCTCCGCTGCCGACTTCTGGTACGCCGCAGGTCGCTGCGCCTGGATCGCCTGTCGCGGTGCCTCGTGCTGCTGCTCCGGCTTCACCTCGGGGCGCTGCTCCCGGTTCGCCTGCCGCGGCACCTTGGGCTGCTGCTGCGCCGGTCTCGCCTTACGGTGCTGCTCCAGGCTCTCCCCAGGGCGCTGCTCCGGGCTCTCCACTGAGCGCTGGGCCGGGCTCGTCTCAGGGCGCCGCGCCGGGCTTGTCCCAGGGGGCTGTTCCGGGCGTTGCGCCGGTTTCGCCTCTTGCGGCTCCTACGGCAGCGCTTCCCGCGATGATTACGCCTCGTGTTTCAGCGCCGGCGGCTTCCAACGGAATGACGACGCCTGCGCCCGGTGGGATTACGTCTGGGCTCACTGCGATGACGTCTGGGCCCACTGCGATGACGTCTGGGCCCGGTGGGCTGACGTCTGGGCCCGGTGGGCTGACGTCTGGGTCTGGTGGGATGGCGCCTGGAGTTGGTGGGACGGCGTCTGACGTTGGCGGGGTTGTGCGGGAAGCGTCGACTGCCGCTGCGGGCAATGGCTTTGAGCAGGACGTTTATCGGGGTGGACGGCGGCGGGCCTCGGAGCCGCAGACGCCGCAAGCCGCTGAGGCCCAGGTGGCAGCGCGTGCACCTCAGCCTCCGTCGGTGCCGAACGTCGTGGGCCGGCAGGATCGTGGTGCTGACGCTGGGGCTTGGGTGAACGCCGGCAACGAGACTGCGGCCTGGTCCCAGACGGCCCCGGCCGGAACGCGCGGCGACTCGGGCACCGCCTGGTCCACGGGAGCCGACACCGGCGCGTGGGCAGGCGCGAGTGACACCGGCGCCTGGGGCAGCAACAACCTGCACCCGGGACCGGGCAGCAACGACTTGCGCCCGGGACGAAGCAACGACCCGCACCCGGGACGAAGCAACGACCCGCACCCGGGACAGAGCGGCGACCCGCGCTCGGGACAGGGTGGCGACCCGCGCTCGGGACAGGGTGGCGACCTGCGATCGGCGCAGGCCGGCGGGCTCGCCAATGACCCGCGTCTGCCTCAGCCCGTCAGTGGTGACCCGCGTCTGGCCCAAGCTGTCAGTGGCGACCCGCGTTCGGTGCAGCAGGCCGGTGGAGTTTCCAGTGACCCGCGTCTGCCTCTGACCAATGCTTCGGACCCGCGGTCTGCGCAGGTCGGGGGCGTAGAGGCCGCTGATCGGTGGAACCGGCACGGGGGGCCGGGGGCGGTGGGGCAAAATCGGGGGCAGGAACTTCGGAACGGCGACCCGTCGGCGACGGCGATCATCCGTACCATCGACGCGCCGACGGGGCTTCTTCCCGCCGTGCCGTCGATGAAGGAGCGGTCGACGAAGCAGGAGGCGGTTCCGGCGGTTCGGACCCCGTTGCCGAAAGACACGGGGGACGCTGTCGGTGCGGTCTCCGTGGCCGCTGTCGCCGCAGGCGCGGCGGCCAGCCGGGAGGCCGGCGGTGAACCGGCCGAGGAGGTCAAGGCGAAGCGCGGTGAGAAGGTCGTCAAGCTCCGGCCCGAGCAGACCGGTGAGGGCTACAAGAGTGTCTACTCGGAGCTGACCCGGCCGACGCTGGGGTCGCGGATCCGGTCCGGCATCCGGGTGTCCGGCGAACTGATGATCACGTTCGGGCTGGTGGTGCTGCTGTTCGCCGGGTACGAGGTGTTCGGCAACTCGGCGAAGGTTCAGGACGAGCAGGACAGCCTGTCGGATCAGCTGGCCGAGCAGTGGAACGACCCGACCGTGGCGCCGAGCACCGGGCCGACCAAGAAGGCTCGGGCGGCGCCCGGGGATGACCTGGTCGGGCGGCTCTACATTCCGAAGCTGGGGATGGACTGGGTTGTCACGAACGGTGTGCGGCCGCAGGACATCCGTTATTCGCCGGGGCACTACCCGGACACGGCGATGCCGGGCGAGGTCGGCAACTTCTCGGTTGCGGGGCACCGGATTCGCAAGATCTTCTGGCGGTTGGACGAGTTGAAGCCGGGTGACGTGATCGGCGTCGAGACCCAGGGCGACTGGTACACGTACAAGGTCATCGGCAATGAGGTCGTCAAGCCGACGGCCGTCCAGGTCGTGGCGCCCGTGCCGAACAAGCCGGGTAAGAAGGCGACCGAGGCGCTGCTGACGCTGACCACGTGTAATCCGAAGTTCAACAACTATCAGCGGCTCATCGTGCACGCGGAGCTGGTGGACACCGTCAAGCGTGACAAGTCGCTGCCGCTGGACGGCAAGCCCACCGAGTTCGGGAAGGCGTAGGGAGACGGCGTGTACGCCTGGATCTGGCGAAAACTTCCCTTTGGGCTGTGGGGCAAGCTGACCAGCTCACTCGTACTGAGTGTGACGATCGGTGCGTTGCTCTGGTATTGGGTCTTCCCGTGGGCGACGCCGTTGCTGCCCTTCGATGACGTGCAGGTCGGCACCGGCACCGAGCAGACCGGCCCCGCGCAGCAGGACCCCAACGCGGTGCCGGGTGACGACTCGATCCTCGGGCCGGACGAGATTCCGTACAACACGGCTTCGAACGATCCCCACCCCTCCCCGAGCTGAGCTGAGCCAGGTGACCCCCGTGCGCATCCTCGTGATCGACAACTACGACTCGTTCGTCTTCAACCTCGTGCAGTATCTCGGCCAGCTGGGTGCCGAGTGCGAAGTGCGACGCAACGACGAGATCTCGGTCGAGGAGGTCGGCACGTTCGGCGCGGCGGGGGTCCTGCTCTCACCCGGTCCGGGTACGCCGGAACGCGCCGGAATCATGATGGACGTGATCCGGGCGTACGCGGGGAAGTTGCCGATGTTCGGGGTCTGTCTCGGTCACCAGGCGATCGGGGCGGCCTTCGGCGCGACGGTCACCCGCGCCCCGGAGCTGCTCCACGGCAAGACGTCATCGGTGCAGCACAAGGGTGAGGGCGTGCTCGCCGGCCTGCCGGATCCGTTCACCGCGACGCGCTACCACTCGCTGGCCGTGCTCCCCGACACCCTGCCGGACGAGATCGAGGTCACCGGCTGGACCGAGTCGGGCGTGGTGATGGCGATGCGGCACCGCACGCTGCCGATCGAGGGCGTGCAGTTTCATCCCGAGTCGGTGCTCACCGAGGGCGGCCACACCATGTTGGCCAACTGGCTCGCGTCGTGCGGCCTGCCCTCAGCACTCGACCGGGCGCCGGAGTTGGCGGCCGAGGTCGAGCTGCGGCGTCGCTCGGCTTTTGCTTCCTGAAGAATTTTAAGAGGTCGCGGCCGCCGTGCTGGTGGCCGCGACGATCGACACCATGATCGCGGTCTGGATGCTGTCGATCGTGCTCTTCACGGCCGCGGCAGCCCATGAACCCTCGGAGATCGCCTTCAACCGCGCCTTGACCTCCTTACGGTCCAGGTCGCGGAAGATCTTCCGGTCCAGGTCGGTCGCGCCGACCAGGGCACACAATGCGGCCGTACGCGGATCCGGCACGGCAGATGTGGTCACCGCCGCGGTCAAGCGCTGCCGGGCCTCGGTCTCGGGCGTCGGCTGAACGCCGTGCGGAGCGGGATAGCGGGTGCGGTTGAAGACGAGCAGCACCTTGTCCTGCTGCTTCTCCAGCACCTCGGTCTCGACCAGCCGCTCCATGGTCCGTTTGCGCGCGTCCTTGGCGAGCTTCGACACCCAGTGGCTGGGTTTGCGGCTCTTCTCATCCGCGGCGATCCGGGCTAGCGCGTCGTCCACGAGCGGGTCACCGGTCGGCGTCGCATCGCGGATGACGACGTTCTTCTCCTCGATGTCAGCGCGGCCCGCCAGCGCCAGCTCTAGCAGCAGGGCGCCCGCAAGCCCGTTGTCGAGGTGGATGCCGTCCGTCACAGGCGCACCGTCATCCCCGTACGCGAGCAGTGCGAATTCCTCGGCCAGGTTCATCCGGCGAGCCTATCGAAAATCGTGGCATCGACCGGGGGCACGCGCCCGCTGCCCGGGTCCGGCACAATAAGGGCCGAGGTGAACCGATCATGGACGGCCTGTTCCTGACCGCGGTGCTTCCGCTGGGCGCCTTCGTGCTGCTCACCGCGGGCAACGCGTTCTTCGTGGCAGCCGAGTTCGGGCTGGTCACCGTCGACCGCGCGGAGATCGAGAAGCGGGCCGGGTCGGGTGACCGGCGGGCGCAGACGGTCCGGCACGCGCTGCACGAGCTCTCATTCCAGCTCTCGGGTACGCAGCTCGGCATCACGCTCACCGCTCTGCTCACCGGATATCTGGCCGAGCCCGCGCTCTCCCGGCTCTTCACGCCGGCCATCGAGCCACTCACCGGCGAGCACACCGACGCCGTTACGCATGTGCTCGCGCTGGTGATGGCGACGCTGTTGTCGATGCTGTTCGGCGAGCTCGTGCCGAAGAATGCGGCCCTTGCCCGTCCGATGCGGGTGGCCCTGGCGACGGCGGCGCCGCTGCGCACCTTCTCCCGGACCTTCAAGTGGATGATCGGGGCGCTCAACGGCTCCGCCAACTGGCTGGTGCGCCGGCTCGGCATCGAGCCGCAGGAGGAACTCGCCAGCGCCCGGTCGCCGGAAGAGCTGGGGTTGCTCGCCGCGATCAGCGCCCGGGCCGGTGCCCTGCCGAACGAGACCGCCAAGCTGCTGCGGCGCACGATCCGGTTCGGGGAGAAACGCGCGGCCAAGGCGATGACCCCGCGCGTCGACGTGGTCGGGCTCAAGACCACCGCGAGCGTCGAGGATCTGATCACGGTCGCGCGCAGCACAGGCCACACCCGATTCCCCGTGTACGAGTCGACGCTCGACCTTGTCGTCGGTGTTGTCGGGGTTTCCGACGCTCTCGGCGTGCCACCCGAGCGCCGGGCAACGACACCGGTCTCCACGGTGGCCCGCGAGCCCGTATACGTCCCGGAGAGCCTCGCCCTCGACAAGGTGCTCTCCGCGTTGCGGGCCGCCGACGCCGACCTGGCGATCGTGGTCGACGAATACGGCGGCACCGACGGCGTGGTCACGGTCGAGGACCTGATCGAGGAGCTGGTCGGGGAGATCGCCGACGAGTACGACGTGGATGCCGAGCCGGAGCTGACCGC
Organism: Winogradskya consettensis; assembly: GCF_018332715.1. GTDB lineage: Bacteria > Actinomycetota > Actinomycetes > Mycobacteriales > Micromonosporaceae > Actinoplanes > Actinoplanes consettensis. The sequence goes on along the minus strand of NZ_BOQP01000012.1, from coordinate 34,754 downwards.
GCCGGGCGGTGCGCGTACGTTCCTGGTCGACGGTTTGCTCCGGGAGGACGAAATCGTCGAGCAGACCGGTTTCCGGCTCCCCGACGGACCGTACGAGACGCTGGCGGGTTTTTTGCTGGCCAAGTTCGGGCACATCCCGGTGGCCGGGGAGACGAGCACCGACGACGGCTGGGAATTCACCGTGCTGGAGGTCGACCGGCACCGCATCGAGCAGGTGCGCGTCGTCGCGCCGGCGCCGGAGCCCACCGATGACTGAAGTGCTGGTCACAATCGTGTTGTTGCTGGGTAACGCGCTTTTTGTCGGCGGTGAGTTCGCGTTGATCGCGTCTCGGCGTACGGCGCTGGAGCCCCTCGCCGAGACCTCCCGGCCGGCCCGCTGGGCGCTCTCCGCGATGAACCAGATCCCGTTGATGATCGCCGGTGCCCAGCTCGGCATCACGATCTGCTCGCTCGCGTTGGGCGCGGTCACCGAGCCCGCGCTCGCGCACCTGCTGGAGGGGCCGTTCGCCGCGGCGGGCCTGCCCGAGAACGCGCAGCATCCGGTCGCCTTCGTGCTCGCCCTGGTCGTCGTGGTCTTCCTGCACACGGTGATCGGCGAGATGGTCCCGAAGAACATCACCCTGGCCGGCCCGGAACGCTCCGCGCTGGTTCTCGGGCCTTTCATGCTTGCTTTCTGTACGGCGACCCGGCCGCTGCTCACCGCGATGCGCTGGGCTTCCCGCCTGGTGTTGTCGCTGTGGAAGATCGAGGCCACCGACGCGGTCAAGACGGTGTTCACGGCCGAGGAGCTGGCCGGCATGGTCACCCAGGCCCGCGCCGAGGGGCTGCTGGGAACCGAGCAGTACGAGCGGATCCACGCGGCCCTCGGGCTCAACGAGCGCAAGGCCGGTGACCTGGTGAAACCCTGGTCGGGTGTCACCACGGTGGCGGACGACGCGACGCCCGCGGCGATCGAGGCGGTGGCCACCCGCAGCGGCCGGTCCCGTTTTCCGGTGGTGCAGCGCGAGTCACGGCGGGTGCTCGGATTCGTACACGTCAAGGATGTCCTGGGTTATGCCGGCGCCGAACGCGGCGAGCCGATCCCCGCGGAGCTGATCCGGCCGCTCGCGGTGGTGCCCCCGGAGCGAAACCTGGCCGACCTGCTGCTGACCATGCGGCGTGACCGGCGGCACATCGTCCTGGTCAGCGATGGGCGCCGCCCGCTCGGCGTGATCGCGCTGGACGACGTCCTGCACGCCGTGGTGGGCGAACCCCCGAGTTGATCGTTTCGTTAGGTCTGGATGCGTGTCAATCGTCGGACCTTGTTCGTGGCACTCCTGGCCATCGCTGTCCTCGCTACCGGCGTGTTCACGGCCGCGTACTTCTTCCCGCGTGGTGACACCGCGCCCCGCCTGGCCTCGGTCCCGGCACCGGGCGTCCTGACCTCGGTTCCCGGGGTGGTTGACGTCCTGGCTGCCGGTGATGTCGGCGTGGCAGCGGCACCGGTGTCGATCCGCTACACCTTCGACGGCGGCGTGTCCCGGCCGATCACCGACGTGCACGGCGGCTACGAACTGACGCCCGTGGGCCAGAACGGCGGCGCACTGAGCCTGACTCCGCAGGGTACGGGCCTAGCCGTGCAGTACCCGGCGCGCTGCACATCGGTGCCGGACGCCAACTGCCCGCGAGCGATCCTCGAGGGCGTACGCGACGACAACCTGAACCCGGGAACCCGCCCGCTGCGCTACGGCGCGTCGATCTTGATGACCCACGCGGACCTCGCCGACGGCGCGAACATCGTCCAGAAGGGCTACTCGGTCGGCGGCGGCAGCCAGTTCAAGGTGCAGGTCGACCACGACAAAGGCCACCCGAGCTGCGTGATCACCGGCCGCAACAGGATCTACCGCGCCGAACCGCAGCTGGACGTGGCCGACGGAACCTGGCACGACCTGGCCTGCACCCGCGAGGCGTCTGCTTTGAAGTTGACTGTGGACGGTGTGGAGCAGGCATCGGTGCCGATCCCGCCCGGCCTCTCGATCGCCAACCCGGCGCCACTGCGCATCGGTGGCAAGGGTGCCAACAGGGGAAACGACCAGTACGCCGGCCAGATCGACAACGTCTTCCTCTCCATCGACTGACCCATCGACCGTTGTCTCATAGGCTGAGTACGTGGCCGGATCCGTAGTTGACGTACACATCGAACACGCAGGCGGGCAATACAGCCTCTACCTGCACTGGTCCGACGGCGAGCTGACCGTCACCCGCGGCTCGGACGTCGTCGGCGGCCTGCGCCACCCCGGCGACGTGCTGCTGCACCTGCTCGCCCGCAAGGTCCCGATGCAGGACGTCGTCCGTTATCTCGAGAAGGTGGAGCCGGCCTTCGACGCGTACGCCGAACTGCACCGCCGCTCCGAAACCGACATGGCCGCCTGGCGTATGGCCGACCACCTCCGCCGCGAGCAACTCAAAGAAGAATTCCGCCGCACCCGGGACGCCTGACGCTTGACTCTCCAGTTAGTGGAGGCAGCAGGCTGAACGCATGACAGCGCCAACCCTGGAAAAACTGACCGAAGCCGTCAATGCGGGCCGAGCCGGCGCTAAGGGTCCGGCTCGTGCGGCCCTGCAGGAGCTCTGGACCGAGGTAGGGCCGGCCGGTGACCCCATGCACCGGGCAAGCATCGCCCACTATCTGGCGGATCTTCAGGAGTCTGTCGCCGACGAGCTGATGTGGGACCAACGCGCCCTGGCTGCGATGGCCGGCCTCGGTGACGAGCGCGCCCACGCCTTTCTGCCCTCTCTCCACCTCAACCTGGCCGACGCCCACCGGCGTCTCGGCGAGCGTGCCCCGGCAGAGCAACACCTGGCCGAGGCCGCTCGCCTGGTCACCGCGTTGCCGGGCGACGAATACGGCGCCCTCATCCGCACGGGCATCGACAACGTGGGCGAACTGCTCGACGCCGGCTCCACGGCGCCGCTGTGAGCCTTACAGCTCCGTCAGTTCGCTTGGTCTTCGGCGGGTTTCTTGGTGCGGGGGAGCAGGAAGGTGCGGTTGTGGTTCCAGCGGCCAGGGACCCGTCCGCGCAGGGCCTGCAGCGCTTCCTCCGTCAGGTAAACGCCGAGGATGGCGGCCAATCCTCCGACGACGGGTTCTGCGAGGTCTGCCCACGTGAGATCCACATTCGTTCCTTCCGGCTCCACGGTCCGTTGGTCAGTGTGCCGTGCGCACGTTTCCAACTCCGCCGTTTTGGTCCACACCGAGCCTCTGCCGGACTGCGGCGACTTCCTACCGGACTGCGGCGACTTCCTGGCAGATCGTGGTGACGAAGGCGTCGACGTCGGCCTCGGTGGTGTCGAAGGAGGTCATCCAGCGGACCTGACCTGCTGCCCGATCCCAGTCGTAGAAGCGGAACTTCTCGCGGATGCGGTCCGCCGCGTCGTTGGGCAGCTCGGCGAAGACGGCATTGGCCTGCGTGGGCTGGCTGAAACTCAGCCCGGTGATCTTCCCGGCGGCGACAGCCTCGTCGAGCGCCGCCCGCAGCCGGGCAGCCATCGCGTTGGCGTGGCTGGCCGAGCGCAGATACAGATCGTTCTCGAAGAGCGCCAGGAGCTGTGCGCTGACAAAACGCATCTTCGATGCCAGCTGCATGTTCATCTTGCGGAGGTAGACGAGCCCGTCGGCGGCTCCCGGGGTCAGCGCGACGATCGCCTCGCCGTAGAGGATGCCGTTCTTGGTGCCGCCGAAGCTGAGAATGTCGACACCCGCATCGGTGGTGAATTCCCGCAACGGCATCCCCAGAGCCGCGGCCGCGTTGGCGATCCGGGCACCGTCCATGTGCAGCGTCATCCCCTTGGCGTGGACGTGCTCCGCGATCGCCCGAATCTCGGCGGGGGTGTAGAGCGTGCCCAGCTCGGTGGTCTGGGTGATGCTGGCGACCAGAGGCTGCGCGCGGTGCTCGTCACCCCAGCCCCAGGCCTCCCGGTCGATGAGCTCAGGGGTCAGCTTCCCGTCCGGAGTGGGGACCGTCAGCAGCTTCAGCCCACCGATCCGTTCGGGCGCCCCGTTCTCGTCGGTGTGGATGTGCGCCGTGCTCGTCGCGATGACCGCACCCCACCGCGGCACCAGGCTCGTCAACGCCGTGACGTTCGCGCCCGTCCCGTTGAACACCGGGAACACCTCGGCCTGATCGCCGAAGTGCTCGCGGGTGACCTCGAGCAGGCGCTGGGTGTAGGCGTCGGCGCCGTACGACACCTGGTGTCCGCCGTTGGCCGTGCTGATCGCCGCGAGAACCTCGGGATGCGCTCCGGCGTAGTTGTCGCTGGCAAAGCCCCGGTATCCGGTGTCATGAAGCTGATCCACCGCGGCAGAGTAACCGGCCCTGTGCTCCTACCGGGTCTGCTCGGTGAACATCTCGATCAGACGCGGGGGTGGCGCGTTGTCCCCGAAGAGGTGCTCGAAGAATTTGGCGTGGTCGGTGGGCACGGCGCTGCGAGCGAACATTGCCTGCTCAAATTCCGCGAGCGCGGTTTCGACGTCACCGGGGTGCCCGGCGATGGCCTTACCGAGCTCGGCGCCGTCGAGCATCGCGTTGTTGGCACCCTCGCCGTCTGGAGCCGAAAGATGGGCGGCGTCACCGATGAGGGTCACCCCCGCCACCCGATCCCACCGGTGCCCGATCGGCAGGGCGAAGAGGGGGCGCAGCACCGGCGGAACGTCACTTTCGGTGATCAGCGCGGTGAGTTCTGGTGCCCAACCGCTGAACTCCCGCTCCACCCAGGCGGCGACCGCACCCGCGTCCGTGAAGTCGATGCCGGCGAACCACTCCTGCGGCTTGCTGACCATGACATAGGTGTGCAGGGTCGAATCGCGCTCCCGGTGGGCGTTGATGGTCGGGTTTTCGCCGGCCGTGGCCAACGTTCCACCCCCGACGGCCTCCGCGGCGGCGGGATGACGCTTGTCCGCGTCGTGCAGAAAGGTCTCAACAAAAGACTCACCTGTGTACGAGGGCTGCGCGCTCGACACCAGCGGCCGCACCCGGGACCACGCGCCGTCAGCACCCACCACCAGGCTCGTCACCGTGCTGGTGCCATCGGCGAAGGTCACCTCGTGACGGCCCTCGCCGAGGGAGCGGACGCCGGTGACCTTACGACCCCACTGAACGGTCCCGGCCGACAGCGAATCGAGCAGCATCCTGCGCAGCTCACCGCGCTGGACCTCGGGACGTCCACCGGTGCCGTCGTCCTCCTTCTCGAACAGCACAGTTCCCTCGCGGTCGAGGATCCGCATCGCCTGCCGCCCCTCCAGAACGAGCCCACGGAACTCGTCCAGCAGTCCGGCGGCCTCGACGGCAAGCTGCCCGTTGTAGTCATGGATGTCGAGCATCCCGCCCTGCGCACGAGCGGTCGGAGACGCTTCCGCCTCGTAGACGGTGGCCCGGATGCCGTGAACGTGCAGAACCCGGGCCAGGGTGAGCCCGCCGAGCCCGGCGCCGATGATCGTGACAGAAGTACGCATGATGGCCCATTCGGATCGAAGCTGTGAACGTCACCGGGGTTGATCCCGGCCCGCTTCCTGACACCCGAAAGACTGACGTGGACCGCAGACACGAGGCCGACACCGAGCTGACACGGGCCTCCGATCAACTCGTTTGCATACGTTCGGACAACCCGCGCAGCTCGGACCCGCCGGCCTGCCGCCGCGACCGGTCCAGCAGCACCCGGATGGGCTCGATGAGCTCAGCTGCCGTGCGTACGTGCTGGGGTGCGATCCGTTCCGCAGTGAGCAGGTAGCGGATCGCCTCCCGATCCCGTCCCCCGATGCGGGCCAACGCCCGGGCGGTGTCGGCGTAGTAGAAGACCTGCCGCACCCCGGCCGGGATCTTCGCCGCGTCGGTCCGCTGAGCGATTTCCACAACGAGCCCCGGGTCGCCATCGTCGACCTCGATACTCATCCGCCAGATGTCCACGTTGGTCGGTCCGAAGAACATCCCCATCGTGTTGGTCTCCCCGGTGCGGCGGGCGAGCACCGCAGCCTCGGTCAGCCACTCCCGGCTGTCATCGATCCGGTCCCGGCACCGGCTGGCCAGCGCGGCAACCAGATGCAAAGAGCCGAGCGTCTCCGGTCTCCCCGGCCGCCCACGGTGCTGTTCCAGCTGATTCACGGCTCGCTCAGCGATCGTCTGCCCCCGCTGATGCGACCCACAAGCAATGGAAGCCCTGGCCAATATGTACGCCGCATGCCCCCGCAGCACCGGGTCCCCGGACGCCTCCGCCGCGTCCCGGCACCGCTCCGCACCGAGCCACGCATCCGCGGGAAACCCCAAACTCCGCAACACCGACGACGCGTTGGAAGCCGCATCACACAGCAGCCGCAACGCCTCCACATGATCCGGCCCAGCCGTCTCCGTGTGCAGGTCCCGCAGCAGCCCCGGCAGCACCTGAGTAGCGCCGGCATAGTCACACGCCTGGTGCAGGGCCTCGACAAGAGCAACAGTGCGCTTCAACTCAGCCAACGGCGGCGCAGACCCAGCCGGCGCCTCACTCAGATCGATATCAATGAGCGCCCGCCGCAACCCGAGCACCCCACCCCGCGCGGCCGCGGTGGCCCGATCGGACGCCGGCACCACCACCCCAACAAGATCAACCGGCGCACACTCCAGAGCCCCAGCTATATCCGCCAACATGAACCGGTTGTCAGCCCCCTGCAGCCCCCGCTCAATCCGACTCCAGGTCGCATGCGAAACCCCAGCCCGACTAGCCGCAAACCGAACACTCCACCCCCGCCCCAACCGCCGCGCCCGAATCCGCTCCCCGACCCCAGGGTCGGTCCCTCGTCGTGGGGCCATAACCCCGACGCTAACGCCACCCACTGATCAAGTGGTCCATCCCCGTACCACCAAAACCACCGAACTCTGGACCTGGTGTTCGGGTCTTGCAGCGACTCTCGCCGGTCCGACTTTGAGTGGCGATGGCGGGTCTTTGGCGGCGAGGACCAGCGAGGGATGCCGGTTTCACTGAACAAAGCGTTTCTTAAAAAGTATCAGATCTGCTACTTTTTAATACAGGAGGTGGCGTTGTGGATCTCAGCAGCCCGATGGATGCGGTTGTGCCCAGCCTGGAAGGCCAGATTCTGAGGGTTCTTGCGGCGACATCCCGACCCATGACCGCTTCGACGATCGTTCGCTTGGTCCACCGAGGCAGCGCTCCGGGCGTACGAGTGGCGTTGCGCCGTCTCGCCGGGGTGGGGACGATCATCAACGATCGGATCGGCAAGCAATACCAATATCAGGCGAACCGGGAGCATGCGGCGTGGCCCGCGATCCAAGCTGTCGTGGACTTCGCCAACGGCTTTCCGGCCCAGTTGGACGCCAAGATCAGTCAAACGGTCCGCGATGGGCTGGCTGGTTGGCCCGAGGCCACCGGGAACAACGCTGACGTGACGTGCGCCGTCTTCGGTTCGTTGGCCCGTGGAACAGCGGACGCCGAAAGCGACATAGACCTGGTGCTGGTAGTCCCGGACGCCACGCCGCCGGACATGGCAGAAGCGCTTAGCGAACGACTCACGGCGCGTGTTGGAGCCTTCACCGGCAACCAAGTCAACGTGTTGTTACTGACTGCCGGCCAACGCGACGACCTGATCAAGCGCGGCGATGCGCTGGTGGACTCCTGGCGCCGCGACGCGCGGACAGTGCACGGCCCCGAATTACTGAACACACCGGAAGAAAACTGACGCATGCCGAAACCACTTCGGACCCGAGAAATGAACGCCATCGACAGCAAGCAGCGTGCCGCGACAGCCCGGGAGCACCTCGCCGTCGCCCGTGAACGCTTGGAGGTGGCGGACATCGCGCCTGGCCCATCAGAGATGGCACAGGTTGCTGCCTCCAACGCCATACTCTCGGGCATTGCCGCAGCGGATGCGATCTGTGGAACGGTGCTCGGTGAGTGCTCCAGCGATCCGGACCACCGAGCGGCGTCTCAAATGCTCAGGCGCGTTCAGGGAGCAGACGGGCTGGCGGCCAAGCTTCAGCAGCTAGTGGCAGACAAGACGGCGATCCAGTACGGCGGGTACTGCACAAACTCCGTGGCACGGGCATCGGTCGCACGAGCGGAAGCACTGGTGAATGCCCTCCAACAGCACGGCCTCTAGCTGAATTCCGGCACCCGACGGTATAGCCGAATCGGTGAGGACGACAAGCTAACCGGGAAGCGGGCTAGGGCATCGCGGGCGCTCGACCAGGCTGTGAAGCTAGCCCGCCGCAAAACCCGGAAGGCCAACCTGAAGCAGGCCGAGAGGGGCGATGACCCGACCGGCAACAGGGCTTCTGTGCTTGGAGCGGTGACGGGAATCGGACCCGCGCTGTCAACTCGGGAACCGTACAAGGTACTGAGTATGGAACCGCCAGTTCAGAACGGTGCCGAGCGGTCTGGAGAGGCCTCGGTTGGCTTGCCGTACCGGCACGCTGGTGGGCACGTGCGAGCGTGCGCGAATCGGGTTGCCGGGTGGCCGATGATGGTCACAATGAGGACAACACAAGGAGACGGACCTCCGTGTGTCGTTCGTGCAGCCGCTGCCGGAGGGACGGGTCCTGCTGGCGGCGGCTCGTGCTGGACGTGGCGAGCTCAACGGTGAGGTATGGACCCGCGACGGCGATTTGGAGCACCACGGCCACTTGGGTGACGCCATCGAGGAACTCCAGGCGACGGCATCGGGGAAGGTATGGGCCGGCTACTTCGATGAAGGGGCGTTGGGTGGAAGCGGACCGGAGGGACACGGCCTTGCCCGCTTCAACCAGGATTTGACCATCGACTGGCTTTACCCGCGCGATGCCGGGCTCCCGTTCATCTCCGACTGCTACACGCTCAACCTTGACGGCGCGACTGCTCATTTCTGCCCATATACGGATTTCCATATCCAGTCTGCGTCGGGCGACACCGTCACGGACTGGGGGGCGTCTCCCCATCAGTCTGCCCACAGCATGCTGGTCAGGGGCGCAGACCGTGTGCTGCTGTCGGGCTGGGGCTCCGAGTATGACGTTGTGACACTGCTACGGATCGGCCGAGAGGGTGTGCGCCAAATTGGCGGGCAGTGCCGGATCGTGCTACCCGATGGCATCGAAACACAGGAACTCCGCTACACCTGCCGAGGCGGTGACCTGCATGCCTTCAATCGAGGGCGGTGGTACCGCATCAACTTGCATGCCTTCAGCGCGATCGCTGGCTCCACTGACACATGACGGCGGTCATCTAGCGTGACAGCGATTGGTGGACACGCAGGACACTGCAACCAAGTCGGCTGTCGGGTGCTGCTGCACCGGCGTAATGGCAAGAGAGCAGCTGACAGTGCACCAGAATGCCGAACGCGTGGCCCCGACATTTGTCGTGACCACGCGATTCGTCGTTGAGCGGGTGACGGGAATCGAACCCGCGCTGTCAGCTTGGGAAGCTGATGTTCTGCCATTGAACTACACCCGCAGCGGGACCACTGTACCCGATTGGTGGGGGTTGTGTGGTTGCGGGTTCGAGTAGACGTCGGCCGGGTGTGGCGCGGCCCAGCTTCCTCCTGGCCTGGCAGCGCCCCGGGTGGTGCTTGCGGGCCCGGCCGACGTCTACGTTTTGTGGTCTTTCGGTTCGAGTCTTGGGTTTTTGCTTCCGGTCCGATCTTTGTTCTGCGCTGCTCAGGCCGCTCGCTCTGCGGGGGCGGGCGCTCAGGTGGACGCGCGGAGTGTGGCCGCGGGTGATCGCTCAGATGTGTGCGGTCAGCTGGGCGATTGGGCGGTCGGCCGAGGCCGGGGCCGCGGGCTCGGGGATGGTGCGGGTGACGCGATCGGGCGTTTTGCGTGCGGGTCTGTTGGTGTCGGGCGCGCTGGATCTGGCGGGGGCCGGCGCCGAGGCAGAACCTGGCGCGGGCACGGGTGCGAGTGCGGCGGGTGTCGCGAGTGCTGGCTTTGCGCGGTTGTGTGCTGTGGTGCGGGTGCTCGGGCGGGTGGGGGTGGTCGGGGCGAGGGAGGCCGTGGTGGGGGAGGGGGGTGACGGGAGGGTGGAGGGGGATTGCCACTTGAGGGTGATTGGGGGGAAGCGAAGGCTCATGGCTAGGGGGAGGGCGCCGGCGGGGCCGTGGCGGCGGAGCATGGCGGTGTCGATCGTGAGCTCGAAGAGGCGCCAGTCGACGGCGGGGGAGGCGTTGAGGGCGTCGGCCAGGTGGGTGATGACGGCGGGGTCGGTGACGGGGTGGGCGTGGCCGGTCAGGTAGGCCTCGTCGTCGCTTTCTTCCGGGGGGTAGGTGTGGAGGGCGTAGCGGCCGTCGCGCTCGAGGTCGGTGCGTTTGGCGGAGTTGACGATGAAGCAGTAGAGGCCTTCGTCGGTGATGACGGGGGAGACCGGGTGAACTCGGGGGCCGCCGTCGGCGCGGACGGTGGCCAGGTAGCCCATGCCTGGGCCGTACTGCTGGAGCAGCGCGCGGATGGCCGAGGCGAGCTCGGGCTCGGCGGTGGCGAAATCGGACCAGGATGCCATGGGGTGATTCTATCGAACATTTGTTCGATTAGACCACCCGACCAGCGTTTTTCAGGTCACCGGTATGGTGTTGCGATGCTGCTCTCCGACCGTGACCTGGTCTCCGAGATCAAGTTGGGCACCCTCGCTCTCGAGCCGTTCGAGCCGGAGCTTCTGCAGCCGTCCAGCATCGACGTGCGGCTCGACCGCTTCTTCCGGGTGTTCAACAACCACCTCTACACCCACATCGACCCGGCGGAGCAGCAGGACGACCTGACCGCTCTGGTGGATGTGGCCGATGGTGAGCCGTTCGTGCTGCACCCGGGCGAGTTCGTGCTGGCTTCGACGCTCGAGGTGATCACGCTCGGCGATCAGCTGGCGGGGCGGCTCGAGGGTAAGAGCAGCCTGGGGCGGCTCGGGTTGCTGACGCACTCGACGGCAGGGTTCATCGACCCGGGGTTCTCCGGGCATGTGACGCTGGAGCTGTCCAACGTGGCCAATCTTCCGATCAAGTTGTGGCCGGGGATGAAGATCGGCCAGCTGTGCATCTTCCAGCTGTCGAGCCCGGCTGAGCACCCGTACGGTTCAAGTGTCTACGGCTCCCGTTATCAGGGGCAGCGCGGCCCGACCCCGAGTCGTAGCTCGCACAACTTCCGTACCTGGAAGACCAACTGAACCCTGGGAGAATCCCGCCATGTACCTGATGATCTCGACCTATCTGGCGCCGCTCGAGACGGTGGACGAGGCTCGCGACGATCACCTGGCGTTCATCGCCGGGCTCGAGGAGCGCGGTCTGGTTCCTTCGGCGGGCCGGCAGGACCCGGTGACCGGTGGCATCATCCTGCTCGCTGTGGACACCCGGGCCGAGGCGGAGGCGTTGATCGCCGAGGACCCGTACGTCCTGCGTGGCCTGGCGGAGTACGAGGCGATCGGCTGGCAGCCCACCCGCGGCGTGCTGGCCGATTGGAAGAGCCCGGCTTAGAGGTCGGCTCCGTCGAGGAGGCCGCGGATGTCGTCCACGGACGGGGGACATTCGTTCACGATCACGGCGGTGCCGATGACCGTGGCGCCGAGGTTTCCGACGAGTGTGGACAGGGCTCGGGACTGGGCGCCGGTCGAGGCCCAGTCGTCGACGATGAGCACGCGGTCGTGCGTACCGATCAGATGGGTTCGCACGCCCAGGTGCTGGGGTTCCCCGCGGTGATCCGCGGGGATCTCCACCCAGGTCATCGGCTCGGCGATCGGCCTGCGGGCCCCTTGCCGGTACGCCTCCACGAAGCCCGCGCCCGCGGCACGCGCGACAAGTGGTCCGACGAGAAAGCCTGTGACCTCGGGTGACACGACGACGGTCGGGGAGTCGGGGAAGAGGCCGGCGAGCCCGGGGCCGAGGCCATCCAGGATCCGGGGATCACGCCACCATCCGGACCGGTCGCTGACCATTACGTCACCCCCGGGCGGCGACGTCCAGCGGAACGCGGCTATCAACAGGGCGCGGAGATCAGCTGACACTCCGTGAGAGTGTAAAGGTACGACCGGTTAGAACCCGATCGGACAACGGGTCAACTTGGTGCCGTTGCCCAAGTCCATCAGGCATGCTGTTGCGCGTACCCATGCCTACATTGCCGTCGGGTCGTGGCCCGATCACTCCAGGTTCCCGTGCCGGTATCGGCGCGGCCCTTGTGCTGCTCGTGGTCGTCGCCGGACTGTCAGCGACGGATCACGGCCTGTCGAGGTTCGTGGGTCTCTTTGCGATAGTGCCGATCGTGGCTGCTGTGTTCGCGTACTGGCAGCCCGTGGTCGGCGTGGGTGTGCTCGCCACCGTGGTGGGGGCCGTCTTCGTCGCGACCAGCGGCAACGTGGATCCGGCTGCGATGGTCAACGTGCTGGCGATCGCGCTCGGCACCGGGCTCGCGGCGGTTGTCGCGCGCACCAGGCAGAGGCAGGACCTGCGGATCGAGGAGCTGCGGCGGCTGGCCCTGGTGGCCCAGCAGGCGGTGCTGCGCCCGCTGGGTCCGCAGATCGGGCCGCTGGCGGTGGCCGACCGCTACATTTCCGCGTCCACGGCCGCTGACATCGGCGGGGACCTGTACGAGGCCCTGGACACGCCGTACGGCGTACGGATCATCATCGGAGACGTACGAGGTAAGGGCCTGGACGCCGTCCGCCTGGCCAGCATCGTGCTCGGCTCCTACCGGCACGTCGCCTACGAGCGGGCCGACCTGCGCGCGATCGTCACCGACCTGGACCGCGCCGTGGCCCGCAGCGTCGGCGACGAGGACTTTGTGACCGCCGCCCTCATCGAGGAGCGCGGCGGCACGCTGACCATCGTCAACTGTGGACACCCGGCGCCCCTCCTCCTGCGCCGGGGCCAGGTGATCGCGTTGGAACCGCCGTCGCCCGCGCCCCCGCTGGGCTTCATGCCCGTGGCCCGGCCCCGGGTCGAGCGGCTCGAGCCGGGTGACCGGCTGCTGCTCTTCACCGATGGTCTGGGCGAGGCGCGACGGGACGGCGAGTTCTTCCCGACGGCGGATCGGGCGTGGCGGCTGCTCGGGCACGGCACGGTCGGCGACGGTCTTGCGTCGTTGGAGACCGCTCTCGTCGACTGGGTGCGCGGGCGGCTCGAGGACGACATCGCCCTCGTGCTGCTCGAGTACTCCGGGCCTGACGGAGGTCCGGGCGTACCGATGCCGAGCTGGGAAGTTGGCGCAGCCGGCAGTTAGGCCGCGGGTTCCTCGACGGGCTCGCCGGGATCGTGGGAGTCCGTACCTACGCTGGCAAGAGAAACGGGCGAATCCGGCGCCGTTGCCGGGATCGACTCGTGGGACGAGGGCGCTGCAGGGGCCGGCACGACGGCCCTGGCGGAGACGGTCTCAGGCTGCCGGTGCCGGCCCACGTAGTGGCGCGGCTGGTCCGCCTGGCGAGGCTCCGGAATCAGACTCTTGATCGTGGCGAACATGACGTGACCTCCCCGGGTCTGCGTACGTCCTGCGCGTACACACGGAGAAACGAGCCTCTTCCCGCGTCGATACGTCCCCGGGGTGCGGTCACTGGCAAATGTCCGAAAGGTTGTCGTGCCTCCCACCCGATCGGAGGCGTTTAGCCCCCAAGTCGGCGCACAACCTTTTGATCGGCGGCGACTTGTCGATGGCTACTGTGCGGTAATACAGTGCTAGTTACTGACGGGTAACTCGCGTCCTGAGAGCGGGGCCAGAACACATGACTCACTACAAGAGCAACCTGCGTGATCTCGAATTCAATCTTTTCGAGGTCTTCGGGGCGGATCGTGCGTTCGGCCAGGCGCCGTACGACGGCATCGACGCGGAAACCGCGCGCGACGTCCTCGCCGAGGTCAACCGGCTAGCCCGGGAGGACCTCGCGGCCAGCTACACCGACTCGGACCGCAACCCGCCCAAGTTCAACCCGGCGGATCACACCGCGCCGCTGCCCGAGTCGTTCAAGAAGTCGTACGCCCAGTTCATGGCGTCCGAGTTCTGGCGTCTCGACCTGCCCGAGAGCCTCGGCGGCACGCTCGCGCCGCGGGTGCTGTGGTGGGCGATCGCCGAGCAGATCCTCGGCGCGAACGCCCCCATCTGGATGTATTCCTCCGGCCCCTCCTTCGCGCACGTCGTCGAGGTCGAGGGCACCGAGGCGCAGAAGAAATGGGCGAAGCTCTTCGTCGACAAGCAGTGGGGCTCGACGATGGTGCTCACCGAGCCCGACGCGGGTTCCGACGTCGGCGCCGGCCGCACCCGGGCCATCCAGCAGGAGGACGGTTCGTGGCACATCGAAGGGGTGAAGCGCTTCATCACCTCGGGTGAGCACGACCTCACCGACAACATCATCCACTACGTGCTCGCGCGCCCGGTCGGCGTCGAGGGCGTGGGTGGGCCGGGCACCAAGGGCCTGTCACTGTTCATCGTGCCGAAGTTCCACTTCGACGCGGAGACCGGCGAGCTGGGCGAGCGTAACGGCGTCTACGCCACGAACGTCGAGCACAAGATGGGCCTGAAGGTCTCCAACACCTGCGAGATGACCTTCGGCGAGCACGGCACCCCGGCCAAGGGCTGGCTGCTGGGCGACGTCCATCAGGGCATCCGGCAGATGTTCATGATCATTGAGTACGCCCGGATGATGGTCGGCACGAAGGCGATCGCCACCCTCTCGACGGGCTACCAGAACGCCCTGGAGTACGCGAAGAACCGCGTGCAGGGCGCCGACCTGACGGAGAATTCCAACAAGGCGGCACCCCGCGTCACGATCACCCATCACCCGGATGTGCGGCGCTCGCTGATGCTGCAGAAGGCGTACGCCGAAGGCCTGCGCTCTCTGGTCATCTACACGGCGACCTGGCAGGACAAGGTAGCGATCGCCCAGGCCGCGGGGGACGTCGAGGCGGCGAAGGCGGCGAGCCGGGTCAATGACCTGCTCCTGCCGCTGGTCAAGGGCGTCGGCTCGGAGCGGGCGTACGAGATGCTCGGCCACGAGTCGTTGCAGACCTACGGCGGCTCCGGCTTCCTGCAGGACTACCCGCTCGAGCAGTACGTCCGCGACGCCAAGATCGACACGCTGTACGAGGGCACCACCGCGATCCAGAGCCTCGACCTGATCTTCCGCAAGATCGTGAAGGACGGCGGCGTCTCGCTGGCCACCATCGCGACCGAGATGCAGGAGTTCATCGACAGCGAGGCCGGCAACGGTCAGCTCAAGGTCGAGCGGCAGTCGCTGGGCAAGGCGCTCGGCGAGCTGCAGGCCATCCTCGGCATCGAGATGACCTGGCTGCAGGCGGTGCAGGGCGGCGACACCCGCGAGCTCTACCGGGTCGGGCTGACCTCACGCCGGGTGCTGCTCGCGCTGGGCGACGTCACGGTCGCGTGGCTGCTGCTGCGGGGTGCCGAGATCTCCCTCAAGCAGCTCGGCACCGAGCTGAGCACCAGCGACAAGGCCTTCTACGAGGGCAAGGTCGCGGCGGCCCGGTTCTTCGCCCGCGAGGTCCTGCCCCGCATCGGCTCGGACCGCCGGATCATCGAGAACACCACCCTCGACGTGATGGACCTGCCCGAAGAAGCCTTCTGAGCAGTAGCGCACGGACGAAAAGCCGGCGGACAACGGTGTCCGCCGGCTTTTCCATGCCTGGAAACCGGCCTTCCATGCCTGGAAACCGGCCTTCCATGCCTGGAAACCGGCCTTCCACGCCTGGAAACCGGCCTTCCATGCCTGGAAACCGGCCTTCCACGCCTGGAAACCGGCCTTTCCATGCGTGGGACCGCTTGGAATGAGGTCAGCCGCGCGCGGTATGCGACGTGATCAGGGGCAGCGCGCCGGGCTCGGTGTCGGACCACGAGCCTTCGAAGCGGTGCACGGCGAGACCGGACGTCTTCAGGCCCTCGACAACACCGCCACCCTCGTACGGCCGCAGGAGAATGGACACATCCGACATGGTCGGATTATGGCCGATGACCAGAACCGTACGGACGGTGTCGGGGACCGCGCGGAGCAGGTCGATGACCTCGGTGCGCCCGCCGTCGTAGAGGCCGGTCTCGTAGTGGACCTCGGGCGACCCGCTGTCCGGCGCGGCCTGGGCCAGCGCGACCGACACTCCCTGCCATGTCTGTCTGGTCCGGGCGGCCGGCGAGCAGATCACCAGCCGCGGATTCAACCGCTCGTCGGCCAGCCAGGCTCCGGCGGCGTCGGCGTCCGCACGTCCGACGTCGGTCAGATGACGCTCGAAGTCGAGCAGGTCACCGGGGTCCTCCGCCTTGGCATGGCGCAACAGGACAAGGGTTCTCGCGGTCATGGGTCCAAGCTTGCCTGATTGAGCCCTTCACCACCTGGGTAGACACACGTATCGACGTATTGCCGCGGCTCGAAGCGGCAGCGACGAGCCAGGGAGGTCCATCATGGGCATCGGCGGAAGCATTTTCCTACTGGCGCTGGGAGCGATCCTCGCGTTCGCGGTCAACGCCAACATCAGCGGTCTGGACATCAACGTGGTGGGCTACGTGTTGATGCTGGCCGGACTGGTCGGTCTTGTTCTCACGCTCTACTTCTGGAACAGCCGCCGCCGTCCCGCGACGGTGGTGGACGAGCGCCCGGTCATCCGTGAGGAGCCGGTCTACCGCAACGATGGCGAGGTCGTGCAGGAATACCGCGAGACCACGCGGCGCAACCCCCCGCCGCCGCCGAGCTATGGTGCCTGAGTAGGGCGTATCAAACGTACGGCTGAACGAGGGGCCGGCTCAGGATGGGCCGGAAGTGGGCAGCCGTTCAAAGGGGCGTCACCGGACAATTCGGTGACGCCCCTAAAAAATTAGGCGAGTGCCTTGCGAACAGCCTCGGCGATCGGGGTCACCGGGCGGCCGAGGAGCTTCTCCAGGTCGGCGGTGCCGGTGTTGAGCGCGCCCTGCGATGCCGCACGGTCGACGTCGGCGAGCACGACCGCGAACTCCTGCGGCAGACCGACGCTGACAAGGAATTCGACGTGCTTCTCCTCGGGCAGGTTGGTGTAGGTGACCTCGCGTCCCGACACCTCGCTGACCAGCGCAGCGAGCTCGGCCAGCGTGACGCCTTCGCCGCCCAGCTCGTACACCTTCTGGTCGACATCGTCCGCGAGGATCGCGGCAGCGGCGGCCTCGGCGTAGTCGGACCGCGGGGCAATGTTGATCTTGCCCTCGCCCGCGCCGCCGACCAGGCCGTGGTCAAGGGCGGTCGGGAGGTTGTAGTTCTCGACGTACCAGCCGTTGCGGAGGAAGACCGACGGGATGCCGGACGCGGTCAGGGCCTCCTCGGTGGCGCGGTGATCGGTCACGAGGATCGCGTCGCTGGTGGCGGCGAACGGCGCGCTCGTGTAGACGATCTTGCTGATGCCCGCTGCCTTCGCGGCGTTCACGACGTTCGTGTGCTGCGGAATCCGCCGGCCCGGCTCGCTGGCCGAGATGAAGAGCAGCTTGTCGGCGCCCGCGAACGCCGCGCTCAGCGACTCCGGCTCGTCGTACGACGCCTTCTTGACGACCACACCCTTGTCCGCCAGATCCTTGATCTTTTCGACGCTGCGGCCCACCGCGACGATCTCGCCGGCGGGTACGCCCCGGCTCAGCAGGGACTCGATGGCGAGGCGGCCGAGGTGTCCGGTGGCTCCGGTGACGACGATGGTCATGACGATGACTCCCTGGCTCGGTGAAAGGCTTTCGATTCCCACAACGAGGCAGGTCAAGGATCACTTCCCAAAGGAGAGTGAGCACCTTGAAGTGCAGTACTCACCTGAGGGATAGTAAGCAGGTGGAAACGGATGTGTACGCGAAGAATTGCCCCAGCCGCCAGGTGCTCGACCGGATCGGCGACGCGTGGAGCGTACTGATCGTGTCCTCGCTCAAGGACGGCTCGCTGCGATACACCGAGCTGGCCCAGCGGATCAACGGTGTCAGCCCCAAGATGCTGACCCAGACCCTGCGCGGTCTGGAACGGGACGGCATTGTCACGCGTACGGTGCACGCCGTGGTGCCGCCCCGGGTGGACTACGCGCTGACCACGCTGGGACGCAGCCTGCTCGGCCTCTGCAACGCCCTGCAGGACTGGGCGGAACTGCACATCGGCGACGTTCTCGACGCGCGCGAGGCCTACGACAGCCGGCCCTGACCTACGCGTAGAGCGAGAAGTAGATCGCGACGTGGTGGCAGAGCGCCGCGATCAGCGTGCACGCGTGGAAGAACTCGTGGTGGCCGAAGACGGCCGGCCACGGGTTCGGGCGGCGTAGTGCGTAGAAGACCGCGCCGACGCTGTAGATCACGCCGCCCGCCGCGAGCAGGACCAGTGCGGTGACGCCACCCTTGTGCAGGACGTCCGGCAGGATCGCGACCGCGCCCCAGCCCAGGGCCAGATAGAGCGGCGCACCCACCCATCGGGGCAGGTGCGGCCAAACGCTCTTCAGTGCGACCCCGCCGAGCGCGCCGACCCAGATCAGGGTCAGCATGACCGTCGCCTTGCCGGAGCTCAGCAACAGCACGCAGAACGGTGTGTACGTCCCCGCGATGAAAATGAAGATCATCGAGTGGTCCAGCCGCCGCATGATCTGGTAGCCACGTTCGGTCCAGGTCCTGCGGTGATAGAGCGCGCTGATCCCGAACAGCCCGCAGACCGTGACGCTGTAGATGAGACAGCTCACGAACGGTGACATCCCTGGTCGGGACAGCGCGATCGAGCAGAGGACCACGCCGCAGACGAGCGCGACGAAGAACGCGTACTGATGCAACCGCCCGCGCAGACGCGGCTTGCCAAGATCGGCGGGCTTTATCTGGAAGGGGGTTTCGGTTGTCACGGGATAAGGCTACGACACCGTAGGTTGCCGGGAAGTAGTCCAAACGCCCTTGACAAATGACCTACCTGTCGCGAACCGCATCGACCAGGGCCACGTCGGTGGTGGTGGTCTGTGATCCGAGGAACACGTTGGTCTCCGGGTCGAAGATCCACATCGCTTGGGCGCCGTATGTCCACGCCACCCCCGTTCCCTTACGTCCGGCCGGATCCGTCACCCCCTCGATCACCTTGAGCCCGGGCACCGTCGCGGCGGCCCGATAGACCGCAGCCCGCTGCTTCGGCGTCAGCCAGAACTGCTCCGCGTAGTACCAGAGATCTTTGGCGATGGCGTTCGTCCGGGCCTCCTCCGTGTCCTGGTTGGCGTCCTTCTCGATCTGCTTGAGCAGCTTCTTGGGATCGGTCGGCAAATCCGGCAGGTAGTGCGCCTCCGGCTTGCAGTTGTCGCCCTCGACCGTCTTCTTGCCCGGCCGGCAGGCCTCGAGGACCGTCTCGCCTTCCTCGGAGCGGATGACGAGCCCGTCATGCTTGCCGTCGATGGAGAACCACCCCTCGTACACCACCTTGCCGCCGGCGCCGCGCTGCGAGAGGTACAGGAACTGGTCGGGTCGTGGAACGACCGCCTCCTGGCGCAACGCGGCATCTGCAGCCTCGTCAAGGACCTGGGATGCCAGGCGAAGGGGTCTTTCCGTAGGCGCCATCGCGAGAGGAGGTGCAGGTGCAGGCGCAGGCGGGGGCGCTTTCGCGGCAGCGACAACAACGATGGCGGCTGCGGCAAGACCCGCCGTACCCGCGAAGGCGATCCGGCCCATGCTCCAGAAACGCTTCTTCGCAAGACCGGCCTCGGCGATGAAAGCCGCGCGGGCCGGGGCCAGCCGCTTCGCGTTCGGCAGGACCGCATCCTCGGTGAGGTCGCGGATCAAAGTCAGATCATCCATGGCGTACGCCCTCCTCGAACACAGTCAGCGGATTGCTCCCGCCCAACGCGGCACGTACGGCGATCCGCGCCCGGTGCAGGCGCGACCGCACCGTGCCCACCGGAATCTCCAACGCGGCAGCCACCTGCTCGTACGTCAACTCCTCCTGAGCCACGAGGAGCAGCACGTCACGATCACCGGAATTCAGCTCGGCCAGCGCCGACTGCAACGTGTCCCGCAGGGCCGACGCGCTCAGATCGGTCGCCACCTGATCGGCGTGATTGATGACATCGGCACTCGGCGCGATCGAGGTGCGCAGGCGGAAGTCACGCGCCTCGTCCCGGCGGTGCTGGGCGACCAGGTTCGTCGCGATGCCATAGAGCCAGGGCCGCGCGTCGGGACGCGTACGGTCATAGCCGTCACGTCGCCGGAACGCGACCAGAAAGACCTCACCGACCAGGTCGTCGGCGCTCTGATCGCCCAGCCGCCGCGCCAGATAGCGGTGGATGTGTGGTGCGTGCCGGTCGAAGATGCCCGTGAAGGCCTCGGGTCTGCTCCTCGACCGGCCGATGAGCTCGGCATCGTCTGCCATGGTGCCCCTTTCCACTCAGGGTGACATCTCTTATCCGTCACCGGAGCGGAAAGGGTTCGCGGGTTCTTCTACGCGTCCAGACCGCGCAGGATGAGAGGCAGCCGGCTCGGGGCCGCCGGGTCGATCACGATCGGCACACCCCAGTCCTGCCGGGTGAGGTGGCACGCCGCATGCTCGACATCCGCGTCACACGTCGCGGCCTGCGCCACGACCTGCAGCACTCCCTTGGGCACATCGGGGTTGAGCACGAGCCGTCGGGACAAATCCGTGCCGGTGCCCTCGCCCTCCAGCAGCAGCTCAGGCGGGGACGCCGAAACGACCAGACGCGTCGACGGGCCGAACGTCGTGTCGAGCTTCTGCCCCGGCGGCGGGGTGAAAACGATGTCCAGGGTGACCTCGCCCGGCGCCAGCGGTGACGCCGGCCGCTCGGTGCGATGCCGCTCACCCTCCACCGTCCGCACCGCGCCCGGCGCCAGCTTCACCAGCCGATGCGCACCCGACTCCACCACGAACACCTCGCCGGCCCGCGTCACCAGGATGTCGCTCGGCTCCGCCAGCCCGGAATCAACCGTCGACACCTCATCGGTCGCCGGATCGAAACGCCGCACCGCACCGTTGTAGGTGTCAGCAACCAGCACCGACCCGTCGGCCAGCGCACCGACACCGAGCGGATGCTGCAGCAACGCCTGCTTCGCGGCGCCATCAACATGCCCGAAATCAAAAAGCCCCTGCCCGACAGCGGTGTGCAACTCACCGTTCTCGATCCAGCGCAGGGCCGACGTCTCACTGTCCGCAATCCAAAGCTTTGCACCGTACGCCGAGAGCCCCGACGGTTGCGCCATCCACACATCCGGAATGGGCCCGTCCCGCAGCGACTCCACGGTCGTGCCTGCGTAGACGCCCAGCGTCCCGAGCTCGGGATCGAACCACCACAACTGGTGGATCCCGGCCATCGCGATGATGATTTTGTTTTCGAACCACGCCAGATCCCACGGCGACGACAACGCCACCCCGTCGTCCTGCGCGGAACGCCACGGCAGCCCGGTGCCGGCCAGCGTGCTGACCTCCCCGGTCTCCAGGTCGAGCCCACGCAACAGATGATTGACGGTGTCGGCGACGACCACCGTGCGACCGTCGGGCACCAGGCAGAGCCCCTGCGGCTCGGAGAAACTCGCAGCGCCCGCGGGCCCGTCAACCCGGCCGCGCTGCCCGCTACCGATCCGCCTGATCAGCGTCTCGCCGTCGGGGCCCAGCTCCACCAGCGAATGCCGCGCCGAATCGGAGACCAGCAGATTGCCGCTGGGCAGCTCGATGGCCTTGCCCGGGAACCGCAGCACGGTCTTGTCGGCAGCCGGCGGAACGTAGGGCCCATCCCCGCGGTGCAGGGTGCCCTTCGCCTCGTGCACGGCGATCAACTCGTCGAGCAGCCGGATCAGCCCCTCGGCATGCCCCTCACCCGCCATCGACGCGACGACATACCCCTCGGGGTCGACAACGCTGAGCGTCGGCCACGCCTTAGCTGCGTACTGCTGCCACATGACCATGTCAGCATCGTCGAGCACCGGGTGATGCACGCCGTAACGCTCAACGGCGGCCGCCAGCGCCTCAGGATCCCGCTCATGCTCGAACTTCGGCGAATGCACGCCGATCACCACGAGCACGTCGCCGTACTTCTCCTCGAGCGGTCGCAGCTCATCCAGGACATGCAGACAGTTGATGCAGCAAAAAGTCCAGAAGTCGAGCAACACGATCTTGCCCCGGACGTCGGCGAGCTTCAGCTCCTTGCCGCCGGTGTTCAACCAACCCCGAGCCCGAAACTCGGGAGCCCGCACGCGCGCATCCATGCGGACAATTTTGCCCCGCGCCCCGGCCCGTCGTGAGCCGGGGAGGCGAGGCGAGAGTCACTGTTTTCAGGCAACCCGATCGCTGTCGTCAGGGACCGGGAACAGCGACGTGGCCAGGGCGACCATCGCGAGCAGGAGCAGTGCGGCGAGGATTGCGGGCTTGGCGCGGGGCCATGCGGGGGTGCTGTTCCCGGCGAACGGTGACCCGTCGACCGCATCGATGTCGGCGATCTTCGGTGGGGCCTCGGTGGAGGTGGAGGTGAGGACACCGAGCCTGGGTAGCGCGCCAATGAAATCGGGGTCGTAGACGGGCGTGCCGTACTCATCACTCTGATAGAGCCGCCAGGTGTCGCGGTAGCCGGAATAGCTACCCAGGACGGAAGCCGGTGGTTCGGGGTGGAATTTTCTGAGCAGGTCGTTGTCCGGGAGCGGCACGAGGGCGATCAGGGCGAGCACCAGGACGGGGAACAGTCCGGCTCCGACTCGGGTCATCGGGCCGTGTGAGGCCAGCGTGGTGGTCATGACGAGGCTGAGCGTGAGGACGATGACGATGGACAGCGCCATCACCGGGCCGAGCGCTTTCAGGTCCGGCACTGTGTCCCGCGACGTCGAATACCACCCGCGTTCGCAGAATGCCCAGACAGCGAGGACAACGCCGGCCGCCGCGGGTGGATGCCACCAACGTGGACGCAGGCGGGAGTGGAGCAGCACAGCCACGGTCAGGGCCCCTGCGGCCAGGATCAAGGAGCCGGATTCGGCCAGCGCGTTGAGGTCGTCGCCGCCGGGGAACTCGGCCGGCCAGCCGAAGCCGTCGGTGCGGGCGTCCACCAGGCCGGCGGTGAACGCCAGCAACGCCAGGCCTAGGAGACCGAATCGGCGCTCCCATCGCCGGGTGGGTTCCGCGGGTGGTGTGGTCAGGGCGAACGCCAGCAGGGCAGTGAGCGCCAGGGTCCCCGCGTACGGCATCAACTGGAGGTCGAGGTAGAGCCCGCCCACCTGTAATCCGCCGGCGGTCAGGAAAACCCGGGACGCCCATTTTTCAGCACGCACCCGGCGATGGTGCCGAACCAGGCTCAAGCCCGGTTCAGCACCACGTCAGGTTCAGGACTTCGGTTTGAGACAGAGGACCTGGGACTTGTTGTCGCTGGTCGGGTTGACGACGTACGGCTGGTTGACGTCGGGGCACTGGTCCTTGGTGTCGACGATGGCCGTCACCTGGAACGAGCCGGCGTCGGTGCAGTTGGCGGCGACGGCCTTGTCGCCGTCGCGCTTGACGCAGTCGCCGGCGCTGACCGAGAAGCCGCCGCTGTCCGAGCCGCGGGCGATCAGCCAGGTGATGCCGAATGTCAAGCCGACCAGCAGACCGGCGCCGAGGATGACACCGATGAGCACGGGCAGCATGCGTACGTGCGGGGTCTCGGGCTTGGCGACCTCGGTCACCGACTGGCTGGTCTCGGGCTTGAACGAGCTGAACGGGTCCGGGCCGCCCGTCGCCTCGGTGCCCGGCCAGCTTGCCGTGGCGTCCGGGTCGGGCGGGGTGACCGTGGCCCGGCTGGCGGGGCCGCCGAACGTGTTGCCACCCTGCGGGCGTTCACCGAACGGGTGCGTCGAGTCGTTCGGCGGCGGGAAGCCGTTTTCGAACGGCTGCGAGGCATGCATGGCAGGCAGGGCGGGCGCAGGCACGTACGGGTCCTGGCCGCGGCCGGAGACGTCGATCGTGTGCTCGCTGAAGTCCGGCGGCATGGTCCGGCTCGCCGGGTTACCGGGAACCGGGCCCGGGTGGTTCGGCTGCCCCGGACGTCCCCGGCCGGCGAGGTCGGAGGTGAACTCGTTGTAGCCCGACTCCGGCTGCCCCGACGACGGGAACGCCTGCCCGGACGTCGGTGCACTCGAGCCGTAGCTTCCGGAGGTGGGTGCACTGGCGCCGTACGTCCCGGGTGCCGAGCCGTAACTGCCCGACGTCGGTGCGCTGGAACCGTACGTTCCCGGGGTGGAACCGTAAGTGCCCGAAGTGGGTGCGTTTGCCGGGAAGCCGTGACCACCGGACTGTTCGGAGTCGAATCCCTGACCCGACGTCGGCGCGCTCGGCGGATAACCCTCGCCCGGACCGGACCCCTGATTGGGTACGGAAGCCGCGCCCCCGAAAGCAGCAGGCTGCCCGGACGTCGACGCTGCCGCGGGCGAACCCGGCGCGAACGGCTGCGAGGGAGGCGAAACACGGGCACTACCCGCGCTCCGGCCCGCATTCCGCGCCGAATCCTGCGAATCACCATCGGCAGGCGACCCGAAACCGTCGCCCTGAGGTGCATAACCACCGTCAGAAGACGACCCGAACCCGCTGTCAGCGGGCGCGCCGTAACTGCCACTGGAGGACGCACCGTACGCGTTGTCGGGTGCACTGTCCGAGGCTGAGCCGTACGGGCTGCCGTAGTCGCCGGACGAGGGCGTGCCGTAAGCACCCGAGGTCGGAGCCGCGTCGGGGGTGCCCGGCGCCGCGCTGCCGTAGGTGCCGGAGCGACCCGCCGGTGCACCGAAGCTGTCCCGCTCGTCGGCCTGACCGAAGCCGTTGTTCTCGTGCTGACCGGCAGAGTTGAAGCCGGCACCGTCACGCTGGTTGGCGGGGCCGAAGCTGCCGCCTTCCTGCTGGTTGGCCTGACCGAAGCCGTTGCTTTCGTGCTGGCCTGCCGGGCCGAAGCTGTTTTCGGGCTGGCCGAACGGGTTGCGGTCAGCTTCCGGCTGGCCGTAGGCGCCCGAGGTGGGTGCCGCGCCGAACGGGGTGTGTCCGTCGTCGCTCTGGCCGGCCTGCTCACCTGGGCTTTCGGGCTCCGGGGGGCGGCCGTAGACGCGCGACTGGGGGTTCGCGGCCGGCGGGGCGCTCTCTTCGGCGTCCGGCGGCGGGGAAACGCGGCTGGAGACCGGAACCGAGGCGCTCGCGGAGACCGGGCGCGCGGTGCCCTTGGCCGGGCTCGCCGGGGTGGAGCTCGACGGGCCGGCGTGGTCCGCGGCTTCGGGCGCTTCGGCGGGGTCGCGCGGGTGCGGGACCGCGGCGGGACGCTGCTCTGCCACGACGGGGGCGCCGCCTGAGCTGAGAGCGCCGCCGGTGCTGAGCGCCGCGCCGGGGACTCGCTGCGGGTAGCCGCTCGACGTCTCGGGCTGCCCGTTGTCAGAGGCCTCCAAGGATGCACCCGGCACACGCTGCGGGTAGCCGCCCGATCGAGAGTTGTCGTCGCCGCTGAACGGGGACGCCGACCCGAACGACGGGTCAGACCCCGCCGTGCCGAACGGAGAGTCCGCGCTCGAAGTCCCGTACTGCGACTCGGAGCCCGCTGTGCCGAACGCGGAGTCGGATCCGGCCGAGCCGTACTGCGACTCCGTGCCTGCCGTGCCGTACTGCGACTCCGTGCCTGCCGTGCCGCGCTGGGGGTCGGGGCGGGAAGTGCCGAACGGGGAGTCGGATCCGGCCGTGCCGAACGACGACGGGTCAGAGGCGGCCGCACCGAATGGAGAGTTGGAACCCGCGCCGCCGTGCGATGAGTTGGAACCCGCCGCGCCGTACGGAGACTCGGAATTCGGAGTGCCGTACTGGGAGTCGGAATTCGCGGGGCCGTACGGAGACTCGGAGTTCGCGGGGCCGTACTGGGACTCGGAATTCGGCGTCCCGTACTGGGACTCGGAACTCGGGGTCCCGTACTGGGAGCCTGAGTTCGGCGCGCCGTACTGGGAGTCGGAAGTGGGGGTGCCGGGCTGGGACTCGGGGCCGGTCGGGGCGAACGGCGAGTCGGTGCTCGGGGTGCCGTACTGGGTGCCCTGGGTCGGGGTGCCGTACTGGGACTCCGAGCTGTTGGGACCGAACGGGGAGTCGGAGTTGGCCGTTCCGAACGGGGGCTCCGAGATGGGCTTGCCGTAGGGGGAGGCCGGCGATGTGCCCGGGGTCGATGAGGTCGACGCGCCGGGGCGGAACGGGGAGTTGGCGCCGGCGGTCGACGACGGGCCCGGTCCGAACGGGGAGCCTGCGGACGACGACGAGCCCGCGGACGAACCCTGGCCGAACGGCGGTGCCGAGGGCTGACCTTGACCGAACGACGAGTCCGGGGACGTGTTCTGGCCGAACGGGGAGTCCGTGGACGTGTTCTGGCCGAACGGGGAGTCCGTGGACGTGTTCTGGCCGAACGGGGAGTCCGTGGACGTGTTCTGGCCGAACGGGGAGTCGGAGGACTGGGTCTGGCCGAATGGTGATTGGGCCGGGGGGAAGGAGGAGTCCGCGGGGCGGCTTGGGCTCGAGGTGGGGGCAGGGCCGAAGGTGGGGTCTGCGGGTGGGCTGCTGAGGTCGGTGGGGCGGGTGAAGGGGGACTCGGAGCTGGAGGGGCCGAACGGGGAGTTCGGGGCGCTGAAGCGGGAGTCGGCCGGGTCGAAGGGGAGGTCGCCGTTGACGGGGGCGAACGGGGCGTCACGGAGGCCGGGGAAGCTGCTGTTCTCGCCGGCGGAGTTGCCGCGGAGGGGGAAGCTGGCGCCTTCGGGGGCGTCGCCGCGGACCGGGAAGCCGGTGAGCTCCTGGGCGGGCGGGGTGCTGCCGTCGATGGACGGGCTGTCCGGGTAGTCGGTGAGGGTGGCGCCGGGGACGCGGACGCGCTGGTCGCCGAAGGCAGAGACGCCGGGGGCGCGCTCAGCGGCGGGGGCGTTGCCGTCGTCAGGGGCTGCCGTGCCGCGTTCGAACGGACCGCGGCCCTCGCCCGGGGAGCGGCGCGGGAGATCAGGCGTCGATGCCACGGGTGCCTGCCCATCGAACGGAGCTGCCTGCGCGCCAAAGGGCGCTGCGGCTGCCTGCCCATCGAACGGAGCTGCCTGCCCGTCGAAGGGACCTGCCTGCCCGCCAAAGGGAGCCGCGGGTGCCTGCCCATCGAAAGGACCTGCCTGCGCCTCGAACGGAGCTGCCGGCGCACCAAAGGGTGCCTGCGCACCAAAGGGTGCCTGCGCACCAAAGGGTGCCTGCGCGGCGAAGTCGGCTGCGGGGGCGAAGGGCGACGCGGGTGCCTGGGCGGCGAGTGGAGCTGCCGCGCGAGGGCTTGCCGCGGGCGGGGCCGCGGGTGGCTGGGCGGCGCCGCGCGTCGGGGCGAAGCCGTTGAACTCGCCGACCGGGCCGGCTAGCGGGCCGCCGGCGATGCCGGGGTTGCGCTGGGGGAGCTGGCCGCCGGGAGCGTGGCGGAACGGGACCTGGCCCGATGCGTCGGTGGCCGGGGGCTGGGGGGACCAGCCCGAGGAGGGGGCATCGGGAGCCGACTGGCCGCGTGAAGGCAAGGGCGTTGACTCCGTACTACGAGGGTCCTGGGGTGAAGAGGGTGCGCGTGAAGCGGGGGCGCCGAAGACCGGGCCGGGGGTGGCGTCCGCCACTGCGGGGACCACGAAGGGCGAGCCGCCGTTGGGGGTCGACTGCGGTGGTGGCGCGTACGCACTGGGGAGCGAATCCTCGGCGTGCGGGTACGACGGAGCGGAACCGGACGCAGCGTGACCGTCTGTGTCGGGGCGGTTGTCGGGCGGGAAAGCTCCGCGGCCCGATGTGGCCCCCGGCTGCCGGCCGGCGTGCTGGCCATCGGACGTCATAACCGCCTCCTCCATGACTGTCGGCCGTGCCAGCTTATGCACGGACGCGGCCGACCTTGCAGAGCTGGAGCATGACCCCGGCCACATGACCCGGCCGGCCGAGCCGGGGCGGGTGACCGTGCCCAACCGTACCGGGCGTAGCCGAGAGTAGGAATCCCGGTGTACGCCGTGGGACGCGGGCGACGTGCCCGAAAAAGTCCGAACGTGATCATGCACACGTTGGACAAATGCCATCAATTGCGGGCGGACTATCCGGAGTGGGTGGTCCGAAAATCTCACAGAGATAACGAGAAGCCCCGACCTGTGTATCGGTCGGGGCTCTCGGTGCCGCGTCGATCGGGCGGACGATCAGAGACGCGGCGGGTGAAGTGATCGCTTATGTGGTGCTCGCCTTACCCAGCGTGATCGGGAGCGATCAGAAAGTGCGCTGCTGCGCAAAGATCGCGATCTCGTTACGCATGGACTGGGTCGGCGCCGCCTGCATGGCGCGCTCGATGGCGCGGGCGTCGCGCTTGGCAAGACGGCGGCTGCGGATGCGGCTGATGGCGCTCATTGTGGTGCTCTCCCCCTGGCCTTCATTGGCCTTGTTGGACGTGCCGTGGTTCCGGCGCTGGCTTAATTAAACCGCGCCGGAACCCAGCATGCCAACGAATCAGGGGGTGATCCCGCTTACTAGCCTAAGGATCAAAGGTGGTGCAGGTTGGTTGCAGAACAAAAAACGGATCAGGTCCAGGAGAGCAGCGCGCCCTCCGGGTCCTCGAGGAAGCGGCCGATGTCGCGCAGGAACTTCGAGCCCAGCTCGCCATCGATGATGCGGTGGTCGAACGAGAGGCCCAGCGTGGTGACCTGGCGAATCTTGATCTTCCCCTTGTGCACCCAGGGCGTCGGGCGTACGGCGCCGAACGCCAGGATCGCGGACTCGCCGGGCGGCAGGATCGGCGTGCCGGTGTCGATGCCGAAAACCCCGACGTTCGTGATCGAGAACGTGCCGTTCGCCATGTCGGCCGGCGGCGTCTTGCCCGATCTTGCGACCTGGACCAGCAGGTTCAGCGCTTCGGCGAGCTCGCGCATGGAGAGCAGACCGGCGTCCTTGATGTTCGGCACGATCAGTCCGCGCTCGGTGGCCGCCGCGATGCCGAGGTTGACGTACTCCTTGATCACGATCTCGTTGGTCGCCCCGGACCAGGCCGAGTTGACCATCGGGTGCCGCTTGATCGCGAGGAGTACGGCCTTGGCGACGAACAGCATCGGAGAGAGCCGGATCTCCCGGAACTCGGGGCGGGCCTTCAGTCGCTCCAGCGCCTTCATCGTCTTGGTGATGTCGACGGTCAGGAACTCCGTGACATGCGGCGCGGTGAACGCCGACGCGACCATGTTCGCCGCCGTCAGCTTCCGGACGCCCTTGATCGGGATCCGCTGCTCCCGGAAACCGTCGGACGTCCCCACAGCGGGTGCATCAACGACAACATCAACTGCAGCCACTGCGGCTTGTACGTCGGCACGTGTCACCGAACCGAGCGGCCCCGACCCGACGAGCGTGGAGAGATCAACACCAAGATCCTTGGCCAGCTTGCGTACGGGCGGCTTGGCCAGCACCTTCGACGAAAGCGCCGCCGCCACGGGAGCGGGAGCTGCCACGGGACTGGGAGCGGGAGCTGCCGCGGGACTGGGAGCCGGAGCGGGACGTGCCGCCGGGGCGGGAGCTGCGGGCGCCGGAGCGACGGCCGCAGGTTGAGTCGCGCGAGCCGCCGCAGGCGGGGTTGGCGTAGCTGCGGTTGTGGACGCGTCGGGCGTACCTATCCGGGGTCGGCGTTTTGCAGTTACGGTTTTCGGGCCGTAACCGACGAGCACAGCCGTGCGCCCGCCCGGGGCCGGACCCCCGATGAGACCGGGCTCGACCGCACCCTCCTCCGGAGCGATCTCGACGGCAGCGAGCGACTCCGCCGAGGGAATGGGCCCGGCGGTCGGGTCGGTGTCGATCGAGACGATGGGCGCACCCACCTCGACGGTTGTTCCGGCCTCGACGTGGATCTTCGCAACCACGCCACCCCACTTGGCCGGGATCTCGACGGCCGCCTTGGCGGTCTCGACCTCGACGATGGGCTGGTTGAGCTCGATCGTGTCGCCGACACTGACGAGCCAGGTGAGGATCTCGCCCTCGGTGAGACCTTCGCCCAGGTCGGGCAGGGTGAAGTCCTTGATCCGTGACATCCGGGTCACCAGCCGAACGAACGGTCGACGGCGTCGAGCACCCGGTCCAGGTCGGGCAGGTACTCCTCTTCGACGCGGGCTGCCGGGTAGGGCACGTCGTAGCCGGTCACGCGCAGGACCGGTGCCTCCAGCGAGTAGAAGCACTCCTCGGTGATCCGGGCGGCGATCTCCGCGCCCAGGCCGAGGTTGCCGGGGGCCTCGTGGACGACGACCGCGTGGCCGGTCTTGCGCACCGAGGCGAAGACCGGATCGAGGTCGAGCGGTGAGAGGCTGCGCAGGTCGATGACCTCCAGCTGACGGCCGTCCTCGGCAGCGGCCTCGGCCGAGTCGAGGGCGACCCGGACCATCGGACCGTAAGCGATCAGGGTGGCGTCGCTGCCCTCCCGGGCGATCCGGGACGAATGCAGCGGGTACGCATCCTGCGGCGCGAGGGACAGGTCGACCTCGCCCTTCTCCCAGTACCGGCGTTTCGGCTCGAAGAAGATGATCGGATCGTCGGACGTGATCGCCTGCTGGATCATCGAATACGCGTCGGCGGAGTTCGAGCACGTCACGACCTTGAGGCCGGGGGTGTGCGAGAAGTACGCCTCGGGCGACTCGGAGTGGTGCTCGACCGCGCCGATGCCCCCGCCGTACGGGATCCGGATGACGATCGGCAGCCGCACGTTGCCCAGCGAGCGGTAGTACATCTTCGCGACCTGGGCGACGATCTGGTTGTACGCGGGGAAGACGAACCCGTCGAACTGGATCTCGCAGACCGGCCGGTAGCCGCGGATGGCCAGGCCGACCGCCGTGCCGACGATGCCGGCCTCGGCGAGCGGGGTGTCGATGACCCTGTTCTCGCCGAAGTCCTTCTGCAGGCCGTCGGTTATCCGGAAGACACCGCCGAGCTTCCCGACGTCCTCGCCCATGATGACGACTTTGGGGTCGTTCTCCAGGGCGCGACGCAGGCCGTGGTTGAGGGCCTTGCCGAGAGTGAGGGTTTCTGACATCAGTGGGCACTCCCCTCGAACGCGGCCTGGTAGTCGGCGAACTGCTTGCGCTGTGCGTCGACGAGTGGCGAGCCGTTCGGGTACACGTTGTCGAAGATGGAGATCGGTTGCGGATCGGGCATCGCCAGTACCTGCTCGCGCAGGTTCAGCGCGAGGGTACGGGCGTCCTCGTCGACCTGACCGAAGAAGTCGTCATCGGCGAGCTGCTGCTTGGTGAGGAACGCCTTGAACCGGCTGATCGGGTCCTTGGCCTTCCACGACTCGACCTCGCTCGCGATGCGGTAGCGGGTCGGGTCGTCGGAGCTGGTGTGCGCGCCCATCCTGTACGTGTAGGCCTCGATCAGCGTCGGGCCGTTGCCGTTGCGGGCGTTGTCGAGCGCTGACCTGGTCACGGCGTACGAAGCGAGCACGTCGTTGCCGTCGATCCGCACGCCCGGGAAGCCGAAGCCTGCCGCGCGGCGGTAGAGGGGGATCCGGGTCTGGCGTTCGAGCGGCTCGGAGATGGCGTACTGGTTGTTCTGGCAGAAGAACACCATCGGCGAGTTGAAGACGCCGGCCCAGACGAAGGCCTCGTTCACTTCGCCCTGGCTGGTGGCGCCGTCGCCGAAGTAGGCGATGACGGCCTCGCCGTCGGGCCCGCCCGTCCTGCCGTCCATGGTCACGCCCATGGCATAGCCGGTCGCGTGCAGCGTCTGCGAGCCGATGACGATCGTGTACGAGTTGAACTTGTACTCGTTCGGATCCCAGCCGCCCTGGTCGACGCCCCGGAACAGGCCGAACGGCATGATCGGGTCGATCCCGCGGGTATAGAGCACGCCGTGCTCGCGGTACGTCGGGAACGCCATGTCCTGCTTGCGCAGCGCCCGCCCGGAACCGACCTGCGCCGCCTCCTGGCCGAGCAGGCTCGCCCAGATGCCCAGCTCGCCCTGGCGCTGCAGGGCGGTCGCCTCGGCGTCGAGCCGGCGGACCGTGACGAGATCCCGATAAAGCTCGCGGTACTCCTCGTCAGTGAAGCTGACCGAATAGGTCACCCCCTCCGCCGTGGTGACGCTGTCGACGCGCTCACCTTCGGGGGTGAGCAGTTGAACGAAACCGCCGGCCGGAGCGTCAGCCCCGACTTCGCTTTCGCCGTTCGCCATCCGTGTCTCCCTGTTCATCTCAACGCCCACGGCGGGGGTTGCCCGTCCGCGCGGCTAGACCGCTGGTATGCCGCGCCTGACCGGGTGAGGTTGCCGCGCGGCCCGACGACGTGATCACAGACCCCGCCGGGGAGTGACGGCCCCCACCGCAGCTCCGCTGGTAGCGAAGGCGACGGCGGCGGTGCCGTCCCCCTCATCCTCGCAGAGAACGTGAGGGGCGCCACAGGTCAGGTCGATCACAGATCGGAAATCTTGCGGGTTTATCGGCGACCGTATTTGCCCAATAAAGTCCTTTTCGTACCATCACTTCCGCCTTAACGGCCCACCCCTACCGCTCCCCAGAGCCCCCTGCGTCGTTCACCCCTCTAGCCGCGACGAATCCATATGGATCTTTACTCTGGGGAGGGTGCCGGCCGTGCCGGAGCAGCCGAACGACGACAACCCCGAACGCCCGCTGACGGTCCTCCGAAAACGCCTCAACGGCGTCTACAGCGCCCAGGGCTTCACCGGCACAACCCGTCGTTACGTGCTGATCGTGGTGATGCTGGTAGGCCTGGCCTCGCTGCCAACGCTCGCAGCGATCACCGCCGGCTCCCGGCAACTCGCCACCGACCGCCCCGCGGTCCCCGACGTGCCGTTCATCCCCCCGGCCTCCAGCGGCCCGATCCAGGTCAAGCCCTCAGCGTCACCCGCACCCCCTGACATCCAAGGCCAACCCCAGAAAAAGAAGCCGACCCCCCCAGCTCTGGGTACGCCCAAAGCCGACAACACTCGCACTTCGCCGCAGCCCGGGGCTGGGTCCCCTTCGCAAGCTGATCCTCGTCCAGCGCCTGGATCCACCACTGGGCCGGGCGGTATTCCGCGTGCTGTCCCGAGTGGTGCGGATTCCGGCAAATCGCCAGCTCCCCAAGCGGGTGACCCCGGGCAGCGCGACCCCGCTGACGACGACCCTGCCGACCCCGCAAATGGCGACCCCGCAAACGGCGACCCCGCAAACGGCGACCCTGGGAAGGGCGGACACGTGAACGACGACGACATCGTGGGCCGAATTCAACCCATCGCACCCACCGCCCCTGCCAAGCCCGACGCCCCGGTTGGGCCTGGTGCTCCGGGCGGGCCTGGTGCTCCGGGCGGGCCTGGCGTCGAGGGCGGGCCTGGTACTCCGGTTGGGCCTGGTGCCATGGGCGGGCCTGGCGCTACGGCCGGGCCTGGTGGTCCGGGCGGGCCTGGTGGTCCGGGCGGGCCTGGTGGTCCGGGCGGGCCTGGCGCTTCGGGCAAGCCAGGGAGTTCCGGTGAACCGGGCGGTTCGATCGCGCCTGGCGGCGGTGCGGTTGGGCCGGGTGGTGCGGTCGGGCCGGGTGGTGCGGTCGGGCCGGGTGGTTCGGCTGAACCCGGCGGGACGTCGTCCAATCCAGACAATTCAGATAAAGACGATGAGAACGACGATCCGAGCAGCCCGGACGGGCAAGACATTGGCTCGTCCGACGACTCGACGGGTAATTCGGTCGGTTGGCCAGGTGGCCCGGAAGCCGACCCCGACGGCGATTCCGCAAGCGACTCGGGAGACGACTTCGGCGCTGATTCCGCAAACGGCTCGGAGGTCGGCTCGGAGGGTGATTCCGCGAGTGGCTCGGGTGCCGACTCCGAGGGTGATTCGGCGGGCGGGGCTGAGTCACTCGGCGAACCCGACAAATCCGTCCCGGACCAAGTGGATGTCGATGATCTGTCTGACCAACCGGCAGTTCCCGCCGACTCTGCTCAGAGTGATGACAAGGACAGTGCGGATGATTCCGACCATTTGGGTGATAGCGAGCCGCGTGATCCGCCGGCCAAGCCCGTACACCGAGCTGCCTGCCCGGATCGTCCTCGCCGTTCGGCCGTAGACGTCGCCGTCAAGAAAACCAACGCCAGAAGCCACCGGTGGGCGAGCGCCGACCGGTTCGACACCAGCCGGAGGTCAACGGTGACCGAACGCCCCCAGAATCTCAGGCCCGCCCGCAAAACAGACCGCACCCACAACAGCCACCGCCACCAGCCCGCACCGCCCCGCGCCAACGAAACCCTGGCAACCACCCGCGGCTACAACGGCGCCCACAGAGCCGACCCGCCAAACCGGGCCGATCAAACCCACCGAGCCGACCAGGCTCACCGGGCCGACCAGGCTCACCGGGCCGACCAGGGGCATCAGGCCGATCAGTCGCATCGGGCCGATCAGTCGCCTCGGGCCGATCAGTCGCATCACGGCGATGAGTCCCAACGTGGTGACCAATCGCAGCCCGGTGACCAATCGCAGTCCGGCGAAACCGCGGCGAGACCGGAGCAGTCATCCCAGGTCACGCACACCTACCGGAGCGACGAAGCTCGCAAGGCAGCCCTGCACCGAAGCTCCCGCCCATCCCGTCACCACGCCGACCACGACACCAGCACCAACCGACGCTGAAACCCGAGCCGGCCGAGTAGGGCCAGCTAAGTAGAGCCATGCCCTGCCGCCGAGCCCAAGCCCTGCCGCCGAGCCCAAGCCCTGCCGCCGAGCCCAAGCCCTGCCGCCGAGCCCATGCCCGGCCCACCCAAGCCCCCGGCAGGCCAACCGAGACTCGACGCAGCCCGACCAAACCCCGGCTGACCGAACCGAAGCCCACCCAACCCGACCAACCCAACCAGACCGCGGCCAACCCGACCAGATC
>NZ_BOQP01000011.1 GCF_018332715.1 Winogradskya consettensis | reverse complement strand
TCAAAGAACAACCACACACCGCTCGAAATCTCCCGGTAACCAGGAAACCCGTTCGGGGCAACCGCTCAAACTTACCCGATCAACTTCGCCAGCGCAAGACCTAGATCTTGGTGGATCCGGAGATCGTTTTTCCCGCGCTCACGCTCACCTTGGAAGGTGTGCGCCTGTCGGATGGTCCAGCAGGCCAACCGGAGATCGCAGTGTTACTAGGCGATCCATCCGCTCGGTTCCCCGCAGACCTGGACTACATTACCCGGTCGTTCTCGTTGGCGCAAATCCGGTTTCCCGCTGCCAACCTCGCCCGGTGCTCCCCCAGCTTAACGCTGCAGGAGCTCCGCCTCCGGTGAGCCGTCAGATCGGTGACTTTCGTACCGTTCCGTCCGGGTTCCCCTCGGGCAGAGAGAAAGTTACGCGACCTCGCATCCGAAACGCAAATCGACACCGGTCCCACTCCCGTCGACCCGGGCTGCGTCGTGCCACAGTGGCAGACATGCATCGTGAACCGGCGCTCGCCGCCGATGTCCTCCTCGACATGCTGATGCCGGTGTCCCAGCTGGTCATCGGCATCCTCGTGCTGGTCGCGGTCGTGGTGTCGGTGCACCGCCTCGTCCAGCGCGGACCGTCGCGGATGGGCGGAGCGATGCTGATCGCGGGCGGCGCAGTGGTCTGCCTCGCAGTGGTCAGCTATCTGGTCCAGACGTTCTGAGAAGACCGGAGCCGGCGATTGGCGAGGCTGGGCACCGTGCTCCGGATCTCCTCGAGCCGAGCGAGGTCGAGCTCCGCGGTCGTCACGCCCACGGTGTCGGGCGCCTGGGAGATCACCGTCCCCCACGGGTCAACGATCATGCTGCGGCCGAAGCACGTACGGCTCGGCTCGTGGTCCCCGATCTGGCCCGCGGCCACCACATAGCACTGGTTCTCGATCGCCCGGGCGCGCAACAGCACCTCCCAGTGATCCCTCCCCGTGTGCATCATGAACGCCGCGGGCACCACCAGCACCCGCGCACCGTCGATGGCCAGCTCCCTGTACAGCTCGGGGAAACGCAGGTCGTAGCAGATCGAGAGACCGGTCGGTACGCCGTCGATCTCCGTGACGACGGTCTGCTCCCCCGGCGCCACCGTCCGGGACTCCTGGTAGGAGACACGTCCGGGGATCTCCACGTCGTACAGATGAATCTTGCGGTAGGTCGCCGTCAGCTCCCCCGCCGGATTGAAGATCAGCGAGGTGTTCCAGGTCCGGTCGTCCGGACCGGCCTCGTGGAACGAACCGGCGTGCACCCAGATGCCGAACTCGCGGGCGGCCGAGGCGAAGAACGCCGCGAATTCACCGTCGACCGGCTCGGGCTTGGGGAGTCCGGCGCCGGGTCCGAGATAGTCGACGTATTCGGGCAGGACGGCGAGGGTCGCGCCCGCTGCGGCGGCGCGGCCCAGGAGATCACGGGCCACGGCGAGATTTTCGGTACGGTCGTCACGAGCGTTCAGCTGACATACGGCAACGCGCATGTGGCAAGCGTACGGTCGGCGAAGCCCGCCTGGAACGACCCGCGCGCAGCCTTCAGATGCCGAACGGGGTGAGCAGAACCTCCGCACCCACGGGGAGATAGCCGGCGGCCAGGAACGCGCGCAGGCTTGACGCATTGCCGGGTGACACCTGTGCCCAGACCGGACGGTCCTCGGGGACGAGATGCCGGGCCGCGAGGGCGAGGAAGCGGCCGATCCCCCGGTTGCGATCCTCCTCGGCGACTTCGACCCCCGCCTCCCACCGGCCGGTGAGACCACGACCGATAGTCAGGACAGATTTACCGTACGCCCAGACGAGCACTTCACTGCGACGGTGGAGTGCCCGGACGACGCGACGATGTGTGGCGTCCTCGAAAAGAGTCAGCTCCCCAGGTGGGTCGCCGGGCAGTGGAGCGCCGAGCAGGAGCGCGTCGAGGCTGTCGGAGTGCAGTCGCAGCCGTTCCTCGAGCGCCGACAGGAACGCCGGGGACATGGGTGCGGAGAGATCGTCGTCGCCCATCCACGAATCGAGCCAGAACCGGTCCACGCCGGCCGACACGATGATGTGCCCCGGAAACGACACCACCGCCGCGCTGTGAGGCGACGGCGGTGGCACCAGGGACAACCAGGGAGCCGTCGGGAGGTGTTCCCCGGACTCGACCCGGGCGATCGCCTCTGACAGCTCGAGCGGCTGGCTCAGGCCGATTTCTCCTCGCGGTTGCGTTGGGGGCGACGGCCCCCGAACTCGCGCGGGACGATGGTCGGGATGACGTTCTCGACGACGACCTCACGGGTGATGAGGACCCGGGCGGCGTCGGGGTTGCTCGGAACCTCGAACATCACGTTCTGGAGGACTTCCTCCATGATCGCGCGGAGGCCACGGGCGCCGGTGCCACGGAGCATCGCCTGGTCGGCGATCGCCTCGAGGGCTCCGGTGTCGAACTCGAGCTCGACGCCGTCCAGCTCGAAGAGCCGCTGGTACTGCTTCACGTAGGCGTTGCGGGGCTCGGTGAGGATCTTGATGAGCGCCTCACGGTCGAGGTTGCGCACCGTGGTGATCACCGGGAGCCGGCCGATGAACTCGGGGATCAGGCCGAACTTCAGCATGTCCTCGGGCATGACCTTGCTGAAGATGTCATCGGTGTTGCGGTCCGAGACCGAACGCAGGTGGGCTCCGAAGCCGACCCCGCCCTGCCCGATCCGCGACTCGATGATCCGGTCCAGCCCCGCGAAGGCGCCACCGACGATGAACAGCACGTTGGTGGTGTCGATCTGGATGAACTCCTGGTGCGGGTGCTTACGGCCGCCCTGCGGCGGGACGTTCGCCACCGTGCCCTCGAGGATCTTCAGCAGCGCCTGCTGCACACCCTCGCCGGAGACATCCCGGGTGATCGACGGGTTCTCGCTCTTGCGGGCGATCTTGTCGACCTCGTCGATGTAGATGATGCCCTGCTCGGCACGCTTCACGTCGTAGTCCGCGGCCTGGATCAGCTTCAGCAGGATGTTCTCGACGTCTTCGCCGACGTAACCCGCCTCGGTCAGCGCCGTGGCGTCCGCGATGGCGAACGGGACGTTGAGCATCCGGGCCAGCGTCTGCGCCAGGTGCGTCTTACCGCAGCCCGTGGGGCCGATGAGCATGATGTTGGACTTGGCCACCTCGACGTCGCTACCCCCACCGGGCGCGCCGCTCGACTCGGCCTGAATCCGCTTGTAGTGGTTGTAGACGGCGACGGACAGAGCCTTCTTGGCCTGTTCCTGGCCCACCACGTAGTTGTCGAGGAACTGGCAGATCTCCATCGGCTTGGGAAGCTCTTCCCACTTCACCTCGCCGGTTTCGGCCAGCTCCTCCTCGATGATCTCATTGCAGAGGTCGATGCACTCGTCGCAGATGTAGACCCCAGGGCCCGCGATGAGCTTTTTGACCTGCTTCTGCGA
This sequence comes from Winogradskya consettensis, assembly GCF_018332715.1. GTDB lineage: Bacteria > Actinomycetota > Actinomycetes > Mycobacteriales > Micromonosporaceae > Actinoplanes > Actinoplanes consettensis. The sequence continues at coordinate 418,040 of NZ_BOQP01000011.1, read as the reverse complement.
CTTCCCACAGAAGGAGCACTTCAGTAGGTCGCCACCGTCACCGATCCGTGCCACCTACGTTCTCCCTGCGCTCATCGGCCGGCGATCGCCGGCCCTCGCGGCCTGAGGACGATCACCCTCAATGCCAGAACATCGTCTTGCACAGTTCATCGACTGCCGGCATCCGATACTGAGGATGCCCACCGCTGAGGTTGCCCGTAACCCGGGGTTACCCAGCACCAGGGTTACCCAGCACCGGCGTTGCCAGAAACCGGTTTGCCCGTGACTGCGTCACCCGTACTCGGATCACCCGAAGCTGGGTCACCCGTAACCGGATCACCCGAAACTGGGGTCACCCAATAACTGGATCACCCAATAACTGAGGTTGCCCATAACCGAGGTTGCACGGTCGACGTTACCCGCAAAGGGGCAGATCTCCGACCCCCCAAAACGGGCGTGTCAGGGGCTGGTCAGTCTAGCGTGCGCTGACCTGCCCCCGACATCGCCGGGTCAGCCTCAGGCGTTGGCGGCCTGGAGGCTCTTCTTACGGGTCGCCAGGACGGTGTCGACGATGCCGTACTCCTTGGCCTCGTCAGCCGTCATGATCTTGTCGCGGTCGACGTCCTTGCGGACCTGCTCCTCCGGACGGCCGGAGTGACGCGAGATCAGCTCCTCCATCTGGCTGCGCATCCGCAGGATCTCGCGGGCCTGGATCTCGATATCCGAGCCCTGGCCGTAGCCACCCTCGGTGGCCGGCTGGTGGATGATGATCCGCGAGTGCGGGAGCGCCATCCGCTTACCGGGGGTGCCACCGGCGAGCAGCACCGCGGCGGCGCTGGCCGCCTGGCCGAGACAGACCGTGCTGATGTCGGGACGGACATACTGCATGGTGTCGTAGATGGCCGTCATCGCCGTGAACGAGCCACCGGGCGAGTTGATGTACATCAGGATGTCGCGGTCCGGGTCGGCGCTCTCCAGCGTCAGCAGCTGGGCCATCACGTCGTTGGCCGACGCGTCGTCCACCTGGACGCCGAGGAAGATGATCCGGTCCTCGAACATCTTGTTGTACGGGTTCGACTCCTTCACGCCATACGACGTGCGCTCGACGAACGAGGGCAGGACGTAGCGGTTGTGCACCGGAGCGAAGCCGGAGGGCATGGTCAGGTCAGTCATAGTCGCTCTCCTCAGTTCAGCGTTCCGGCGCCCTCGGGGACCTGAGTGGCCCCCGTGATCACCTTGTCGATGAAGCCGTAGTTCTTTGCCTCTTCAGCCGTGAACCAGCGGTCACGGTCGGAGTCGGCCTCGATCGTCGCCTGGTCCTGACCGGTGTGGAATGCCACCCGCTCCTGGAACATGCGCTTGGTGTAGAGCATCTGCTCGGCCTGGATGGCGATGTCGGCGGCGGTGCCACCCATGCCACCGGACGGCTGGTGCATCATGATCCGCGCGTGCGGGAGGGCGTATCGCTTGCCCTCGGCGCCGGCGCAGAGAAGCAACTGCCCCATCGACGCGGCCATGCCCATGGCCACGGTGGAGACATCGTTGTCGATGAACTGCATCGTGTCGTAGATCGCCATGCCGGAGTAGACGGAGCCACCCGGAGAGTTGATCCAGAGGTTGATGTCGCGCTCCGGGTCTTCCGCCGAGAGCAGCAGCAGCTGCGCGCAGATGCGGTTGGCAACCTGGTCGGTGACCTCGCTGCCGAGGAAGATGATCCGCTCGCGCAGAAGGCGGTTGTAGACCGAGTCGTCGAGGTTGCCACTGAGTGAGTCACCACGCAGCACGGGACTCGCTGGGATGTGCAGATCGGTCATGGCAGCCCTTCACAGCTGACTGTGTCGGCCGAAGATCCGGCCGGCGGGGTGTTCGTCGTACGACCAACCTAACCGGTTGAATGCGCATCAGCTTCCCGCTCGGGCAGGTGTTCGCTGACAGCGCATCAGGCGCGGGGTGAATAGGCGAAAGGGGCCGCCACGTGTCGCGGCGGCCCCTGTTCAGCTGACCTCAGTGATTGTGGCCGGCGTGCTCGTCCTCGCTCGCGGCCCGCAGGTCGTCGAGCGTGAGGACGTTGCCCTCGGTGTCCTTCATCTCAACCTGCTCCATGACGTTGGCCAGGGCCTTGCCACGGCGCACGTCGCCGAACACGGCCGCGGCCGCACCCGACTGCACGAGCTGGTCGTAGTACTGCTGGGGCTGCATCTGGGCGCGCTGGGCCCGGTGCACGATCTCGTGCCCGAACTCGTCGTCGGACACCTGGATGTCCTCGGCGTCGGCGATGGTGTCGAGCAACAGCTGGATCTTGACGCCCTCGGTGGCCGCCTCGGCCAGCTCGGTGTCGATCTGCTCCTCGGTCTTCTCCTCGGAGGCGAGGTAGTCCTCGAGGCTCGCGCCGATGCGCTCCAGCTGGTCGGTCATGGCCTGCTTGCGACCCTCGACCTCGTCCTTGACGATGCCCTCGGGCGCCGGGATGTCAGCGGCCTCGACGAGCTGCTTCAGCGCCTCGTCACGGGCGGCGTAGATCTGCTCGACCTTCTTGACCTTGCCGAGGCGCTCCTTGAGGTCGCCCTTCAGCTCGTCAAGGGTGTCGAACTCGCTCGCCATCTGCGCGAACTCGTCATCGATCTCGGGAAGCTGCTTGTCCTTGACCGAACGCACGGTCACCGACACCTCGGCGTCACGACCGGCGAAATCGCCGCCCACGAGCTGGGTGGTGAAATTGGCGTCAGCGTCGGCGACGAGCCCGACCAGCACCTCGTCGAGACCCGGGAGCAGCTGCTTGCTGCCGACCTCGTGGGAGATGTTGGTGGCCGAACCACCCGGCACCTCCTCGCCGTCGACCGTGGCCTTGAGGTCGAGCGTCACGTAGTCGCCCTCCTCAGCCGGACGGTCCACGGTCTTCAACGTCGCGAACCGCTCACGCAGCCCGGTGATCTGCTCGTCGATCTCGTTGTCGCCGATCTCGACGGCCGGCACCTCGACCTTGATGGTGCTCAGGTCGGGGATGGTGATCTCGGGACGCACGTCGACCTCGGCCGTGAACTTCAGCGGCTCGTTGTCGGCGAACTCGGTGATCTCCACCTCGGGACGGCCCAGCGTCTTGACGTCGTGCTCCCGCACGGCGGCCAGGATCTGCTCCGGGATCGCCTCCTGCACGGCCTCGTTGAGCACCGCGCCCCGGCCGACCCGCTGATCGATCACAGCCGCCGGGATCTTGCCCTTGCGGAAGCCCGGGATCTGGACCTGAGAACCGATCTCGCGGTACGCCTTCTGCAGACTCGACTTCAGCTCGTCGAACGGCACCTCGATGGCGAGCCGCACCCGAGTCGGACTCAGAGTCTCGACGGTGCTCTTCACAGGCGTACTCCTTGATGGATCTCTTCGTATTTGATGTAAGTCGGGGTGGCGGGATTCGAACCCACGGCCCCTCGCTCCCAAAGCGAGTGCGCTACCAAGCTGCGCTACACCCCGAGGCCGCTGGCAAGTGTATGCGGTCGGCCCCACGCCGTGTGCCGCGGCGTCACTCCGGTGCGCCACGCGGGGGAACCGGTTCGCGATCCGCGAGATGATTCAGTACGCTATCCCCGGGCATCAGGCACTCAATGACGCCACGCGGGCGTAGCTCAATGGTAGAGCTTCAGTCTTCCAAACTGACTACGCGAGTTCGATTCTCGTCGCCCGCTCAACTCTGGGACTCCCTTGTCAGCGAAGTGCGCTGACCTGGGAGTTTCGCCATTTTTGCGATGGGGGCCGAGCCCCCAAACCCCCGCGGTGCGGGGGTCGCGCCGGGCGGGTTTGTCGCTGTGAGGGCCGAACCCCGTGGTGCGGGGTCGCGCCGGGCGGGTTGTCGTTGTTGGGGCCGAGCCCTCAGACCCGCGGTGCGCGGTGATCTTCCGCGGTCTGGCCCTTTCTTCCCTCTTGCCTTGGGGATCGGGGCGTTCGGTTTGTCGTGGCGAACTCGGCCGGGTGCGGGCATGAGTGCTTCCGCCGTGGTGAAGGCAAAGCCGGACTTCCTCCCGTCCGGCCCGGAGTTCGAGGCCTGGCAGCAGTCGCTCTTCGACCTCCGAGACGGCGGCTTGGGGCTTGGAGTGTGTGCCTTGGTCGGGTTTCAGCGCGGAGAGCTTGCGGGGGCCCGGATCTGTCCGGTTCTGAGGTTGCCGTCTCGGCGGCGCAGCGTGGGCTCGGCACGGCTGGAGACTGGACGACGAGCAGGGTTGAGAACCGGGTGGCCCGGCTTCCTTGAGCGCGAAGGCCTGGGCAAGAGTGGCAATGGGTCGACAGGAGCGTGACATCGGTCACAGCCTTTTGGATGCCTTCGCGCTCACAGCAGCCTCGGTCGCCAAGTCGGTTTCGGCTGGGTTCGTATACATCGCGAAGTGGGGGTCATGGGGGTCAAGATCGCCACTTGGGCCAACTGGCACGCCCATGACGCGTGACGGTAGGTACGCGGGCGGCCCGGCGCCTCGCCGTGGTGAGGTTCGGACTCTTGCGGTGCGGTGGGGCTAGAGGGAATCGGGGTGGGGCCCGCGTGTGCAGGGTTAACGGAACGGGCTGATGGGGAAGACTGAGAGTTATGGGTTATCCCGAGCATGAGCCGCTTCGTGAGCATGATCCGGCGTTGGAGCCGGAAGCGCCGCCGTTGCCTGATGAGCTGGCATTGACGCTTGCCGGGCTGGAGCCGGCCGGGGAGGCGCCGCCGGTTCGGACGGCTGCACGGGTGCCGCGGACGCGTACCAGTGCTGTCTGGTTCGGGGTTTGGGCCGGGGTCGCGGCGCTGATCGTGCTGATCATTTTTGTCGCGCAGAACACCGGCGGGGTGCAGATCAGTTTCCTGTGGATGCAGGGGCAGATCCCGATCGCGGTGGCGTTGCTGATCGCGGGGGTCGCGGGGGCGGCTGTTGCCATGGCTGTCGCCGCCGCGAGGATCATCCAGCTGCGGCGCCTGGTGCGCAGAGGGCACTGAAAAGACCAGGACCCGCTCACTCGTACGGGTGGGCGGGCTTTTTCAGGCTTGACATGTGACCTTTTGGTCACCTAACTTAGCGTTATGACGGACGACGACAGGGTGTTCAAGGCGCTGGCCGATCCCACCCGTCGTCTCCTGCTCGACCTGCTGTTCGCTCGCGAGGGGCGGTCTCTCAGCGAGCTCGAGGCCGAGGTCGAGATGACGCGATTCGGCGTCGCCAAGCACCTGAAAGTGCTGGAGGAGGCGGGGTTAGTCGTCGTGCACCGGTCCGGGCGGGAGAAGTTGCACTTCCTCAATCCCGTGCCGATCCGGCTGATCCACGACCGGTGGATCGACAAGTACACCGAGCGTCACGTGACGGCGCTCGTCGATCTCAAATATGCGCTGGAGGACGAGACATGACCGAGCCGCTGACGACTCAGGTGTTCCGGGTGTGGATCCGCACGACGCCGGAGAAGATCTGGACCGCGATCACCGACCCCGAATGGAACCAGAAGTACGGCTACGCAGCGCCACAGTTCTACGATCTCAAGCCCGGCGGCGAGTTCAAGTCGATCCCGTCGGACGAGATGCGCTCGTACTCCAAGGAGCAGGGCTGGCCCCTGCCGGACACGATCATCGACGGCGAGGTCATCGAGGCGGACCCGCCGCGGCTGCTCAAGCAGACCTGGCGGATGCTCATGGACCCGACGACCGCGGCGGAGCCGTTCACGACGATCACGTACCTGATCGAGGAGTTGAAGTCGCAGCCCGGTGTCTGCCGGCTGACGCTCACGCACGAGCTGACCGGGGCGCCGGCCACGTCGACGATGGTCGCGGGCTCGCCGCTCGACGAGGCCGGCGGTGGCGGCTGGGCCTGGGTGCTCAGCGACCTCAAGTCGCTCCTCGAGACCGGCACGACCATGGCCGGCAACAGCTGAGAAGGAAGAGGCCGTCGGCTCGCTTACCGCGAGCCGACGGCTTTCTCAGTTGGTGAAGAGGCCCGTGACCCAGTGGACGGCGTTCATGACCCAGCCGGTCTGCTGCAGGTGGGCGATGCCGACGCCGACCAGGAAGATTCCGGCGACGATGTGGGAGCCCTTGGCCGTGTGGCGTTCCCGGCCGAACTGGCGCTCGAGCATGACGCGGCCGATGAGCCGGGACAGGGCGAAGACGCCGACCGCCACGAACAGTGACACGACGAAGACGATGACCGACGTGGTCAGGTCGCCACCTGCCGACAGCGCCCAGATGCCCCAGCAGACGAACGCGAAGAGCAGGCCGGCGAAGCTCCACTCGCCGCCCAGGCGCAGCTGACGCAGGTGCCAGTCGAGCGGGCGGCGCTCACGCGGGGCCTCGGCGCCGGGCCAGCCGGTGCCGGTGGGCTCGTGCTCGGCCGCGAACTGCTGCGACTGCGGCCGCGGGTTGACGGCCGCGCGACCGCTCCACGCCGGCGATCCCGCGGGCGGGGCGCTCGCGGGCTGGTTTCCCTGCGCAGGAGCTTGATCGTTCCACTGCCGCGTGCGGTCAACCTGCGGGCGGGCACCCTGGGCACCCTGGGCACCCTGGGCGCCCTGGGCGCCCTGGGTCTGGCCGCCCTGAGCCTGGCCGCCCTGAGCCTGGCCGCCATGAGCCTGGCCGCTCGGGCGTGGTGGCATGTCCGTCGTCGGCGGATCGGCCCAGGGATCCTGCGGCGGCATGTCGAGCGTCCGCTCGGGCCACTGCGGTTGCTCTGGCATCGTTCCCCTCCCCGGTACGGCCGTGTGCCGCCCTGCAACGAGAGTAACCAGCGAACAAATAGCTCGCCGTAGCGCGCGCCGTCCGTTACACAAACAGGATGGACGCCGCGGACATCCCGATCAGAGTAGGCGCCCCGGGCGACTGGGACGCCATCTGGAACCTGCTGGGTCAGCTCTTCCACACCCCGCCCTCGGACGAGGCCAAGGCGCTGGAAGGGGCGGTGTTCGAGCCCGCCCGGTCCCTGGTGGCCGAGGACGCCGGGGCGCTCGTCGGGCACGTGGCCGCGTACACGAGGGATCTGACTGTGCCTGGTGCGGTCGTGCCTGCCGCGCACATCTCCGGGGTGGGGGTGGCGCCGACCCACCGCCGCCGGGGCCTGCTCACCCGGATGATGCACCGGCAGCTGCGTGACGTCGCCGCAGGTGAGGAACCCGTCGCGGTGCTCTGGGCGAGCGAGACCAAGATCTACCCCCGGTTCGGGTACGGCCCGGCGTCGCAGCGCCTGCGCCTGGACATTTCCACCCGGGAGGTACGCCTTCCCGACACGAATCCTCGGGGACGCCTGCGCCAGGTCGACCCCGTCGAAGCGATACCGGTGTTCTCGAGGCTCTACGACGACCTGCGAGCCGACCGGGTCGGCTGGTCGACCCGCGACGACGCATGGTGGAAGTTCACCCTCGCCGACGTCGAGTCCCAGCGCGGGGGCGCCACGCAGCTCTACGGCGTGGTGCACGAGACCCCCGAGGGCACTGACGGATACGCGACCTGGCGTACCAAAGATGACTGGAACAACCTCGGGCCCAACTGCGAGGTCCAGATCCGCGAGCTCGTGGCCGCGAACCCGGAGGCCTACCTGGCGCTCTGGCACTTCCTGCTCACGATCGACCTCACCCGCAGCGCCTCGATGCACGTGGCGGCCCTCGACGAACCCCTGCAGTACCTGGTCGACGAGCCCCGCCGCCTGGGCGCAGCCCTCGCCGACGGCCTCTGGATCCGCATCGTCGACCTCCCCCGCGCCCTGACCGCCCGCCGCTATGCGGCACCGCTGGACGTCGTCCTGGAGGTGACAGACCCCCTCCTCCCGGCCAACTCAGGCAGGTGGCGCCTCACCGCCGACCCCACAGGCAACGCCACATGTACGCCCACAGCTGACCCCGCCGACCTGTCGTGCACGGTGCTGGAGCTCGGAACGGTCTACCTCGGCGCTGTCCCGCTCGCAGCCCTCCAGGCCGCCGGCACAGTCCACGAACTCACCCCCGGAGCCGTCCACCGAGCCACAACCGCCTTCCGCTGGCACCGCATGCCGCAACCGACCGACTTGTTCTGAATGAACCATCCAGCGGTAGGTTCGCACCATGGGCGATGAACCCGAACGTCGACGCCGCCGCCTGCGCCCCACCGCCGCAGCCAAGGCCGCCGCAGCCGCGCAACAGGCCACCCCGGAGCCGTCTCCCCCCGGGCAGTCCTCACCTGAGGCGCCGCCCCCACCGGAGCCGTCCTCGTCCGAGGTGCCCTCGCCTCAGCCGTCCTCGCCCGGGGTGCCCTCGCCCGGGATCGCCTCGCCCGAGCTCTCTTCGCCAGGACTTGGTGAGATCGCTGCTGCCGCGCCTTCTGCTGGGCCTGCTGGGCCTGCTGGGCCTGTCCCGCTCCTTGCCGCCCAGGACGGAATCGCGGTCGAGACGCCACCCGTCTTCGACCCGGAACAGAACACCGCGCCACCGACACCGATCCCGACGCCCCCTGGCGCACCAGGCCCTGCTCCCGCGCCCAGCCCGCCTGCTGCGCCCAGCCCGCCCGATGTGCCCGCTACGCCAGGCCCGACTCCCGCTGTCGGCGCATCGGTTGCACCCGGCTTGTCCACCGCTGCGAGCCCGTCTCCCGCAGCGATCCCGACTCCCTCTGCCAGGCCGACTCACTCTGCCCGGCCGACTCACTCTTCCGGGCCGACTCCCTCTAGCGGGCCGACTCACTCTTCCGGGCCGACTCCCTCTAGCGGGCCGACTCACTCTGCCGGGCCGACTCCAGTCGGCGGGCCGTCGCCTACGCCTGGGCAGTCTCCCGCGCCGGGTTCTCCGGCCGCGCTGGGTTCTACGGCCCCGCCGAGTCCCGGTCCTGTGCCTGGGCCAGGTGCGATGCCGCCTTTGAGCAATGTTCCCGGGGGCTCGCCGGGAAAGCCCCGCGCCTCGGGCAACGGAAACGGGAGTGGCAACGGGGGCCCGCGGAATGACGCCCGGGGAAGCCGCCCGACATCAGGAGCCGGGGCGGGCGGGGAGGAACACTCCGAGCGAGGCCTGCGCGGTCTGGTCGGCTCGGGATCGTCGCAGGTCAGCGTGACCGCCGCCCTCCGGGCCCGCGACGCCGCCCGACCGACCGACGAGCACTACGCCGAGGCCGAGGCCAACCTCACGATCGTCCGCCGCAACTGGATGCCCCGCGAGGACCTCCCCCGCGGCCGCTGAGCGGACACCGGACCGAGTGCGACCGGCAAAACGGGGGCATTTCCCAAGATCCGTTCTCGGCGGAAGAGACCCCCAGCAGTCGCTGGTGCCTCGCCGTCTCTTTGCCGGTCGGCGCGAGCTACCTGCTGTCTCAGGCTCCCGTGGTCGCTTCCTCTGCCATTTTCGCTCTCGTCTGCTTCAAAGAGCAGCGCTGAGCCGCCGGCCCCGCGGGAGCCGGCGGCCGGAAGGGTGGGTCAGCTCGCCGGGAGGGCGGGGAGCTCGCGGGTGGTTTCGTATTCGGCGAGCTGGGCGATGCGGCGGGCGTGGCGTTCGTTGCCGGAGAAGGGGGTGGTGAGGAACGCTTCGGCCATGGCGGTGGCTTCGTCGAGGGTGTGTTCGCGGGCGCCGATGCTGAGGACGTTGGAGTCGTTGTGCTGGCGGGCCAGCTGGGCGATCTCGACTTTCCAGGCGAGGGCGGAGCGGACGCCGGGGATCTTGTTGGCGGCGATCTGTTCGCCGTTGCCGGAGCCGCCGATGACGATGCCCAGGGTGCCCTGGTCGGCCACGACCTGGGCGCCGGTGTTGAGGCAGAAGGCCGGGTAGTCGTCCTCCGGGTCGTAGACGTGCGGGCCGACGTCGACGACTTCGTACCCCTGCTTGGCGAGGTGGTTGACGAGGTGGCTCTTCAGCTCGTAGCCGGCGTGATCGGAACCGAGGTAGACGCGCATGACCGCAGTCTGTCAAACCTGGATCAGAACGTCAGCGCGGCCCGCAGACTGACCGCGATCTGGTCGGCTGCCGAGCGGGCGGCGTCGAAGAAGGCGAGTTTGCGGGCGAAGCCGTGGTTCATGCCCATGTAGCGGGTGTGCACCACCGGGACACCCGCGCTGAGCAGGGCATCCGCGTAGTCGGCGCCCTCGTCGCGCAGGACGTCGTACTCGGCGGTGATGATCAGGGCCGGGGGCAGGCCGGCGAGGTTTTCGACCGCGAGCGGGGCGACGTCGGGGCTGAACCGGTCGGCCGGGTTTGGGACGAAGGTCTCCCAGGCCAGTTTCATCGAGGCGCGGTCGAGGCCGTTGCCGGCGACCTCGTCGTAGGACTCGGAGGCTGTCATCGGGTCGATCGCCGGGTAGAGCAGGACCTGGTAGTCGAGCGGGGTGGCCGCGTCGCGCTGGCGGCGCGCGGCGACCGTGGCGAGCTGGGCGCCCGCACTGTCGCCGCCGATCGCCAGGCGGGACGGGTCGACGCCGAGGCCGGTGCCTTCCTTGCGGATCCAGCCGAGCACGGTCTCCACGTCGAGCAGGGCGGCGGGGTGGGAGTGCTCGGGGGCGAGGCGGTAGTCCACCGACAGGACCGCGCAGCCCGAGCGGTCGGCGATGCGGCGGCAGAGGCGGTCGTGGGTCTCGATGCTGCCGTAGCACCAGCCGCCGCCGTGGAGGTAGACGAGGACGGGTGAGGCGGTGCGGGAGGCGTACAGGCGGCAGGGGACGCCGTCCGCATCCACGTCGACCACCACCGGCAGGGGGATCGCCGGGCCGCACTCGGCCTCGACGGTGTCCTCCATCGCCTGGCGGGCGAAGGCGAGCTGGGCCTCGGGGTCGGCGGCCAGCACGTCGGCCGGGGGCCGCTGCCGGACTGCGAGGGACGCGGTGACCTGGGGGTGCAGCATCAGGCGAGATCCGCCAGCACCAGGCCGCCCCGGGCCTTGGGGGTGAACCAGGTGCTCTTGCGGGGCAGTTTCTGGCGTTCGAGATTCACCGCGACGAAGTCCTCCACGGTGACCGGGGCGATGAGCACGGCCAGGTCGGCGCGGCCGGCGTCCACCTCGGCGCGCAGCCATTCGGCGGGGTAGTCGCCGCCGACGTACGAGATGCGCTTGTCGCCGGGGTCGAGGCCGAGTGCGCCGCGGAGCAGGACGCGTTCGACGAGGGCGTGGTCGAGGTTCTCCACCGCGGGCAGGTCGTCCTCGCGGGGCAGCGTCACCGAATACGACCTGCCGTGGGCGTACACCTCGATGGGGCCCTTGGCGGGGACGGCCGCGGGGCGCTGCAGCTCCTCGACCCGCGCTCCGGCCGCGGTCAGCGCCGCGACCAGATCGCCGGGAGCCAGATCGGTCAGCAGGCGGTTGTAGGGCTGGATCGCGACCGAATCGGGCGTGGTCACGACGGCCAGGAAGCGGGGCAGGCCGCCGGTCTGCGCGGCGAGGCTGCGGTGGTTACCGTCGGCGACGACCAGCTCTCCCCCGCCGGCCAGGGCGGTCAGCTCGTCCTGCAGCGGGCCGGCGGGCACGGTCCAGATGGCGTGGGTGCGGCCGCTCGGGTCGAGATCGGTGGCAGCCGGCGCTCCCGCGGCATCGGTGGCGGCGGCGAGCGCGGCGTGCAACTCAGCGCCCTTGGCAGTCTGCAGCAGCAGGACCGGAGAGAGCAGGGTCCGGAGCGACTCCGCCAGCGCCACCCGCTCGCGGACCTTGGCGATGAAGACGTCCTCGTTACGGATGACCAGGCCGGGCTCGTCGGCGCTGGTGGAGATCTGGTCGGTGTCGACCATGGCCCAGAGACCGTACGCGGAGGGCTCCCCCGGCGCGCTGATCCGGTAGAGGACAACGACCTGCTCGGCGGGCGTGTAGCTGCCGTCGGCCTTCTCCCCGGCGAGACGCGCGGCGGCGGCCGGCAGACAGTCGAGGAACGCGCGGCCGACGGAATCGGGTGCGCGGTGCGGCATTTCGATGGCCAGCGCGCTGCGCGGGTTGGCCTCGATGATGGCCGTGATCTCGGCGTCGTCGGCGAACTCGTCGTAGTTCTGGGCGCCGGTGCCGCCAGTGGTGATCCAGGCCCGGCTGATCGGGTGCACGACCGTCATGACCGCGAACCTACCCAGCGGGCCCCAGGGCGTACCAGGTGCCCCGCTGGTATCTCACCGATCAGGCCGTGCCGAACGGCAGGTTCTGCCGCATCCGGGCCTCCTTGACCCGCGCACGGGTGGCCGCGGGTGCGGAGGTCACCGGGAAGGCGGAGACGGTGATGGGCGGAGCTACCATCGCGGCGAGGTCGGCCGTCAGGGTGGGGCAGGTGCGCTCCCACGCGCCTCGGTGCACGGCGAACGTACTCGTGGCAAGGGTGTCGATTTCAGTCATCGGAAACCTCCGGTTGGGTGACTGTTCTCACCCCATACAACGACCGGCAAACGCTCGTCGTGATGATTTCAGGCGAAATTTGGCCCTATTCCGCGACTCGGGCTCCACGCACGGGAGTGTGTTCGCTCATTCGCCGATCCTCCCAGGGTGGGACGTGGGGCGAGCACATAGGGTGGCGTGGAAGGCTCTAGCCGGGGCGGTGTTGCCCCTGCCACCATGGAGGAGAGTGATCGTGGCCGGAGTTCGTAACCTGACCCAGGTAGAGGCCGCCGAGCGGGCCCGCCTGCTCGAGGTGACGGGGTACGACATCGCCTTGGACCTGACCGACGGGGCCGGTAATCCGGGCGACGGCACCTTCCGTACGGTCACCGAAGTCACGTTCCGCTGCAGTGAGCCGGGCGCGCAGACCTTCATCGAGGTCGCTGCCGCATCGGTGCGCTCCGCGGTGCTCAACGACGCACCCGTGGATCTCTCCGGGTGGTCGGCCGAACGCGGGCTGGCCCTGACCGGGCTCGCCGCGGAGAACAAGCTGGTCGTCGACGCCGATTATCACTACTCGGCCAGCGGCCAGGGCATGCAGCGCAGCGAGGACCCCGTCGACAACGAGGTCTACCTCTACAGCCAGTTCGAGACGGCCGACGCGCAGCGGGTCTACGCCGCGTTCGACCAACCCGACCTCAAGAGCGTCTTCACGTGGCACGCCACGGTGCCGGCGCACTGGAAGGTCATCTCGAACATGCCGGCGGAGGGCACCGAGCCCGCCGACGGTGACGCCAAGACGGTGCACTTCGCGACGTCGCCACGGATGAGCACGTACATCACGGCGCTGTGCGCGGGGCCGTACCACGAGGTGCGGGACAGTCACGACGGCATCGAGCTGGGCGTCTTCTGCCGGGCCTCGATGGCGCAGTATCTCGACCCCGAGGACCTGTTCCTCGTCACCAAGCAGGGCTTCGACTTCTTCCACGAGCAGTTCGGCGTGCGCTACCCGCTGCCGAAGTACGACCAGCTGTGGGTGCCCGACTTCAACGCCGGCGCGATGGAGAACTTCGGCTGCGTCACGCACGCCGAGGCGCACTACATCTTCCGCTCGCAGGTCACCGACTACGAGTACGAGCAGCGCGCCAACACGATCCTGCACGAGCTGGCCCACATGTGGTTCGGCGACCTCGTGACCATGCGCTGGTGGAACGACCTGTGGCTGAACGAGTCGTTCGCCGAGTGGGCGAGCCACTGGTGCAACACCACGGCGACGCGCTTCACCGACGCGTGGACGACGTTCCTGTCGATCCGCAAGACGTGGGGTTACCGGCAGGACCAGCTCTCGTCGACCCACCCCGTGTACTGCGAGATGCCCGACCTGGAGGCCGTCGAGGTCAACTTCGACGGCATCACGTACGCCAAGGGCGCCAGCGTCATCAAGCAGCTCGTGGCGTACGTCGGGCTGGACTCGTTCCTGGCCGGGCTGCGCGCGTACTTCCAGCGGCACGCCTGGGGCAACGCCACGTTCGACGACCTGCTGACCGAGCTGGAGACGGCGTCCGGCCGGGAGCTGCGCAAGTTCGCCGCGCAGTGGCTCGAGACCGCACAGGTCAACATCCTGCGGCCGGTCGTGACGGTGGGCGCCGACGGCACGTACGACCGTGTGGTCGTCCAGCAGGAAGCGCCGGCCGACTACCCGACGCTGCGTACGCACCGGATCGGTGTCGGCCTTTACGACCTGCAGGGCGACCGGCTGGTGCGCCGCGACAGCCTCGAGATCGACGTGAGCGGCGAGGAGACCGTCATCCCGTCGCTGGTCGGTGAGCGGGCCGCTGACGTGCTCCTGATCAACGACGACGACCTGACGTACGCGAAGCTGCGGCTCGACGCCGACTCGATGGCCACGATCGTGCGGCACATCGACGGCTTCGACTCGTCGCTGGCGCGGGCGCTGTGCTGGGCCGCTGCGTGGGACATGGTTCGCGACGCCGAGCTCGCCGCGCGTGACTACATCGCGCTGGTCCGCACCGGCCTGCCCGAGGAACGCGACATCAACCTGACCACGGCGACGCTGCGGCAGGCGACGACGACGCTGACCATGTTCGCGGACCCGCAGTGGGCGCCGACGGGTTGGGCGCAGCTCGCCGAGACCGCCCGCGACGCGCTCGCGGCGGCCGAGCCCGGCAGCGGCTTCCAGCTCGCCTGGGCCCGCGCGTACCTCGGCGCCGCCCGCTCCGAGGCTGACCTCGCGGTCCTGCGGGGCTGGCTCGAGGGCACCGGGGTGCCGCAGGGGCTCACCATCGACACCGAGCTGCGCTGGTCGCTGCTGGAGGCGCTGGCCGCCCGGGGTGCCGCGACCGACGCGGAGATCGGCACGGAGCTCGAGTCGGACCGGACGGCCAGCGGCGAGCGTGAGGCCGCCCTGGCGCGGGCGCTGCTGCCGACGGCCGAGAACAAGGCCGCCGTGTGGGCCCGGCTGACCGGCTCGGAGAAACTGCCCAACTGGCTGCACCGATCGCTGCTGCAGGGCTTCCAGTCGTCCACCCAGGTGGAGCTGACCGCGCCGTACGCCGCGAAGTTCTTCGAGGTCGTCGACGAGGTGTGGAACCGCTCGGACAGCGAGCCGGCCCAGGAGTTCGTGATGCTGGCCTACCCGGCGTACCAGATCAGCGAGGAGACGGTCGCGCTGACCGACACCTGGCTCGCCGCCGAGGGCCACCCGGCGTCGCTGCGCCGGCTCGTGGCCGAGGGTCGCGACGGCGTCCTGCGGGCGCTGAAGGCCCGGGCCAAGGACGCCTGAGTTCGTTTGCGGGGCCGGGTCCGTCGATCGGACCCGGCCCTTTTGCAACCCTCTGTGAGTACGCTGTCACTTCCAGCGCGTCGCGGCGGAGGTGGTCCGGTGGTGGTGATCGGTCAGAGCGCATTGCCGCGATGGACCGCCCCCGACGGGCCCTGGACCGAACCCGACCTGCATCTCTTCCCCCAGGACGGGCACCGTTACGAGATCGTCGGCGGCGGCCTGCACGTGACTCCCCCGGCCCCCGGCCCGCACGACGCCATCGTCGCCACCCTGGTCAACGCCCTGCGGGCAGCGGCGCCGGCAGGCTGGTGGGTGTGCGACCGGCTCGGGATCGCCCTGGGTGACAGCAACCTGATCCCCGACGTGACCGTGCTGCGCCCGCGCTCGTCCGGCGCCAGCTGGGCAGACCCCGGCGACGTGGCGCTGGTGATCGAGGTGGAGGCGCCCGCGAGCCGCAGCTACGACCGGCTACTCAAGCCCGCTCTCTACGCCGAGGCGCGGATCGGCTCGTTCTGGCGCGTCGAGCACGGCCCCGCGCTGCACACCTATGCGCTGGGCAACGGCGGTTACGAGCCCCGGGAAACGGTCAGGGGCGCCGACCTCGTGAAGGTCGACGCCCCGTTCCCGGTCCGGGTCGCCCCGGGGAGCTGGGTCTAGCTCTTGCCCGCGTGTGAGGCGAGCTGATCGATGCCGGCGAGGACTCCGCCGGCCAGGTCGCCGCCCGCGAAGGCCGCGGCCATCGAGAGCGCGGCCAGTTTCGCGTCGCGGTCGGAGATGCGCTTGCGCGCGTCGGCGCCCGTGATGATCTCGAGGACCCGCTGGTTGGGCGACGCCGCGATGAGGACCGCCTTGGCCGCGCCGTCCAGCTGGCGGTGCAGCTGCTCGGCGCTCTCCCGCAGCGGCTCCGCGAGCTCACCGAGGTAGACGCTGAACGTCAGCCCGGTCGTCTGGTTGGCGATGCGCAGCGCGTGGTCGAGCCGCAGCAGCTGCTTGGTGGTGAACGGTCCGTCGAGGGCGTCGATGCCCTCCTGGGACAGGCCGAGCTCGGGTGCCTCGGCCAGGGTCGGGCCACCCGCGTGGTCGAGCACCGTCATCGGCTGCTCGTTCTCCTCGCGTGTCAGGGCCTGGGTCTCACCAACGGTCACTTGCGCCTCCCACCGGAGCGGGCCGCGACGGCTGGCCCGAAGAGTCCTCCAGGACACCCGCCGGCAGGGCGGGAGCCGTCACCGTCGCGGGATGCCCCACCTGCCTGGGCGAGGCCAGGAACCAGATCGGCTTGAAGTCGTACGGGCGCCCGGGCCGGTATCGGCGGTCGGGCAGATTACGCTTGCCGCCCGCGAAGACCAGCGCGGCGACCACCGCGATGACCGCGAACGGAATCACCGCGTAGACAAGAACAGTTTCGAATATCGACAACCTCAACGCCCCCAGGCGTCAAAAGGAACCGGGCATGTCACTGTTTTCCCAGTGATCCGAACGTCAATCACGGTAGCGGAGTGAGAGCTGCCACGGACCCTCGGGTGTCAAGACCCACAAGTGGGACCGCAGCCGTACCGCGAAAACCGCCCGGAGGTGCGAAAATCACCCTCACGCGCCGTCCGCGACGTTTCCGCCCGGGCGGCAGGAGGGGGAGGTCATGCGTACTTCTGTCCCCGCCGCCCTCGCGGCGCTCGTTCTGGCCCTGCCGATCGTCCTGCTCACGGATTCCCCGGCCGGTGCGGCGGCGGTCTTCGTCGAGGTCAACCCCGACACCGTGCGCGCCGGCGACGAGGTGAGCCTGCGCGCCAGCTGCGACGACAACCTCGAGGCGGCGACGGTGAGGACCGGCCCGCTCGGCACGGTGACCGTCTCGCCGCGCTACGGCTTCCTGACCGCCACGACCAAGGTCCCGGCGAAAACCAAGGCCGGCACGTACGACGTCGACCTGACCTGCGCGGGCGGCGAGACCGCCACGAGCACCCTGCACGTGGTGGCGAAGGTCGAACCGGCCCGCGGCCCGGCCACCGGTGGCGGCGGCACGGCACCGGGCAGATCGGTGCCCATGCTGATCGGCGGGGGCGCCACCGCGGTCGTGGCCGGCGTGTTCCTGGGTGTGGTGGCCCTGCGCCGCCGCCGGCTGGGCTGAGGCGGCGGCCGGTGGCACGCCCGGGGAGGCCTGTCCCGTTGGGACTGTTCGCCGTGGTTCTGGTCTTCGTGGGACTCTTCGCGGTGGGCGCGGGCCTGGGTGCCGCTACCGGCTTCGACGTCCGCGACCTCTTCAAGGGCCCGGACAAGCCACCCCCTCGGGAATTCCCGGTCCTGGAGCCCAGCCGCCCCATGCGCCTGACCATCCCGGCCATCAAGGTGGAGGCCCCGATCCTGGATGTCGGGCTGGCGAAGGACGGCTCGGTGGCAGTGCCGCCCCTCGATCGCCACAACGAGGCGGGCTGGTTCGACGAGGGCCCGACGCCCGGCCAGTTCGGCCCCGCGCTCATCGTCGGGCACGCCGACACCCGCAGCGGCCCGTCGGTCTTCCACCAGCTGGGCCGGCTCAAGCCGGGGCAGATGATCGAGGTCCTGCGCGAGGACCACGAGACGGCCGTGTTCCAGGTGAATTCGGTGGAGCACTACGGGAAGGAGAAGCTGCCGATCCAGCGCGTCTACGGCGACTACAGCAGGCCCGCGTTGCGACTGGTGACGTGCGGCGGCACCTGGCTGGGCGGATCTCGCGGCTATTCCGACAACGTCATCGTCTTCGCGTCGCTGGTGGGGACGAAAGATCAATAAAAAAAAACCGAGGGCGCTAGGCGGCCTCGGCGACATCGACGGTGGACGGCAGATCGAGCCAGTCCGACCAGCGGGGATCGGGTGTGCGGTGTCCCAGCACCCGCCAGGCGACACCGCGGGGCGCAGCAGGCGGTGTGTGCAGCCGCCACCCCAGCTCCCCGGGTGTCTTGTCGCCCTTGCTGTGGTTGCACTTCGCGCAGGCCGCCACGACGTTGTCCCAGGCGTGCAGGCCACCGCGGCTGCGGGGGAACACGTGGTCGATGGTCTCGGCGGAGCCCCGGCAGTAGGCGCAGCGGCCGCCGTCGCGGGCGAAGATCGCCCGCCGGGAGAGGCCGACGTGGGTCCGGTAGGGAACCTTCACGTAGCGGGTGAGGCGAACCACCGACGGAACGGGGAGATTGTGGTGTGCACTGTGCAGGATGCCGTCGCCGTCGGACACGGGCTCGGCCTTGTCGGTCAGCACCAGGATCGTCGCCCGACGCACCGATACGACGCACAGCGGCTCGTAGGTAGCGTTCAGAACCAACGCGGAAGAGCCAACTGTGGGTCGTATGCCAGGCATCGCGATCACCCTTCGGTGTGAGTGCTAGTAACCGCTCCCGTTGTGCGTGAGGTCTCATCCGAGCTCCGGTTCCACCGATGCTCGTGGGCCAATAGTCCCTGATGAAGCGCGAATTTGCGAGCACAATCTGTGGCCGGGACGTAAACGTCTGAGGTCTCCGCCACAGATGTCCGGTTCCCGCCGGGGGTACGGCGGCCGGTACGGTCATGTCCCGTGATCCTGCTAGCCCCCACCCCGTCCCCGTCGGGCTCGACCGAGGTCTACATCGACACGACGCCCATCACGGACCGCTGCAAGAGCGACGTCTTCTGCACCTGGATCCTGCACAACACGGATAACCAGTGGCTGGCCAACAGCGGCTATCTCTTCATTACGAAACCGCTGCGCATCCTCGCGATCATCCTCATCGCGGCGCTGATCCGCTGGCTGCTCAACCGCGGTATCACCCGGCTCACCCAGACCACCTCGCGCGCCGCGATGCCCGCGCTGCTCAAGCCCCTGCGGGAGCGCACCGACAAGCAGGCCGAAGCCGCGGAGAACACGTTCATCCCCGAGCGGCGCCGGCAGCGGGCCGAGGCGATCGGCTCGGTGCTGCGCAGCTTCGTGACGGCGGTCGTCTTCACGATGGCGACCCTGCTGGTGATGGGTGAGCTCGGCTTCAACCTGGCCCCGCTGCTGGCCAGCGCCGGGATCGTCGGCGTGGCCCTGGGCTTCGGCGCGCAGAGTCTGGTCAAGGACCTGATCGCCGGGCTCTTCATGCTTCTGGAGGACCAGTACGGCGTCGGCGACTCCGTGGACCTGGGTGACGCGATCGGCGTGGTGGAGACGGTGGGCCTGCGGGTGACGACCGTGCGCGACGGGCGCGGGGTCCTCTGGTACATCCGCAACGGCGAGATCGTCCGGGTCGGCAACAAGAGCCAGGGCTGGGCGATGGTGGTCATCGACATCCCGATCGGCTTCGTCAACTCGGAGGAGGCGAGCGCGGTGCTGCGGACAGCGGCACTGGCCCTCGCGGAGGAGCCCGCACACGCGACGGAATTCCTCGAGCCGCCGGATGTGATCGGCGTGGAGCAGCTGACGGTCGACGGCGCGGTCATCCGGACCATCGCCAAGACCACCGCCGATGGACAGCCCATCGTGCAGCGGGAGCTGCGCCGGCGACTCACCGAGGCGCTCGAGACCTCCGGGATATCGGAGCGTATCGCTGTCTCGCGGATGCTCCCGCGCTCCGCGGTGCCACCGATCTACAACTCGCCAGACGGCCCCAGCATGCCAGGAGGAGCGACCTGACCTGCAAAGACACCGTGATGGGGGATGCCCGGTCTCGACCGATCGGCCGACAATCCCCCCGTATGCCCTAGCCAGGACTCGGACGATCGGGCAGAATCCTGCAAGAGGCATATGCACTTGCAGCGTCACGTTCGCGGGGCCGGAACCATCCGGTTCATCCTCCGGTGTCCGGTTGATCAAGATGTCTACTTTGATCATGTGGTGCCCGGATCGGGGACGTGACCGACCGCCGTTGGCGATCCCGCCGGCCGTCGCGATCATGGAGGACCTGGGTGTCCGAGGACCGACCCGCCGCGCAGCCGGGCACTCACGGTAGCGCGACGGAGCCGGAGCGCAGGGTCGGCTATCGGGACGTCTTCGCGGTCCGCGAGTTCCGCGCGATCTACATCTCGCTCGTCGTCAACTGGGTCGGCGACTACCTGGCGCGCGCGGCGATCATCGTCCTGGTCTACCAGCAGACCCAGTCGGTCATGCTCTCCGCCGCATCGTTCGCGATCAGCTACCTGCCCTGGGTGATCGGCGGCCCGCTGCTTGCCGCCCTCGCCGAGCGGTATCCGTACCGCCGAGTCCTGATCATCGCTGATGTCGCACGCGCCGTGCCGATCGCCCTGATCGCGCTGCCGGGGATTCCCGTGCCGGTGACCCTTGTCCTGCTGTTTCTGGCGACGCTCGGCGCGCCACCCACGCAGGCCGCCCGTTCCGCCCTGATCCCGCTCATCCTCGAGCGCCGACTGGTCGTCACCGGCCTGGCGCTCAACGCCTCCACGTCCCAGGCCGCGCAGGTCTTCGGCTACCTGGCCGGAGCGGCCCTCGCCGCCGGGTTCAGCGCCCGGATCGGGCTGCTCATCGATGCGGTGACCTTCCTGCTCTCGGCGGCGATCATCGCGGCGGGTGTCCGGGCCCGGCCGGCCGCGGTCACCGCAGGGCAGCGCCGGCACCTGCTGCACGAGACCGGCGAGGGCTTCCAGCTGGTCTTCCGCACCCCGTTGCTGCGCTCCATCGCGATCATGGTCTTCGCGCTCACGACGTTCACGATCCTGCCCGAGGGCCTGGCCGCCGGATGGGCGGCGGTCTTCAGCGACAACCCCGGCGGCCGCGGCTTCGACCAGGGGCTGATCATGGCCGCGGGGCCGGTCGGCTATGTGATCGGGGGCCTGGCGGTCGGCCGGATCGCCTCCCAGGAGCGAAAACACCGGCTCGTCCGCCCGTTCGCCGCGATCGCCCCGCTGGCCCTGGCACTGACCAGCCTCGCCCCCAACGCGATCACCGTGTCCGCGCTCGTCGCCGTCTCCGGGGTCGCCCAGGGCGTGCTGGTGCCCACTCTCAACGGCACTTTCGTGCTGGCGCTGCCGCACGGTTACCGCGCTCGGGCGTACGGCGTCATGCAGAGCGGTCTGCAGCTCAGCCAGGGTTTCGCGGTCATGGCGACCGGCACGCTGGCGCAACACTCCTCGATCCCCCTGGTGGTCGGCCTGTGGAGTGCCGGCGGCCTGATCCTGATGGTGACCCTGGCGACCCGCTGGCCGGGTAGCGGCCAGGCCACCCCTCCCGCTCCCGCCCCCGCTCAGCGCACCCCGGACCCCGGGGTTCAGGAGCAGCCGTTGCAGGGTGACGGGCCGGGGGCGTTGCCCGGGCCGACCCCGGGGGCGCCCACAGCAACCGACGTCACACCCGGCCCGGAACGGCACACCCCGGCTGGCAGACTGGACGGGTGAGCGACATCAGCTTCTTCGAGTCGGTCGGTGGCGAGCCGACCTTCCGCCGGCTCGTCGACAAGTTCTACGAGGGTGTCGCGAAGGACCCGCTGCTGCGCCCGATGTATCCCGAGGAGGATCTCGGCCCGGCCGCCGACCGCCTCACCCTCTTCCTGATCCAGTATTGGGGCGGGCCCGGCACCTACCAGGAAACCCGCGGCCACCCCCGGCTGCGGATGCGGCACGCGCCGTTCACCGTCGACGAGGCCGCGCGTGACGCCTGGCTGCTGCACATGCGCGAGGCGGTCGACTCGCTGGAGCTGCCCGAGGAGCAGCGGACCACGCTCTGGGACTACCTCGAACGGGCCGCCCACTTCATGGTCAACGCGTAACGCGCGCATCTTCGGGGCATCACCCTTCGTTGATCGGATGACCTTTTGCCGATCCCAGGAGCCGCCCCCATGCGACGCCGTCCGTTCGCCGCCGCGCTGACCAGCGCCGCTCTGCTCTGCGCCACGCTACTGGGCGCGCCGCCGGCTGCGGCCGACATGGCGCAGCCCGGGGTCGTCTCGGCGAACCCGGTCGATTTCACCCCGCACGTGGTCGAGGGAACGGTGTGGGCGCTGGCGGTTGTCGGTGACACCGTGGTGGTCGGCGGCAGCTTCGACAAGATCCAGGATCACGCGCGGAAGACGACCTACAACCGCAAGAACATCTTCGCGTACGGGCTCCGCGACGGCGCCATCCGCTCGTTCGCCCCCACTGTGGACGGAGCCGTGTACGCGCTCTCCGCCGGCGCGGACGGCACGGTCTACACCGGTGGCTCGTTCCGTACGGTCAACGGGGTGGCCCAGCGCGGCCTGGCCCGGCTCCGGCTCTCCGACAGCTCCCGGGTCTCCGGCTTCACCGCGAAAATCAACTGGGGCGACGTACGCGCACTGGCCGTCCGCGGCTCCCGGCTCTACGCCGGCGGCACGTTCTCCGCGGTCAACGGCGTGACCCGGGTCGGGCTGGCCCGGCTGAACACGACGTCCGGCGCGGTCGACAGCGGATTCGACGCGAAACTCTCCGCACCGGGACTCAGCCGCACGCGGGTCGAGCACTTCGACGTGTCCCCGGACGGCACGCGGCTGGTCGCGATCGGCGCGCTCCTCAAGGTCGGCACGGCCACGCGTACGCAGATCGCCATGTTCAACACGTCGGGGGCGAGCGCGGCGCTGATGAGCTGGTACACCGACTTGTACAAGGCGGAATGCAAGGACGTCTTCGACACGTACCTGCGTCAGGTGAAGTTCTCCCCCGACGGCTCGTACTTCGTGGTGACGTCGACCGGCCAGGCCGCCTCCCCGACCCTGCCCTGCGACGCGGCGGCCCGCTTCAACACCGCCGGCGGCGGCAGGCACAACCCGGTCTGGATCCAGCGCACCGGCGGCGACTCCCTCTACGGCGTCGCGGTCACCGGCTCCGCGATCTACGTCGGCGGCCACCAGCGCTACATGGACAACCCCTACGGCACCGACGACACCGGCCCCGGCAAAGGCGCCGTGAAACGAGAAGGCATCGGCGCCATCAACCCCACCACCGGCAAGACCCTCTCCTGGAACCCGGGTCGCGAACGCGGCGAGGGCGTCCGCGTCTTCCAGGTCGTCCCCAACGGCCTCATCGTCGGCTCCGACACCGACCACCTCGGCGGGGAGTATCACGGCAGCCTGGGCATGTTCCCGCTCTGAAAAATGGGGGGAGCCGAGGCTCCCCCCATTCAGAGACTCAGAGCAGAGCACCCTCATCGTGCAACCAGTCCACAAACGACGTAGCTACCGCGGCCCCGCAGTCGAGCATCTCGACCAGCAGAGCGTCATGCGCGCCCGAGGCCAACGGAATCTGCAGCTCAGCGTAGATAGGAAGCTGCCCGCGCTCGGTCGGATCGCCGATGTAGGCCTTGCAGAACCGCCGCGTGTGGTTCCACTCGTTGACGACGCGGTAGGCGCGGTCGGCCCAGTCGGGCGGGACGGTCGCGTGCGGGCGGGCCCGCATCACGAGGATCTCGTCGTCGGGGCCCTCGAGGGTGACCAGCACGGCGTGCCGTTCCCACATGGCGAGCAGGCTTCCGCCGCCGTCGGCGAGGAATCGGATGTCGAGCAGGTCGAGGCCCTTGCCGATCCGGGTGAGATCGACCGGGGCGACCTGGTCGGGTTCGTCGATCGCGGAAAGGTCGGCGGACGGCTTCGGAGCACGCTCGGGCTCACGCTGCGTCGGTACGCCGACACGGATACCGCTCTGCAGGGCGACCTCGCCGCCGCCTTCGGACTCGCTGTCTCCGGACGTTCCGGGACGCCATGACCACCACGGCATCGTTGTGCACCTCACTCCCCAGCAGGTCAAACCGCCGGACGTAGCGGTGGACCCGGGGGCGACGGTACCCGTACAGACCGTGGAGGTCATCCCCTCAAAGGGAGGGCGCGACCGGATGTCCGATGCAGCATCACCCTTTCGGATGACCACCTATAGGCATAACAGTCAATTCTTGGACGGGCTGTAGCCAGGCGACTCCATATGGTGCAGAAAGTCCCACCCAGCGCCCCGCGACACACACCCGGGTACCGGGGACGTCCGTCCCTTCAGGACCGAGAAAACCCATCCGGGAGATGGCTTGGACGAGTCGCTGCGGCACTTCGACGGGTACGCCGTCAGGTGGCGTGACGACCAACGCAACGTGATCGAGCAACGCGTCGCGGACCTGGCGCTGGCCCACCGCCCGGCCACCCGTCAGACCGGTCTCGGTGACCTCGCGCAGCGTTCCGGCTGCGGCCTCGGCGAGCCGGAGGATCTCGGCGCCCGCGACCGACTCGACAACCTGGCCGTTCGCGGGCGGCAACGGCCACCGCCACTCGGCGTCCCTGCGCGCCGGGAGCGTGGTGCCGCCGGAGGCGAGAGTCGCGAGCAGTTCGGCGGCGGCGACGGTGGCGTCACCCGGGCCCGGACCGGCCACGTCGCGGGTCACCAGGACACCCCAGGGCAGTCGTGCCCACAACGCGGTGCGGCCCTTGCCGGAGCGCAGGCGGACGGGCAGCGCGCGATCGAGGCGGGCCAGCCGGACCAGGAACGCGCCGGCGTCCGGGACCCCGAGAATCCCGTGGTCGGTCATGCTCACACTTCCAGGTACGGCTTGAGGAATTCCCGTTCCGGCTCGCTCAGCCTGCGCGGAAAACCCGCCTTCAGGTTGTACGGCACGCAGACCGACTTGGCGCGGCTGGCGAGCACGTCCTCGTCGAAGAGCTCGTACGACACCGTGAACGACGCCGCTCGAAGCTGCGAGACCCACAGCTCGATCCGGACCGCTTCGCCGTAGTCGACCGGTCGCAGATAGTCGACCTCGTGCCGGGAGATGACGATGCCCTCCTCGAACGAGGTCACGCCCAGCGCCCGCGCGGCGGTGAAGAAGAGCGCAACGCGCGCCTCCTCGTACAGCGTGAGGAAGCGCGCGTTGTTGACGTGGCCGTACGCGTCCATGTCGGACCAGCGGACAGCCACGTCGTAGATGAACCTGTCACTCACGGTTCGGCCTGGGATTTCCGCTGCGGATGGGCTCAGTCACGGTTTGACCTGGGTTTTCCGCTGCGGATGGGCTCAGTCACGGGTCAGCTTGCGGTACGTGACCCGGTGCGGACGGGCCGCGTCGGCGCCGAGCCGGTCGATCTTGTTCTTCTCGTACGCGTCGAAGTTGCCCTCGAACCAGAACCACTTGTCGGGGTTCTCGTCGGTGCCCTCCCACGCGAGCATGTGCGTGGTGACCCGGTCGAGGAACATCCGGTCGTGGGAGATGACCACGGCGCAGCCCGGGAACTCGAGCAGCGCGTTCTCGAGGCTGCCCAGGGTCTCGACGTCCAGGTCGTTCGTGGGTTCGTCGAGGAGCAGGACGTTGCCGCCGATCTTCAGCGTCATCGCCAGGTTGAGCCGGTTGCGCTCACCGCCGGAGAGGACCTTGACGGGCTTCTGCTGGTCCGGGCCCTTGAAACCGAACGCGGCCACGTAGGCGCGCGACGGCATCTCGACCTTGCCGACCATCATGTGGTCCAGGCCGTCCGAGACGACCTCCCAGACCGTCTTCGTACCGTCCAGGCCGCTGCGGCTCTGGTCCACGTAGGACAGCTTGACGGTCTCGCCGACCCGCACCGCACCCTCGTCCGGCGCCTCGAGCCCGACGATGGTCTTGAACAGCGTGGTCTTGCCGACGCCGTTCGGGCCGATGATGCCGACGATGCCGTTGCGCGGCAGCGAGAACGACAGGTGGTCGATGAGCGTACGCCCATCGAAGCCCTTGACCAGGTCCTTGGATTCGATGACCGTGTTGCCCAGCCGCGGGCCCGGCGGGATCTGGATCTCCTCGAAGTCCAGCTTGCGGGTCTTCTCCGCCTCGTTCGCCATCTCGTCGTAGCGGTCGAGCCGGGACTTGCTCTTGGTCTGGCGCGCTTTGGCGTTGGACCGGACCCACTCGAGCTCGTCCGCGAGGCGCTTCTTGAGCTTGGCGTCCTTGCGACCCTCGACCGCGAGGCGCTGGGCCTTCTTGTCGAGGTAGGTGGAGTAGTTGCCCTCGTACGGGTACGTCCGGCCGCGGTCGAGCTCGAGGATCCACGTCGCCACGTTGTCGAGGAAGTACCGGTCGTGCGTGATGGCGATGACGGTGCCGGCGTACTTGGCGAGGTGCTGTTCCAGCCACGACACGCTCTCGGCGTCGAGGTGGTTGGTGGGCTCGTCGAGCAGCAGCAGGTCGGGCGCCTCGAGCAGCAGCTTGCACAGGGCCACCCGGCGGCGCTCACCACCGGAGAGCTGGGTGACGTCGGCGTCCGGCGGCGGGCAGCGCAGCGCGTCCATGGCGAGCTCGAGCTGGGAGTCGAGGTCCCACGCGTTCGCGTTGTCGAGCTCCTCCTGGAGCTTGCCCATCTCTTCCATGAGCTCGTCGGTGTAGTCGGTCGCCATCTCCTCGGCGATCGCGTTGAACCGCGCGAGTTTCGCCTTCACCTCGGTGACCGCTTCCTCGATGTTGCCGAGGACCGTCTTCGAGTCGTTGAGCGGAGGCTCCTGGGCGAGCATGCCGACGGTGTTGCCGGGCATCAGCCGGGCATCGCCGTTGCTGACGGTGTCGATGCCCGCCATGATCTTGAGCAGGGAAGACTTACCGGCGCCGTTCGGACCGACGACACCGATCTTGACCCCGGGCAGGAAGTTCAGCGTCACATTGTCGAGCACGACCTTGTCGCCGTGCGCCTTGCGCGCCTTCTCCAGGGTGTAGATGAACTGGGCCACAGTGCGGCCTACCTCCGTGATCGTGATTTCCGGTGCCGGAACGGAGGCCCAATCTTTCCAGGTCGCTCCACGGCCTTCTACATCAACCCCGGGCAGCGCACAAGGATTCCCCGACCGCGTTGACCCAGGGGGTTACTCGGGGTGGACCGCGTACTCGTACTTCTGACCGGTCTTTGTGCGTACGCGCAGCTCTTCGTCGTTGACCACGAAGGTCGCGCCGTCCTTGGCGGTGGCGGTGTAGGTGTCGCCGTCCTGACTCACGTCGCTGAGGAACAGGGCGGTCTCACCCTCGATCCACTTGGCGTCCTGGCCGCCCTTGTTGGCCTGGTAATACAGGCTGCCCGCCGGGTCCTGGCAGATCCAGACCGAGGTACCGGTCGCCTCCGCGCGTACCCGCAGGACCTGGGTAAGGGTACCGGTGAAGCCGAGCCTGCGCGCGGTCGCCTGCATCTCGGGTGGGCATTCGACCCCGGCGGGAGCGTTCTCGGTCGGGCCGCCGTCCTCCGGTACCCCGCCCGGATCGACCGGCGACTGCTGCGCGGCGCGGTCGTAGCGGCTGTGCTCGGTGCCCAGCGCGAAGCCGGCGGAGATCCCGATGATCGCCAGAAACACGGTGGCAATGACCACAGGGAAGAACAGCGGCCGCCGTGGCGGGGAAAGATCGTCGGACAGGCTCACCGGCCAAGGATGGCATTTCTGTGCCACCCGTCATCCAGCACGGCCGGATGGTCCCTCGACAGGCCCCGGCTGGCTACGCACAGTAGGCTCGTCAGCGGGGAACCAAGATTGACCCGGAGGTGCACTCAGCGTGGCCGAACGAAGTTCCTTCGTCGTAGTAGCCAACCGCCTGCCCGTGGACGAGGTCATCGTCGACGGCGAGCGGCAGTGGCGCCCGAGCCCCGGCGGTCTCGTCACCGCCCTGCATCCGGTGCTCAAGGAGCATCGAGGCACGTGGATCGGGTGGGCCGGCGGCGACGGGGAGGCACCCGATCCGTTCGAGCTCGAGGGCATCAACATCCATCCGGTGCCGCTGAGCGCCGAGGAGCTCGAGCGCTACTACGAGGGCCAGTCCAACGCGACGATCTGGCCGCTGTACCACGACGCCGTCGAGACACCCGTGTACAAGCGCCGCTGGCGTGAGGCGTACCGGATCGTCAACGAACGGTTCGCGAAGGCCGCCGCGGAGGTCGCCGAGGAGGGCGCCACGGTCTGGGTGCAGGACTACCAGTTGCAGCTGGTGCCGGCGATGCTCCGCGACATGCGTCCCGACCTGCGCATCGGTTTCTTCCTGCACATCCCGTTCCCGCCGATCGAGCTGTTCATGCAGATGCCGTTCCGCGCCGAGATCCTGCGCGGGCTGCTCGGCGCCGACCTGGTGGGGTTCCAGCAGCGGCTCGCCGCGCAGAACTTCGTGCGCCTGGCGCGGCACCTGCTCGGTCTGCGCTACGTGGGGCAGTCGATCCAGGTCGACGGGCGCCAGGTCAAGGCCGGTGCCTTCCCGATCAGCATCGACACCAAGGACATGGAGCGGCTCGCCGCGGACCCGAGGGTCCAGGCCCGGGCCAAGGAGATCCGTGCCGAGCTGGGCGACCCGGAGACGATCATCCTGGGTGTCGACCGGCTCGACTACACCAAGGGCATCGAGCTGCGCCTCAAGGCGTTCCGCGAGCTGCTCTCCGACGGCAAGCTCAAGGTGCCGGACGCCGTGATGGTGCAGGTGGCGACGCCGAGCCGGGAGCGCGTCGAGCACTACCAGACCCTGCGGGTGAAGGTCGAGCGCGAGGTCGGCCGGATCAACGGCGAGTTCGGCAAGGTCGGCATGCCGGCGGTGCACTACCTGCACCAGTCGATGAGCAAGCAGGAGCTCGCCGCGCTGTACGTCGCCGCGGACGTGATGATGGTGACGCCCCTTCGCGACGGCATGAACCTCGTCGCGAAGGAGTACGTCGCCTGCCGCTCGGACAAGGGCGGCGCGCTGGTGCTCAGCGAGTTCGCGGGTGCGGCCACCGAGCTGCGTCAGGCGTTCCTGTGCAACCCGCACGATCCCGACGGCGTGAAGGATGCGCTGCTGCGCGCGGTCGCCGCCGAGCCGGCCGAGCTCAAGCGGCGGATCCGCGTCATGCAGCGCCATCTGCGTACCCATGATGTGGCGGAATGGGCCCGCGCCTTCCTGAAGGAACTGGGTGTCACCGACGGCTCGGAGAGCCTCGAGGCGAAGCCCGTGGAGACGTCAGAGGAATAGGCAGAACGGATGGCCGGCCGGGTCGAGATAGACCCAGACGTCCTCCTGCGGCTGGTAGTCGGCCCTGATGGCCCCGGATTTCTCGGCGTGCGCGCCTGCCTCGTCGAGGTCGGTGACGTGGATGTCGAGGTGCACGCTCATCTGGGGGTCATCGGGGCCGGCCGGCCAGACCGGGCGTTCGTAGCGCGGCTCGGTCTGGAACGACAGCCCCGGCCCGGCGTCCGGGGCGCCCAGCTTCACCCAGTCCGGCTCGTCCTGCACGACGTTCCAGCCCAGCAGGCGCTGGTAGAACGCCGCGAGTTCCTGCGCGTCGGGGGAATCGAGAACCACCCCGGCGAGAATCATCTGCGGTCGCTCGCTCATACGGTGCGCCATACCCACTTCGTACGGTGACTACCCCAATACGTTGACGACATCGCCGACGACCACGACGGCCGGTGGACGCAGCCCCGCAGCCGCGGTCGCCGCGGCGACTTCTCCGAGCGTGCTGCGCAGCACCCGCTGGGACGAGGTCGAGCCCTCCTGGACGACGGCGGCCGGGGTCTTCTCGCCACGGCCCTCGGCGATCAGCCGTTCGGCGATTCTCGGCAGGTTCTTGAGCCCCATCATGATCACCAGGGTCCCCCGCAGCCGGGCCAGCGCCGCCCAGTCCACGAGGGACAGCTCGCTCTCCGGCGGCACGTGGCCGGAGACCACGGTGAACTCGTGGGCGACCCCGCGGTGGGTCACCGGGATGCCGGCCAGCTCGGGCGCGGCGATGGAACTGGTCACCCCGGGCACCACGGTGACGGGTACGCCGGCCTCGGCACAAGCCAGCACCTCCTCGCCCCCGCGCCCGAAGACGAACGAGTCGCCGCCCTTGAGCCGCACGACGAACTTCCCGGCCTTCGCCCGCTCGACGAGGATCCGGTTGATCTCCTCCTGCGCGGCGGACGGGCCGTAGGGGATCTTGGCCGCGTCGACCAGCTCCACCTCGGGGCGCAGCTCGTCGAGGAGCATCCCGGGCACGAGCCGGTCGGTGACCACGACGTCGGCGCGGTTCAGCAGGCGGCGGCCCTTCACCGTGATCAGCTCGGCATCACCGGGGCCACTGCCGACGAGCACCACCTGGCCCGGTTGCGCGGCGTGCGGCCCGGCCTCGGGGATGTCCTGAATCGCAGCGGCGACCAGATCACGCACAGCCATGGCCCGTTGCCGGTCACCACTGTCGGTCACCGCCACGGTCACCTCACCCTGCCTGGCGACCGCGGGGGTCCAGGCCGTCGCGGCGGTGCGGTCGTCCGCTCGTACACAGAAGACCCGGCGCTGCTCGGCAGCGAGGGTGACCTGCCCGGCGGCCTCCGGGTCGTCGACGGCGACGTGCACGAGCCAGGCACCGTCCACGTCGGACGGCTCGAAACGCCGCTCCTGCCAGGTGAGCCGGCCGGCGTCGGCGTGTGCCAGCAGCGCGGGGGTGAGCACCGGCGACACGATGTCCACCAGCGCACCCGCAGCGAGCAGCGCGGGGACCCGGCGGGTCGCCACCGCGCCGCCGCCCACCACGAGCACCCGGCGGCCGTCGAGCTTGAGCGCCAAGGGGTAGAGATTCACTTTTCGGAGACTCCCGCCGAATCAAACGTCGCAACCTCACGCAGGACCCGCACCGCGGCCGCCACCAGCGGCAACGCCAGGGCGGCCCCGGTGCCCTCGCCCAGCCGCAGGCCCAGGTCGAGCAGCGGGGTCAGGCCGAGGTTGGCAAGGGCCACGGAGGCGCCCGGCTCGGCGGAGCGGTGCCCGGCGACCATAGCGGCGACGGAGTTGGGTGCCAGGGCGGCCGCCACGAGCGCGGCCGACGCGGCGATGACGCCGTCGATGATCACCGGGACGCGGTAGGACGCGGCGCCGAGGATGAAGCCGGCCAGGGCGGCGTGCTCCAGACCGCCGACGGCGGCGAGCGTCGTGATCGGCTGGGCCGGGTCGGGCTCGTGCAGCGCGAGGGCCCTGGTGATGACGTCGATCTTCCGTGCGTACGTCTCGTCGTCGACGCCCGTGCCCCGCCCGGTGACATCGGCGGGCGACGCCCCGGTGAACGCCGCGATCAACGCCGCAGCCGGAGTGGTGTTCGCGATTCCCATGTCGCCGGT
Organism: Winogradskya consettensis; assembly: GCF_018332715.1. Lineage (GTDB taxonomy): Bacteria > Actinomycetota > Actinomycetes > Mycobacteriales > Micromonosporaceae > Actinoplanes > Actinoplanes consettensis. The sequence continues at coordinate 387,045 of NZ_BOQP01000011.1, read as the reverse complement.
GAGCAGGCATTTCGCCCCGCCCTCGACGAGCGCGCCGGCGACCGAGAGCCCGACCTGGATCGCGGTCAGCGCCTCGTCCTCGCTCATCGCGGTGGTGACGGCCAGGTCGTGGGTGCCCCGGCGGATGTTGGCCTCGAGCAGGTTCTCGCCGCCGTGCAGCGGGATCTTCACGCCGACGTCGACCACCATGATCGAGGCGTCGACCTGCCGGGCGAACGCGTTGATCGTCGCGCCGCCGGCGATGAAGTTCGCGACCATCTGCGCGGTGACCTCCTGCGGCCACGGCGTCACGCCCTGCGCGTGCACGCCGTGGTCACCGGCGAAGACCGCGATCGCGGCCGGCTCGGGCATCGGCGGCGGGCACGTGCCGGCCAGCCCGGCGAGGCGTACGGACAGCTCCTCGAGGACGCCCAGCGAGCCGGCCGGCTTGGTCAGGCGGCCCTGCAGCTCGCGAGCGGCGGCCATGGCCTGCTCATCGGCGGGACCGATCGCGGCGAGGGTCGTCTCCAGGGTCACTGTCGCTCCTTCAGCACATCGTTCAGCGTCGCGAGGAACGCGTCGGTAGTGGCAGTGTCGCGCACCGCCACTCGTAGCCAATCGGCGCCCAGCCCCGGAAACGTGTCGCCGCGCCGTACGGCGTACCCACGTCTGCGCAGCTCAAGGCGCACCTCAGCCGCATCCGGGACGCGCAGCGCGACAAACGCGGAGGCCGGGACCCCGGCAACAGTGACGGTCGGCACGCCGCGCAGCCCGGCAACCAGGTGGTCCCGCTCCCGTGCCATGGCCGTGGCGATCTCCTTCTCGGCGGCGACCGCGGCGGGCGACGCGCAGGCCTCGGCCGCGGCGAGAGCGGGAGTCGAGACCGCCCAGAGGGGGCGCGCCCGGGCGAGGGTGGTGATCAGTTCCGGTTCGGCCAGGGCGTACCCGATCCGCAGGCCGGCCAGGCCCCAGGTCTTGGTCAGGCTGCGCAGGACGATCAGTCCCGCGGTGGTGTCCCCCGCGAGCGACTCCCGGTCGAAGGTCGTGTCGGCGAAGGCCTCGTCGACGACCACGGTCCGTCCGGGCCTGATCAACGTCGCGATGTCGCCGGCCGGGTGCAGCACCGAGGTCGGGTTGGTCGGGTTGCCGATGACCACCAGGTCGGCGTCCTCCGGGACCAGCGCCGGGTCGAGCCGGAAGCCGTCCTCCTCGCGCAGCAGCACGCGGTGCACCTCGTGACCGGCATTGAGCAGCGCCGCCTCGGGCTCGGTGAACTGCGGGTGCACCACGACCGCCCGGCGTGGCTTCAACGCCTGGGCGATCAGCACGAAGGCCTGCGCCGCACCGGCGGTGAGCAGGACCTCCTCCGGCGCACGGCCGTGCTTCGCGGCGGTCGCCCTGGTCGCCCGGGTCTCATCGGGGTACGCGGCGAGCTCGCTCATCGCCGTGGTGAGAGGACCGGCGAGCCAGGACGGCATCGCCTGGTGCCGGACGTTCACGGCGAGGTCGACCAGCCCCGGGGCTACCTCCGCGTCCCCGTGGTGGTGCAGATCCGGGCCCTTTTTCACATCCACCACGTCAGCATGACGGACGGGAAACGAGCGCAATACTTCGGCCGTTCCGACGGGACATGAGGCGATTTGTCATACCTTCAAAGGGTGAAGCAGACGAGACTCGCCAAAGCCGGACGGATCTCCCCGCTCATCCGAGCGGGCCTCATCGCGGGCGTCGTGATCGCGGGTCTGATCTTCCCGCTGGTCGCGCTCGCCGGGGTCGGTGCCAAGGAAGGCGCGGACGCCCTGCAGAGCATGCCCGAGGAACTCACGGTAGTGCCTTCGGCCCAGACCACCTACGTGTACGCGAACGACGGCAAGACGCTGCTCACGATGTTCTACGAGGAGCATCGCAAGCCGACGAAGATCGAGGACATGTCGCCGTACATCACGCAGGCGATCGTGGCCTCGGAAGACACCCGCTTCTACGAGCACAACGGCGTCGACGCGAAGGGCGTGGCCCGCGCATTCGTCGCCAACCAGCAGGCCGGTGGCGTTTCCCAGGGCGCCTCGACGCTGACCATGCAATACGTCCGCATGGCCCTGCGCGACGGCGCGAAAACCCCCAAGGAAGCACTCGAGGCGACCGAGCAGACCACCGCCCGCAAATTGCGCGAGATGCGGCTGGCGATCGAACTCGAGAAGCGCGTCTCGAAGCAGGAAATCCTCCAGCGTTATCTGAACTCCGCCTACTTCGGGCACCGGGCGTACGGCATCTTCGCCGCCGCCGAGGTCTTCTTCTCAAAAACCCCCAAGAAGCTCACTCTGACCGAGGCGGCGTTGCTCGCCGGCCTGGTCAAGGCACCCTCCGCGTACGACCCGGCGACCAACAACCAGCGCGAGGCCACCGAACGCCGCAACTACGTGATCGACCAGATGGTCAAGATGGGTTCGATCACCGCCGGCCAGGCCCGCGCGGCGCAGAAATCGAAGATCAAACTCAAGCTGACAACACCGCCGAACGGCTGCCCCTCGGTCCCGAAGAAGCACAACGACTGGGGCTTCTTCTGCGATTACCTGCGCAATTGGTGGATGGAGCAACCGGCCTTCGGGTCGAACGCCCAGGAACGCCTCGAAAACCTTCGCCGCGGTGGCTACAAAATCGTGACGACGATCGACCCCGACATCCAGGCCTCGGCAATGGAACACATTCTGGACAAGGAGAAGAAGAAGAGTGTGTACGCCCACGGCGAGGTCGTGATCGAACCGGGCACCGGCCGCATCAAGGCCATGGCGGTCAACCGGCGCTATTCGCTGGACCAGAGCCACAACGGCGAGCACAGCGACGGACGGCGCCGGGAAGCGGTCCGCGGCAACTACCCCAACACCGTCAACCCGCTGCTCGGCGGTGGCGACATGGCCGGCTACCAGGCGGGCTCGACGTTCAAGATCTTCACGATGCTGGCCGCGCTGGACGACGGCATGCCGCTGAACACGAGCTTCTACGCCCCGCAGCGGTTCGTCTCCAAATACATCACCGCGCCGGGCCCGGCGACCTGCGGAACCCACTGGTGCCCGAAGAACTCCACCGCCTCGATGACGGGTAACCAGACGATGTGGAGCGGTTTCGGCAAATCGGTGAACACCTACTTCGTGCAGCTAGAGCAGAAGGTGGGGTCCGAGAAGGCGGTCAGGATGGCGGAACGGCTCGGCCTGAAATGGCGTACCGAGGTCGACCAGACCCTGGCCGGCCCGGACCACGCGGACGGCTGGGGTGCGTTCACCCTCGGCGTGAGCGACGCGACGCCCCTGGAGATGGCCAACGTCTTCGCCACCCTCGCGGCGGAAGGGAACTACTGCGAGCCCATCCCGGTGCGAGTGATCAACACCCGGGACGGCGCGTCGCTCGAGTACAAGGGCAAGAAGGTCGCCGGCCCTCGTTGCCACCAGGAGCTGCGCAAGGAGGTGGCCCTGGCCGCCACGGACGCGGCACGCTGCGTGACCGGCTACGGATCGGCTAAGGGCAACTGTGGCACCTGGGAGACCTCACCCATGGTGCACGCCATCCTCAACCGTCCGGTTGCGGGCAAGAGCGGGACCACGGACAGTAACCGCAGCGCGTGGTTCTGCGGCTTCACCCCGCAGCTGGCCGCCGCGGCCTTCGTCGCCGACCCGGACAACCCGGAGAACACCGTGGGAACCAGCCGGGGAACGATCTCGAAGTTCACGGTCGCGCAGACGTTGAAGGACGCGCTGAAGGGCCAGCCCAAGATGAAGTTCACGCCCCCGTCGGCGGAGATCGCCTACGGCGACTAACTCGGCCCTCGCAGCGCCTCCACGGGTTGCATGCGGGCGGCCCGCATCGCCGGGTAGAGGCCGGCGAGCAGCCCTACCAGCGCGCCGACCAGGGGGGACGCCGCCGCGAGAGTACCGTCGACAACCGGGGTCCACTGCTTGACGACGCTGATCGCGACCACCGCCAGGATGCCCGCGCTCGCGCCCACGATGCCGCCGAGCAGCCCGATGACCGTGGATTCGAGAAGAAACTGGATCGCGATGTCGCGGCGGCGGGCGCCCATCGCGCGGCGCAGGCCGATCTCGGCGGTGCGTTCCAGGACCGTAACGAGGGTGACGTTGGCAATGCCGAGAGCGCCCACGATCAGCGAGACCAGACCGAGGATCAGCAGCAGGCCGCTGACGTCGCGGGCGACGCCGCCGCGCAGGGACGCCGGATCGGGTGGCGCGTCCACTTCCAGGCCCTCGGGGTCGTTCGGGTCGAGCGCGACGGGCGCCTGCCGGGCGATCAGCTGCGCAGCGCCCAGCGCGGTGGTGATCGCCACCGTGCTGATCGGGCCCAGGTCCAGACCGTCGTCGGCCGCGGTCCACGGCAGGATCACCGCGGTGCCGAGCACCTGCTGGTCCTGCCGGCCGACCGTGCCGAGAATCCCGATCACCGTGAAGGCCGTCCCGTCGACGAGCACGGCCGGCTGATTGTCGATCCGGGTCAGGCCCAGTTGCTCGGCGGCCAGCGCACCGAGCACCGCCACCCGGTCGCGGCGGCGCACGTGCCCCGCGTCGAAGAACCGGCCGGCGGCGAGCGAGGCACGGGTCGCCGCCGGCAGCGTCTCGGTCGAGCCGAGGACGGGCAGCAGCCGGTCCAGGATGCGGGTCGGGTCGCGCACGGCGTTGGCCCGGACCGGAAGATCACGACCTTCGGGGGTACGCGACCAGGCCGCGATCGCCGTGACACCGTTCAGCCGAGCGACGTTGCCCGGAGCGCTCCACGACACGGCCGGCGGTGCGTCCTTGCCGGTAGGCACCGGAACGTGCACGGTGATCCCGGTGGCCGTCGCCGCGTCGAACCGGCCGGCGATCTGGTTGCCCGCCGTGGCCGACACGCCCAGCGTGGTGACCAGCGTGCCGATACCGACCACCACACCGGCGATCGTGAGCACCGTACGGGCCGGGCGTGCACCCACCCCGCTGACCGCCTCGGTGATCAGGTCCCGCACCTTCATGAGATCCGCCCGTCGGTGATGCGTACCCGCCGGTCCGCGCGCTCCGCCACCGTCGCGTCGTGGGTGATCACGAGCAGGGTGGCGCCGGCGGCCCGCAGGTCGTCGAAGAGGTCGAGCACCGAGGCGGTGTTCGCGCCGTCCAGGTTGCCGGTCGGCTCGTCGCACAGCAGCAGGGCCGGATCGCCGACCAGCGCGCGGGCGATCGCCACCCTCTGCCGTTCGCCACCGGAGAGCCGGCTGGGCAGGAACCGGTGCCGGTGCCCCAGGCCGACCCGGTCGAGTGCGGCGACCGCCCGAGTACGGCGGACGGCTGCCGGGACGCCGGTGTAGAGCCCGCCGAGCATCACGTTCTCCAGCACGCTGCGATACATGAGCAGATGGAAGGACTGGAACACGAACCCGATCCGGGAGCCACGCAGTTCGGTGCGGCGCCGATCGGCCATCGTGGTCGTCTCCGCGCCCTCGAACAGGTAGTTCCCCGAGCTCGGCACGTCGAGCAGGCCGAGCACGTTGAGCAGCGTCGACTTGCCCGAACCGGACGGCCCGACGATTGCCAGGTATTCACCGCGGCGGACGCGCAGGTCCACGCCCGCCAGCGCGGTCACCGGCGGGTCTGCGGGGAAGACCCGGTTCACCGCGATGAGCTCGAGGACGTACGTCATGAGCCGCTCACCACGACCCGCTCCCCCGCTGTGAGGGTGGCACCGCCGACCGGGGTGACCTCGACGTCGCCCCCGGCGGCCAGCCCCGGCTCGACCGGCACGTCGCGGCGGATGCCGGCGGAGTCGGCCACGGTCACCCGGGCCTGGCCGTCGGAGGCGGTGAAAACCGCGGCCACGGGTACGGCGAGCACCTCACCACTGGTCCGGCCGACCTCGATCGACACCTTCACCGACCTCCCGGCCCCGCTCCTGTCCCTGGGCGTCAGGATGATCGGCGTCCCCTCGCCCCCGGCGGCGCCGATCGCGGTCACCGTGGCCGCCGACTCGCCGCCGTCCTCGTCCTGCAGAGTCGCGGGGAGTCCCGTCCTGAGGAGCTCGGCATCCTCGGTCGCGACCGTCGCGTTCACCACCAGCGCCGGATCGGCCACGGTGGCCACCGCGCCGGACACCGGGTTGCCGGCCTTGGCGCTGACCGAGGTGACCCGCAAGGGCAGCCGCGGCAGGAAGACGATCTCACCGCTGGCGATGCTCACCCCGTACGTCTTGCGGAAGTCCGCCAGGTCGTTCCGCGCGTCCTTCAGCGGCTGCCCCTCGGCGCCGGTCACCGCCCGTTCGAGTTCCCGCAGCCGGTTGCGCTGCTCAGTCGTCGGCTCGACAGCCGCGTAACCGGCGCCCTGGTAGAGGGCGCGGACCGCGTCGAGCATGCTGTCGTTCACCGCCCCCGACCTCGCAAGCCCACGGTCCGGTAGCAGCCGGCGCAACGCGGCACGCACCTGGCGAACGTCGTCGCCCTCGCTGCCCAGGGTCAGCGTCCGGTACATCGGCACCGTCCCCTTCAGCACGAACACCGGCCGCCCGTTGATCTCCAGCAGGACATCCCCCTCCCGCAGGGTGCGCCCGGATGCGGATGCCTTGGTGACCAGCTGCGAACCGGACCCACCGTCGGCGGCCGCGACCGTGCCGGTCAGCGTGATCTGCCGCGCCTTGCCGTAGGTCACCGAGCCCTGCGTGACCACCTGGGAGGTGAGCAGCCGCCGCTCGACCGGGACCGTGACCAGCGAGGCCTCGGGGGCCCGGCGGGCGGCCGCGGCGTCGGCAGGTGAGCGGAGCCGGCTCGCCGCCATCCAGCCGCCCGCGCCGGTGGTCAGGGCGATTGCCGCGATGACGGCCACCATGCGGAAGGGGGTACGCATGCTCAGCCTTCCCCGCCGCCCCGGACGGCGACCGCGGCGTACTGCGTACGGGTGATCTCGGCGTAGTCACCGCGGCAGTCCAGATCGGCCAGCGCTGCCTTGACCTCGCGGGGCAGCTCATTCTTCGCCTGCGCCGCGGTGACGTCGTCGCCGTCCTGCAGCGGGTCGACGATCGAGTCGTACACGCCGTTCTCGACCTGGCCCGGCTCGGCCGAGGGGACCTTGTAACCCTTGCCGGTCAGGCAGTCGGCGTACTTCCGGGCGGCCCGCACGACCTTCGCGTCGGTCCGGTATTTCTCGTAGGCACGCTTGGCCTCCCTGGTCTCGGCCGAGTCGAGGTCGGTGGTGCCTAAGTACTTCTTGGCGGCGGCGGTAGCACACCCGTCGGCATCGGAACCACCCTTGGACTCGCTGCCCAGGGCCGCGTCGTACGCCTTCTGCCGGGTCGGGTCGAGCGCGGACCGGATCGCGTCGTTGGGGTTCGGGGCCGACGTGGGCTCCCTGACCTCCGGGTCGTCCGGCCATACGAGCTGGGCGTAGATGCCGAAGCCGTACTTCTTGCGGAAGTCCCGCAGCTCGTCGTCGCTCTTGAGCAGGCTCGCGGTCCCGGAGTAGTCCGCGGACGGGGCATTGGTCGTCAGGGGCGGCGGGACCTCGTACTGGAAACCCTTCGCCTTCATGCAGTCCGCGATCTCCTTCTCCGCGTTCTGGCGATTGGTAACCTCATCCGTCGTGCTCGCGCCGGCCCGGTCCGAGGCGGTGCTCTCGGCAGCCTCGTCAGCCGAGGAGCCGCAGCCGGTGAGCAGCAGTCCGGTCGTCAGCACTGCCAGGGGGATCCACATACGTCGTCGCATGCCGCAACTATCGGATTCGCGGCATTCCGCGGCCGTAAGCGCCGTCCTTACATCTTCTTTATGCTGTCTCCGGCGGGCAGCATCACCGCGATCTGCAGGCCGTCGTGCCCGGTCGAGGTCGCTGCGATGGTGCCGTCGTGCGCGTGCACGATCGAACGGGCGATGGTCAGGCCAAGACCGACACCGCCGCTGTGGTCGATGCGTACGCCGTTCAGCCGGCGGAACGGCTCGAACAATCCCGCCACGGACTCGGCCGGGACGTCGTCGCCGGTGTTCGCCACGACCAGCGCCGGATCCGCGCCCACTAGGACGTGCACGGTGCCACCGGGCCGGTTGTACTTGATCGCGTTCTGCACGAGGTTGATGACCAGACGCTCCAGCAGCACCTGCTCGCCGATCACGACCCGCGCCGCGAGCTGCGTGGTGATGGTCACCGCTGCCTCGGCAGCCCGGGTGCGGTGCTCGGCCACGACGGCGGCCACGATGACGTCCAGTCGCAGGGCGCTGCGGGAGGCCAGCCCGCGATCGCTCTCGCTCAGGACCAGGAGTGCCTCGATCAGGCGTACGTTGCGCTCGTTGGTCTCCAGCAGTTGCTCGGCCACCACGCGCAGCTTGTCGGGGCTGGGATTGCGGGCCAGGCTGACCTCGATGAGCGTGCGCTGCACCGCCAGCGGGGTGCGCAACTCGTGCGACGCGTCGGCGGCAAAGCGGCGCTGCGACTCGTAGCCGACCGCCACCCGGGCGATCATGGCATTGACCGCCTCGGCCAGCTGGGTCATCTCCCCGCCGCGACGCGGGCTACGGACCCGGTAGGCGAAATTCTGCGGGCCGAGAGCGTCGATCTGACCCGCGAGATCACGAATCGGCCGGACCGCCCAGTTGAGTACGGCCGGGGCGATCGCCAGCACGACCAGCGGGAGAACGATCAGGAAGGTGCCGGTCGTGTCCTGCGGCAGGTACATCTTCCGGCAGATCAGCGTGGTCGAGATCCGGCCCGACGGCAGGATGCAGCCGGGGTCCAGCAGGCTCTGCCACAGCGCCGCCGCCTGCTCCGAGGCACCCACGATCAGCATTCCCGCGAACAGCACCGCGGCGCAGATCAGCACGGCCCGCCAGCGCGGGGAGCGCAGCATCATGTGCCCAGCCGGTATCCCGTACGCGGAACGGTGTGAATGATCGGCGGGTCGCCGAGCTTCTTGCGCAACGTCATCACGGTGACCCGCACGGCGTTGGTGAACGGGTCCGCGTGCTCGTCCCACGCCTGTTCGAGCAGATCCTCGGCGCTCACCACCGCGCCGTCCGCCCGCAGCAGCACATGCAGCACGGCGAACTCCTTCGGCGACAGGCGCAGCGTCAGCCCGTCCCGCGACGCGGTGTGCCGCGGCACGTCCAGCACGATCCCGTCCCGCTCCAGAACAGGCTTACGCGCTGAGTTGGCGCGCCGCCCGAGCGCCTGCACCCGGGCCACCAGCTCGGCGAACGCGAACGGCTTGGTCAGATAGTCATCCGCCCCGAGACCGAGGCCCTCGACCCGGTCACGAATCCCCGCCGCCGCTGTGAGCAGCAGCACCCGGGTGTCCAGGCCCGCTTCGATCATCTCCCGGCACAACTCGTCACCCGTCGCACCCGGCATGTCCCGATCCAGCACCGCCACGTCATAGCGGTTGACGATCACCCGCTCCCTGGCCGCATTCCCCTCATAGACGACGTCCACCGCCATCGCAAAGTCCCGCAACCCCTCGGCCACCGTGTCGGCCAGAACCCGCTCGTCATCCGCCACCAGCACCCGCACCCCGACTACCCCCTCATGCCATGGTCCGCAACTTTCTCAGCCACGGCATAAAGAATCGATAAGCCTCCGCCCGACGACCGGCCGCTGCCAGGGCCGACGGCGATCAGCGAGCGGGGCACGAGCCCGAGGGCGGCGTCCGAACGGGCAAGTGGACGCGGCGGCTCGGCAGGCGTGCGGGCGCAGCCTCGGAAGCGTGAGCGGCCCGGACATGAGCGGCCCGGACATGAGCGGCCCAGGCGAGAGCGCACAGCCCAGGCGAGAGCGCACGGCCCGGGCAGGCGTGGGGGTCAGTGGGCGGCTGTGGTGGGGCGCCAGTGGGGGTTTCGGCCGGTGAGGGCGAGGGCGTGGTCGAGCTGGGTGGGATCGTCGGGGAGGGGGTGGTGGGGGCCGAAAAGGCCGGGGGTGCCTTCCGGCGGGTATTGGGCCAGGAATTCGAGGAGGTGGTCGAGGATGCGGGGGTCGGCGGCGTATTCCTGGCCGGTGGCTCGGGCGAGGTCCCAGCCGTGCATGGTGAGCTCGTTGACCGCTACGGCTCCGGTTACGGCGGCCGGCATCGTCACGCCGCCTGCCTGGGATGTTCCCTCCCAGGCTGCGGGTTGTTTCCAGGCCCGGGAGAGGTCGTCCAGGACCACGGGGAGGCGGATGCGCCAATGGGGGGTCAGGTGGGCCGCGGCCGGTGCGGGTGGCGGGGCCGTGGTGCCGGAGGCGTCGGTTTTCTTGTTGGCTGCCTGGGTGAAGGCCCAGCCCAGGCCGAGGAGGTGGTCAAGGAGGTCGCCGACCGACCAGCCGGGACACGGCGTGGGAGCGGTCAGGTGATCGTCGGTGATGCCCAGCAGCAGGTTACGGACCTGCCGGACCGGCGGGTCGAAATCCAGGGGCAGACGGTCGGCCATGGTTCTTCTCCCTTCTCACACACATCCTCACCGTAAGGCTGTCCTCCGACATTTGCCCGGTCGGCGTGTCGCGTTTCGACACGCCGACATGGACGTACACACGCCCAGATGGACTTCTGGCACGCCGAGGTGGACAGGCGCGCCGAGCGTGACGGTGGTCAGCCCTGCGGCGAGCAAGATTTTGCAGTGGAGGACATGGCCGGGCGTACTTATGTCATTGGTTCTGGAGGTCTACGGCCGAGAGGGAGAGTGTGGCCTCGTTCGGATCTCCGGTGGGGGGTGGGCTCTGCTGCTGGGCCGGGAGCGGAGACGGCGCGGGCGGGGTGATGGGGACGGTCGGGGCCTGGGCTGCCGGGGGTTGCTGGGGGTGACCGGGAAGTGCGGCGGCGACCAGGCGGCGGGCGATCTCCGGGGCCCCGGCCCAGTGCAGGCCGAGCTGGGAGGCGTGGACCTGGCGCCAGACGAAGCCCTCCGGGTTGCCGCCCGACCACGTCCAGGCCGGGATCTGGCCCGCGCGGGGAGCGACTATGGCGCGGTGTTGCTTGTAGCCGGTGATGCGGGCTCCGGCCGGGGCGAGGGGGGAGGTCGACGGGGCTGTGGCCTCGCGGTATCCGGCTACCGTCTGCGTTCCGGTGGTGGCTGTCGCGTCCAGGACGCCGCACATGGGACGGCCGTCGAAGTCGCGGGTGAGCCAGGGCAGGCCGATGCCTTCCGCGACGATGGGGGCGCCCTCGTGGGCCAACTGGGCTACCGCTGCGCAGAGGCGGCGGTTGGCGGAGAGTTCCTCCGCGTAACCCTCCGGGAGGCCCGCGCCGATCATCAGGGCGCGCGTGCCGGGCGGGAGCGCTTCGTCGCGGAGCGGATCGACCACCACCACGTCGGCTCCGGCTGCGGTGAGGAGCTCGGCCGTTTCGACGTACGTGTAGGGCGCGCCCGGACCGCCTGCCAGCGCGATCACCGGGCGTTGCACCGGGATCTCCGCCGGGTCCAGTCCGTCGGCGGGTGACCAGGCGGGGCTGGGCAGGGCCGGGGCGGTGTTCGCGAGCGCCATGATGCGGTCGAGATCCAGTGCGCTGCCGACGGCTTCGCCCAGGCGGCGTACGGCCCGGACCGCCTCGACCGTGCGATGCGCGACCGGGACCGGGCCCTGGGCGCGCGCCGGGAGGACAGCGGGCAGGTCACCGCGGCGCAGGGCACCGAGGACCGGCATCCCGATGTCGTCGAGGGCGGTCCGGAGCATCTCCTCGTGCCGCGGTGAGGCGACCCGGTTCAGGATGACGCCGCCGAGGTGGACCATCTCGTCGAACATGCGGAAGCCGTGGACCAGCGCCGCCAGCGAGTGACCCATCGCTGCCACGTCGACGACGAGCAGGACGGGCGCGCGCAGGGCAGCCGCCACCGCCGCCGTGCCGTCGATCTCGGGCTGCCCGGTCAGGCTGTCGAACAGGCCCATCGCGCCCTCGACAACCGCGAAGTGGCTGCCGGCCGCGCCGTGCGCGAAGAGCGGGGCGATGCGCTGCGAACCCACCAGCCGCGGGTCGAGGTTGCGGCCCGGACGTCCCGCGGCCAGCCCGAGGTACGCGGCGTCGGTGTGGTCCGGTCCGACCTTGAACCCCGCCGCGGGTACGCCCCGGCCTGCGGCGGCGGCCAGCAGTCCCACCGCGATGGCGGTCTTGCCGTGCCCCGAGGAGGGCGCGCTCACCACCAGGCGTGGTTGGCTGGACATCAGTGGCTCCCTCGCGGATACGGAAAACGGCGGCATCGTGGTAATGACCGCCGAAAGTCGCACCCTACCTGCCAGCCGCAGCCGCCTGTCGGCACCCGGGTAGCCTCGGATCGTGTACCGGTTCCTTCTCACCCCTCGCTGGCTGGGCGCGGCGGCCCTCACGCTGGTGGCTTCGGCCGTGATGGTCCTTCTCGGCAACTGGCAGCTCCACCGGTACCAGGAGCGCAGCGCGATCAACACCCGCATCGACGCCGCCGACTCCGCCACCGCGGTCCCACTCACGTCCGTGCTGGTCAAACCCACCGCGGCGGGTGCGCTGGGCAGCATGCCCGGCAAGGACAAGGCCTGGACAAAGATCACTGTCAGTGGCAAGTACGACGCCGCCCACGAGATCCAGGCCCGCGGCCGCACCGTCGACGGCAACGTCGGATTCGAGATCGTTACCCCGCTCGTCCTGTCTGATGGGACAGCGGTGCTCGTCGACCGGGGCTGGGTTCCGTCCCGCGACGGTGACGCCATCTCCCCACCGGTCGCCACGCCGCCGCCTTCCGGTGAGGTGACGGTTGTCGGGCAGGTCCATCTGTCCGAGAGCCGGCCCTCAGGCATCGCCGAACGGGACGGACGCATCGATACCCGGCGCATCTCGCTGCCGCATCTGGTGGATCGGATCCCGTACCCGCTCTATGGGGCGTATGTGCTGGTCAGTTCGCCGGAGTCCGGGTTTTCCGCCGTCCCGATCGATCACGAGGATTCGTGGCAGAACGGTGGATATGCGATTCAGTGGTGGCTGTTCTCGGTGATGGCGTTGTTCGCTTTTGGGTGGCAGGCACGTAAAGAAGCCCATGGCGACGCGCCCAAGGCTCGGGTTGACCGGGTTACGGCGGCCGATGATCGGCTGGGTGAGCCTGCGGGGGCTGCTGCTGCGCCTTCCGCGCGGCTTCCTGAGTGAGCCACGCTCTCGGGCTGGTAGGGCTTTCGGGCCGGGTGACGCTTTCGGGCCGGGTGACGCTTTCGGGCCGGGTGACGCTTTCGGGCGGGGTGGGGCGCGGATAGGGTTTTGCGGGTGACGTATCCGCAGAGCCCGCCGCCGAGCGACCCGTGGAGTGTGCCCGGGGTGCCCGCTCAACCGCCGGTGGCGCCGCAGGGCCCCGGGCCCGTGATCATGCACATCGGGGACATGGGTGTGACGTCGGCGGTGGTGCACACCCCCGCCGGTGACATTCCGCTGCCCGGGTCGACGTGGATGGTCCACGACTACTGGCACAACGAGACGAAGATCCCGACGTGGGCGATCGTGGCGTCGATCGCCGGGTTCTGCGTACTGACGGTGTTCAGCCTGCTGTTCCTGCTGGTCAAGGTGACGATTCCGCGCGGGACGGTCCAGGTCACCGTCACCAACGGCACCCGGCAGTACGTGTCGCGCATCGCGGTCACCGATCAGGCGCAGGTCACGGCCATCAATCAGCAGGTCAACTATGTGCGGTCGCTCGCCGCGCTCTGATCACCCCCGCCGTTGCCGATCGCGATGACCATGTCGATGGTGTCCGCCTGGTCAGCGGGCTTGTCATCCCGGTAACGCAGAACCCGCGCGAACCTCAGAGCCACGCCGCCCGGATACCTCGGTGACGTCTGCACGCCGTCGAACGCGATCTCGACGACCTGCTCGGGGCGTACGGTGACGACCCAGCCGTTGTCGTCGACGGCCAGCTCCTGGAAACGCTCGGTCTGCCACCGCAAAAGTTCGTCGGTGAGACCTTTGAAAGTCTTCCCCAGCATGACAAATCCACCGGTACGCGGATCGCGCGCGCCCAGGTGCAGATTGGACAGCCACCCCTTACGCCGCCCATGCCCCCACTCCACGGCCAGCACCACGAGGTCGAGCGTGTGCCGCGGCTTGACCTTCACCCACGCCGACCCCCGCCGGCCCACGTCGTACGGAGCCTCCGGTGCCTTGATCACCAGCCCCTCCTGCCCGGCCGCGATCGCCGCCGCGAAGGCCTCGGCCGCCTGCTCCTCGGTCTCCACCGTCCGGCGCCCCACGATCAACCCAGCCGGAACCGCCTCGGCCAGAGCCGACCAGCGAACCCGGCCCGGCTCGTCCAGAAGATCAGTCCCACCAAGATGCAACAAATCGAAGAAGTACGGCCTGAGCTCCCCGTTTCCCGCCGGCGCTCGGGTCGCGGCTCGGCTGGATGTCTCCTGGAAGGGGCGCGGGCGGCCATTGGCGTCGAGGGCCATCGCCTCGCCGTCGAGCACGATTTCATTGACGGAAAGAGCCCTGACCGCGGCGACCACCCCGGGAAGCCTGGACGTGATGTCGTCGAGGCTGCGGGTGAACACGGCGATCTCGTCGCCGGAACGGTGGACCTGAATCCGGATGCCATCGAGCTTGACGTCAGCGGTAGCAGGCGCACCGGTGCTCAGCAGGGCGGCACCGACATCGGGGGCACTCGCGGCCAGCATCGGCGTGAGAGGCGTACCCACCTGCAGGCTGATCTCGGAAAGCGCCGGCGCACCCCCGGTCAGCGCGGCAACCGCCACCTTCTTGAGGTCACCGGACAGCAGAAGCGCCCGGCGCACAGCAGTAACCGGAACCTCGGCGGCCCGGGCGATGGCGTCGGCGAGCAGACCGGCCTGAGCGCCCTGCCGCAACTCGCCGCCGAACAGGCCGATGAGCAACCGCTGCTCGTCCCCGGTGGCCTTAGTGAACAGCGATCCGAGAAGTTCACGGCGGCGGGCCTGCGACCCGGCACCGGCAACCACGGAGATCTCGGCGATCCGCTCGTCAACCTCGCGGACGGTGAGAGAAGCCTCGGCTGCGGGGGCGGGCCGGTCCCTGAGGGCCGCGTAGCCGACCCCCGTCTGGCGTTGGCGCAGCTCACCAGCGAGGTAGGCGGAACCGGGGGCGATCTCGTCGGGATCGAGACGCCGGAGAGCGGCGGCCAACAGGTCGATCTTGGCCTTCCGGCCGGAGACCGCTGCGACCGCCGCTGACGTGGCTGCCAGGTCGAGGAACTGCACGGGTCCCATCCTGGCAGCCACCTACGACATTTTTGCGATCATTTCGCGGGCTTGCGTACGAGCAGGCTGACCCACAGCCGCGTGAATTCCACATGCTCCGTCACTGTGTACCGCGCTTCGACAGCCTTCTGGTCGACAGCGTTCAACGGGCTGGTCGCGATGCCACTCGGGTCCGTGGAGACGAGCCAGATCCGCTCGGTGTCGCCGAGACACGGGACGGGGTCCGCGCACGCCGGGCGATCCCACGAGTACGGGATCACCTTCGCCTGGTCGACCAGCACTTCCCGGGGCTGCTCCGACAGCGGCCGGTCACGCCAGTAGTACCGGAAGCCACGGTGCGTATTCGGATACCCGGTGAAGATGACCCCGTCGCCGGGCTTCTCGCGGGCCTCGATATATGCCGCACCGTCACGGAAGGCGAACTCCCCGCCACCTGCCGGGTCACGCACCGCCACGTGACTCTCCCATGCCAGGAACGTCAGCATCGCGCCCGCGAGCACGGTGGCGGTCAGCACCCTCGCAAAGGAACCCGCGTTGGCAATTCCACGGCCTATCGCACCAGCCGTTGCCGCTCCCGAACTGGCACCAATTATCTGACGAACGGCGAACCCTGCGAGCAATGCCCACGCCGGCACCGTGAAGAGTGAATAGCGCGGCAGGAAAAAGTAGAACTCGTGGAAGGTGTAATACCCGAAGATCGGCGGGAACAGCGCCCACGTCGCAAGGAAAACAGCCGTCCAGGCCCGCCTCCCGAAAGCAAGTGCGACCAGTGCACCGATCCCCGCCACCAGGAAGAACCCGGCCACCGCGGGACTGTCGAACAGATCCCCGGGGAACGTTTCCACCCGAGCCCACGTGGCGTCAGGAATCCATCCGATCGTCCCACCCTGCCGCTGCCCGCCGATGATCACCGGCGACGCAATCGCAAGCCCCATCACCAGAGCAACAGGCCACCCGATCAAAGTCCAGAGCTTGTTCCTCCGGTACGCACTGAGCGCGATCACCACATGCGAGGCCAACGACAACAAGGCAATAACGTGGCTGCACCCGATCCAGGCAACGGCCAGCCCGTACGCAAGGAACCGCCACACCGACGGCCGCTCCACCGCCCGCAGCAACAACAGAATCGCGGACACGGTAGCCAGCATCACGATCCCGTAAGGCCGAACCTCCTGCCCGTACCGCGAAATCGCCGGCACCGCCGCAAACAACAACCCAGCCGCCAGCCCCGCAGGCGCCCCGAACAACCGCCGCCCCACGAGCACAATCATCGAGGACGCCAAAGCCATCCCGATAGACGCCGGCGTCCGCAAAGCGGTAGGGCTGTCGCCGAACATGACAACCCACTCGTGCATGAACGCGTAATACGGCCACAGCACCATATCAATGATGCGAACAAACTTGCTCAGATCAGACAAACTAAGCGAAGCCGCAAACCACGTCGCCGTCTCATCGCGCCACAGTTCCCTGTTCGCAATCCCAATCTGCGTAACAATCAACGTGACAACAAAAGGCGGCACCAAAATCCACAACGCCACCAGCTCCCGCGCCCAATTCCGGCGCGTTTTCCCCGGCGGAGGCACACTTTCCTGCAAGTTCGACGGTGCCCGCAAGGCTGCCGATTCTTGCGGGCCTGCCGACCCCTGTGTGACCGCGCTTTCTGGCGAAGCTGCGGGTTCAGGTGCAGCTGCGCGTTCCGGCGCGGCTGCGGATTCCCGCGAAGCTGCGGACGCCTGCAGAGCTGCAGGTTCTCGCAACGCCGCCGGTTCCTTCAAGGCCGCGGACTCCTGCGGGCCCGCAGACTCCCGCAAGGGCTTCGACTCAGTTGCGGGGCTCGACTCAGTTTCGGGCTTCGACTCAGTTGTGGGCTTCGACTCAGTTTCGGGGCTCAGCTCAGTTGCGGGATTCGGCTGGGCTGCGGGATTCGGCTGGGCTGAGAGCTTCGAATTTTGGGCGGATTCGACCGCGGATTCCGGTACGTCAGCAGCGGTCATGCGGCCATGCTAGGAGACCACAGCCACATCCAGAAGATCAGCGACAGCAACCACAGCAAACCCGGAGGTCCCGCCCACTCCGCGTTGCCAACCCTCAGCGCGCTCCATCACCACGCCCCAACACCCAAGTGAATCCTTTGCACGCCGCCGTCACATTTGATCATGACCACCATTGCCAAGGTCACTCTCAGCTCTCACCCATCCCGCGCCCTCACGCCCGCGCCCTCACGCCCGCGCCCGCGCACCCGTCGACGGCGACGGGCGGGCGAGCGGGCGACGAACGGGCGCGCGGGCGACGAACGACTGCCTTCAAACCCCCCGCTACAGGCAGCCCACGGCGGCAGTGGCAGCTCGATCTCACCGGCGTCACCCTCGTCGGCTTCCCCATGGGCGAGGGAGAGGTGGCCCGGCCGCGAACAAGTCGGCGCCAGGCTGCCGCCTCGACCTCAGGCGGGAACAGGCTCAGCGATGCGATAACCGCGAGCCCGGACAGCCTCCGCAACCCTGGTCAGTTGGGCGTCGAGCTCGCAGAGCGCGGCGGACAGTTCGGCAAGATGGTCGGTAAGGGCGGAGTCTTCCCACCCGGAGACGTCGACGTCCCCCAGAGCGATGCCGGCGGCGCGAAGCGCTGCAATGCCCTCATTCGAACTCATGTTCGAATCCTAACAGGATCCACCACCGGTTGCAGCCCCCGACTCGCCGCAGAAATCAAGACCGCACCTGCGAACTTCACCACAGCGACCACTCCCGAACAGGTCCGTGGTCGACTCCCCCAGCGCCTCACGCACGGCAGTAAAGCCGGCCCGCCCTCACGCATGGCAGCAAAGCCGGCCCGCCCCCATGCACGGCAGCAAGTCAGCACGCCCACATGCACCGCAATGCAGCCGGCACGCCCCCATCGCCGCAGTAAGCCAGCACGCCCACATGCACCGCAATGCAGCGCACGCCCCATGCAAGCGACAAAGCCAGCACGCCCCACGCCGGGTGATGAAGCCGGCCGGCCCCGGCCCACGTCGTCGTCGGTCATGTCGAGCGCCTCGCGCGTTCCTTTGTCGTCAGGCGAACCCCGCTCCCCCGGCGCGATTCAAATGGCCTCCGCGCCCGGTTCATAGCGGCCCGGCTCTCGCCAGCCAGGTGGGAGAGCGCGCCGGAAGGTGTCTGAAGCCTCCGCCGGTGACGCCGCGGAGGCGACGAACCCGTCGGGGCGTACGAGATAGAGCAGGTCAGGACGCAATGGCGTGTGCGGCGCCGCGGGGAAAGTGTGGAACGGCAGGGTGAGGTCAGGCGGTGGGCTGGCCGGTCCGTAAGCATGGATCTGCCAGTGCGTTGCGCGGAGTGCGGTGAAATTGTCGCCGGTCCAGGGCAGGCGACGGCCGACTACCGGGTCGCGGGGTTCGCCGGGGAGCATCGGGTATCGGATGCGGATCTGGGCGACGTACTGGAAGAGGCGCGGGCCGCCCGCTGTGCCCGGCAGGATGCGCACGCCGAGTGGGGCGAGCAGCGGGACGAGGGCGCGGCGCAGGATGCGGACGGGACGGCGCTGGGAGGTGATCAGGCCGAAGATGCGGTCCGTGGTGGATACCAGGGTGCGGGCGACGGGGCGGCGCTCGGCTTCGTAGCGGTCGAGCCAGGCGTCGGCGGCGCGGCCGTGGATGACGTCGGCGAGTTTGCAGGCGAGGTTGTGGGCGTCCTGGAGGCCGGTGTTCATGCCCTGGCCGCCGACCGGGGAGTGGACGTGGGCGGCGTCGCCGGCGAGGAAGAACGGGCCGTCGCGGAAGGCCGCCGCCACCCGGTGGTGGACGCGGTAGGTCGCGAACCAGCGGGTGGCCGAGTAGGTGACGGCGAAGTCGCGGCGGATGCGGGCGCGGGCGTCGTCCTCGGTGACCTTGCCGTCGCCGTCGTTGTCGCGGACCAGGCCGATGAGGCGCCAGTTGCCGGGGCCGTTCATCGGGAAGCCGAGCAGGAAGTCATCGGTGCCGGGGCGGACGTTGATCGCGTCGTTGACCAGGCCGGCCACGCCGGTCGCGTCGATGACGTAGAACAGGTGCGGGTTGGTGACGCCTTCGAAGGCGATGTCGCGCGATCTGCGGACGATCGAGTTGGCGCCGTCCGCGCCGACGCAGAACCGGGCCGTGACCGTCCGGCCGCCGACAACCGCGGTGACTCCGCCGTCCGCCGGGGAGATCGAGGTGACCTCCTCACCCCATCGGACGGAACCGCCGAGGGCCAGGAGATTGTCGTGCAGGATCTCTTCGTTGCGGCTCTGCTCCAGGACCTCGATCCATGGGTACGCGGTGAGCCCCTCCCCCAGCGCGCCCAGCGGGATCCGCCCGAAGACCCGGCTGCCGAAGCCCGGTGCCAGCGCCTCGGCACGGTGTGCGGCGCCGAGCACCCGGTCGGCGATACCGAGCTGGTCGTAGATCTCGATGCTGCGAGCCTGCACGATCAGCGCGCGGGACTCACGGGTCGGGCCCGGCTTGCCGTCCGCGATGACGACCCGGACCCCGAGTTTGAGCAGCCAGTTGGCCAGCATCAGCCCGGTGGGGCCGGCGCCGGTGACCAGAACGTCGCAGTCGAGGTCCGTGTCGGTCATGTCACTCGCCCAGCCCGGCCACGTTGCGCAGGAGCAGTGCCTCGGCGAGGCAGACCCGGGCGAACTCGCCGAGGTGCAGGCTCTCGTTGGGCCCGTGGGCGGCGGAGAACGGGTCTTCCACGCCGGTCACGAGGATCGCCGCCTGCGGGAACATCTCCTGGAACGTCGCGATGAACGGGATCGAGCCGCCCACTCCCATGTCGACCGGGGCCGTTCCGTCCCAGGCCGTCGCGAACGCCGAGCGGGCCGCGTCGTATGCCGGGCCGGTCGCGTCGATCACGCAGGGCGCCCCGAGGCTCTCCAGCGTCACCTCGACCGCGGCGCCCCACGGCACGTATTTCTCCAGGTGTGCGCGGATCGCCGCGTAGGCCGAGTCGGGATCGTCACCGGGCGCGAGCCGCACGCTGAGTTTGGCTTTCGCCTTGGGGACGAGCGCGTTGGGCGCCCCGCCGGTCGCCGGGGCGTCGATGCCGAGCACCGAGACGGACGGCTTGGTCCAGATACGGTCGGTGAGCCGGCCCCCGCCGATGAGCTTGACCCCGTCGAGCACGCCGGCCTCGTGCCGGAAGCGGTCTTCCGGGTAGTCGACCGAGGCGCCCTCGCGACCGACCAGACCGTCGATGGCCACGTCCCCGCTGTCGTCGTGCAGCGTGGTGATGAGGCGGGCGAGCACAGTCAGGGCATCGGGCACCGCACCGCCGAACATGCCGCTGTGCACGGCGCTCTTCAGAGTGCTGACCTCGACGAAGCAGTTGACCAGGCCCCGCAGCGATGTGGTGAGGGCCGGCACCCCGATGTCCCAGTTGCCGGAGTCCGCGATCACGATCACGTCGGAGCGCAGCAGCTCCTTGTGCGTGGCGAGCAGCTCGTCGAGGGACTCGGAGCCATACTCCTCCTCGCCCTCGACGAACACCACGACCCCGACGGGCAGCGCGTCACCGAAAGCGCGCAGCGCGGCGACGTGCGCCATCACACCGGCTTTGTCGTCAGCGGCGCCACGGGCGTAGAGCCGCCCGTCACGCTCGACAGGCTCGAACGGGTCGCCCTCCCAGAGCGAGGGGTCACCGGCGGGCTGAACGTCGTGGTGCGCGTAGAGAAGAACGGTGGGTGCTCCGGCGGGTGCCGGCTTGTGACCGATGACCGCCGGCTGGCCCGAACCCCGGACGATCTGCACCTCGAGCCCGCAGCCGCGCAACAGCTCCGCCACCGCCTCCGCGGACCGCTCCACGTGGGAGTGGTCGAAGCCCTCGAACGCGATCCCCGGGATGCGGACGAGTCGTTCGAGGTCGGCGCGGACGCCGGGCAGTTCCCGCTCGACGGCGGAGCGCAGTTCGTCTTCTGTGAGGGTCATGAGCCGATCCTAGGCCTCTCGCCAGGCCTAGGATCGAGTCAGTTCAAGGCCTGTGGACAACTCAGGCGGGAGGATCCTGATCGCGACGCCGGCCCGCGTTGGAAGCCCAGTCACGAGCCCCGCGCGCTGCCGATCCGGCCAGGTCGTTGGCACCGTCGCCGAGCTTGCGCAGCAGCCCGACGAGCGGGTCCTGCGAGCTGTTGAACGTCTCACGGTAGGAGTCGGCAGCCGCCTTGACGTCCTCGGTCACCGACGCGTCGCCGTCGGAGTCACGCCGCGGGTAGTCGCCGCCGAGAATCCTGGCATACTCCCCCGAGTCGACCCATTTGCGCAGCTCGGAGGCGCGGGCGACGGGCACCGGGTGGGTGCTCCACGCGGTCATGCCGAACTTGTGGATGCTGTCACGAAGGTCACCGCCGCTCTCGTACTCGGCGGCCTGCTCGAGGAACGCGGCCGTGTCGATCTGCGAGAGGTCGCCACCACCGGCCAGCTTCATGAGCAGCCGGGTCGAGGCCGCCGGATCCTGACCGGCGAGCAGCCCGGCGCGGTCGGCGGACAGCTCGGCCTTGCGCCACCACTCCAGCATCGCGCCGATGATCCCGCGCAGCGCGATCGCCCCGACCGGCAGCCAGCTCAGGTTCGTGGCCCACCGGGTGAGAATCATCATGATCGTCTTGTAGACGGCGTGCCCGCTGCGCACATGCCCGATCTCGTGGCCGAGCAGCGCGCGCAGCTCGTCATCCTCGAGCTTCTCCACGGCAGCGGTTGTCACCACGATGAACGGCTTGTCGAGCCCGATCGCCTGCCCGTTGATAACTGGGCTCTGGGTCACATAGAGCTCGGGCAGCTCGGCCACGTCCAGCGTCGCAGCCGCCTCGGTGAAGCGCTGGTAGACCCGCGGATACTGCCGGTGATCAACGCGGATCGAGCCGGCAAGGTACTGCAGGCGGAACCCCCGCTCATTCCACATGCCGAAGAACGCTTTCACCACGTCATCGAAGCCGCGCAGCTCCCGGAGCGCGGTCAGCGCACCCCGGTCGGCGGGATGCTCCCAGGCCCGCGAGCTGATGCCGGTCAACGTGACGCGTCGCCGCGCCGGCCGGGTGTCGTCGTCGGTCGTCATCGTCCGTCCCCGTTCCCGCTGCTCACACAGCTGATCGTGGCCCATGGCAGGCCCGTCGCCTACAACCTTTCGTACTCCTCGCCGGAGTTTTCCGCAGCACCGTCGACCATCAGATCAACGTGCGCCGCAGTCGCCTCCAGGGCGAAGTGCTCCTGCTCGGCGGCGTGCCAGCGCTCAAGGTACTGCTGGAAGGCAACATCGCCTCCGCCATCGCGTTCCACGACCCGTCGCCACCGAACGTCACCCGGCGCATCAACAAAGATCGAAAACGAAAGCTCCGGCCTGATCACGCGCCGCGCAGAAGTAGACCCTTCCAGAAGTACGCCCACAGCAGGCTCAACGGTCACCGGCACGCCCCCGAACCTCCCCCGGTGCCACAAATACCTCTGATAGGTCCCGGGCTGCCCGCGGCGAAGGGGGCCGAGCACCTGCGCCTCGAGCCGCGACCAGAAGGTGAACTGGTCATCCCAGCCGTCGAGCAGATCGTCGGTATGGACCACGGGCAGGCCGGCAGCCTTGGCGAGCCGACCCGCGAAGCTGCTCTTACCCGCGCCACTCGGCCCGTCGATCGCGATCAGGCGCACGGGCCCCAGCCGTGGCTCCGTGCCCAGAACCCGCGCGGCAAGATCAGCGAACGTCGGCACCCTGGCCTCCGGACCCGCTGGTCGTCGGTGCAGCTGCACCCGGCGCGCTGGTCGTCGGTGCAACTGCACCCGGCGCTCCGGGCGGGATGAATGGGAGGCCCGGGGTGGGGCCGGACTCGATGAGCCGCCACAGCGCGTCGGTGTCCAGGTGCTCCTCGACCAGGTCGCCGAGTGTGTCGAGGGCCAGCTCCCGAACCGCGGCGAACCGGGTGTCCGGCGCGACCACGAACCCGGCCCGGCCCGCCTGCCGCGCGGCGTCGGTGAGGAACCTGCGCCGGAACTCGTCCGACTCGAAGGCGCCGTGCCAGTGCGTGCCACAGACGGCCCCGACCACCGCCCCCTCGGGAGTGCCGTCGGAGTAGCGCAGCATCGGCTCCGGGGCGCCGCCGGAGACGTACCCGTGATGGATCTCGTATCCGCTGACCGGGACCTGCCCCCATGCCGCACCCTGCGACCGGGCGAGCGTCTTGCGCGCACCAAAGGTGACCTCGACGGGCAGGAGACCCAGCCCGGGTACGACGCCGCGCCGGCTCTCCACCTCGTCGTTGATCGTTTCGGCGAGCATCTGGAAGCCGCCGCAGATGCCGACCAGCGGTTTCCCCGCCGCGGCGTGCACGCGGATCGCGTCGGCGAGGCCGGTCTCGCGCAGCCAGGCCAGGTCGCTGACGGTGGCTTTGGAGCCGGGAAGGACGACCAGGTCGGCATCGGCGACCTCGGCCGGCTCGATCGTGAGCCGCACCTGCACGCCGGGCTCCGACGCGAGTGCCTCGGCGTCGGTGGCGTTCGAGATCCGGGGCAGCCGGATCACGGCGACCCGCAGCCATTCCGTGCCCCGCGGCGACCCCGGACGCCCGAGCAGCTGCCCGTACGCGAGGGAGTCCTCCCCGTCCACCTGAACGTCGGCATTGAACGGAAGAACACCGTGCACCGGCCGCCCGGTAGCGCCGGTGATCATGTCCAGCCCGGGCCGGAGCAGTCCCAGGTCCCCGCGGAACTTGTTGATGACAAAACCGCTGACCAGCGCCTGGTCCTCGGGGCTGAGCAGGGCGACCGTCCCGAACAGCGCCGCGAAGACCCCACCGCGATCGATGTCACCGACGACGATCGCGGGCAGCCCCGCATTCCGCGCGAGCCCCATGTTGACGAAGTCCCCGTCGCGCAGATTGATCTCCGCGGGACTACCCGCTCCCTCACAGATCACGGCGTCGTACTCGCCCCGTAGCTCGGCCAGCGTCGCGAACGCCGTCTCGGCGAGCCGCGGCCGCAACGAACGGTAGTTACCCGCCGTGACCGTGTCGATGGCCTCGCCCAGCAGCACAACCTGGCTGGAGTAGTCGCTTCCGGGCTTGAGCAGCACCGGGTTGAACCGGATGTCCGGTGCGATGCCGCACGCGGCCGCCTGCATCGCCTGCGCCCGTCCGATCTCGCCGCCACGCCCGTCCGGACCGACAACGACGACGGAGTTGTTCGACATGTTCTGCGCCTTGAACGGCGCGACCTTGACACCCCGGCGATACAGCCAGCGACAGATCCCCGCGGTGAGCACACTCTTCCCGGCATCGGAAGTGGTCCCCGCGACCAGCAGTCCCCCGCTCATGCGCTCCTCCTCGATCGCGCCGGCCCACCGACGCGGGTCAGCGCGGCACGGGCTCCGCGGAAGCGCTGCGATCCGGCTGCGCGAGCCAGGGCCAGGCCTGCGCCGATCACCGCGGCTGCGAGCCCGACGGCGCCGGACAGCCGGGCCGCGCTACGCAGATGCGGCACGGAAGGCCGGGGTCCGTCGCCCAGGAAGGGCCTGGTCTCCGTACGCCCGAAGTAGACATTCCGCCCCCCGAGCCGCACCCCGAGCGCCCCCGCCATAGCGGACTCACACTGCCCCGAATTCGGGCTCGGATGATCGTTGCGGTCCCGACGCCACACCCGGAGTGCCTCCCCCTGGCTACCACCGGCCAGCGGCGCGGCAGCGATGGTGAGCAACCCCGTAAGCCTCGAAGGTACGAGGTTCAGCGCGTCGTCGAGCCGGGCGGACGCCGTCCCGAACCGCTCGTAGCGCGGCGATCGATGCCCGACCATGGCGTCGAGGGTGTTCACGGCCCGATATCCGAGCAGCCCCGGCAACCCGGCGATCCCGCCCCAGAACAGCGGTGCCACCACGGCGTCCGAGGTGTTCTCGGCGACGGACTCCACGGTCGCCCGAGCCAGCTCGGCCTCGTCGAGTTGCGACGGATCACGCCCGCACAGATGGTTGAGCCTCCCCCGGGCCTCAGCGAGATCCGCCCGCTCGAGGTGCCCCGCCATGATCACGGATTCCCGGCGCAGAGTCCGCCCGCCCAGCACGGTCCAGGTAGCACCGGCCATCAGAACACCCCGGGCGATCGGCCACCGCCGCGTCCCCACCGCGAGCGCAACGCCGGCGATGACCGGAACCCCCACCGCGACTCCCGTGAACACCGCTCCGGCCAGCCTCCCGGGCCTGTAGATCCGCCGTTCGAGAGCTCCGGCGGCCCGCCCGAACCCGGCCACCGGGTGAAACCGCCGGGGATCGCCGAGAACCGCGTCCAAGGCGTACCCGGCGACGATCCCGGCAGCATCCGCGACCACCCCACTCTTTCCCATTCGCACCACCCTAGTGAGCTGTCGGTCAGGCCGTACCGCGATGCCGTTCCCCGTGATGTCCCACCCGCGCCGCAGGCGATCCCGGTGCGTGGTCAACGCCGCGCACCGGGCCCGCTTGCCGGCCGCCGGCCCCGCTCGGGGACCGGCAGCCGGCGGGTTTCCTGCCCGTCCGGCTGCACAGCCTCTCTTGCCGGACGGACCTGCCCCTGCTGCTCCCCCGGGCTGCGGACCCGACGGGAACGGCAGGGCGCAAGCGGGTGGACGCCGACCACCTGAGCGCCCACCCGCCGCGCCGCGCGGCCCGGCACCTCTGCTGAGGCGCCGGCCGCCGCGGCCGGTGGCAGTGGGAGACGGGGATCCCCATGCCACCGGGTTCAGCGGTGTGGTCCTGTTACCTGCCTCCGGTCCCCGTGAACCCACTGGGGACCGGCCGCCGCCGGAGGCCCGGTTGTCCGGCGGCGGCCGGCTGTCGCTGTCCCTCCTTCACGCCCACCACGCGCATTGCCGTGCGCGGAACGGACCGGCGCCTCGCGGTGGCACCTCGCCGCCTCGCGCGGTGCTGAGCGCGATGCGGTGGGTGTCCGAGTCGCCCGGCCCGCCGCGCACAGTGCCCTGCGCGTTACGAGCCGGCGGCTCCCGTGCCACACACCTCCATCCGCCACGCACCGTGTCGTGCGTGATGGCAGCCGGCGCATGCCGGTGTACGCCGGGGGTGTGCCGCACCCGGATACGAGCCCCGTGGAAGCAGACCCGCCGCCGAAAACGGGTCCGCCGAGGAGCGGGAATCGCGTCCGGGCCGGGAGCGCGGTAGAAGGAACAGCGGGGCGGACGGGCGCCGACCACCGAGCACCCGTCCACCAGCCGATGGGCTGCGAGCTCACCCCCAGCGAGCCCATCGGCAGTCGGAATGTCTTGGGGGCCCGGTCGCCGGCGGAACGACGACCGGGCTTTGCCGTTCGCTCGCGTCCACTGCGATGGAGCGACGAAACGGCTATAACGTCCGGACGGGTGACGAGCACCCACCCGGTTCGAGCCGGCTGACCCACATGTCCCGACGTGATGCCTTCCGAACAACGGCGACTGTCGTGCAGCCCCACCGGCCCGGAGAGGAGAGCCGGTGCGGAAGCAGCCACCTGCACGGAAAATCGGGACGGGTCCCCGGCTACCGGTCCCCGGCATTCCCGGATGGAACCCGGCTCACCGGCGCGGCGGCCGCGAAGGTTCGGCGGCGCGCCGGCTTACGCCGGGAGTGGGCTGGGAAGGCAGGGAACCGGGTCGGGCACCGGAGTCAGGACGTAAGCCCTGACGCCGGCTGCTTGGGGACGTCAGGCCGCCACCGGCTGACGACGCGGAACCCGGTTGCGCACCCGCTTCGGCGAGGGAGTGATGATCTCCACCGGCTCGAGAACGGTGCCGGTCTCCTTGCCGGGCGCGCCTTCCGGCTCCTGCGCCGAATCCGGCGAAGTCTCCTCGTCCGGCTCGTCCTCGGTCTCGGTGGACTCCTCGGACTCCGGGGAGTCCTCACCGTCGGCGGAGCCCGCCGGCAGTGCCAGGGTGGTGTCGAACGGCTCGAAGCCCCCGCCACGCAGCGCTGCCATGACGGGTACGGCTCCGAGCGCCGGTGTCTCGTCGAACGTCGGCTCATCCACCTCGGGCACCCCTTCGCCGTACGCCATGGGCACCTCGTCCTCGGCGACCACCACCGCGGCCTGCCCACGGACCCTTTCTGCCCTCTCCGGGGTCTCCACCTCGTCCGTCTGGACGTTCTTGTTGCGGAAGAACTTGGCCCGGCCACGAGACAGGTCGTGCCCGACCGCGTAGGCCTCCATCTCGTACGAGGTGCGCAGGTTGCCTGCCGTGTCGGTCCAGTCCCGGGTGTAAAGGCGTCCCGACACCACGACGGGGTCGCCGACCGTGACGGACGAGGCCACCCCCTCCGCGAGCCGGCGCCAGCAGGACACCCGGACGCGCAGCTGATTGCCGTCCCTCCACTGGCCCGTCTCGCGATCCTGCCAGCGCGCGGTCGACGCGACCCGGAAGGTCGTGACGAGCAGGTTCTTGTTACTGGTCCGGCGCCATTCCGGAGCGTTGAGCACGTTGCCGATCACGACAATGCTGGTATCGAACATCGGTTCTCCTCAATCGGTCGAAGTTCGTGAGAGCAGATTGCCGCGAGTGCCAAGTCCTCCGCTGAAAAAGCCGCCGGAGCCTGTGGACAGCGAGACGTTGGGGAAAACCGCTCCGGCGCGGTTTGATCTGCTATGGCGCGCAGCCGCCCGCGGGTGGGTAACCTGACGGGGTGGAGACGGACGTTCTAGGCCCGCCCTACGAGCGGCACACCATCGACCTGGGCAGCGATGACGAAGGCGCGGTGGTGGCGACGCTGGTGCGGCGCCGCGGTGACACCCCGTCCCGGCGGGCAGTGCTCTACGTGCACGGCTTCGTCGACTACTTCTTCCAGACCCATCTGGCGGACTTCTTCGTCGAACGCGGCTGGGACTTCTACGCACTCGACCTGCGCAAGTACGGTCGCAGCCTGCTTCCGCACCAGACCCCGAACTTCGTCCGCAGCCTCACCGAGTACTTCCCCGAACTCGACGAGGCCGCCCGCATCATCCGCGACGACGACGGCCACGACCAGTTGCTGGTGGCGGGTCATTCGACCGGCGGCCTGATCACCTCGCTGTGGTCCCACGCGCGGAGCAGCAGCAAAATCGTCGACGGCCTGTTCCTCAACAGCCCGTTCTTCGACTTCAACGTGCCCTGGCTGCTACGCAGGCCCCTGATGAACATCGTCGGGCGCACGAGCGGGCGCAACCCGTACCGAGTGCTACCCATGAACTCCCTGGGCCTCTACGGGCAGAGTCTGCACAGTGAACACCGAGGCGAGTGGACGTACGACCTCGCCTGGAAACCCGTGATGGGCTTCCCCGTGCGTACGGGATGGCTCGAGGCGATCCGTCGCGGCCAGGCCCGCCTGCGCGCCGGCCTCGCCATCGGCGCACCTGTGATGGTCGCCTGTTCCACCAGGACCTTCCGCGGCAAGACCTGGACCGACGACGTCCACATGACCGACGCGGTCCTCGACGTGGACCACATCGTCAGATGGGCCCCGCGCCTCGGCACCCGAGTGACGATCGCCCGATTCGACGGCGGCATGCACGACCTCACCCTTTCCGGCAAAGAAGTACGCACAGAGCTGTTCCGCGAACTGGCCCGCTGGACGGACGCCTTCGTCCCACCCGTGGGCACGCCCGAGCCCGGGATCCCGCCTGCCCCCGAGGACGCGCCGCCCAGCAACAAAGCGGACACCACGACCGCCTGACAACCGGCTCGCCACGAAGCCGACGGGACTCTAAGATGTGCAGGCCGGGCGCTCGTAGCTCAGCGGATAGAGCAACGGACTTCTAATCCGTCGGTCGCAGGTTCGAATCCTGCCGGGCGCGCTTTGTGATGTCTCGGGACATCGGAATAGCTCGGACCTACGTTGTCGTAGGTTCGAGCTGTTTCTCGCGCAATCCAGAAGATCAGATCTTCTTGTGCATGCGGATCAGTGGGACCGGTGCACCGCCTGAGTCGTCGGCTACTTCTTCGATCGGTTCGAAGCCTGCTGCCTGGTAGAGCGGCGCTCCGGCCAGGGTGCCCATCAGTTCCAGGGCGGTGAAGCCTTCCGCCGCTGCTGCTTGCTCGCAGCGGGCCAGGACCAGGCTGCCGACGCCCCGGCGGGTGAAGGCGGGGTGGGTGTACATCGCCCGGATCCGGGCTGGTTCGGTGTCCGGGTTGAGCAGGGCCGCGTCCCGGCCCGCCGAATGGTTACCGCCGTATAGGGTCGCTCGGCGGCTCCAGCCTCCGCAGCCTGCGAGTTCGCCGTCGGATTCGACCACGAAGTACGTGCCGTCGTCGATGAGTTGGGTGTCCAGGCCCATGATGGCTCGGCTCGAGCGGATCTGGTCGGCGTCGAGGAAGCCCCGCTGCAGTTCGATGATTGCCGCGTCGATCATCGGCAGGAGGGCGGGTATGTCCTCGCGGCTGGCGAGGCGGCAGGTCAAAGTCATGGTCACAAGGATGCCGGAGCGGGTGGGGAGGAGCTGGAAACCCGCCAGATCCTCAACTGCTCCGCAGAACGACCGAATCGGCTAGTGGAAGCTGGGATCGCGTCTAGGAGCGTCAGTGACAACTGCACCGGGAACATCAGCACGGCTCTCGTTCGCCGACCTGAGTGTGCGTACGAAATTCATCGCTGTGATCTGCCTGGCCGTGGTCATGGCCATCGGTGTGGCGATCGTCGGACTGGTCGCGCTCGAACGGGCGAGTGACGCGGCTCATGCGATCTACAGCGAGAATCTCAGCAGCTCCCAGGCCATCGCCACGGTCGAGGGGGACATGGCGCAGACCCGGCTCGACCTGGCGACCGCTGCCATCGCCCAGGACGACGCCACCAGCGAGAAGTACAACAAGTTGTTCACCGCTGACATCAAGGCCACCGACGAGGCGATCACGGCCTACATCGCCAGCGGGCCGGCCGGTGCCGCGGCGACCGTGGCCGATCTCCAGTCGAACTGGGCGGCGTACAAGACGGTTGCCCAGGGTGATCAGTTCCAGGCCGGGCAGGACAACGACTACGCCGCGTTCCAGAAGGTGAACGAGGATTCCGCGGCGCCGCTGTTCACCAAGATCAGCGCCGGCGTGCAGGAGTTGACGGACGCCGAGGCCGCGCAGGCCAAACAATCGGACACCGCGGCCAAGAGCACCTATTCCACCGGACGACTGGTGATCATCCTGGTCATCACGATCGGCGCGATCCTGGTGCTCGCGCTGGGCTTCCTGGTCGCGCAGGCGATCGTACGGTCGCTGGCTCGTGTCAAGGCGGTCTGTGACGCCCTCGCGACCGGTGACCTGACCCGCAGCAGTGGCCTGACCTCCCGCGACGAGCCCGGGCAGATGGGGCAGGCCCTCGACTCCGCCCTGGCCCAGCTGCGCAGCACGGTCTCCACCATCGACGAGTCGGCTTCCTCGCTGGCCGGGGCAGCGGAGGAGATGTCTGCGACCTCGTCTCAGATCGCCTCCTCGGCGGAGATCACCTCGGTGCAGGCACAAGCTGTGTCAGCCGCCGCCAAGGAGATCTCCCGCAGCGTCGACACGGTGTCGGCCGGAAGCGAGGAGATGGGCACGTCGATCCGGGAGATCTCGCAGAACGCGACCGAGGCCGCGCGGGTGGCCGCCGAGGCTGTCACGATCACCTCGGCCACATCGGAGACCATGAACAAGCTGGGCGACTCCTCCGCCGAGATCGGCAACGTCATCAAGGTCATCACCTCGATCGCCGAGCAGACGAACCTGCTCGCCCTGAACGCGACCATCGAGGCCGCCCGGGCCGGCGAGGCCGGGAAGGGCTTCGCCGTCGTCGCCTCCGAGGTCAAGGATCTCGCTCAGGAGACCGCCCGCGCGACCGAGGACATCTCCCGCCGGGTCGAGGCCATTCAGGCCGACACCGCCGGAGCGGTCACCGCGATTGGAGAGATCTCCCTGGTCATCGAGCGGATCAGCGATTTCCAGACCACCATCGCCAGCGCGGTCGAGGAACAGACCGCGACCACCGGGGAAATGAGCCGCAGCGTCGGCCAGGCCGCCGGTGGCACCAGCGAGATCGCCCAGAACATCACCGGGGTCGCCACCGCGGCCGCCCAGACCAGCGAGGGTGTGGCGCAGTCACGCGCCGCCACGACCGAACTGACCAGACTGTCGACCGAACTGAGCAGCCTGGTCTCGCGCTTCCGCTATTAGACCGTCCCGGCCCTTACCGACACAGGAATGGCCATGGGTACGCCGGGACGGTTGACGGGGCCGTCCACCGCCGCCATCGCCAGGGCGATCCCGAAGAACATGACGGAAAGGTTCACGTCGGTAAAACCGTAGAACGGCGTGAGGATGAGCGCGATGACCGGAATGACGCTCAACCATTTGCCCGGCGTGGACACTGCCGCGGACAGACGCCGGGCGATGACCAGGAAAAGAAGCAGGAAGACGATGAGCGCAGGGATGCCATGGCTGTACATCAGCAGCCAGAGCTGTCCCTGCGTACCCAAAGGCTCTGCTCCGGTTGTGGTGTCCACCGTGCGGGGCGCGCCGAATCCCAGAACTGGCGAGTGCAGGACCGCGCTGATGGTCTGCCAGTAGAGGTCGGCGCGGTCGCGAGTGGATTCGGTGTTCTCCACCCGGTTGTTGATGAGGTCCATGACCGGGATGACGAGGGTGACCACCCAGGCCAGCACCGAGACGCCGACGATCGAGGCGATGACCCGCACGTCGCCACGCATCAGTGCACGCAGGCCGAGATAGAGCATGCCGGCGCCGAGCCCGACGAACATGCCGCGGTTCAGCGTCAGGAACGCCGGGACCAGGGACAACGGCAGAGAGACGATCACTGCTCTGCGAAGGAGGCCTTCGCGTACCGAAGACAGATAGGCGACGACGCAGGGGATGAGAATCGCGAAGCCCGTGCCCCAGTTGTTGGTGTAGGGGTAGGGCGCAGCGGTCCGGTAGTACGGATTCTGGCTGGTCGCACTGTATTCGGTGGCGTGCACGTGGGTGAGTGCCTGCACGATGCGGTCGCTCGAGATGCTTTTCGGCAGCAGCATTTCTACCGGAGTGGTGAGCGCGAACCGGGGCGCGAATACGCCGATCCAGCCGAGCACCACCATTGACAGCCAGAAAACCATCAGGGGCTGGAACAGCAGCTTCCAACTGATGCCGTTGCGAGCGGCGTTGTAGACGTAGAGATAAACGACAAAGGCCACCACCACAAAACCGAGGCGGAGGCCGTACATGAAAACGGAGGTGACCTTCTCGAGCCGGGTGCCGCTCACCACGATCAACCCGATCAGAACGAGCCACAGCGACCAGCCGGTCGGCATCCGGACCTTCCCGCGACTGAGCAGCACCACACCGAGCACGACCGAGAAAACAGGCCAGATCAGGTTGAGGCCGCCCAGCACCCACCAGAACGGCACCATGCCGAACATCAGATAGAGCGGCCAGACGGGCAGTGCGGGCATCGATGCAGTGTAATGCTGATCGGCTCGAACCCAGCGAGCCCTATGTAGGATCTGGACATGGCTGTGCGGATGACGTCGTCGGTGCTCAAGGTGGTCGCCGCCCTGCTCGCCGATCCCGAGGGCGAGCACTACGGCCTCAAGATCATGCATGCCACCTCACTGCCGAGCGGCACGCTCTACCCCATTTTGGTACGCCTGGAGCGCGCTGGATGGGTCGAGGCACGCTGGGAAGACGTCGACCCCGCGGCCGAGGGGCGTCCGACGCGACGTTATTACCGCTTGACCGCGACGGGCGCGTCCGAGGCTCGACGCGAAGTGAACGCCATGCAGCAGCAGATGTCCCGGGCCATCGGCGCTCCCGGGCTTTCGACATGAGCGGGCCTCCTGTTCCCTCGGTCCGGCTCGCGGCCTTGCTCTCCTGGCTCGCGGTTTTGCTGACCCGCATCGCAGTGAGGCGGTGGCCGGCGGAGCTCGCCGCGGACCTCGAGCGCGAATGGCTGGCCGAGCTCGACGCCATGCGCGCTAAGCCACTGCGCCAGCTCACTTTCGCCGGAAGCCTCGCGATCTCCCCCGCGATCGACGGACCGACCTGGCAGGACCGGGCCCGCGCGGTCACCACACCGGTGGTGCTGACGCTGCTCGCCGCAGCGCTGTTCAACGGCGTACGGCTGGCCGGGGTACACGGTGGGCAGCTCGCCGCGGGGACGGCGCTGGTCTTCGCCCTGGCGACCATGGGCTGGGCGGGGCGACGCACGAGCTCCGGCGGGGTGATCCTGCTCGGCGCCTGCCTGTACGCCTTCCTGCTCGCCGGAAACCCCGTCGCCGTGATGCCGTTCATGGGCTGGCGCGACGCCGGCCCCGCTGTCGTCACCTGGACGGTGGCCACCGCACTGCTGGTCCGCACCCGTTCCAGGACCATCGCTGTCGCCGGGACACTGATCGCGCTCGACCTCGCGGTCGCCGCCGGGTCAGCCCATGCCGCGCTGGCGCTCGGTGTTCCGCTCAGCTCCGCGCCGTTGTGGCTGCTACAGATCCTGGTGCCGGGCTCTGGTGATCCGGTGCTCATCGGGAATGCGGCGGCTATGACGGGGGCGCTCGCGCTCGTTTCGGCGTACGTGCTGATGGGTCTCATCCGCAGTAAGCCTGCCCGCCTTCCCCGGGCCCGCGCGATCCCGGCAGGTGTGACCGCGGCGCTGGTCAGCGTCGCGATCGGCGAGTTCCTGCGCCGCACACCGCGGGCGATCGACACAGCTTTCGGGTTCGGGTTCCTCTCATTGCCTGCCGGAGTTGCCGTCACCGCGCTGGTGGTCGCCCTGGCTGCCGCCTACCACTCACCTGTCGGGGCGCCACTCCTGAACCGCAGGTAGCCGGCCCGCCGAACCGACGGCGGCACAGGCGCCCCTTCGCCCCGCCAGGCTCGCCTCACCGCGTGGTAGCGAACCTCACCGAGAGCCGATGGTGGGAGCTGGCCGGCCCATTCCACGTTTCAGTCCCGCACGGCTGACGGTGCGACGTCTCAGGCTCGGCGTTACTTGCGAACCCTATGTAGGGTTCCAACTATGGGTAGAGCTAGACGGGCTTTCTACTGGGTTCCGGCAGCTGTTGCGGCGGCGGTAGCAGCTTGGGCCACGCTGGGACGGCCGGGTGCGCTTCGGCTCACCGACCTGGGCGTATACGTCGGCGCGGTGGAGGGACTGCGGCACGGCGCGAGTCTCTATGACTTTGTCAGCGCCGGAAATGCACCTTTCACGTATCCACCGTTCGCGGGTCTGATGTTTTTGCCGCTCGCGGATGTGTCGGTGCCGCTGCTGCAATGCCTCTGGACCCTCGGGACCCTGGTCACGGTTGTGCTCGTGGCGCAGATGGTGGCTCGGGAGACCGCCCTGCCCGCACCCGCGTTGGCGTTCGTGCTCATTCTCTCCGCGCCGATCTCCTCGAACTTCAAGTACGGGCAGGTCAGTGTCTTTCTCGCCGCGATGGTCACGGCGGATGTGCTGCTGATGCGGGGGAGGCGCGCTCACGGCGTACTTATCGGGGTGGCCGCGGCCATCAAACTCACGCCGTTGATCTTCATTCCGATGCTCTGGCTGGCGGGCCGCCGCCGGGCGGCCGTCACCGCCGCAGCGACCTTCACCACGTGTGGCGCTGTCGCCGCACTGGCGCTGCCTGGTGACTCGTGGCGATTCTGGACGACCGAGATATCGCACGTGAGCCGGCTCGGGTACATCACGAGCGTGGGGAACCAGTCACTGAACGGCGTTCTGATGCGCTTCGACATCTCTGCCACGGACCGGTCACTCCTGGTCATTGTTGTCGGTGGCGGCATTGCGTTGCTTGCGCTGGTACAGGCCGGACGGGTTGCTCGGCGCGGTGACTGGCTCTCGGCGGTGGCGATCACGGGTTCTGCCAGCGTGATTCTGTCGCCGGTTTCCTGGACGCACCATCAGGTGTGGCTGGTGTTTGCCGCACTGCTTCCTCTCCGTGGACGGATCCGGGGATATTGGGTTGCGCTGGTCCTGGCGGTGATGCTGCTGCCGGTCACCGCGCTCGGACCTCCGGTATGGAGCAACATCCGGTTCCTGCTGGCTGTCGCGGTGACGACGGTTGTGCCATTCCTGCCGACGAGCCCTGATCGGCGCTATGACCTGGGGTTAGGGTCGCTTGGCGTGACGCTTCGGTCAATGGGGCGTGGTGTCCGGCGGCTGACGCAGGTCGCGCCCAGGGCACGGGTTGCAGCATTCCCGGACGGCGGCTCGCGGCAGAGCACCCGAAACACGCCGAACGCCGCACTGCCAGACAGCGGCTCGCGGCAGAGCAGGCGCTAGGCAGCGGCACCACCATTGGACGGCGGCTCAGGGCGGATCCAGGGCGCCAGGCACTCGGGGTGGGGCGGCCGTGATGTGCTGGAGGCATGCCACGGCCAGCTGTTGACGGGTGGCGTTATTCCGAGCACTCCGGGTCTGGAGGGAACGGGTAGTCGTCACGCTTGATGCGGGCCATACGGGCGGCGTGGCGGGCGATCAATCCGTGGTTTCGGCGGGCTTTGCGGGCTCGTTCTGCTGCTGCGGCTGCTGCTTTCTTGCGGGCGGCTTCCTGGACTCGGGATTCGAGGCGATCGCGCCATTGGTCGCGCTCGGCTTTGCAAAAGATCTCTGCGTCGGTCATGGGGATATTTTCTCGCGGGGGTACGACAGTTTTTGGCGATGCGGCGCGGGATTTGATAACTGCTTGCAAGCTCGGCGGGGGCTTATGCCAGCCTTTGCTGACAGTGCGAAAAGGTACAGCCTGCCGGCGCCGATATGGAGACGAGCGTTGGCCGGGCTGTCAACTGAAGCCGACACACTGAAAGGGCAACCATTGAGATCGGCGACGGTGGTCGGCGACGGATCAGGGCTGCCGGCAACGACCGGGCGAGGGTCCACAGGCAAACCCGGCCAGACCAGAAAAGACCGAATATCCCAAGACCCACAGCCACAGCCACAGCCCCGGCCACAGCTCCGGCCACAGCCGCAGCCTCGGCTACGAGCCCAAGCCCACGGACTCAGGCCCCGACCCAAGCCCTCAGGTCCACACCAGGTCACAAGCCCTCAGGACCAGACTAAAAGCTCTCAGGCGCAGGCCACAAAAGCCCGGCCCCACAGACCGGCCTGCACGGGCGGGCCAAACAGCCCAGGCCACCGAGCCGGAGTCGAGGGCAGAGGCCGAGGACGGTCGAGGTATGGAACCGGTCGGGCCCAACCCGACCAGCCAGGCCAAACCCCGAGCCACAAAAGCCGACCCGCACGGCCCGAACCAAACCGGCCCGAACCGGACCAAGCCGAGCCACGACCGAGAAACAGCAGCCGACGAGCGCCGACCCAAGGACAGCGGACTACTTCCGGTTGTAGAGGCGCATTGTCAAAGCTCCGAAAACGGCCAGCAGAACGGCGGAAGCGACAAGGGTCCACATTGTTTCTGTGGCGTCGGGGGTGCCGGCCATGAGGGATCGGACGGCGGCGACAAGGTGGGTGATGGGGTTTAGTTTTACGAAGGCCTGGAGCCAGCCGGGCATTGTTGCCGGGTTGACGAAGACGTTGCTCAGGAACGTCAGGGGGAAGAGGACGAGCATGCTCACTCCCATGACCGATTTCTCGGAGCGGAGCAGTAGGCCGAACATTGTCCAGATCCACGAGAAGGCGAAGGAAAAGACTACGAGGAGGCCGACTCCCGCGAGGACTCCGACCACTCCCCCTGCGGGGCGGAAGCCGAGGATGAGGCCGACCAGCATGATCGTGGTGGCGGCGAGGACGTAGCGGAGGACGTCGCCGATGATCATTCCGACGAGGGCTGCTGGGCGCCAGATGGGGAGGGTACGGAAGCGGTCGAAGACGCCCTTTTCGATGTCGGTGTTGAGGCCTACGCCGGTGTACATCGTGATCATCACTACCGAGGTGACCATGATGCCGGGGAGCAGGTATTGCAGGTATTCCTTGGTGGAGCCGGCCAGGGCTCCGCCGAAGAGATACGTGAACATCAGCGTCATGATGATCGGGAAGGCCGTGACGTCGAAGAGCTGTTCGGGGACGTGCTTGATTTTCAGGATGGCGCGCCAGCCGAAGGTCAGGGAGGCGGCGAGGGCTGAGGGGCGGCGAGGGCGTTCTTCGCGGGTCAGGACGGTGGCGAGGGTTGTCATGCCGGGGCTCCCTGAGCGGTGAGGGCGAGGAAGACCTCGTCGAGGCTGGGCTGGCCGAGGGAGAAGTCATCGACCAGGATGCCCGCGCCGGCGAGGGCGCCCAGGGCGAGGGCGGCCCGCTCGGCGGAGGCGGCGGGGGCGGTGAGTGCCACCGGATCGCTGTCCAGCTGCACGGGGGTGTCGAGGGTCGCTGTGATCAGCGAGACCGCTTCGGGGCGGCGGGCGGGGTCGCGGAGTCGTACGTGGACGGTGCCGGCGCCGATGGATGCCTTGAGGGAACCGGGGGTGCCCTCCGCGATGACCTTGCCGAGGTCGATGACCGCGATCCGGCCGGCGAGCCGGTCCGCCTCGTCCAGGTACTGCGTGGTGAGCAGGACCGTGGTGCCGTGGGCGACGACCTCCCGGATGATGTCCCAGACCTGGTTGCGGCTGCGGGGGTCGAGGCCCGTGGTCGGCTCGTCGAGGAAGAGCAGGTCAGGGGTGTTGAGGATGCTGGCGGCGATGTCGATGCGCCGGCGCATGCCACCCGAGTACTTCTTCACCTGACGGGTGGCGGCCTCGCTCAGGCCGAACGCCTCCAGCAACTGGGCGGCCCGGGCCCGGGCGGCGGGTCGGCGGTGGCCGAGCAGGCGCGCCAGCAGCACGAGGTTTTCCGTGCCGGTGAGGTCCTCGTCGACGGAGGCGTACTGCCCCGTGAGGCTGACGCGGCTCCGCACCGCGTCGGGTTCCCTGGCGACGTCGTGGCCGAACACCAGGGCGGTGCCGCCGTCGGGTCTCAGCAGGGTGGCGAGCATCCGCACGACGGTGGTCTTGCCTGCGCCGTTGGGGCCGAGTAATCCGTAGACCGCGCCTCGCGGCACCTGGAGATCAACGCCGTCGACCGCGCGGTTGTCTCCGAAGATCTTCACGAGACCGGTGGTTTCCACTGCGAAAGACATGCCTGCATCGTCGCGCGAGGGTGTGACATTTCGTTCGTGACGGACCCGGGGCGTTTCCCACGTGTTGCAGCATTGATCCGTTCAAGGTTCCGGTTCCGTAGAACGCGGTGAGGTTACGGCCTGACCGTAAGGTGGGACCTCCGGCACACCGGGCAAGGTATGGGCAATCCGGGGCATTAGTCTGGGACGCCTATGACTGGGCTTCGGCGTGGCGGCCCGGACGATCGATTCCCTCATATGAAACGGAAAGTGATGATCGACCAAGCCAAGGTACGAGTTCTGCTGCTCGAGAGCATCCACCCCGACGCGGTGTCCCGGCTCGAGGCAGAGGGTTACCAGGTCGAGTCCCTCCGCAACGCCCTCGACGAGGTCGAGCTCATCGAGCGCATCCCGGGCGTGCACCTGCTCGGCATCCGTTCCAAGACGCAGGTCACCGCGAAGGTGCTCGAGGCCGCCGACAGCCTCGTCGCCATCGGCGCGTTCTGCATCGGCACCGACCAGATCGACCTCGGGACCGCCTCCAAGGCGGGTGTCGCCGTGTTCAACGCGCCGTTCTCCAACACCCGCTCGGTGGTGGAGCTGGCGCTCGCGGAGATCATCGCGATGACCCGGCGACTGACCGAGAAGAACAACCTCATGCACGAGGGCGTGTGGGACAAGGCCGCCGTCGGCAGCCACGAGGTCCGCGGTCGCAATCTCGGCATCATCGGGTACGGCAACATCGGCACCCAGCTGTCAGTGCTCGCCGAGAACCTCGGCATGCACGTGTTCTTCTACGACACCGCCGACAAGCTCGCACTCGGTAACGCCCAGCGCTGCTCCTCGCTCGACGAGCTGCTCGAGCTGTCGGACGTCGTGACGATGCACGTCGACGGCCGGCCGGGCAACGCCGGGTTCTTCGGCGCCGAGCAGTTCGCCAAGATGAAGCAGGGCGCGATCTTCCTGAACCTCTCCCGGGGCATCGTGGTCGATCACGGCGACCTGCGCGACGCGCTGACCAGCGGACGCCTCTCCGGTGCTGCGGTCGACGTGTTCCCCACAGAGCCGAAGGGTCGCGGCGACGAGTTCGTCTCCGAGCTTCGCGGCCTGCCGAACGTCATCCTCACGCCGCACATCGGCGGGTCGACGGAGGAGGCGCAGGCCGACATCGGTGACTTCGTCGCGAACAAGCTCAACCACTTCGTGCAGGAGGGCAACACCACGCTCAGCGTGAACCTGCCCAGCGTCGCCCTGCCCGCCCAGTCCGGGACGAGCCGCATCGTCCACGTCCACGTCAACATGCCGGGCGTGCTCGCACAGGTCAACAGCATCCTCGCCGAGCACCACGTGAACGTCGAGGGCCAGCTGCTCAGCACCCGAGGCGAATACGGGTACCTGATCACCGACATCGGCGGCGCCTTCAGCGACGACGTTCTCGACAAACTGCGGGGCATGAGCCAGACGGTCCGGCTCCGGGTTCTTTCCTGACCGTACGCCCGGAGTGGCCCTCCTAGTCCCGCGTCTCCACGGACAGGAGGGTCACCGGGGCTTCGGTGTCGACGTCATAGCGGTTGTCCGTCGCCCAGTCCTTCGGCGTCAACGTCGAACCAGGGGCAACATCGCGCAACGTCTTGGCACCGGCAGCGACGGTCTTCGCGCCACCCTTCATCTCGACCCGCACAGGATTTCCGCTCGGCGACGTCATAGCAAGCTCATCCACTGACCCGGTCACCTTGAGCGGCACCGTCCCCGCGGCCCCGGGCAGCTGAATCGTCGTCCGACGTGATCCGCCGATCAGGCTGATCCCGCCGACCTTCCCGCCCTGCAGATTGAGCAGCTGCTCGTCCGCCGCCCCGGAGAACCGCAACGTCCACATAATCTTGGACGAAAGCACCACCTCGACCTCACCGGTGTCACTCACGTTCTCCCCCGCGGCACCACCCGGCGCGAGCTGCAGCTGCACCTTGTCGCGCGACAGGTCAGGCTTCGGCACCAGCCCCGACCCGTCAGCAGTGGTCATCCGATAGAGACTGTCGCCGAGGTCCTCGCTGCGCACAGTCACCTTCGTCACGGCGCTGACCAGCTCGAACTCCGCGGCAGTCCGGCCTTCGATGAGCGCGGTGGCCGTACGGTCAGTAGTGGGCTTCTCCTTCGCACCCAGCTCGAGCACCGACGTGAGGGCCTTGTCGTCCCCCGAGAAATACGTGACCCCCGCAACCGTCCCCCCGACAACCACGGCAACAGTCAAAGCCAACCCAGCAAAAAGTACGCCCGGACTACGCTTCACCGTCGCCGGCGCACCCACAGCCCCCGCCCGATGCGCCCGGATCTCATGCGCATTGTCCCCGACCAGGTCGCCGATATGGTCCTCGTCGAGCCCCGCCGTAACACCCCGAGAACGCCCCGGCCCCCGCAGATCCGACCCGAGCGACGCATACGGATCCTCGGCCGACCGCTCCCGAACCGGTCGCCCCGCCTCCGCCTGATACTGCCGAACGGAAAAATCCGCCTCATCAGAACGATCTGACAAAGCCCCCTGCCGCTGTCGGCCAAGCTGCGCGAAGTCGTCAGACTGCCGACTGGTCCGGGTCGAGTTTTCCGGCTGCCGACTGGTCCGGGGCAAGTCGCCGGACTGGCGGCTGACCTGGGTCGAGTCCTCGGGCTGGCGGCTGATCTGGATCGCGTCGTCGGACTGGCGGCTGAGGTAGCCGAACTCGTCCGGCTGCTGACGGCTGAGATGGGCAAAATCATCGGGTTGCTGCCGGCCGAGGTGAGCGAAATCGTCAGGCTCGGGACGGCTCAGGTGGGCGAAATCGTCAGGCTCGGGACGGGCAAGGTGGGCGAAATCGTCGGGCTGGGGGCGGCTGGGGGTGGACTCGAGTTGCGGGCGGTTGCGCCGCGGCGGGTCGAGCTGCGGGCGGCGGACCGGGTGGGCCAGTTCGGAGGCGGCGTGATGTGCCAGTCCGGTCGCGGCGTGTTCCCCACCTCGATGGCTCCCACCGAAGTCTGCGTCTCTCTGGCCGGCATCGGCCGCGGCGGGCCTGGCGGATTTCGGAGCTTTGGAAGCCTTGGCAGGCTTGGCGGGCTTTTTGCCGGGCGCGACCGAGATGGGCGCATCATCACGCCAGTTGCCACTGATCGGGCCTGCGGTGAAACCGAACGAGGTACGCCCGTTGGTAGCCGGCGGCGCGGGACCGAACTTGGGCTCCGGCTTCGGCTCCCGTCGAGCCTGAGCCTCCCAGTCGTCCTCAGCGTCCCAGCCCTCCGTCGCCGGCACGACCTCCCCGGACTCCCACACCTCCGCACGCGACCCACCATCCCGCGGCGAAGAGACCTGCGCATTGGCGCCCGTGCCCCACTCAGCCGCGCCACCCCGAGCGACCTGCGGGTTGGCACCCGTCCCCCAGTCGCTGGCGGCGTTCCCGCGGACCTGCGGGTTGGCACCCGTCCCCCACTCGGTGGTGCGACCCCGGGTGACCTGGGGGTTGGAGCCGGTTGCCCACACCGTCGTGGTGCGTGCGCTGTTGCTGTCGTCCGGGATGTCCGTGGCCTGCCAGCCGTCGGCGGCGCCCCATCGGTCGCTGTTTTCCTGGCCGTCGGCGGCGGCCCACGGGTCCACGGCCGGTGCGTCGCGGGGTGTGGCGGCTGGGCGACCGTCCGCTGTGGTTCGTCGTGCCGCGGCTGGGCGACGATCCTGAGCGTCGGGCCGGGCCGGGCCGTTGCCTGCCTGGGTGCGGTCTTCCCGCATCGGGGTGTCCTCGATCTGACGGCGGGGTGTGAACGCGTTCCAGCTACCGGTGTCGGTCAGCTCGCCTCGGGGTTCCTCGCCCGGGCCTCCCCCGGACGAGCCCGGGCCTCCCCCGGGCGGAGTCGTGCCGGGCGTACGGCGGCGGGGCAGGGGGTCTGCTCCGGGTCGGCGGTAGAGCGCTTCGTGGTCGGTTGCGACGTCCGACGGCAGGTCCGCGAGCGCGACGGACACATCGGACGAATCGGCAAATCCTCGTTCCACGCGAAGTCCTCCAGCTCGCGCCGGCGCCCTACTGTCTTTTCAGGGCGCTCCAACGAGAGGTACGTAGCCCGGGCCCCCGCGGATGAGTATCTGCGGGAATTACTCTGCGTTATGACCTTCGGGGCGGAGCAGGCCTCGCCGGGTCGCCACCGCGACCGCTTCCAGTTGGCTGTGCGCGCCGAGTTTTCCCAGCACAGCCTTCACATAGCCGCGGCAGGTGTGCACGCTGATGCCGAGCCGGCGCGCGATTGCGCGCGGATCGAGCCCGGAACCCATGAGAACGAGCACTTCATGCTCACGCGCAGTGAGACCGCCTGCTCGGGGGCCCACGACGGGGGCCGTACTGCGCAGGAGCCGGGCGAGGATGTCCGTCGAGACCGTCATGCCGCCGCCGTGTGCGGTGCGGATCGCGTTCATCACGTCGCCGAGCGGGCCGTTCTTCGACAGGAAGCCCGAGGCCCCGGCTGCGGTGGCACGACCGACCAGGGCGGATTCGTTGTTCGCGGTCAATATCACGAACCGGGTGCCGGGCTGCCGGTGCCGCAACAGCTCCGCGATCGCGATGCCGTCGGCGTCCGGAAGGTCCGGATCGAGCAGTACCACGTCAGGGCGTATCTCCTGCACCATCCGGATAGCCTGCTCGCCCGAGCCGGCATGACCGACGTAATGCAGCTCCGGTTGCCCGGTCAGCGCCACACCGAGCAACTCGGCGAACGTCTGATGCCCGTCCACCACGAGCACCGTGATCGCCTCGCCCACCATTCACGCCTCCTGATCCGCCAGCGCTGGAAGTCTATGTGTCCATCGCGCAAAGCCAAGGCGTACCAACAGTCTGACAGCATGCACGAGGCACGCCGAACGCTCTGACCACCTGCCGTACGGATGAGGCCGAGCGGACTGCGCAACTCGTATCTTCGGTGGAGCCCACCCCTCGCTTTCGGGGTCCGCGTTCACCATCACGGGGGCTTACGAAAACACCGTCAGACCACGATGGATACTCGCGCGCAGCGGTGGGTCACCCTTCGGTCACATCAAGACAGCATGAGTACGCCCGGAGCAGCCGAACCGAGTTATCCACCGAACCTCGTCGAGTTATCCACAGGACAGCGAATTGGCGCGCGGGGAATCGCCCCGGCGGCCCAGAATCATCGGGTGCGAACGTCACTGCTCCCCGTACCCATGACCCCTGAGATCTCCCTGCACCTCGCCGGCGCCCGCATGGGGTTGTTCGACGCGAACGGCGGGGAGTTCAGCAGCGACATCGCCCCGCCGTTCTGGGCTTTCGTGTGGGCCGGCGGCCAGGCCCTCGCGCGCTACGTGCTGGACAATCCCGAGACGGTCCGGGGCAGACGGGTGCTCGACGTCGCCACCGGCTCCGGAGTGGCGGCGATCGCGGCTGCCCTGGCCGGCGCCGCGACCGTGGATGCCATTGACCTCGATCCCGCCGCGGCCGAGGCGGTCACGCGCAATGCCGCAGCCAACAACGTCACCGTCCGGGCCCGCGCCGCCGACATCGCCGAGATCGAGGGTGGTGTCGACGTGGTCCTGGCCGGTGACGTCTTCTACACCCGCAGCGTCGCCGACCGGATGACGACGGCCCTGCGCCGGCTCGGACCGGAGGCTCTCGTTCTGGTTGGCGACCCAGGTCGGGGGTACTTCCCCGGACGGCTCTTCACGCGTAAAGCGGAGTACAAGGTGCCCGTGCCCGCGGCGCTGGAGGATACAGAGACCCTCGTCACAGGGGTATGGGAGATGCTTTCACCAAACAACAAGTTGTACGCTGCACACATCTGAATGGAGGTGCAGCACGTGACGATGCCGGACACCGGGGATTCCATCGGACGCCTCGCAGACGAAGTTCTGCGGTTCGTCCGCCTGGGTGCGCGTGCCAAGAGCATGCTCAACACGGCGGATCTCGGTGCTGAATTCTCCGCGCTGATGCTCCTGTTCCCTCTGCGTCATCACGGACCGCTGCGGGTCACCGACCTGGCCGATCTCAAGGGCGCTGACCCGTCCACGATCAGCCGGCAGGCGGCCCAGCTCGTCAAGGCCGGCCTCGCCCGCCGAGAGGCGGATCCGGCTGACGGTCGCGCGTCGCGGCTCGCCGTGACGGAGTCCGGCATGGCTGCCTGCACGCGCCTGCACGAGGCCCGGCAGGTCATGTTGTGCCGGGCACTGAACGACTGGCCGGCGGAGCGCGTCCACGCGTTCACCGACCTTTTCCAAGAATTCAACAGCTCCGTCGAAGCGCTGATGCGCAACGACCCAGCCGTACCAGCACGGGAGAAAGCGTGAGTAACTCCACCGAAACCGCACCGGCGGCAGCCGGGCCCGGCGCCCGGCCGGCCCCGCC
This sequence comes from Winogradskya consettensis, assembly GCF_018332715.1. Taxonomy (GTDB): domain Bacteria; phylum Actinomycetota; class Actinomycetes; order Mycobacteriales; family Micromonosporaceae; genus Actinoplanes; species Actinoplanes consettensis. The sequence goes on along the minus strand of NZ_BOQP01000011.1, from coordinate 342,587 downwards.
ATCGGCGGAATTCACCCACCGTCAGGTCATCACGGTGCTGGTCGGCCTGATGATGGGCATGTTCCTGGCCGCCCTGGACCAGACGATCATGGCGACGGCGACCCGGACCATCGCCGACGACCTCAACGGCTTCAACCTGCAGGCCTGGGCGACGACGGCGTTCCTCATCACGTCGACGATCTCCACCCCGCTCTACGGCAAGCTGTCCGACATCTACGGGCGGCGGCCGTTCTTCCTCTCCGCGATCGGCATCTTCATCGCCGGCTCGTTCCTCTGCGGGCTCTCGCAGAACATGTACGAGCTGGCAGCGTTCCGGGCCATCCAGGGTCTGGGCGCCGGTGGCCTGATGTCGCTCGCGCTCGTCATCATCGGTGACATCGTGCCGCCCCGCGAGCGCGCCAAGTACCAGGGCTACTTCCTCGCGGTCTTCGGCACGGCCAGCGTCATCGGCCCGATCCTCGGCGGCTTCTTCGCCGGCGCCGACAACATCCTGGGCGTCGACGGCTGGCGCTGGGTCTTCTACATCAACGTCCCGATCGGCATCGCGGCCATGGTCGTCGTCGCCCGGGTCCTGCACCTCCCGCACACCCGTAACGACCACCGCATCGACTGGCCCGGAGCGCTCACCCTGGTCATCGGTCTGGTGCCGCTGCTCACCGTGGCCGAGCAGGGTCGCGACTGGGGCTGGGGCTCCGGCCGCGCGATCGCCTGCTACGTGATCGGCGTCCTCGGCCTGGTCGGCTTCGTGCTCGCCGAGCGGGCATACAAGGACGAGGCGCTGCTGCCGCTGCGGCTCTTCCGCAACCGCACGGTCGCGGTCGGCGCCACGTCCAGCACGATCCTCGGCATGGCGATGTTCGGCGGCCTCATGACCGTCCCGCTGTACCTGCAGATCGTCAAGGGCAGCTCGCCGACGGTCGCCGGCCTGCAGATGATCCCGTTCGTGTTCGGCATCATGGCCGGCTCGATCACCGCGGGTCAGCTCATCGCCCGTACCGGCCGCTACCGCATCTTCCCGATCATCGGCAGCACCCTGATGCTCGTGGCGCTCGGCCTCTTCGCGCTGATCGGCGCGGACACCCCGCTCTGGCAGACCATGCTGATCATGGTCGTGATGGGTCTCGGCCTGGGTGGCAACATGCAGCCGATGATCACCGCGGTGCAGAACGCCGTGTCGCCCCGTGAGATCGGCGTGGCCACCAGCTCGGTGACCTTCTTCCGCTCCATGGGCGGCACGCTGGGCACGGCGATCTTCCTGTCGGTGCTCTTCAACGTGCTCCCCAGCAAGATCTCCCACGCCTACGCGGACGCCAAGGTCCAGTTCCCGGGCGGCACCTCCGCAGGCGGCGACCTGAGCGACACCTCCTTCATCAACAAGCTCCCCGAGGCACTCGCCCACCCCTTCAAGGTCGGCTTCTCCGATGGCATCCAGGTCGTCTTCCTCCTGGCCTTCGCCGTCATGATCATCGGCCTGATCGTGGTCCTCTTCCTCCCGGAGATCCCGCTCTCCCAGCGCTCCGCCCAGCAGCAACGAGCCGACGACGCAGCCGCCGCAGCCGACAGCGACGGCGTCCCCGGCGAGGTGGGCGCCGGCCCGGCCCCGCACCCAGCCAGCCCCGCCCACTAACCACCCGCACCACCCCGAACGCCCCGAAGCCCAAGCCCACCGCGGCCTGGCCTCCGGGGCGTTCGCGCGTGCGGGCGAGGCCACTCAGCGAGAGCCGGGGAGGGCGCTCCGCGAGGCCGGCGGGGCCGTTCGGCGGCAAGCGAATGGGCACTCAGCGGCAAGCGGTTGAGCACTCAGGGCAAGGTCGGCGAAGGCGCCCTGCGGCAAATCGGCAGGCACTCAGGGCAAAGTCGGCGAGGGCCCACTCGGCGGCAGGTCGGCGGGGACCGCTCAGGGGCGGGTCGGTGGGCACTCAGGGTGAGATCGGCGAGGTCCGTTCGGCGGCAGTTGGGTGGGCGCTCGGGGGAAACTCGGCGGGGGCGCTCGTAGGCTGGGTCGTATGGCTGTTGTGAAGATCAATGCGATTGATGTGCCCGAGGGTGCGGGGCCCGAGCTGGAGAAGCGGTTCGCTGCCCGGCAGGGTGCTGTGGAGAACGCCGAGGGGTTCCTGGGGTTCGAGCTGCTCCGGCCGGTGTCGGGTGAGACGCGGTACTTCGTCTACACGAAGTGGGAGTCGGAGGAGGCGTTCCAGGCCTGGTCGGCCGGGTCCGGGCGGGCGGCGCACGCGGGTGAGCGGGCCAAGCCCGTCGCGGGTGGTGCCAGCCTTCTGGAGTTCGAGGTCGTCCAGCAGGTCGCGAAGTAGTACCGCAAAAGCAGACGGCCCGGACCGTGGTCAGGTCCGGGCCGCGCTCAGGGGTCAGGCGTTGCGGGCGGCTGCGCCGATGAGGCGTTCGGCTACTTCTTCGCGGGGGAGGCCGAGGCGCTGGGAGGTGTCGCGGAGGACGTTGTAGGCCTCCTGGACGCCGCAGCCGCGCTGGGCGATTATGACGCCTGCTGCGCGGTCGACTGCGGCGCCTTCGCGTAGACCCTGGCGGCGCTGGAGTTCGGCCAGGAGGACTTCGGCCTGGTTGACCAGGGCCATTGCGGTCAGGAGTTGCTCCGGGTCCATTCCTCCGGGGTGCTGGACGAAGAAGCTGACCGAGCCGACCGCCGAGCGGGGGACGTCCAGCGGGATCGCTGCCACTCCCCGCACGCCTTCGGCCAGGGCGCATTCGCCGAGCTCTGGCCAGCGGTCGTCGGTGGGGAGGTCCTGGGCGGTGATGACGGCCCGGGTCCGGGCTGCTTCCAGGGCCGGGCCTTCGCCGGATGCGTACTGAAGGTCGTCCAGCCGCTGGGCCTGCGGGCCGGAAGCCGCCAGCGTCGGCGGGCCGCCTTCCCCGATCAGGGCGACCGAGCAGCGCAGCGTCCCAGGAAGCGCCTGCACACCGAAAGCCGCAAGCCGGTCCAATGCCTGGGGTACGTCCTCCGCGCCCAGCAACCGCACCGTCAGCTCGTGCAGCAGCCCGGCCACCTCAACGGGATGCGGCCGGTCCACCGCACCGACACCCACGCCCGGCAGCGAAACAGAGCCACCGCCAACGGCCGGCAGCGAAACAGAGCCGACACCGACAGCCGGCAGCGAAACAGAGCCGACCCCGACAGCAGACTGCGAAGCAGAGCCGACCCCGACAGCCGACTGCGAACCGGAACCGACAGCAACGGCAAGAGGCGGCTGTGAACCAGAGGTGATGGCACCGGGCGGCGGTAGGGGTGCGACCGATATGCGGCTGCGGACGCCGAGCCGGGTGGGTGGGGGCGTGTCGGTCGCGGGAGGGATGCGCCGCGACGTCAGGCGTCGGCCGGTGCTCCTTTGCGGGGCAGACATTTGCCCGAGTTTGCCATGGGTATCCGTGAACACGAAAGTGGTGTCCTCTATCGGGTACCGTCCGCGGGCGTAACCGTCTCGGCGGTGCCCGGGGCGTATTCGCGCTCGTCGGACTCCGCGAGGATGGCCTCTGCCTGGGCACGGGGGTCGGCGCTGCCTGCGGTTTCCTCTTCGGGCAGCAGTTCTGCGGCCCGCTGCTCCACCCGATCGTCACTCATAAGTGGGCGAATTACCCGGGACCGCCCATCGAGAAACGGACGAAGCCCCAGAAGGACCGACGGCGACTCACGAGGAACCCAACGACGACTCACGAGGAACCTACGACGACCGGAAACGAACGGCGCCCCCTGGGAATCCCAGGGGGCGTCGCCCACATAGATGCCGGTGTGCAGGTCGCCTCGCGGCGAGTGGCTCAACGCGGCTCCAGCCGAACGGTATTCCGCGAAGGCTTAGGGTGAGGCCCGGGGACACTGGGCACACCGACATCTGTCATCAACTGTCGGTCGGGTCCGGCCATTCCGGGAGGAAATGTGACCCGTACCACACAATAGGGGTCAGCCCTCCGCGGTCTCCTTGGAGATCGAGTACGCCATCTGCAGGAAGTCCGACACGGCCGTCGCGGTGAAGACCGTGGCCGTCAGCCGGGTCAGTTTCGGGGCGAAGACCAGGCCGGCGGTGAGCCCGGTGGCGACCCAGACCGCGAGGCAGAACGGGCAGCTGACCAGCTCACCGATCGAGTGGCGCAGGGAGCTGCCCTGATCGCGTACCTCCTCGTTGACCTCGCCGCTGCCACCCGGCTCGCTGTATCGGGTGAAGGGTGCGCGTAGCGGGCTGGTGATCGAGTCCTTGGCGATCAGACGGCTGAGCTTGTGGGTCGCGATCGAGATGAGCACGATGTCCGCGGTCGCCGGGCGGTCCGGGATCGGGCGGCCGGTCACCTTCGCGGCGACCGCTGCGCTGGCCGCGAGCGCCCCGAAGGCTCCCATGGTGACGACGTAACCATCCAGGGGGCGATGCTCGTGCGGCGCGTACTGCCGCCGCAACCGGTCGAGCCGGCCGCGTACCAAGGGGGGCATTGTGGGGGTGGTCCTTTCACAAAGGTCAGAACGCCTGGGTGAGCCGGTGGGGGTCGACCTCCCGGCCCGGGTGCCGAGCCAGGTATTCGGTCTCCAGCTCGGCCGTGCGTCGCAGGTGGGTGGCGAGCGCGGCATCGGGTCCGTGGCGGAGGGTGTCCAGGCGGGTCCGGTGCAGGCTGCCCATCTCGCGGAGCAGGTCTTCGTCGGAGAGGTCCGCCGGATCCACGCCGACGAGGTCATCAACGGAGTCACTCATGGCTCACGGTTGCCCGCGCGGTCAAACGCCAAACCCGCGCCGGTACGCTCGACCGCATGAAAGGGCTGTGGACCCCGGCGTGGATCGCGCGTCACGTGGCCGCGCTCGTGCTGATCGCGGGCTTCCTCGGGCTCGGCTGGTGGCAGTTCAGCCGCGCCACCGGCGGTAACACGCTGAGCTGGGGCTATACCTTCGAGTGGCCGGTCTTCGCCGCCTTCGTCGTCTTCATCTGGTTCCGCGAGGTCCAGCAGGAGCGCAAGATCGGCGAAACGCCGGCGGAGGAGGACGTGCCGGCCGAGGAGCCCGCCGAGGACGCTCCGATCACCGTGCGCAGACCTGTCCGCGTACCCGTGAAATCGCAGAGCCCGGCCGGCGAGGACCCGGAGCTGGCCGCCTACAACGACTATCTGGCCTGGTTGTCCGCCCATCCCGGCGCACGCCCCGGCGACTACCCCGGTTACAAGAACGCAGCACCCAGTAAATAAGGACGTGGATCGTGCAGGGAGCCCTCACCCGTTACCGGACCATCGCCTGGATCGTCGGCGTGGTCCTCATCGTGCTCGTGCTGGTCGGCATGCCGCTCAAGTACATCGGTGACAACGACTTCGTGGTCGCCGCCGTCGGCCCGATCCACGGCTTCCTCTACATGGTCTACCTCGTCGCCACCTGGGATCTGAGCCGCCGGGCCGGCTGGCCGCTCGGCCGGATGCTGCTGGTGATGCTCGCCGGCACCATTCCGTTCTTCTCGTTCTGGGCCGAGCGGGTCGTCACTCACAAGTGGGCGCCGGAGGCTATGGACAACTCGCCCGCGATGGCGGAGAAATAGAACAGGTAACGCTTCGAGTCGGCCGAATTGCACTCCGTTATCTGGATCATTCGCATAAATGTGATAATTGGCCTAAATCACTGACGCGACTCTTGTGTTAATGCGGATCGCCGATAAGTTGATGCGGTTGGTCCGGTCCGCAGCCACGTCTCCGGTGGCACCGGCCAGCGCCGCCGAATCGCTCAGGACGCCACGGCCACCCCAATCCCCCGGGGTCCGCGCCGTCCTGCAGTGAACCGGGGACCCACCGACGCAGCAATGGGGTGAATCCGCGCAAGCGGTAGGGCCTTCTTCCCGCCCGAATCCGTCAGCTAACCCGGTAGGTGGCTCAAGCGGAAGAGAGGCCATGCACCGTTGCGACACGCTCGCATGAGGCTACGCACCCTGGTGGTCGCCGGACTGGCGATCGCCATCACCGGCTCGTTCGCGCCCGCGGCACACGCGGCACCCACCTCCGGTGAACTCACCAAGAAGATCGAGAAGGCGTCGAACGACCTCGAGGACGTCGTCGAGTCGTTCAACAAGATGAAGATCAGCCTGGACAAGACCAAGGCGGACGAGAAGAAGCTCGCCGAGTCGCTCGGGCCCGCGAAGGCTGCCCTCGTGGTCGCCAGCTCGCAGATGAAGGTCATCGCGGCGTCGGCGTACAAGTCCGGCAAGGTCGGCACGATGAACGTGCTGCTCGAGGGGAACGAAGGTCTGATCGACCGGATGTCCATCCTGGAGCAGATCTCGCGCACCCAGCAACGGGACATCGACACCTTCTCGGCCACGGCGAAGGACTACGACGCCCGCCAGGCCGCGTTGAAGGTGACCCAGGACAAGCAGGCAGCTGAGGTCAAGGAGCTGTCGGCGCGCAAGAAGAAGATCGAGGGCGACCTCAAGGATCTGTATGCCATGCGCAAGACGGCATACGGCAAGGAGACCGAGACCGGGTCCAGCTACACGGGCACGGTTCCGAACATCGCCGGTTCCGCCGGCAAGGCGGTCTCCTTCGCCTACGGCGCGATCGGCCTGATGTACGAGTACGGCTCCGGCGGCCCGAACACGTACGACTGCTCGGGTCTCACCTCGGCGGCCTGGGCTGCCGCGGGCAAGTCCCTGCCGCACAACGCGGCAGCGCAGTACAGCGCCACCAAGCGGGTCTCCCGGTCCGATCTCGCGGCCGGTGACCTGGTGTTCTACCGAAGTCTCGGCCACGTGGGCATCTACGTGGGCGGCGGCATGATCATCGACGCCTCGCACGCGGGTGCTCCGGTGAAGAAACGCTCGATCAACATCATGACCCCGTACGGCTACGGGCGAGTGACCTGATCGAAGTCAGCACAGCAAAAGGCCGGGGCGCTTGCCCCGGCCTTTTTGTGCCTTACGAACAGCGGATCAGGCGGCCTGCAGGCCCTCGGCGCGGGCCAGCTCGCGGAGCCGGCCGAGCGCCTGGATCTCGAGCTGGCGGATGCGCTCGCGGGAGAGCGAGAACCGCGACGCCACCTCGGTCAGCGAGTGCTCGCGACCGTCCTCGAGACCGTAGCGGGCGCGCATGATGCCGGCCGAACGGTCGTCGAGGTGGTTGAGCAGACCCTCGATGCGCTGGCGTTCCAGCGCCGTCAGCACGATCTCCTCGGGCGACGGGGCATCGCTGTCGGCGACCAGGTCACCGAGGTTGGTGTCGCCGTCGTCGCCGACCGGGGTGTCCAGGGACACGGTGTCCTGGGCCCAGCGGGTGAGCTCGGTGACGCGCTCGACCGTCACGCCCAGGGCGGCGGCGACCTGCGCCGGCTCCGGGTCGGCGCCGAGCTCGCGGACGAGCTGGCGGGTGACGTTGCGCATCCGGTTGACGTCCTCGACGAGGTGCACGGGCAGGCGCACGGTGCGCTCCTGCTGCGCGATCGCCCGGCTGATCGCCTGGCGGACCCACCACGTCGCGTACGTCGAGAATTTGTAGCCGCGCTCGTAGTCGAACTTCTCGACGGCGCGGACCAGGCCGGTGTTGCCCTCCTGGATTAGGTCGAGCATCGGCATCCCCGACCGCACGTAGCGGCGGGCGATGGAGACGACGAGTCGCAGGTTGGCCCGGATGAACAGGTCCTTCGACTTCTGGCCGTCGGCCACCAGCCGCTCAAGCTCTTCCCGGCTCACACCGCGACGGACCTCGCCGGTGTCGAGCAGGTGCTCGGCGTAGAGGCCTGCCTCGATCGCCTTGGAAAGCTCAACCTCCCTGGCGGCGTCCAGAAGCGGCGTCCGGGAGATCTCGTGCAGGTAGACTCCGACGAGGTCGCGCTCTTCGGCTACCTGGTCGGTACGCATCACGGTGTTCTTCTCCACGTTGCCCACGGTCCCCTCATTGCCTTCACTAACCCTGTTACGGGCAATACCTGCGTCCATCAGCTCTCCCCGTAACGTCCGCAGTTCGTGCATTGCGGTGCTGACACCTACACAACACGTGACACCCTGTACTGATTCCTTTTCGTGACTTGAAAGTGTCACGATTGTCTGAGTGCCACCTGAGAGCCGGTTGCGTAAATTCTGAGGAGAGAGCTCCCGGAGTCATTCGGAGCCGCACCCGGGGTTGGATGCCTCGGACACTCGCATACCCCGTGGTCCTTACATGACACCATCAGCCCCTCTTCGTCACAGCGACGGGCGTCACGGCTGTCCCTGCGATGCTCGTCACTCACCAGTACGGCCAGCCGGCCGCTCGGGTTCACGTGCTGCATCGACAGGTTGCCGCCGGGCCTGAAACAAAACCCCGCGGCAAATGCTCGAGACCCGTACCCGGCTCGGAGCCATCTGCCACGATGCGGCACATCGCGCCGCAGTTCACTAGCCCCTGCGGGTGACACCCGGACGGGGCACCGAGCGACCTGCTGTTCCCTGACGGACCGCACAGACAGTGACGGATAACACAGCACTACCGTGGCCGTATGGCCGAGCGAAGCGTGATCGTGACGGGTGGGGCAGGCGGTCTGGGTGGTGCCGTCGTGCGGGCGCTGCGGGATTCCGGGTGGCGGGTGATCGCCCCCGTTCGACCCGGATCGACCGGCCGGCTCCCCGACGGCGTGACCCCTGTTGAGGCGGACCTCACAGTGAAGACGGACGTCGAGGCGGCCGTCGCGGTCGCCGCGGGTGAGCCCGGAGCGCCGCTGCGTGCCGTGATCAACCTGGTCGGCGGGTTCGCGATGGGTGGCAAGGTGCACGAGACGCCGGTTGAGGATTTCGAGGCGATGCTGCGGCTCAACCTGCGCCCCACCTATCTGGTGACCGCGGCCGCCCTGCCGCATCTCGTCGAGGCGGGCGGCGGGTCGATCGTCTGTGTGTCGTCGCGGGCGGCGCTCGCTGCGTTCCCGGGAGCGGCCGGCTATGTGACCGCCAAGGCCGCGGTGCTGGCGTTCGCCGACGCGGTCGCCGTCGAGTACAAGAAGCAGGGCGTGCGGGTGAACACCGTGCTGCCCAGTGTGATCGACACCCCGCTGAACCGGGACGAGCAGCCGGGGGCCGACACGTCCCGGTGGGTCACCCCGGACGAGATCGCCACGGTGATCGAGTTCCTGGCAGGGGACGGGTCAGCGCCCACGAGCGGCGCGCGGATCCCGGTCTACGGGCAGTCCTAGAAGCCGTCGGCGAGCTGGTAGGTGAGCGCGGTCGCCGCGGCTGCGAGGGTCGCGGCGGCCACGATCAGGGTACGCGCATAGGACAACAGCGGCGCGGGTCTGCGTACCGATATCGCCGAAGGCAGGTGGGTGAGCATCGCGGCCTGGACCTGCTCCGGGGTTTCGTTCGCGTCGATCACCACGAACGCGGGGAATTCGGGGAGCGCCCGGTAGGCGGCGGTGGCATCGCGCAGGTACGACATGTCCTCGTGGTCGTAGCCGCGGCGCTCGATCCGGTCGTAGGCGATCGCCGGGTCCACTGCCAGGAAGAACGTGACGTCCGGCGCCGGGAAGATCCGGTACGCGAGCCGGGCCCAGAAGATCGACCGGCCGTGGTGCGACTCGATGCTCGCGAACTGGCACACCGCGTAGCGATCCATCACGGCCGTCTCGCCCGTGAACCACCGGCGCACCAGGGTGCGCAGGATCGCGAGCCAGCGCAGGACGGCCTCGATGAAGAGCATGGTCCGGCGGCCGAGAAGATCTTCACCGTCGACCTTGCCGAAGCGGGTGGCCAGACGGCCGAACCAGCGGCGGCCTCCCGCGTTGCGGCGGTAGACGGCCGGAAGCCCCCGATCGGCCAGCGCCTCGGCGAGCAGGTGGGCCGCGGTGGTCTTGCCGGAGCCATCGATCCCGACGAGCGCGATGGTACGAGGCCTGGTCATACCCACTTACGGTAGCGCGGGTTGTCACGTTGAGTTCCGCTGTGCGGGGCGCGGCGGGCGTACAAAATGGGCATGAACGTTATGTCGATCACGGTGCGGGGTACTCGTCGGGTCGGTAAACGGACCTCACAGCTAGGGAGATCACCATGCCGCACCGGGTGGACGAGGGCCTGGTAAACACGCTCAAGAGGGTCGCTGCGGTGCTCAAGCAGTCGGAGATCCCCTTCGCGCTGGGCGGCAGCTTCGCGGTGTACGCCCACGGCGGCCACTCCAGCGACCACGACGTGGACTTCGTGATCCGCGAGCAGGACAGGGAACGCGCCCTCGAAGAGCTCTCCTCGACCGGCTTCGAGGTGGAGCAGCCGCCGGAGGACTGGCTCGTCAAGGTCTTCGACGAGGGCCGGATGGTGGACCTGATCTACCGCCCGGTCGATCTGCCGGTGACCGACGAGACGCTGCGCGATACCTCGATGCTGTCCGTCGAGGCGATCAACATGCCCGTGCTGTCGGCGACCCAGCTGATGGTGCACAAGTTGCTGAGCTACAGCCAGCACCACTGCGACTTCGCCACCGGGCTCCCGGTCGCCCGCTCGCTGCGTGAGCAGATCGACTGGGACCGGGTCCGCAAGGAAACGGAGAAGTCGCCGTACGCGGAAGCGTTCCTGATCCTGCTCGACCGTCTCGACGTGGTCCCGGATCCGGAGAGCGCCCGACTCACCGTGGGGGGATGAGATGACACCACAGCTCGACGAATACGTGGAGGCCGAGATCCAGCGGCTGCTCGCCGAGACCGGTTCGGTCGCCGAGCAGGGCATCACGATCGCTCGCCGCGAGCACCTGATCGTGCTCGGCGGGGAGGTCGAGAGCGCCCAGCGCCGCGACGAGATCTGCCGCCAGATCAACCAGCACTTCCCGGACGTGGAGATCGCCTGTGACATCGGCATCGTCCGCGCCCAGGCGCCCACCGAGGTGGAGGAGATCTCATGATCCGGATCGCCGCCGTCGGCGACGTCCACGTGGACAAGGACGTGGTGGGTCGTTACCGGCCCGCCCTGGAACAGTTACCCGGCGTCGCCGACGCGTTGCTGATCGCCGGGGATCTCACCCGGCACGGCACGGTCGAGGAGGCCAGATGCATGGCGGGGGAGTTCGGCGGGCTGGGTGTGCCGGTCGTCGTCGTGCTCGGCAACCATGACCACCAGAGCGACCAGCAGGACGCCGTCACCGACGTGCTGCGGGACGCCGGGCTGGTGGTGCTGGAGGGCGAGGGCACGGTCCTCGAGCTCAACGGGCACACGCTCGGGATCGCCGGCGCGAAGGGGTTCGGCGGCGGGTTCGCCGGGGCGTGCGCCAGCAAGTTCGGCGAGCGGGAGATGAAGAACTTCGTCGGCACCACCGAGGCGATCGCGGAACGGCTCGGTGCCGCGTTGCGCGGGCTGGATTGTGACGCGCTCGTGGCGCTGACGCATTACGCCCCGGTGCCGGAGACGCTGACCGGGGAGCCGTTGGAGATCTATCCGTTCCTGGGGTCGTACCTGCTGGGTCAGGCGATCGACTCCGCCCCGACGGCGCTGGCGCTGCACGGGCACGCTCATCACGGCAGTGAGCGGGGGCGCACTCCCGGTGGTGTGCCGGTCCGCAACGTGGCGCATCCGGTCATCAAGCAGGCGTACAACGTGTATCAGCTGCTGACCGACGAGGTAGATGCCGGACTTGTCAGTATTTAAACGGTCCAGACGACGGAGGCCCCGCTACTGCGGGGCCTCCGTCGTTCGTAGACCGAAACGTGATGGTGGGCGGTCTCATAACAGGTTTTCGATTTCGGAGGCCCGGGTATTCGTCTGAGCATGAACCTGTTGCTCTGGATCCTCGCAGTCATCCTCGTCGTCGCCGGCATCCTCGCGCTGTTCCGCCGGCAGATCCTCTGGGGCGTCGTCCTCATCATCGTCGGCCTGCTCGTCGGCCCCGGCGGCGTCAGCATCTTCAGTTAACCGGCCCTACTCCCCCCGGCAGTTTCCTGACCGGTCGACGCAAGCCGACCGCACCGGGGCTGCCGTATGGCTACCTCTCGCAGGCAGCTATACGGTGGCCCCGGTTCTCTATGTGCCCACCCACCACTATGTAGTGACACGCACACGTCGTGCGATGTCCTAGATCGGACTCATGGCGTACTTCTCAGCGAATCGATCCCCCCGACGTTCGCGAGGTACCGGCCGTGGCCGAGGTCCATCACTTCACCTATGGAGCTTTCAATCCGATCGGCGCCTACCTGGTGGCGGTCCTGGGATCCTTCCTCGGACTGCTCTGCACCGCACGCGCCCGCCAGGCCCGCACCCGCGGGCGGCGAACCCGCTGGCTGATCATCGCCGCGTTCGCCATCGGCGGCGCCGCCATCTGGCTCATGCACTTCACCGCGATGCTCGGCTTCGACGTCCCCGAGAGCCCGGTGCGTTACAGCCCGCTGCTGACGATGCTCAGTCTCGGACTCGCGGTTGTCGCCGTCGGCTTCGGACTGATCCTTGTCGGCCACGGCCCCCGCAGCGTCCCGCGCATCATGGTGGCCGGTGTGCTCACCGGGGCCGGCATCCTCGCCATGCACTTCACCGGGATGGCCGGCGTGCACGTCTCCGGCGTCATCCACTATCAGCCGGCCCTCGTGGTCGCCGCCGCCGTCATCGCGGTGACCGCCGCCACCGCCGCGCTATGGTTCGCCGTCTCCGTCCGGGGTCTGCTGCCGACGCTGGGTGCCGCCGCGATCATGGCGCTCGGGGTCTGCGGCATGCACTACACCGGCATGGCCGCGACCAGCGTCGAGCTGAGCCACATCGTCTCCACGAACGTGAGCGGCATCCGGCCGTTGCTGATGATCGTGCCGATCACGCTGGTCAGTGCGGGCACCATTCTTGCGGTCGCCCTGAGCGCGCTGCAGGCGATGACCGAGGAGGAATTCACCGACGGCGGCGGAATCCGGCGCCACGAGGGGCCGGTCACCAACTCCTGGTCACTCAAGCAGACTTCCCTGACCGCCCTGAAACGTACGCCCGGAGCCCGCCCCTCCCCCCAACCGCTCCCCCTGCGCCAGGCGGTAACCGTCCCCGCCGAGGAAGAACCACTGCTCGACGTCCAATCCTGAGCGAGCTGGTATACCGTCCTCAGATGGCGCCCAGGATGCTGCTGACGATGCCGTTGCACGCGATCACCGAGGTCTACGGCGAGCCCGGGTTGCGGGACAGGTTCGCCCTCGAGCTGCAGGAGCTGCCGGCGGCGGACCGCGAACGGCTCGAGGAAGCGCTGGCGCTCGCCTCCGAGCTGCACGCCGACGACCGGCGGGTCCGCGAGCCCTACCTCAACCACCTGCTGCGGGTCGCCATCCGGATCATCCGCTACTACGGGATCCGAGACGTCGACGTGCTGACCGCGGCCCTGCTGCACGACGCGGTCGAGGACCATCCCGCCGAGCTCGCCGGGCTGAGCGCCGACCTCGGTCACACGGTGCTGACGGAGGCGGCGATCGCCGAGCTCGCCCGCCGGTTCGGCCCCAGGGTCGCCGAACTGGTCCGCTCGGTCACCAACCCCGAGTACGATCCCGCCCGCGACAAGCACGAGCAGTACCGCACGCACGTGGCCGACAGCCTCGACCGCGACCCCTGGGCCCGGGTCATCAAGGTGAGTGACTTCACCGACAACGGCGTGGGTGTCATCCACACCACGTACGACAAGGCGCACAGCTCGGCGATCAAGTACCGCCCGCTGGTCCCCAAGCTCAGGGAACTGATCGGCCGCCCGGACACCCCGCTCTCGATCGCCGCCAAGGATCACATTCTTGATCAACTGGACCTGGCCGAGGAGCGCTTCGCCGCCATCCTCGACGGCTAACGTGGGGGGATGTCCTCCCCTCGTGACTGGTGGCGCAGCGACGTCATCTACCAGATCTATCCGCGCTCCTTCGCCGACAACGACGGCGACGGCATGGGCGACCTGCCCGGCATCACGGCGCGGCTCACCGATCTTCGTGACCTCGGTGTGGACGCCGTCTGGTTGTCGCCCTTCTACAAGTCACCTCAGCACGACGCCGGGTACGACGTGGCGGACTACCGCTCCGTCGACCCGCGCTTCGGCGACCTCGGCGACGCCGACAAGATGCTCGCCGAGGCGAAACAGCTCGGCCTGAAGGTCATCGTCGACCTCGTGCCCAACCACACCTCCAGCGAGCACGTGTGGTTCCAGGAGGCGCTGGCCGCCGCCCCGGGCAGCCCGGAACGCGAGCGGTACATCTTCCGGGACGGCCGTGGCGCCGACGGCAGCGAGCCGCCGAACTCGTGGACGAGCGTCTTCGGCGGCCCCGCCTGGGAGCGCCTCGACGACGGCCAGTGGTACCTGCACCTGTTCGACGTCTCCCAGCCCGACCTCAACTGGGGCAACCCGGAGGTCCGCGAGGAGTTCCTGTCGATCCTGCGGTTCTGGCTCGACAAGGGCGTCGACGGTTTCCGCGTGGACGTCGCGCACGGCCTGATCAAGGAGGCCACGCTCGCCGACTGGGAGTACGCCGGTGAGATCCTGGGCGGGCTCACCCCGGAGGGCGCTCCGCCGCCGCCGATGTGGGACCAGGACGGCGTACACGAAATCTATCGGCAGTGGCGTGAGCTCTTGAATTCCTACGAGCCCGCGCGCATCCTCGTCGCCGAGGCGTGGGTGCAGCCGGCCGACCGGCTCGCGCGCTATGTGCGCCCCGACGAGATGCATCAGGCGTTCAACTTCGAATACCTGGTCACGCTGTGGGGTGCCGACGCGATCCGCAAGGTCGTCGACCGGACGAGCAGCGCCAACGCCGCCGTCGGAGCGCCGACCACCTGGGTGCTCTCCAACCACGACGTGGTGCGGCACGCCTCCCGGCTGGGTTTCTCCGACGGCAAGGACCACCGCAACGGCATCGGGGTGGACGACCCGCAGCCGGACGCCGCGCTGGGCCTGCGCCGGGCACGGGCCGCGTCGCTGCAGATGCTGGGGCTGCCCGGTTCCGCTTACCTCTACCAGGGCGAGGAGCTGGGGCTGCCGGAGCACACCACGCTGCCCGACGACTTCCGCGAGGACCCGACCTGGGAGCGCTCCGGGCACACCGAGCCGGGACGCGACGGGTGCCGGGTGCCGATCCCGTGGGAGGCCGACTCGCCGTCGTTCGGGTTCGGCCCGGCCGACGCGAGCTGGCTGCCGCAGCCGGCCGCGTGGGCGGAATACGCCCTGGACCGCCAGCGTGACGTGCCGGGCTCGACGTACGAGCTCTACCGTTCGACGCTGCGCCTGCGTAAGGAGCACGACCTCGGCAACGGCACGCTGAGCTGGCTGGACACCCCGGCCGACGTGCTCGCCTTCCGCAACGGCGACATCCTGGTGCTGACGAACTTCGGTGACGCCCCCGCGGAGCTGCCGCTGGGGTCGAGGGTGCTGCTGAGCAGCGAGCCGCTCACCGAGGACGGCAAGGTGCCGCAGGACGTCACGGTGTGGGCTCGCGCATAGGTTCCGCCTTCGAGGTGTACGTGGCCAGGTGCGCATGGGTTTCCGCCATGTCCCTGGCCACGGTGCGGCTGGCCAGCCAGTACATGACGCCGGTCGGGATGAAGAAGAACTGGAAGACGGCCAGCCCGACGGCGTAGTTCAGCGGCGGCGGGAACGCCCCGGCGAGACCCCGGAACGCCACCCCGACCAGCGCGTTGCCACCGGCCCGCCCGGCGCCGTTGAACAGGTTGCCGAGGCTGTAGACCGTGCCGCGGTGCTCGGGCGGGTTAACGTCAGCGATCATCGCGAACCAGTTGGGGGAGTTCGCCGACGTCAGCGCGAGCGCGAAGATGGCGACGGCGAGGCTGAGCCCGACCGTCGGCTCGGTCCAGACGTTGCGCAGCACGGCGCCGATGATGGCGCCCGTGCCACCGCCGTCCGGGACGTCGATGTGGAACGGCACGAAGTACAGCACCACGTAGAACGGCACGGCGGCGAGGATGCCGACCGCTGCGACCAGGGCGCGGCCCCTCGGCGTACGCCGCTGCAGCCGATCGCCGATGAGCCCGCCGAGGATCGACAGGGCCCCGCCGAGCTGGAACAGCGTGGCGAAGACGCTGCCCACGACGATCGCCGTCGCCGTCGAATAGCCCTGGTCCTCCGCACGCGCCCGGAACAGCACGGGCAGCCACACCAGCGACCCGAACGCCACCTGCGCCGAGAAGCCCTGCAGGATCAGCCAGACGTTGGTACGCCGGGCGAGGATCTTCGGCAGGTCCCCCGAGTGGATGCGCTCGTCGTACTCGACGCCGCGCAGCTCAGGCTGGCTGTCACCGCGCGGGACGTTGTAGGTGAACACGTAGGCGATCGCCCCGATCACCCCGGCCACCGACACCACCAGGAACGGGCGCCGCCAGTCCCCCGCGCCGAGCAGACCGCCGACCAGCGTGCCGGCGAGCGTGCCGATGCCCTGCGAAAGGCCCCAGAAGCTCATCACCAGGCCGCGGCGTCTCGGTGAGATCAGATCGCTGACCACGGCGAAGCTGACACTGGCCACGCCGCCCAGGCCGATCGCGGCGAGCACCTGCGACATCAGGAACGACGGGTAGCTGCCGGCCAGCCCGGACCAGGCGGTGCCGAGGACCCAGATCGCGGTGCCGGCGATGAGGACCGGTTTGCGGTTGGTGCGGTCCCCGGCGTACGCCCAGCCGATCGCCGCAACCGCGCTGATCAGGAACATGATCGTCGTGGCGAGCGCGATGTGGCCCTCGCCCACCCCGAAATCGTCGCCGATGCTGCCGTACAGGGGTGGGACGAGGCCGATCGCCACGTTGTCGAGCGAGGCGAGCACCACGAACACCACCACGCTGTACGCGCGATGCGCCGAACCGCCGCTGCCCGTGGTCACGCCGAAAGGTTAGCGGTCGATTCTGTCGACGACCTTGTCACGGGCCGCGGCGTACTGCTCGCGGATGAGGGGGACGCTCGTGTCCTCGTACACCTCGGGGGTTTCGGCGGACCACTGCGGCGGGAGATCGCCACCCACCGTGACCCACGCGGCCTGCCGTGCCGCACCGTCCGCGACATACTCGCCGGGCGGCGGGACAAGGACCGGAAGACCGAAGAGCGCAGGAGCGATTTTGCGTACGGCCAGACTGCGCGCACCGCCACCGACCAGCACGATGCGGTTGGCGGCCGCACCCT
Source organism: Winogradskya consettensis (assembly GCF_018332715.1). Taxonomy (GTDB): domain Bacteria; phylum Actinomycetota; class Actinomycetes; order Mycobacteriales; family Micromonosporaceae; genus Actinoplanes; species Actinoplanes consettensis. The sequence goes on along the minus strand of NZ_BOQP01000011.1, from coordinate 325,549 downwards.
GCGCGACCAGCGCGTCCAGCCCGTCCGCGAGCGCGCAGAGCATGCCCTCGACGGCCGCCCGGGCCAGGTGCGCCGGGTCGGAGGTCTTCAACGTCAGCCCGTGAATGGCCCCGGTCGCGTCGGGCCGGTTCGGCGTGCGCTCCCCCTCCAGGTACGGCACCAGCACCAGCCCGTCGGCACCGGCCGGTGCCGACAGCGCGAGCCGTGACAGCTCCTCGTGGTCCACGCCGAGCAGCTTGCCCGCCGCATCCAGAACCCGGGCCGCGTTCAGCGTCACCACGATCGGCAGGAACCGCCCGGTGACGTCGGCGAACCCGGAAACAGCCCCACTCGGGTCGTCCGGCGCCACATCCGAGGACACGAACACCGTCCCGGACGTCCCGATCGAGATCACCACATCACCCGGAAGCGCCCCGGCACCGAGCCCCGCAGCCGCGTTGTCACCGGCGCCGGGCCCGAGCGGAGCCCCGTTGGGCAGGTGTCCCGCGATGCCGACCGGCCCGAGCACCTCAGGCGTGATGATCCGCCGCCCGAAGCCCAGCTCGAGCAGATCATGGCGATACTCGCCGGTCTTGGCCGACCAGTAGAGCGTCCCACTGGCATCACTGCGATCCGTACGCAGCGTGTCGAGCCCCTTCGCCCCGGACAACTTCCAGGTCAGCCAGTCGTGCGGCAGACAAACCGCCGCCACCCGCGCGGCGTTCTCCGGCTCATTCCGAGCCAGCCACCGCAGCTTGGTGAGCGTAAAACTGGCCACCGGCACAATCCCGACCGCGTCAGCCCACGCCCGGCGCCCCTTGTCCCCACCGCCGAGCTCCTCGATCAGGTCAGCGGCCGCCCCAGCACTACGCGTGTCATTCCACAACAACGCCGGCCGGACAACCTCACCGTCCTCATCCAGCACAACCATCCCGTGCTGCTGCCCAGCCACGGAGACAGCGGCAACATCATCGAGCCCGCCGGCCTCCTCGATCGCCCGCTGCAGCGCATCCCACCAGGCGTGCGGATGAACCTCCGTGCCGTCGGGATGCCCAGCCCGCCCCTGCCTGACCAGCTTCCCGGTCTCAGCATCCCGAACAACCACCTTGCAGGACTGAGTAGAACTGTCGATCCCGGCGACAAGAGTCATGCTTCGTATTCTCCTCGAAAATCCTCATCCAGCCCCACGCCCACCGCAGCCGCGCCCCACACCCACCGCAGCCGCGCCCCACGCCTGCCGTTATCGCGCCCCACGCCCGCCGTTATCGCGCCCCACGCCGGCCGTTGTCGCGCCCCACGGCCTATCCAATGGCGCCCCACCCCGAACCGCACTGCGCCCGTCGTTGTCGGCGGTGCCGGTTTCCGGACGGGCGCCCTTCCCCGCCCGGAAACCGGTGCCGCCGACAACGACTCAAAGGGGCGCAGTGCCCGCCGAGCGAAGCGAGGCCAGTAACACAGCCACAGCTCAGCGCGCACGCAATACGTGATCAATAGCCAACTGGTGCAGCTTCACAAAGTGATACCCCTGCTCCCCAGCAGCGTCGACGTCGTACTCCTCGAACGCGCTCTTGTCGTTGAGCAGGTCCTGGTAGCTCTCGCCCTCATTAAGGGTCGGCTTCGCCAGCTCCAGCACCTTCGACGCCTCAAGCGCGGCCTGCACCTCAGGATCCGCGCGGAACGCCGCAGCCCGCTCCTTGAGCAGCAAATACATCCGCATGTTGGCCTTGGCGGACTCCCAGACACCCTCGTAGTTCTCGGTGCGGGAGGGCTTGTAGTCGAAGTGCCGGGGACCGTCGTAGCCGGGGCCGCCGCCGGGTGCGCCGTTTTCGAGCAGGTCGACCAGGGAGAACGCGTTCAGCAGGTCGGCGTGGCCGAAGACCAGGTCCTGGTCGAACTTCGGGCCGTGCTGGCCGTTGAGGTCGATGTGGAACAGCTTCTTGTGCCACAGCGCCTGGGCGATGCCCTGGGTGAAGTTGAGGTTCGACATCTGCTCGTGGCCGACCTCGGGGTTGATCCCGAACAGCTCGGAGCGCTCGAGCTCCTGGACGAACGCGATGGCGTGGCCGGCCGTCGGGAGCAGGATGTCGCCGCGGGGCTCGTTGGGCTTGGGCTCGATCGCGAAGCGCAGGCCGTAGCCCTTGTCCTCGGAGTACTGGGCGAGCAGGTTGAGGCCCTCGGCGTACCGGTCGAGTGCGGCCTGTACGTCCTTGGCCTCGTCGTACTCCGCGCCTTCACGACCACCCCAGAGGACGAGCGTCTGCGCGCCGAGCTCAGCGGCGAGGTCCATGTTGCGGAGGACCTTGCGCAGCGCATAGCGGCGTACGCCACGGTCGTTGCTGGTGAAGCCGCCGTCCTTGAACACCGGGTGGGTGAAGAGGTTGGTGGTCACCATCGGGACGACCATGCCGGTCTCGTCGAGGGCCTTCTTGAAGCCGGCGATGATGCCGTCGCGGGTCTGCGCGTCGGAGCCGAACGGCACGAGGTCGTCGTCGTGGAAGGTGATGCCGTACGCGCCGAACTCGTTGAGCTTGTGCACCGCCTCGATCGGGTCGAGCGCCGCGCGGGTGGCGTCACCGAACGGGTCGCGGGCGGTCCAGCCCACGGTCCAGAGACCGAAGCTGAACTTGTCTGCCTTGGTGGGTTGGACCGACACGGTTACCTCCACGTAACGGGTCTGATTTGTTTATTGGTTGAATTATTTGAGTGCCGTATGGCATTGTCAAGGGGTGCCGGGCCGGATGATGACTGCTTCCAATGCCCCCGTCCGGCAGAGCAGCGTGCGGGCTCATAATCTCGCGCTTGTGCTGCAAACCGTGGCGAACAGCCCAGATCCGATAAGTCGGGCTTCGGTGGCAGGCGCGACGGGCCTCACCCGGGCCACGGTCTCCGCGCTCGTCGACGACCTCATCGCCGGCGCCCTGCTCGCCGAGGTCGACCCCGCCCCCCGCAGCGGTGCTGGACGCCCCGCGGCGGGGCTGCGACCAGCGGCGGACGGTCCGGCCGGGCTCGGCCTGGAGATCAACGTCGACTACCGGGCCGCCTGCGTCGTCGACCTCACCGGCACCGTCCGGCACCACCTCGTCGAGGCGGGCGACCAACGCGGCCCCGGCTCCCTGGACGGCCTCACCAGGCTGGCCGCGCGGGCCTTACGCCTGGCCCGGGCCGAGGGGCTGACCGTCGCGGGGGCGGCGCTCGCCGTACCCGGCCTCGTGTCCGCCGGTGGCGTGGTCCGGGTCGCCCCCAACCTCGGCTGGCAGGACGTCGCCGTCGGTTCGCAGCTGCACGGCCTGCCGCTGATGGTCGACAACGAGGCCAACCTGGCCGCGCTGAGCGAGCTGGGCACGGGTGACCTGCCACCCAGCTTCGTCTACATCTCCGGCGAGATCGGCATCGGCGCCGGCATCGTGCTGAACGGCGCGCTCTACCGGGGCGTGCGCGGCTGGAGCGGCGAGATCGGGCACATCCCGATCGACTCGGCCGGGCCGCGCTGCCGATGCGGCGCCCGCGGCTGCCTCGAGCAGTACGCAGGCCAGGAAGCGATGCTGAGCGCCGCCGGCGTCACCTCGGTCGAGTCCCTGGCGGGGGCCGACCTGACCGTGGCCGGGACCGCGCTCGGCACCGCGATCGCCACCGTGGTCAACCTGCTGGACGTGGACACCGTCGTGCTCGGGGGGATCTACGCGCCGCTGCTGCCCGGGTTGCACGACGCCATCGACGCTGAGATCGCGCGGCGGGTGCTGACCGCCGACTGGTCCCCGGTGCGGTTGCGGGCCGCGACCCTGGGCCCCGACGCCGCCGTGCGCGGTGCCGCCGGAGCGGTGCTGCGTGGCGTGCTGGACGACCCCGCCGCCTATCTGGCGCGCTGATCAGGCCGTGCGGGCGTCGGACCGGGACTCCTCCGCGGTTGCCGCGCTGAACTCGGCAAGCCCGCGCACCAGCGACGCCCGGCCGGCCGGGCTCATCCGGCCCAGCACGTCGGCGAGGATCTCCCGGCGCGTATTGCGCAGGTTGGCCAGCAGGGCGTGCGACGAGGGTGTGAGATACAGCGCGATCTCGCGGCGGTCGACCCGGCCCGGCACCCGCTCGACCATGCCGGAGGCGACAAGGCGGTCACAGAGGCGGCTCGCGGAGGAGAGAATCATCCTCAGCTCCCCGGCGAGACCTCGCAGGTTGATGCCCTCCTCGCGCTCGACGACGAGGAGCGCGTTGAGTTGCGGGCCGGAGAGGCGGGGCGTGGCCTGCTCCCGGGCAGCGTCCCAAACGGCCAGCAACGTACCCGCGGCGTCGTCGACTGCCGCGGCGTCCTGTGGCCCATCCGGCCCATGGTGTTCGCCCATGGTGCAGCAGAGACTACCCGGAGAGGCGACGGTGTCGAAGGGGTGCAAACCGTGTCCGAGCGAGTAACAGCGGTGCGGCGGGCGCTGGCCGAGGCGCCGGCGAGGCTGGTGGTGGAGTGCGTGGCCGACGTGCTGGCCAAGGAGTATGCGATCACCGGCACCGATCTGCTGCTGGTCGACTACCGCCTGTCAGCCCTGCTCCCGCTGCTCAGCGGGCCGGCGGTGACCCACCCCGGCGATCCGGCGTGGCGGGCGTTCGACCACCAGAACGAGGTGGTCGCGGGTCACGTCGGGTATCTGCCCGTGACCGTGCGCGGGGAACGCCTCGGTGTTCTGCGAATCTCCCCCTTCCCGGAGCCGGGCACCGAGCGCGACGAGCTCCTGGAGATCGGGACGCTGCTCGCGCACGAGTTGCAGGCTGCCGGCGTCGGCACCGACCGCTACACCGTCGCGGCCCGCTCCCAGCGGCTCACGCTCGCCGCCGAGCTGCAGTGGGAGTTGCTGCCCGGGCGTTGCCGGGTGGGTCCGGGCTTCAGCCTGGCCGGCCAGCTCGAGCCGGCGTACGCCGTCCGCGGCGACAGCTTCGACTGGGCCGAGCAGGAGGGCCGGATCTTCGTCACCGTGCTCAACGGCATGGGCGACGGCATAACGGCGTCCCTGCTGACCTCCCTGGCCACCCAGGCCCTCCGCAACGCCCGCCGCGCCGGCCTCCCGCTGGCCGACCAGGCGAGCCTCGCCGATCAGGCCCTCTTCGCGCAGCATCGCGGCGACTCGCACGTATCCGCCCTGATGCTGGAACTGGACGTGACCACCGGCGAGGTCCTCGCGGTCGACGCCGGTTCGCCCCGGCTCCTGGTGCTGCGCGACGGCGAGGTCCACGACCAGGAGCTGGACGCCGAGTTCCCGTTCGGCATGTTCGAGACCAGCGACTATTCGACGCAGAGCTTCCGGATGCAGCCCGGTGACCGGCTGTTCATCGTCAGCGACGGCGTCTTCGCGGCTCCGGGGGCAGCCGGTCAGTACGGCGAGGCGGCACTGCGCCGCTTCATCCGCCGGACCGGCCCGCTCGCCCCGCTCCAGGCGGTTCGTTCCCTGCTGGGCGATCTCCGCGCGTTCGTGAGCTCGGACCTGGAGGACGACGCCGTGGCCGTCTGCCTCGACTGGAACCCCTCTTCGGCGTGATCAGCGCGCGGCGCCGGAGCGGGAGGCGCCTAGCGCGCGGCGCCGGAGCGGGAGGCGCCTAGCGCGCGGCGCCGGAGCGGGAGGCGATGGCTTCGAGGAAGATGTCGGAGATCTTCGCGGGGTCCTCGGCGATGAAGACGCCGCCGGAGCTGGTCGCGTTGGTGATGGTCTCCAGCTCGTTGGCGTCGACCTCGTTGCCGATTCCGATGATCACCATGCGGACCGGGCGCTTGGCGTCGTTGGCCTTCTTCAACTCGGTGACGAGGGCGGGCAGCTTGAGGCCGTCGTCGTTGCTGTTCTTGCCGTCGGTGAAGAGGATGACGGAGTTGACCCGGCCCGGCTGCCAGTCCTCCTGGACCTTCTTGTACGCCGCGAGCGCCGTGTCGTAGAGGCCGGTGGCGCCGCCCGCCTTCGGGGTGATCTTCGAGATGGAGGCTTCCAGCTCGGAGCGGGCCGAGGTCAGCGGGCTGATCGGCACGATCTCCTTGTAGGGGAGCTTGCCGTTCATCTCGGTGGAGAAGATCCAGGTGCCGACGGCCCATTCGTTGTCGAAGAGCTTGAGGCCCTGGGTCGCCGCCGTCCGGGTCACCGCCGCGCGGCTCTGGTTGTCGGCGGTCGGGACCTTGTCGGCCATCGAGCCCGACACGTCGAAGACCGCGAGGACGCGGCCGGGCTGCGTGATGGCAGCCCAGCTGCCCAGAACCTGGTTGATCGAGCCGGCGTCGAGACCCGCGGCGGCAGCACCCTCGGTGCCGGTGGCGGCGGCGGGGGCCGCGCTGGGCTTGGGCCCACCGGTCGGGTTGGCGAAACCGGCGCCCGCCACGCCGTCGGGGCCGCGCAGGCCGACCCGGGCCAGCTCGTCGCGGAAGGCCGGCTGCTCCATCGCCTGGCGCAGGCCGGTCGCCGCCGCGGACTTGTTCAGGTCGATGCCGACCTCGGGCATGACGGCATAGGGGTAGTCGAGCGCCGGTGGCTTCGGGTCGAGATAGAGCGCCGCGAGCGGGACGACCGGCTTGTCGGCGTTGTAGCTGATGACGTCTTCCTCGGAGAGCGGCGCCGCGCTGATCGCGGTGGTCAGGTCTGCCGCGTCCTCCGAGCGGGGGAACTTCTCCAGGAGATCCTCACGCAACGACGAGCTGCCCAGGGCGAGCGAGCGCAGCGCGCCGACCTGCTGGGCCTTCGCCTGCGCGCTGGTGCCTGCCGCGCCACCCAGCGCGAGCAGGCCCGCGAGACCCGCGGCGTCCCGGTTGGGGTCCACGATGCCGGTCCGCAGCGAGTTTCCGGTGGTCATCTGCTTGACCAGGTCGGCCCAGCCGAGCTTGCGGTCGGGCCAGCCGATCTTCTCGGCGACCGGCTGCGGCATCGCGATCACGACCGGGCTCTGCGCGAGCGACTTGCCGTCGGTCGGCTGGAAGCCGGAGGCCTCCGAGCGCAGGCGCAGCAGCCAGGTGGTCGAGTCGGGGATCCAGACGTCGGGCACCGTGCCGTCCTTGCTCACCGCACCCAGACCCGACAGCGTCACCCGGTGCTTGAGCGCGATAGTGGACGCCATTGAGGCCGGGCTGACGCCACTGACATTGACGTTGACGCACGTCCCATTGACCTCGGCACCGGCGTCGCTCCACCGCTTGGCGGCCTGCTGGACGGCGGGGACCATCTCGGGCGCGGCGGCGACGCTGAGGGCTATTCCGCCGGAACATCCCTTGTCAGCGAGCTGCTGATAACCGAACCAGGACCCCGCGAGAACGACAACGATCGCCATCGCGGATGCGACGACGCCCGCTCCCTTGAGACTGAAGTTTCTGCGATGGCGGCCTGACACGCGCTCCATACTGCGCATCCCGAGACGCGAATGCCATGTACGTTCGGACGAAAGTTACTCGTATTGGCATTATCGTATACTTAATTCACTCAGAGTAGTTATCCCATTCCAATGGGTGTGCGGTACTGCAAGATGCAGGTAGGACTGCCCTGATGAACGGGCTCACCCTGAATCACCGGGATGCCCGAATCGGGGTCGATCCGGAAGATAGTGACGTTGTGTGACCTCTCATTGGCTACGTACAGGTGATCACCGACCAGTGCGATGTGCCGGGGCCACTCGCCACCGGTCGCCACTTCCGCGATCAGCCGATCGCCGTCGAAGACCGAAATGGTGTCCGGCCCGCGATTGGCGACATATACGAAACGACCGTTCCGGCCCGTGGTGAGCTCGGACGGCTGATTCGGCTTCGCCGCACTGGTGACCTCGACGGCAGCCTGGACGTACGCCCCCGACGGGCCCGGCCGGAAACGGCCCAGATCCCCGGAGAGCTCGCCGACCAGCAGAATGTCGCCGCCCGGGACGCGCAGAAGGTGCCGCGGACCGGTGCCGGGCTCTGCGACGATCGCGGGACCGACAAGGGTCAGCCGCCCGGAGACCGCGTCGAGCCGGGTGTGCCAGACCCGGTCCGAGCCGAGGTCGCAGACGAGGACGTCCGGGCCGTTCGGATCGGGATTGACCATGTGCGCGTGCGGGCCCTCCTGGCGGTCCTCGACCGGGCCGGACCCCTGCAGGTCGAGCAGATCGGAACGCTCCCCCGGCACCCCGTCGGCGTCCAGCGGGAAGACAGCCACATCACCGCTGGTGTAGTTGGCGACGAGCAGGTGCGAGGCGTCCGACGAGACCGCGAGGTGACAGGGCTCCTTACCGCCGGTCTGGCGTACGGCGAGCAGGGTCAGCGTCGCGTCCGGCTCCACGGCGAACGCGCTGACCGCACCTTCGGTGAGCTCGTTGACCGCGTACACGACCGGCAGGGTGGGGTGCTGGCCCACAAACGAGGGAGCGGGCGTACGCGCGACAACCCCCGCCGGCGTCAGCGCCCCGGTCGCCCGGTCGCGTCGCAGCAACGCGATGCCCTCGCCCTCGCCGCCGCGCTCATCGGTGTAACACCCGAGATAGACGAAGTCCTCGTTCGTAGCCATACCCCGATCCCACCACACGACAGCGGCGACCGCGCGGACCCCCGTCAGACCCGCGCGACCGCCGATGCGGTGGAACCAGGATCAGGAGTTCAGCAACTCGTACGCCGCGGCGGTCGCCTTCTGCTGCTCACCCGTGGCGGGCTCCGCGGGGGACTTCGCGGTGCCGTACTTGTCGTAGACCACCTCGTACGTCTCCGCCTTGATCTTGCCGGCCCCGGGGACCTTGATGACCGCCTTGGTGAACCGGCCCTTGCCGTCCAACTCGGCCTCGAACGGCACCGCGTTCGCCTTGGCGCCCAGCGCGTCGAGGGTCTTCTGGTCCACGAGCTCGGCCTCACCCTGCTTCGTGAGGTCGGTGGTGCCCGCGAACTTCCCGGCACCGGTCTCGTGCACCTCGACGATCGCGTCCAGGATCGGCGTCAACGCGCCCGGATCGGTCTCGTCGTCATACGTCAGCGGCCCATCGGCGTCCTTGATCTTCGCCGGGTCGACGAGCATCCACTTCTTCGGCAACTTCGGCAGCCCGGTGAGCCCCTCCGTACCCGTGAATCCGATCTTGATCCAGGACTTCTCCCCCACGACCAGGAACTTCATCGTCATGGTGAACCCCAGATCCGGGTCGGTGTTGCTGAACCCCAGCTGGTAGCTCTTCTTCGAGGCGTCGAGCACCCCGTCCATCGGCTGCTCGCCACCCTTCATCGCGAAGTGGAACGGCCCGGCGCCCGAATCCGGCAGCGAGTCGATGAGCTTCTCCTTCGGCGTCGGCACCACCGCCTCCGCGACCTCGTCCTTGGCCGCCTGCACGGCACCGCAGCCGCCGGTGGCGAGAATGCCGAGGGCGACCACGGCGCCCACTCCCACACGTACGTTCATCAGTCTTGTCTCCGAATGCGATGGGGGTCCCGGCCCTGCACACCACCGGGGTCGATGCACCGAAGACTGGCGGGCAGTGCTGCCGTCGCGCTGCCGCTATGCTGCTGCCGGCTGCCGCTTCGCTGCCGTTTCACGTTTCCGCAGGTAAATGGGGGTGCGCTATGTCTGACTCAGACTTGCGCTTCGAGCTTCTGGGTGAGGTACGCGCACTGCGCGCACAAACGCCCCTCGAACTCGGCCCCGCAAAACAACGCGCGGTGCTGGCCATCCTGCTGCTGAACGCCGGCCGCCCGGTGCCCGTCACCCAGATCGTCGACGCGGTGTGGGGCGAGGATCCACCGGAGAACGGCGCCAACGTCGTACAGAAATATGTTGCCGGGCTGCGACGCCTCCTGGATCCGGATCGCCCACCGCGTACCCCCGGAGAATTGCTCCCCCTGACCAGCGCGGGCTATGCGCTGCAGATCTCCCCCGACGACCTGGATTCGGTCCGGTTCGAGGCGGGCGTGGCGCAGGCGTCGGTGCAGCGCAAGAGCGGGCATTTCCCGGAAGCCGCAGCGACGCTGCGCACCGCGCTGGATCTCTGGAAAGGCGAAGCGCTCGCGGGCCTGAGCGGAGCCGTTTTCGAGGCCGCCCGCACCCGCCTCACCGAGGCAAAAGCAACAGCCTGGGAGAAATGGTCGGAAATTGAGCTCGCGCGGGGAAACCACACCGGCGTGATGCCCGATCTCGTACGCCTGGTCGAGCAGTTCCCGCTCCGTGAGGGCCTGCGGTCAAGCCTGATGATCGCGCTGCACCAGGGCGGACGGCAGGCGGAGGCGCTGGCCGCCTTCCGCGAGGCCCGCGAATACTTCCTCGACGAGTTCGGCGTCGAACCCGGCGACAAACTCCAGGAAACCCACCGCCGCATCCTCCGCGGCGAACACTTCTACTCCGAAGCCGTCGACCCGTGGTCCGACGGGAGCGAGCACCCGGGCCAGTATTCGCCACCGGCCGGATTCGCCCCGCCGCCGTCCGGGCCGTCATCCGGCTCTCCTTACAACCAGCCGTCCGGGCCGCCCTATCCCGGCGCCGGGGAACCCACTGCGCCGGGTTACTATCCGCCGCCGTACGTGCCGCCGGACCTGTCCCCGCCGACCTGGACCACCTCCGGGCCCGGCTGGGGACAGATCCCACCGCTGCCGCTCCGGGTGCCCCGCTCGTTCCCGATCTTCGAAGTAATCGCCGCATCCCTGATCCCGATCATCATCTGCTCGGTCGGCAGCTGGCTCTACTTCTTCTACGCGGGCTTCTACCGGCGTGACTGGCGCCAGTTCGCGGTCTCGGCCGGCTACCTGGCCCTGTTCATCACCGCCTGCGTCGTCATGGAGATCGACCCGACCCCCATCGATGCCGACTACACCAGCGACGCCGAGGACGTCGGCATCGCCATGTTCCTCGCGATCGCGGTCATCGCGGCGATACACGGCGGCGTGCTCGCCTCCCACCCGGGCGACAGCCCTCGAGCCCGCACCCTGCGCACCCAGGCCCAGACCTTCGCCGCCTACAACCCGGGCCAGGCCCTCCAATTCGCCGTGGGCCGACCGGACCTCATCCGCCTCTACGACGACGGCGGCCTGGTCGACATCAACCACGCCCCACCCCACGTCCTCGCCGCCCTCCCCGGCATCTCCACCCACCTCGCCCACCGCATCATCACGGGCCGCTCCGACCGGCCGTACGCCCGACCGGAAGAACTGGCGTTGCGGGGCCTGCTCACGGCGCGACGGCTGAACCGGGTGTCGTCCTGGCTGGTCTGCATCCCGACGACCATCCCGGCACCGGCGACTCCCCCGTGGGGACACGCCTACCCACCGGCCTACTGAACCGGCAGCCGCCGCATGGCGTTGCGGTAAGCCATCGACCCCACCCCGGCCTCGGTGCGGACCTCGTCGATGAACTCATCGGAGAAGTCACCGGCAGCCCCGGTGACCAGGTCGAACAGGGCGGCCTGCCCGCGCAGCTCGAACGCCACCCAGGACAGCCCCTCCGCGGGCAGGTCGGCTGCCGCCCGGTCCATCTCGATAGCGACCCGCAACGCCAGGCCGGCAACGCTTGAGCATCGCTCCGCGTCGTCGTGCACGTTCGTCATGAGCGCTGTGATGACGTCGATCGCCGCTGCCGCAGCGGCGGAACCCGGTCGTCCTGAGGCGCGGATGCGCTCTTTCACGACGGGCAGCCGGTCTTTCAGGAGGCTGTCGAGCTCGTCGGATCGGCCCATGCCCGCCAGCTCACGCCACCCCGACTCGACGCCCTGCTTCGGGTCGAAGGTGTCGCTCGCGAAGGGGTCGTCCAGCCGGCCGAGGAAGATCGCCAGCAACGACGTGACCCGGGTCGCGATCGCCAGGGAGAGGACGAACTCTCTGGAGAAGGAAGCAGCGCTGGTCACGGCCTAAGTCCTCTCCCCCGGATTGCTCCGGTCGGTGTGGTTTCCCGGACCGCTCCGGTCGGTGTGGTGTGGCCACCGAGCCGGAAGCACGGGCCGCACGGGCGACATGGGCCGCTCGGCCCTTCGGACGGCTCGGGCCGCCGTAACCGGGGTCCGCCCGCAGCGCCGGGCCGATGGGGTCGGTGCGGCGCTGCGGGAGTGGTCAGCGGGAGCCGGCGGCGGCGAGCTGGCGGCGGGCTACGTACTCGACGAGTTCGATGAGGACGTTGCGGGCTGCCGTCTTGTCGCGGGCGTCGAATTCGACCACGGGGACATCGGGGTCGAGGTCGAGGGCCCGGCCGATGGCGTCGGCGCCGAAGCGGCGTTCGTCGAAGCAGTTGACTGCGACGATGAAGGGGGTGCCTCGTTGCTCGAAGTAGTCGATGGACGGGAAGCAGTCGGCCAGGCGGCGGGTGTCCGCGAGGACCACCGCGCCCAGGGCGCCCTGGGAGAGCTCGTCCCAGAGGAACCAGAAGCGGTCCTGGCCGGGGGTGCCGAACAGGTAGAGCTGCAGGTCGTCGGTGATGGTGATGCGACCGAAGTCCATCGTCACCGTGGTGGTGTGTTTGCCCTCGACCCCGGAGGTGTCGTCGGCGCCGTCGACGCCGGTGAGCACTTCCTCGGTCTGCAACGGCCGGATCTCGCTGACTGAGCCGACCAGAGTGGTCTTGCCCGCACCGAACCCGCCGGCGATGAGGATCTTGAGCGCAACCGGGATGCGCGATCGGGCGCCTTCACGGTCAGAGCGCACGGAGTCCATTGACAACCGCCTTGAGTACGTCGACGTCATGCGGCTGGGAGGCCGCGGGGGGCTCGTAAAGCGAAATGAAGCCTGCAGAGCGTAGATCACCCAGGAAAACCCGGACGACCCCGATCGCGAGGTCCAGTTTGGAGGCTAGTTCGACAACGGACGTTGGCTCCCACGCCGCGCCGACGATTGCGTGATGCTCAGGTTGCATCGATGCCGGCAGGGGCGCGTCGGAAGCGGCCGCCACCACGAAGGCGAGCAGGTCGAACTCGCCGCCGGAGGGTGCGACCCGGCCCTGGGTCATCGCGTACGGCCGGACCACCGGACCTGCGTCGTGGTCCAGCCAGTCGTGCGGCGCACGCCGAGGATCAGCGGGCATCGGATCCGGGAAGCCGGTCAGGTGCGTCCATCTTCTGGCCGACCCGGGTGACGAGCATGGCCATCTCGTACGCGATCAGGCCGAGATCCGCGTCGCTGCGTGCGACGACGGCGAGACAGGCACCCAGCCCGGCCGCGGTGACGAAGAGGAAAGCGTCCTCCATCTCCACCACGGTCTGGCGCACGGGCCCGGCCCGGAAGTGCCGGCTGGCCCCCTTGGCGAGGCTCTGGAAACCGGCGGCCATCGCCGACAGGTGCTCGGCGTCCTCGCGGCCCATGCCGGCCGACGCTCCCATCAGGAGCCCGTCGGCCGAGAGCACCACCGCCTGCTGCGCGGACGGAACCCGCTCGACGAGGTCGTCGAGGAGCCAGGTGAGGTGAGCGCTCTGGTTGGTCATCTGTGCCACTTATGCGTCCTTCTCCGGCCGATGGATCTGGTGTACATCCCCGGGCGGCCCGTCCGTGCCCCCGTCGGTCCCGTCCGCCTCGCTAATCCTTACGGCCGGGAAGGTGACGGTAGCTGCCTCCGACCACGTCGGCTGCCCTGTCGTCTGCTGTTTGTCAGTAACTCGGGCTTGTTCGTCACCCTCTCCGGCGTTTCGCTCACTACCCGCTGCCGCGCGGTCACTTGCGGCTGTTACCGACCCCGGGTCGGGCTGCGGCGGCTGGGTGAGCGCGGCAGCGTCCCGGCGGCCCCGGGTGGTGCCCTGCTGCAACGCGCTCATCAGACTGCGCACCTTCTCCGGGGAACGCGTTGTGGTCGCCTCCGCACGCTCGACCACCGGACCCCGCAGCTGCGGAGCCAGATGAGACTGCCGCACCCGCCGGGGCAGCAGGCGCTCGTCCGCAGGAGCCTCCCCCGGCTCCTCCATCGAGGACTCAAGGGGCGAATCCATCGAAGAATCTACAGAACCGGCGAAAGCCGCCCGCAACCTACTCGCATCCTCGACGGCCGCCGCACTCCGCTCCCGGTTTCCCGCGCCGGGCAACGCCGGAGAGGCCGCCTCGGACGGCGGAACGGAGCCGGGCAGGACCGAGGGAGCAGCCGGTGGGATCGACTCCGCAGGAGTGCGCTGGGCCGGAATGCGGGTAGCCGGAATGCGCGGGGCTGGAGTGGGCTCGGCCGGGGTGCGCTCATCCGGAGTGCGCGGAGCCGGGGTGCGCCGGGCCCGGGACGGCAGGGTCGGGGTGGACAGCTCCATCGGGTCGTTGCCTGATGGCCACTCCACGTCGAGGCCGTCACCGACGACCGGCCCTGGCGAATCGGGGGCCGCGGGGGCCGCGGGGGGAAGCACAGCGGGTGTGGGCCCGGTGGGTGCGGTCAGAGCATCCGGAGTGTCGAGGTTGGGCGTGAGCTGGGCCAACGGCTCCGTGCGACCGTCGTTCCTCTTGCGTGGGGCTCCACGTCGCCGCTGGACCAGGCCGTCCGGGGTCAGTCCGTCGACCACCGCGGACGGCGTGGGCCCGGTCACCAGGTCGGCTCCCTCGGCGGCGGGCTCGCTCGCCGTGCCGGGGCGGTCGAGTGTGCCGGGCGAGGTGCTGAGGGCGGTGGGCAGGCCGTCGACGGCTTTGCCGTTGGCCGGGGCCGGGCGGGTGGGGGTGGTGATCGAGCGGAGCTCCTCGGTGCCTTGCCACTGCAGGGCGGCGAGTGAGCTGCGGTCGTCGGTGCCCGTGCCGTTCAGGGGGCGGTCGAGGCCGGCCTCGGCGGGGGTGCTGGGTGCCGGGCCGGGGCCGATGGTGAGCGAGCCGGGGCCGGGTGGGGCGGCGGTGATCAGCTCGCCGGGGATCAGGACGATCGCTGTCACGCCGCCGTAGGCGCTGGGGCGCAGGGAAACGCGGATGCCCTGGCGGGCGGCGAGCTGGGCCACCACGAAGAGGCCGAGGCGGGCGCTGTCGGTGGGGTCGAAGTCCGGGGGTTCGAGGAGCTTGCGGTTGGCTTCCGTGATCGCCTCGGCGGACATGCCCAGGCCACGGTCCTCGATCTCCACGGCGTACCCGTTGGGGAGGATCTGCCCGACCACCTGGACGCGGGTCGTCGGGGGTGAGAAGGACGCGGCGTTCTCGAGCAGCTCGGCGAGGAGGTGGATCACGTCGCCGACCGCGCGGCCGAGGACCGCGGACGGCTGGATGGACTGGATGTCGACGCGCTTGTAGTCCTCCACCTCACTGATCGCGCCGCGGATGACGTCGATCAGCGGGACCGGGTTGCGCCAGCCCCGGCCGGGGGCCGCACCGGCGAGGATGACGAGGTCCTCGGCGTGGCGGCGCATGCGGGTGGCGAGATGGTCGACGCGGTAGAGGTCTTCGAGCTCGTCCGGCTCGGTCTCGCGGCGCTCCATCTTGTCGAGCAGGGCCAGCTGGCGGTGGAGCAGGGTCTGGCTGCGCCGGGCGATGTTGAGGAACACCTCGTTGATGCCGCGGCGGACGCTGGCCTCCTCGACCGCGGACTGCACGGCGGTGCGCTGGACCTCGTTGAACGCGTGGCCGAGCTGGCCGATCTCGTCGCGGCCGTACTCCAGCGGCGGGGTCTCCACCTCGACGTCGACGGCCTCGCCGCGTTGCAGCCGCCGCACGACGGCGGGCAGCCGCTCGTCGGCCATCTCGAGGGCCTCGCCGCGCAGCCGGATCAGCCGGCCGACAATGGAGCGGCCGACCCGGATCGAGACCAGCACCGACAGGACGAGCGCGACCAAGCCGAGCAGGCCGGCGAGCCCGAGCCGCAGCAGCACGTTGACCGCGACGGGCCGGGCGTCGTCGGAGAGCGAATCGGACGCGTTGGTCTCGAAGACTCGCAGCTGCTCGATCGTGGTGTCGTAGGCGGGCTGCCAGGCGTCGGCCGGCACGGGGACGGCGACCCCGGCCCGGCTGCTCGTGAGCAGCTCGTTCTGCAGCTCGCCGAGGCGGTTGAAGGCGGTTCCGGCGCTGAGCGTCTGATATGCCGTGCGGTCCTGCACGGGCAGGTCGCTGACACCCTGGGCGATCAGGAACCGGGCGGTGCCGATCGCCTGCACGATCTCGGCGCGGCTGCCCGCGCTGAGCTTTCCGGCGACGCGCGCGCCGGCGAGCAGGGAGTCGACCCGGCTGAGGTATTCGCGGCCGCGGCCGACGTTGCTCAGGCCACGGATCTCCCGGTCGACGCGCTCGTCACCGAACGTGGCCGTGGCGGCGAACATCTGGAAGCTGGTGTCGACGATGTTGCTGTAGAGGTTCTGTGCGCCCACCACGTCGACGTCGCGATCGTCGATGTAGCCGCGGGCCGCGGGCAGCCCGTCGAGGTCGTTGATGAGCTGCTTGATGCGCGCGGAGAGTGTCCCGCTGGAGACCCGCTCGGCCTGGCTGCTGACCGCGGAGACCGCTGTGCGCCGGAACTCCGCGGCGGCACGGTCGGTGGTGGCGCGCTGAGTGTCGAGACTCCCGGGATTCGTCTTGGCGTTCGAGAGGAACTCCACGGAGAGCCGGCGCTCCCGCTGGAGCTCGCCCACGAGGACGGAGCCCGGGTCGCCGACGTCGTCGAGCAACGACTGCGTCGTCAGCAGGTTGAGCGCCGGACCGGCGGTGATAGCCGTGGCGAAGGCCCAGAGCGCCAGCAGTGCCGTCAACGGCACCGCGGCCAGCGCGATGATCTTCGAACGGATCGACCAACTGCGGGTTCTCATCAGACTCCGCCCGAGGGGGTGCAGGACAACGCACGCGTCAACATATGTCTATGAGGAGCGCACGCCCTGGCGAGGATACGTAATCGCGGCGACCGCAGCCACCGCCCCTGTGGACAAAGGCACGACAAACAGCCCCCGACCTCAAAACCCGGGGGCTGCGGTGACGCCAAGCTGACTGACCGTTGATCAGACGGCGACGCCCCTCTTGATCAGCATGGCCTCGCCGACGGCGTCAGCATGTGCATCGACCGGGCGTACCGGCCATTTGATCTGGAAAGCTTGGCCTCGGGTCCCGACCGTGCGCTGCTGGGCGTTGTCGTGGACCGGGTGCCCTGACGGGTGGTCAGTACCGGCTTGGATTCCGGGTTCGTCATGTCCCGAGCCAACGGAGATTTCTGGAATGAGTCAAGTTTACGAGCCTCGGTCGGAGGGATTTCACCTCACAGGCTCGAATCGGATTGATGACCCTGGTTGGGTGGGCATAACAGCGGGTGAAGAAGGAGGAGGCCGATGTCCCCCACACTCGTTGTCATTCTCATTGTCGTGGTGCTGCTGGTGATCGCCGCCATCGTGTTCGGTGTGCGCGCGTCGCGCCGCAAGCAACTGCAGAACAAGTTCGGCCCCGAGTACGACCGGGTCGTCGGCGACTCCGACAGCCGGGCGGCCGGCGAGCGTGAGCTGGTGGAGCGGCAGAAGCGCGTCGCCCAGTTCGAGCTCAAGGCGCTCTCGGCGGAGTCGAAGGCGCGCTACTCCGTGGCCTGGGAAGAAGTCCAGATCGACTTCGTGGACTCCCCGGCGGAGGCCGTCTCGACCGCCGACGAGCTCGTCACCCGCCTGATCGCCGAGCGTGGTTACCCGGTCGGCGACTACGACGACCAGCTCGCCAACCTCTCGGTGCAGCACGCCACGACGCTCGAGCACTACCGCGACGCCCACGCGATCAGCGAACGCAGCAAGACCGGCGAGATCGAGACCGAGGACCTTCGCCAGGCGCTCGTGCACTACCGCGCGCTCTTCGCCGACCTGCTCGGTGAGAACCCCGTCCGCTCCGAGGGCGCCGTTGCCCCCGACAGCGAACCGAAGGTCCCGTCCCCGAAGATCAACGACCACGACACCGACGTCGCGGGCTCCCGTCCCGACGCCACGAGCCGCTGAGGAGTCCGACGATGCGTTTCTTCTCCAACGACGCCCGCGAGGCGAGCGACGATCAAGCCACCGAGGACCGCGCCGCAGATGAGCGGGCGGCGGATGAGCAGTCCGCCCGGGTCCAGTCCGAGCCCGTAGCCGTGCCGGGCCAGCGGCCGCCGTCTCCCTGGTCCACCCCCGCCGACAACGCCGCCGACGCTGACAACGGCACCCGTACCGACAGTCGCGACGAGACCGGCCTGGACGACGACCCGGACCGCACCCAGGCGCACGAGACGGGCACCCACCAGACCCCGTGGGGCACGGTCGGTTCCGATTCCCCGACCGAGCGGTGGGAGACCCCGGAGACGACCGACAGGGCCGTCGTGGTCGAGCAGCCTTCCGAGAGCAACACCACGACGTACGCCGGAAGCTCAGCAACCGCCGACGACCCGGACGCCACCACCGCCCTGCCCACCGGGTATGCCGGGGACGACACCCGCGACAAGACGCACGACGACGAGGTCGTGGACGTGCCGCTGGACGAGCCCGACGAGCCGACCGCGAAGTTCGACACCGACGCAGACCTCAAGGACGAGGGCACGTTCAAGGACCCGGAGGCCGTCGACCCGGTCACCGACGAGCCGCTCGCCCCGACCGGCGACGCGCTCACGTCGCCCACCGATGAGGCGTTCGGCTCCACCCCTGACAACAAGTACGACGCTGTCAGCGACTCCGACTCCGACTCCGACTATGACGGCACGACCGACCTCGCCGACGGCAAGCACCACGCGGCCGACGAGGACGACACCGACGTCGACGGCGTGCATGACACCGCCGGCACGCACGACGTTGATGGCGTGCACGCCACCGATACCGCGTCGGTCGGCGCGCACGACATCGACGGGGACGGCAAGGCCGACGAGGATGTCACCGGGACGGCTGTTGTGGCCGACGAGACCGACAAGAGCGATGAGGTGGCCGGCGTGACCGATCTGCGGAACAAGACCGACGAGAACCCCACCGACGAGAACCCGGGCCTCGACGAGCCGATCGTGGCCGAGCCCGCGCACGTCGGTACCGCAGCCGACGACACCACCCCCGTCAACGACGAGGCCGTCGAGACGCCCGCGGTGGTGCCGGTTCCGGTCGGCGCCTCGACGGCTACGCCGGCGGCCGCTTCCACTTCCGCTTCCGCCGGGGAGCCTGACACGTTCTTCAAGGCCGAGGACGCGGCCGGGCTCAAGGAGCGGTGGCGCGACGTGCAACTGCGCTTCGTCGACAGCCCGAAGGAAGCTACCGAGGACGCCGCCAAGATGGTCGAAGAGGCCGTCGAGAAGCTGACCGCGAGCCTGAAAGCCCGCAAGGACGGCCTCGCCGGCGAGAGCGATGACACCGAGGCGCTGCGCGTGCAGCTCCGCGGATACCGGGACATCCTCAACCGGATCCTGGGCCTCTGAAGGTTCGCTGAACAAGCTGGCACTGGGAGACTGGGTGGGTGCGCGCATCCCGCCTGGTCTCCCTTCTGCTTCTGCTGCAGACCCGCGGCCGGATGACGGCCCGCGCGCTGGCCGACGAGCTCGAGGTCTCCATCCGGACGGTCTACCGCGACGTCGAGTCACTCGGCGCTTCCGGGGTTCCGGTCTACGCCGACCGCGGCCCTGCCGGTGGTTATCAGCTCCTGGACGGCTATCACACCCGGCTGACCGGGCTCACCGAGGGTGAGGCGAGCACACTCTTCCTCTCCGGGGTGCCGGGCCCGGCCGCCGAACTCGGCCTGGGTTCGATGCTGGCCGCCGCGGAGCTCAAACTTCGCGCGTCGCTGCCGGGTGAACTGGCCGACCGTGCGGATCGGGTCCGCGACCGCTTCCACCTCGACGCCCCCGGCTGGTTCCGCGTCGGTGAGTCGACCCCGCACCTGGCCGCTGTGGCGGACGCGGTGTGGCGGGAACGGCAACTCGATGTCAGGTACCGCCGGTGGAAGGCGCCCCGGGAGGTGACCCGGACACTCTCGCCCCTGGGGGTGGTTCTCAAGGCGGGGCGCTGGTATCTGGTCGCGTTGTCAGGCGAGCGCGTCACGGCGTACCGAGTGGTGAACATCCTTGATGCGAGCGTGCGCGACGAACCGGCCCTGCGGCCCGCGGGTTTCGATCTGGCGGGTTTCTGGCAGGAGTGGACCGACAGGTACGAGCGGGGTGTCTACACAGGAGTCACGACCGTACGGATGACGTCGTCCGCGCTCGCCCGGATGCCGTTCGTGTTTCCGCCGGAGATGACCCGGGTGGCGCAGACATCGGCGTCGGAGCCCGATGAGAACGGCTGGCTCACGACGACGGTGCCCATCGAGTCGATGCGGCACGGGCACATCGAACTGCTCAAACTCGGCGCCGAGGCCGAAGTGCTGGCACCGCCCGAGCTGCGTTCACTCTTCGCGGCAACCGCCGAGGGCCTCGGCGCCATATATCTCAGTCGTTGACCACGGACTGGGTGGTCACGTTCGTGGTCGGGACTTCCGGGCCGCTGGGCGGGTCGGAGGTCTCATCGGTCGGGTCGGTCTCGGGGTCGGTGGGCTCGTCGGTCGGCGGGGTGTCCGGGTCGTCGGAGGTCTCGCTCGGTTCCGGGTCGGCGGAAGGAGACGACGACGGCGTCGCGGGCGTGGTCGTCGGGTCGTCCCCGCCGCCTGCGCCGGTGTACTCGTCGTTGTTGTCCTCGGTGGACGGAATCGTCACCCGGGGCTTGTGCTTCTGCGGCGCCGGGTCGGCCGCGGGGTCGGTGTGGATGATTTCGGCCGGGTCGCTCGGCGTGATGCCCGCGCCCTCGCCGCCCTGCCCCGGCGGCACAATCTCGTTCTGCTGAACTCTGGTCACCGCCGGTGGGCGCTGCGGCGTCAGCGTCGACTCGCCGAACTGCGCGCCCAGCCACATAGCCGGCCCCAGACCGACTGCGACCAATGCTCCGAAGAGCGCCAAGGGTCCCCGTTCCACGACGCCCCCTCCCCCCGTGTTACGACAATCATCGCTTCACACGCGGGGGTACTTCTACCCATATTCCGCGAACGTAAAGCGAATCTCGCCTGCTGCCATTGTGACGTGACGTGACGCATCGACTACTAAATAGTCGGCGACACGACCCGTCTACGCAGCACCACGGACGAGGGAGCACAACAGTTCACTAGGATCATGACTACCTGGTACGCGACAGGAACTCCACGGCGTTGTCCAGCGCTGCCCAACCGCCTGGCAACTCATCAGAATCCAGGGCACTGCGGACATTCAACGCGGCCCCGTCACGCAGGTTCAAGGCCCAGCTCCGGCGCTTCACCTGGGTCGCATTCACCACATCGGCGTACGCGACGAACCGCGTGTCGGACTCCCGCCGCGCCGGGTCCTCGGCGGCGATCCGGGCGAGCCGCCGTTTTGCCGACCCGTTCTGCGAACGCGGCAACCCCGGCACGAGCAACAGCCCGGTGTCGACGATCAGCACATCGGTCCGCGAACCGTCGACGACCAGGTTGACGACCCCGCCGACAACTTCGGGCCGGGCGGGCAGCGCATCCGCGGACGGGCCCGCCGAGACATCGATGCCGAGCTGGGTCAGCCGCTCGCGCGCACTGCCCACGGTCGCCGGGTCGATGGCGAGCGCGGCCAGCGCCCCGAGATCGAGATGCGATCCGTCGACGGAGACCAGTTCAGCCGTACCCGTCCAGCTGTGCCTCCAGCGAGCCGCCCCACTGCGCAGCGCAGCCAGGGCGATCAGAAGGTTGACCAGCTCGTTCACTCGAAGGGTGGTCTCATCAGGGGTGAGACCGGCGAACACGGACTCGGCGATCTTGCGCAGCCGGCCGTCAGCGGCGAGATCCAGGACGTCGGCGGCGTTGGTCACCGGGCTTTCCGCAACCCGGGTGAGGGTCGCCAGCGCGGCATCGGCCTCCCGCTGCATCTCGCCCGTACGCGCCGCGCCGAAGAACTCGTCCCAGCCGACACGGGTGCGGCCCTGCGGCGGGTACGCGACCTGCTGCAGCGCGCGGCCCAGTCCGGGGAGATCGGGAACGAGAGTAAGCGCCGGGCCGGCCGAACGGCCCGCATCCGGGGCAGGGACCGTCGTGGGCTTCTCTTCGGTGGCGGGTGCGGGTGCTTCGCCGGTGTCGGAGGATGCCTCGGCGCGGTCGGCGACGGCAACGGAACCAGCCGCCGATTCGACCGGCTGGGCGGCAGCTGTCGCGGATGACTCCGTCGAGCCCTCCGACCGGTCGCCGACAGACGCACCCACACCGGCTGCTGCCGTCTCGGCGCCGACCGGGGCCGCCACGCTGGATTCCGCGGAGCCTGTGTCTGCCACCGGCGCGGACCCGGGCTGAGCCGGCGGCGTGGCGAGCAGGGCCAGTGCGGCGAGGCGTTCCTGGCGGGGCGGATGGCTGTCCCATGTGGATGGCGCGGACGGTTCGCGGTTGCGCAGGACCGCGATCTCGTCCGCCCGGGCCGACAACACCCGCAGGAAGCCGCCGAAGACGTCGTCCGGGACGTGGCCGGCCTGCCAGCCGGGGCCGAGGTATTCCGCGTGGAAGACACGGTGGACCGCATCGAGCGCGGGCAGGTCGCGCAGGACAGCGGCTGCCGCGGCCGGCCCGGCGAACTCCGCGGCGATGCGGTCGGCCTGGAGCTCCTGGGCCCGGCTGAACGGGGCGTCCAGACGACGGTAGAGCTTTGCGTACGTCCGCAGGAGCGGGCCCGCCGGGTTACGACGCGGGATGCGGGGCACCACCCGGGCGACCGCCGTGCGGCCTCGCCAGGCCAGCGGCGCCAGGCGGCCGAGGCGGGGTGAGAAGTGCCCGAGCTCGTGGGCGGTGACCGCCTGCAGATGCTCGATGTCCCAGGCCTGCAGCAGCGGCAGGCCGAGGTAGAAGTCGCGGGGGCCGCCGCCGAGGCCCAGGAAGCGGGTTCGTTCGATCAGCTTCGCGACCGCGTCCGCCACGATGGTCAGGCGGTCCGGCGCGCGAGTGCCCGCAGCCGCCGCCGCGGCGTCGAGCAGAGCCCACAGCTCCGGGGCGTCCTGCCTGGTCACGGGGATGCCGACCGGCTCGGGACGCCGGGTGTGCAGGGCACGCCAGGTCGCGTACGCCATCACGCCCACCGTCGCCGTGCACACGGGCACCCCGATCCGCGTGATCGCCGAATCGGGCAGCGTCGAGAGCACGAGCAGGACCGGCACGACGACCAGCGCCAGCTGCAGCACCGCTACCGCCAGAAAACCGGCCAACGCGGTGGCCGAAGTCCACACCAGCTTCTGCACTCGGCAAGAGTAGGGGTGGGTTCGCCGCGCTCCACCGGCGCGGTCCGGTCCGTGATCCAGTCGATGCCGGGCTGAGCTGGGCGGACGGCCACCCGGGCCGTGGCCAAGATTTAAGGAAGATTTTCGGCGGGGCGGCCACGGACGGGTGATTAGGTTGTGTGCAATTTAATTGTGCACAACTTAATTGCCCACAACCTAACGTTCGGTGCCTGCGGCGGGTGAGGTTGTGGGCGGGACTTTGTCGCGCAGCCCGCGGACATGGGGCACAGCTGCTTTCGCACCGCAGCCCGCGGGCACGGGGCACGGCTGCTTTCGCACCGCAGCCCGCGGGCATGGGGCACGACTGCTTTCGCACCGCTGCCGGCGAAGGTTGTGCACGGTCCGCCGGGGCGGGTGCGGGCAGGGCTGCCGAAGGCCGGGAGGCCTGCCCGCGACCGTTGTGGGCTGGGCCGGAGGTTAGTGCGGCCAGTTGATTTCCGGGGCGGGGTGGAAGGCGACGCCCTGGGCTCGCCAGCGGGGGGCGCAGGCGGCGAGGCGGGTGCGAAAGGATTCCCAGTTGTGGGTTTCCCTGGGTGACCAGCCGATCTCGGCGATCGCCGGGAGTCTCGGGAAGGTCATCGTCTGGGCGTCGGCGAGGGTGCGGAGGGTTTCCGACCAGAGTGGGGCTTCGACACCGAGCAGGGAGTCCTCGGTTACTCCGGGCAGGCGGTCGGCGGGGTCCCAGCCGTATGCCTGCTCGATGCTGACGAGGCCGGCCCAGTCCAGGCCGGGAGTGGTGTCCGCGGCGTACTTCATGTCGAGGTAGGTGCGGTCGGCCGGCGACATGATGACCTTGTGGCCGGCTGCGGCGGCGCGGGCGGTGCCGTCGTCGGTGGCCTCGATCCGCCAGTATTGGACGATCGTGGTGGGTGGCAGGTCGGCCGATGCCATCTCGTGCCAGCCCAGGGGGCGTTTGCCGTGCTTCACGACCAGGGGCAGGAGGCGCTCGATGAACGTACGGTAGTCCTCGGCCGTCGTGACCAGCGCCTCGTCGCCGCCGATGTGGATGTACGGGCCCGGGGTCAGCGCCGCGATCTCGCGCAGCACGTCGTCGGCGAACGTGTACGTCTCCTTCTTGGCGGCGACCAGGGACGAGTAGCCGACCTCGACATCGGTACGCGGTTCGGGGGCGATGCCGTCCGTGGTGAGTTCCGGGTATGCCACCTGCGCCGCGTTGACGTGCCCGGGCATGTCGATCTCCGGCACGATCGTCACGAAGCGGGCCGCGGCGTACGCGACCAGCTCGGAGTAATCGGCTTTGGTGTAGAAGCCGGGGCCCACGCCGTCGACACCCGTGCCCTCGCCGCCGCTGATCGCGGTGAGCTTGGGCCAGCTGTCGATCTCGATGCGCCAGCCCTGGTCATCGGTGAGATGCAGGTGCAGGTGATTGATCTTGAACTGGACCAGGGTGTCGAGATAGGACTTGGCCTCGGCGACCGTGAAGAAGTGCCGGGCCACATCGAGCATGCCGCTTCGATAGGAGAATCGAGGCCGGTCGGAGATGGTCCCGCCGGGCACCGTCCAGGTGACCTGCTGCGGAACGCCTGCGTAGATCTCCGCGGGCAGCAGCTGCCGCAGCGTCTGCACACCATAGAAAACCCCTGCCGGGTCACCGCCGGTCAGCAGGATTCCGCCCGGTGAGATCTCCATCCGGTACGCCTCGGAGCCCAGCGCCGCGTCAACCACCAGCGCGATAACGCCCGAGGTCACCGCGCCGGCGTCAAGGCCGGCACCACCGATGGGAAGGCCGTAGCCGGTTGCCGGGCGCAGCGCCGCGGCGAGATGCTCCGCCACGTCTTCCGTGCCGGCTGCCGCGCTGATCCTCGTGCCGGAATCGATGGTGAAATCGGCGGCCGTATCGGGCCGCACCTCACCCGGGGCGGGTATGACGTCGCCCAGTCCTCTAGTCACCGCTACGCCCTTCATCGTAGGGGCCGCCTTTCGACCCGCCGGAAACTCTAAACCCTCTTTCCAGTTCCCGGGACCGCTCCCACGGTAAGGAAGGTCCTAATGTTCTGAGCATGGTCATCTCCACACGACGAGCGACCCTGCGCGATGCGGGCGAACTGCACGAACTGGCAGCACGCACCTTCGGCCTCGCGAATCCGCCGGGCTCCGCGCAGAGCGACATCGACGCCTTCATCGCGCTCCACCTCTCGGTTGCCAGCTTCGAGGGCTACCTGGCGGACCCGCTGCGGATCCTGCTGATCGCCTCCGAGCATGACCAGCCCATCGGGTATTCGATGCTGGTCGGCGGCCCGATCGCGGACCCGTCGCTCGCGGGGACGGTGGCGAAGTTCGCGGGTGACGGCGTCAGCATCGAGCTGAGCAAGTTCTACCTTGCTCCTGAAGCCCATGGGTCCGGTGTGGCATCGACGCTGATGGCGGCGACGCTGGCGGCAGCCGTGGAGACCGGTGCGACGCACTGCTGGCTGGGCGTCAACCAGCAGAACGAACGCGCGGCGAAGTTCTACACCAAGCAGGGTTTCGACGTGATCGGCACCAAGCACTTCCGGGTGGGCAACGCCCGGCACGACGACCACGTCCGCGGCCGGGTGCTGCAGGTCAACTGAGGAAAAAGGGCCGGGAGGTCAGCTGAGGAAGGACGCGGCGGGACCGGGGAGCTGGGCCCACTCGATGCGGCGGCGGGTCAGGTCGCCGATCGGTGGAAGCTCGTCCAGGGCGAACCAGCCGACCTCCAGCGACTCGTCGTCGTTGACCCGCGCCTCGCCGCCCACCGCACGGCAGCGGAACGAGATGTCCACGTATTCGGTGCGGTCGCCGTTGGGGTAGGTGTTCGGGGGCTGGGTGAAGACGCCGGTGATGCGCTCGGGGACGACGTGGACGGCGGTCTCCTCGAACACCTCGCGGACCACGGTCTCGGCGGGCTGCTCCCCCGGGTCCATGACGCCGGCGATCAGCCCCCAGGAGCCGTCGTCCGAGCGCCGGCCGAGCAGCACCCGGCCGGCGTCGTCGAAGACCACTGCGGTCACCCCCGGCAGGAACAACAGCCTGGTCCCGACGACGGAGCGGAGGCTTTTCAGATACTCGGAGATGGCCATGATCCCACTCCACCAGCGCTCCGCCGCCGGGGCAAATGCGTGTCACCCGACCAGGGGGCGCACCTCCTCGGCGACGAAGCGCACGAACTCCCCGGGCGGCGGCGTGTTGGACTCGGTCGGTTGCAGGACGACGGTGGTCGCTCCGGCCGCGGCGATGCTCTCGACACCTTCGGCGATCGCGGCGGCGTCACCTGCCACGCCCCAGCCGCCGCTCTTCTCCTGCTGCGCGGCGAGCCGCTCGGCCGCGCCCGGGCCGGTCTCGACCATCATGAAGACGACCACGTCGTGCCGCGCGTCGGGGCGGATGTTGGTCACCGCGGTGCGCACGCCCTCGGGGGACGTGCCCGCGGTGAGGATAGTGCCGTCGGCCAGCTCGCCGGCCAGCTGCAGGGTCTTCGGACCCGTCGCACCGATCAGCAGGCTGGGCGGCGAGGACGGTGGCCAGTCGAGCTTGACCGCGTCGAGGTGCACGTAGCGGCCGTCGGTGGTGACCTCCTCGCCGTGCAGCAGCGACCTGAGTGCGGTGGTGTATTCGCGCAGCAGGGTCATCGGCGATTCCGCTCGTGCGCCGACCTGGGCCATCCATTCCTGGACGCCGTGGCCGATGCCCGCGATCGGCCGGTCACCGAAGAGCCGGTGCAGCGTGGCGATCTCCATCGCCGCGAGCGCGACGTTGCGGAACGGGGCCGGCATGAGCCCGATGCCGACCCGCAGTCGCTCGGTGCAGGCGAGCGCCGCGGAAGCCGCCGCGATGCCGCTGTTGAGGAAGCAGTCCTCCCACAACCAGAGCTGTTCGAGGCCCGCCCGGTCGGCGATGCGGGCGACCTCCGGCAGCCGCTCGGGAGGATTCATGGGCAGGTAGATGGCGCCGAGATTCGTCACCTGCCCATGGTCCACGGTGCCTGTGACAAAACCTGGCCGGTCTCGAGCAGCGTCTTGAGGTTCGACAGCACCGCGGGCCAGCCGCTTGCCACGTCGGTGTGCGCCTGCTCACTCGCCAGGTTCTCGTGGGTGACGGTGAGCCGGACGATCTCGTGGAACGGCTCGATCTCGAAGGTGACCTGCTCAGAACCGGCTTCCGGCCGGGCCGGATCGGCCCACGTCGTGACGAGCCGGCGCGGCGCGGATGCCTCGACGACCGTGCCCACCACGTCGGCGATCCCGGACCCGTCGACGCGCCGGTGCTCCCATGTCGAGCCGGGCTGCCAGTCCGAAACGTTGGCGTGCCCCCAGTAGGCAGCGGTCAGATCCGCGTCGGTCAGGGCGTGCCAGGCCTGCTCGGGGGTGCTCTCGATATAGGTGACGTAGACGTAGGCGGGCCGGTCGCTCATAGCTTTCTCCGCTCGAAGTTTGACGCCGCTGAGCGCCCGTAACCGGGGCCGCTCGAACTTGTCGATCCAGCGCTCCTGCATCGCGTGCAGCGGCACCGGGTTGAGGTAGTGGAGCTTCGCGCGACCGCGGCGGGCCACGCTGATCAGGTTGGCTCCCTCGAGCAGCTCCAGATGCTGGGTCGCCGACTGCCGGGTCATCGCGAGGGGCTCACAGAGCTCGCCGAGGGTTTGCCCATCGCGCCCATGGAGCAGGTCGAGCAGATAGCGCCGGGTGGGATCCGCGAGCGCCCGGAAGACCTCGTCCATAGGAAAAGTTATGCAGGCGAACGCCTGCATGTCAAGTGGCGCTGAACGGACGAACCTGGGGAGGTGACAGGCCGGTTGACTACGCCCTGGCAGGCCCCGAAGACTCCGGGGTACGCAAAGGCGGGAGGCCGCGCCATGGAGGAAGAACCTCCTTATCTCTTCGACCTCCACGACCCCGGGGTCACGGTGACGACCGACATCGACGGCGCGGTCGTCGACATCTGCGTCTCCGGGCCATGGCAGCGCAGCGTCGCGGCGACCGTCGACCGGGTAATACAGAAATGCCTGACCGAATGCCCGGCAGGAATCGTCGTCGATCTCAGCGGGATCGACGATCACGGAGCGGAGAGCGTAGCGACCTGGGTGGCCGCGGCGCAGATGGCCGATGCCACCGAGCCACCCACGCAGATAGCTCTCTGCATGTCGCCCGGCACACCATTGGAGAAGCGGTTGCTCCGGGTGGGGAGCAACCGGTTTCTGGCGATCTTCGAGACACCGGCGCAGGCCCGCGTTGCGATAGCCGCCCGCCGGGTGCTCGCCGACGTCATCCGCCTCCGCCTGCCGCCCTCGCTCCAGTCGATCAGCGTGGCCCGCAACCTGGTCGGCGGCGCCTGCCACGAATGGAACATGCCCCGGCTGCTGATGCCGGGACGCGCCGTGATGTCAGAACTGGTGGCGAACGCGGTCGAGCATGCGCGTACCGAAATGGATATCTCGGTTTCGCGGCGCGGCCTCGGCCTGCACATCGCGGTGCGGGACCGCAATCCGAAGCTTCCCCACATCCGTCGGCCGGCGGCGGTCCTGCCCGGCCGCCCGCTCGACGAACGGGGGCGGGGGCTGCAGGTGGTCCACGCTGACTCGACGGCGTGGGGCGCCATGCGGACCACCGGCGGGAAGATGGTGTGGGCCACGATCCGCGAGCGGCACGGCAACCGGCGCCGGTGGTGATTCCCGGGCGGTAGCGTGCGTTGTCATGGGCGCTGCCACCGTGCGGGCCGCGACGATCGATGATGCCGAGGCCTGGTCCATCAGAATGCGTAAGCAGCTCAGGTGAGTGCCAGCTCGGCGCGGGCCTGCATCAGGGCGAAGCCGAGCAGGTTGAGGCCCCGCCACCGCGACGGGTCGGCGGCGCGGTCGTCGGTCGCGGCGAGGCCGATGCCCCACACCCGGTCGGTCGGGCTGGCCTCGACCAGGACCCGGGTATTCGTGCCGGCGAGGAACTCCCGCAGCTCGGGGCGCTGCCCGAACTTCTCGACGCTCGCCCGCGTCACGATGGCGAACCGCTCCCTGTCCCAGATGTCGTCGGCGAAGCCCAGGACCCGGCGCCCGAGCATCTTGGCCTGACGCGGGTGGCCGGCGGTGACGATGCGCCGGGCCGACTCCTCGTCACCGAAGAGCATCGCCTTGCGCCACATCATGTAGTGCTCGGCGGTGCGGAACGTGACCCCGTCGACCGTGAACGGCGCCGGGAACCACTGACTCAGGCACCCCGCGCCGACACTCCCGTCACGCTGCGGCTGGTGGCCCCAGAAGAACAGGTATTTGACCCGCCGGCCCTTGCTGGTCAGCGCGACCACATCGGCCACGGTGCTGGGGATCTCGTCCATGCCGGGGATTATGCCGCCGCCCTCTGACATTTCTCGCCCCGTTTATCGCACGCGAACCCTGTGCCACCGCACGCGAACCCTATGCCACCGCACGCGAACACCTTGCTACCGCACGCGAACCCCGCGGAGGATCACCGCTCGCGGGTGGTCCAGCTGTGTTGTTTCAGTACGCGGATCAGCGGCGTAGACAACCGCATCGGCAGGCGCTCCGGGCACGAGCCCGGCCAGCCCCAGGTAGGCCCGCGCCGACCACGACGCCGCACCCACCGCGTCGTGGGGTGGCACACCGGCCTCGACCATCGCCCGGACCTCGGCCACGATGCCACCCATGGGGCGTGAGTCGGTGCCGGCCAGAACCGTCACACCGGCTTCGACGGCGGCAGCGGTCAGCGCGGCGTGACCGAGCCGCCCGCCCAGCTGCCAGCGCTTCGTCGGGCTGTCCTCCCGGGCGTGCTGAGCCGGGATGCTGGCCTGCAGCGCGGCGAGCGTGGGTGTCAGGGCGATGCCCCGGTCGGCCATCTCGGGCAGCAGCTCCGGGTCGAGGCACATGCCGTGCTCGATCGAGTCGACCCCGGCCCGGACCGCGAGCAACCCGCCCGCGGTGTGCTGGGAATGCACGGCGACCCGGCCACCCACCGCATGGACCCGCGTGACGATCTCGCTGATGACCGCGAGCGGGACGGGCTCGTCGCCGACGCGCCAGTCCATGATGATTTTCGCCCAGCCCGTGCGCGCGGCCTGCTCGGCGGCGATCCCCGGCAGCTTGTCGTGGTCGGCGCGGCGTCCCCAGCCGTCGAAGAACTGGCCGAACTGCGCGATCCACGGCCCGGCGTGCAGCGCCCGCGGCACATCGGGATCCCGGCCGAACCACCCGGGTGGATCACCCGCGAGACCGGGCGCCCGGATCAGGGTCACTCCACTGTCGACGTGCCGGTGGAGGTCGTCGCGGAGGACCTCGTCGTCGAGTGGATCGCCGAGCTGCGCCGCACCTGGATGGGTGTGCGCGTCGACCAGACCGGGCAGCAGCCAGCCCTCGATCAGCTCGGCGCCCGGCACGGGGTCGGTGGTCCAGCGATCGCCGTCGGCATAAATATCCACGATCTCGCCGTCGGGCAGAGCCGGGCCGCGCAGCCGTAGAACCGTCATTCCCTGACCCTAGATCACCACTGTGGACGCTGCTGCCCCAAAAATGTCAGAGGGTCCCGCTAGGTTTCTCCTCGCGGATCGACGCCACGGGGGCGCCGATCCGCGCATAGTAATTCACCTGGTCAGGCGGTGGAGGACCCGGCGCTGCGCAGCAGGGTCTCCCCCGCCCGGCGGGCGTGGTCGTGCAGTTCCGGCGGCGACTCGATGACGAAACCGGCGCCCAGCGAGCCGAGGATCATCAGCGGCCAGCGCAGGTCGTCCACACTCATCCGCAGGCGGCAGCTTCCGGGCCCGGTCTCCTCCGCCCTGGCCCACTGGCCGAAACTGCGGCGCACGGTCTCGGCGTCGGTCTGCACGAGGACCGACACGTCGTAACGGTTGCTGACGCCGCTCAGCCGATCCTGCAGCCACGCGACCGGGTCGCCGCCGGGGATCTCGCGGGGCCGGAAGCGGTCGCCGGTCGGCACGGGGGCGGTGAGGCGGTCGACCCGGAAACTGCGCCAGTCCCCCCGATCCAGATCCCAGGCGACCAGGTACCACCGCCGGCCGAGGGAGACGAGGCGATGCGGTTCCGCGTGCCGGTCCGCCGGGGGCGCGCTTGCCGGGGTGTAGGTGAACCGGAGGCGTTCCTCGGCGCGGCAGGCCAAGGCGAGCGTGGTCAAGGTGGTGGCGTCGAGGGTGGGTCCCGGTCCCTGCACGCCCGGCGCCGTTGCCACGCGGAGGGCGTCGATGCGCTTCCGGAGCCGTGGTGGCAGGAGCTGGATCACCTTGGCCAGGGCGCGGACCGAGGTTTCCTCGTAGCCCACCACTGCGGCGGTGCGCAAGCCGACGGCGATGGCTACCGCTTCCTCGTCGTCCAGCAGCAGCGGCGGCATGGCCGCTCCGGCCTGGAGCTGGTAGCCGCCCGCCACTCCACGGGCGGCGTCGACGGGGTAGCCGAGCTCGCGGAGCCGGTCGACGTCCCGGCGCAGGGTGCGGGGACTCACCTCGAGCCGGTCGGCGAGCTCCGTGCCCGGCCAGTAACGATGTGTCTGCAGCAGCGACAGCAGCCGGAGCATCCGTGCGCTCGTGTTCGCCATCTGACGAGGGTCCCGCATATTGCGGTCAGAAAGTGACCGCTGGAGCATGGGAACACATGAAGCCGGCCCGAACCACCACGGCAGCCGACCGCTAACGTCGGACACAACAGGCGAGCAAAGCGGGGGGCGCGGCGGATGTTGGGGTGGCGGCGACGGGAGCCCTACGCGCTTCCCCGGGCTCTGGGGCGGCTCATCGAGGGACTGAACCGGGTCGAGCCGCAGGCTCCGCGGCAACGGCAGCGCAATCCGGACGCGGTGGTCGACTGCGCGATCTACCAGGGCGGCGACCGGCGTCCGGGGCACGCGCACTTCGCGCAGGCCGCCCGGGTGGCGGCACGGCATCGGGACGCGTTCGTGTGGCTGGGGCTGCACGAGCCCGACGAGCCGACCATGGCCGCCATCGCCCAGGTTTTCGGGCTGCACGAGCTCACGGCCGACCAGGCGCTGACCGGTGGGCACCGACCGGCCGCGGAGACCGTCGGCGAGGTCACCCGGCTCGTGCTGCGGACCGCGCGTTACGTCGAGCACGAAGAGCTGACCGCCACCTCCGAGGTGGTCGACACCGGGGACGTGACCGTGCTGATCGGGCGGAACTTCGTGATCACCGTGCGGCACGGGGCGGCGGGTGCGCTCAAGCCCGTACGCGAAGAGCTCGAAGCGCGACCCGCGATCCTGGCGCACGGGCCGTGGTCTGTCGCCTATGCGGTGTGCGACCGGATGATCGAGCTGTATCTGGAGGTCGCGGGTAGCGTCGAGCGTGACCTGGAACGGCTGGAGGAGACGGCCTTCTCCGACCTGGCCCCCGACATCGCCCACATGTACCAGCTCAAGCGCGAAATGGTGGAATTCAAGCGGGCCGTGCTGCCGTTGCAGGAGCCGTTGACGCGACTTCTCGACCGCGGGGTGGTGCCCGAAGGCTTGTATCCGTACCTTGTGGACGTACGTAGTCGCCTGACCCGGGCCGTGGAACGGGTTGCCGGCTTCGACGACCTGATCAACTCGATCCTGCAGGCCCGGCTCGCCCAGGTCTCCGTGGATCAGAACAACGACATGCGCAAGATCGCGTCCTGGGCGGCCATCGCGGCCGTGCAGACCACCATCGCCGGCGTCTACGGGATGAACTTCGCGAATCTCCCAGGACTGGACTGGAAGTACGGCTACGGGGTCGCACTGGCCGTCATGGTGATCTCGGCCGTGGCGCTGCATCGAAGGCTGAAGAAGGTGGGCTGGTTGTGACGCTTGCGGAGCCGGATCCGCGCTGGGACGCTCTCGCCCGAACGGCGATCAAAGCGCTCGAAGATTACTTCGACGAGGTGGAGCACATCGGTGCTACGGCCGTGCCTGGCATGCCGGCCTCGGCCACCATCGATCTATTGGCCGCTATCGAGGATCTCGACGAGGTCGATGACGGCGCGCTCCGCAGGCTGGCGTATCGCCTCGCGGTGCCGCCGGTCGACGACATGCTTCTCTACCGTCGTGAGAACTACGACAGTCTCGGGTATTGCCTGTATGTGGTCCCTACGGCGAGCTGGCCGGAACGCCCGGAGCGGTTGCTCCGTGACTACCTTACCACCCACCCCGCGGAGCGGGAAAGGTACGCCGCGCGCAAAACAGAACTGATGGACCGATTCGGCCCGGGCGAGGCGTACACGCGGGGTAAGGCCGCCCTGATGCAGGAGATGTCCGATGCCGAGCGGGCTGGGCGCGGTTTGCCCCCGATTCCGGTGTGGGAGGAATAGTCCCAGGTCACAGCCGTCACTCGGGCCTCATGGCCTCCCCCGATCGGCCGGGTGATCCACTCCGGACGGAACGCCGGGACTACCCCACTTCGCCGTGGCAGATGAATACGCGCAGTAACTACCGTTGGCAGTCGATCACGGCGACTGGGGGCGGTCAGTGGAGAGCACGGTTACCGAGGCCGTACCGGAAAGCCTTGACGCCGGGCCCGAGGGTCCGGGGCGTGGCGGCCTCATCACCGTCATGCGCGGGCACCTCGATCTTTTCCTGAACGCCGGGTCGCTGATGGCGACCACCGCGATCACCTCGCTGTTCGGCTTCGCGTACTGGTGGGTCGCCGCCCGGTTCGCCTCGCCCGCCGCCGTCGGCCAGGCCTCCGCGGCCGTGTCCGCGATGACCCTGATCGGCACGATCGGGATGTTCGGCATGGGCACGATGCTCATCTCGGACCTGGGGTCGCTGCGCGGGCGTAAGTGGGAGCTGATCTCCACCTGCCTGCTCGTCGCCGGTTCCGCGGCCACCGTGGGCGGCGTGATCTACGTCGGCCTGGCCCACCTGGCCTTCCCCGGTCTGCGGGACGCGCTCGGCAGCACGGCCGCCACCGTGCTGCTGGTCTTCGGCATCGCGCTCAACGCGATGACGCTGGTGCTGGACGAGGCCCTCGTCGGCCTCCTGCAGGGCCCGCTGCAGTTGATGCGCAACGCCTGGTTCTCCGTGATCAAGCTGGTGCTGCTCGGCGTGCTGGCGGTTCTGCCGATCACGCTCACCGGCAGCGAGCTGCTGCTGACCTGGATCGCCGGCATGGTCGCGTCGGTCGCGATCCTGGGCCGGGCGCTGCGCAGCCGCGCGATGGTCGATTCGGTGCGTCCCCGGGTGGCCCTGCTGCGCGGCCGCGGCCGCTCGACGTTCGACCACAACCTGCTCAACCTGGCGACCTACCTGCCCCGGGCGGCGCTGCCCCTGGTCGTCACCGCGGTCCTCTCCACCGAGGCCAACGCGGCCTTCTACACCGCGTTCATGGTGACCTCGTTCCTTGCCATGGTCCCCGGCAACGTGGCGCTGACCCTCTTCGCGGTGGCCAGCGGCGACAAGGCGGCGCTGCGCTCGAAGGTCCGGGTCGGCCTCGGCATCTGTCTCGCCGTCGGGCTGCCCGCGTCGCTCGTGGTGGCGTTCGGCGCGCACTGGATCATGTTGATCTTCGGTGCCAGCTACGCCGCGTCCGCGAGCACCGCGCTCACCATCCTCGCGTTCACCTACATCCCGTTCGTCTTCCACCACTTCTTCCTGGCGATCTCCCGGGTGCAGGGCACCGTCCGCGGCGCCGGCTACTTCTCGGTCTTCGCCGGGGCCGCCGAGCTCGTCGCGGCCTGGTACGGCGGCAGCCGCGGCAGCCTGACCGACCTGGTCGCCTGGGTGGCCGTGGTGATGGCCGTCGAGACGGTCCTGGTGGCGCCCACCGTGCTGCGCGTGGTTTTCGCCAAAGCAGCTCCCGAAGGAGAGAACATCGTGTCCACCACCAGCCTGACGCTGCGCGAGCGCGCCTGGCTACCGCTCGAGTACATCCGCACCGTCGGCCCGCTCACCGGCGTGAACGCCGAACGGCTGCGTAACGCGCTGATCGGCCTGCACGCCGCCGACCCGGAGCACCGGGCGGTGTCGCGTCTCGACCGCAGCGGCGCGCGCTGGCTGCACATGGACGCGCCCGCGTTCGCCAGGTACGTGCAGGACGCGGTGAGCGACCTCGGTGACGGCCCGGCCGACTTCGACGCGATGAGCCTGGAGCTGCAGGCCGAGCCGCGGGCCCACCACCCGCTGCGGATCCTCGTCGGCGGCGGGTACGTCGCGATGAAGGTGTCGCACGCGTACGGCGACGCGGGCCCGGTGAACGTGCTCCTGCGCGAGCTGATCCGGGCGGCCGGCGAGGAGCGTGCCGCCGCCATCGCCCCCTCGGTGCGGCACCGCTGGGCGCTGCCCGTGGCCTGGTGGAAGCAGTTCGGCACCAAGCCGGGCCGATGGAAGCAGGGAATGAGCTTCGCCCGGCCGCCGGAGCACCTCGACGGCCCGGTGCAGCCGTGGACGGCGAGCCTGACCGTGGTGACCGCCCGGTCGGCGACCGTACTCGGTGAGATGCGGGCGTGGCGCGACCAGTACGCCCCCGGCGTGACCACCTCGGCGATCACCTTCGCGGCGTTCACCGCGGCCCTGCGCGACCTCGGGCTCGACCCTGATCTGCGGGGCGGCACGTTCCTCGCGGACGCCCGGCGCTATGTCGACAAGGGCGTCAGCATCGACAGCAACTTCGTGATGGGCCCGTACCTGTCGCCGGAGGATCTGACCGACCCGAAGTCGATCCACACCACGCTGAAGGCGGAGCTCGCCACCGGCCGGATCCTGACGATGATGGTGCTGCGCGAGGGCAAGATGCTGGTCACCGGGGCGCCCGGGATGCCGGAGCCGTACCCGTCGCAGGCCCCCGCCGTGCCCAGGCCCGCGCTGACCTTCAGCAACCAGGGACGGCACGACATGCTCGGCGATCTGCCGTGGGCCGTCGAGCCCGCGGGACGGGTCAACCAGAGCGTCCCGACCGCCAACAGCCCCGAGGGCATCACGCTCACCACCTCGGAGATGAACGGGGTGCTGCACCTCGAGGCGACGTTCCACACCTCGACGTACGACCCGGCCGTCGTGGCCCGGGCCCTCGAACTGGTCTGCACCGACCCGGCAGCCGTGATCATGGCGGCCCGGTAGGCCCAATAGGCACGGTCGCCGCGAGAGTGGCGGCCCGCTGGAAAGGCTTGCGTGCGGCCGGCAGCCCCCGTCGGCCGCACGCAAGTCCGCCGCCGTCAGAGCGCGGTGTCCGCCATGACAGGCAGCTTCACGTCGAACTTCTTGGTCTTCTCGACCGCGTCGTCGCCGCAGGTGTTGTAGACGATTGTCGCCTTGAGCTTCACGACCATTGTCGCGTCGTAGTAGGCGATGACGTAGAACGCCGTCCGGTCCACCTTTCCGGCCTTGAGGTTCGCGCTCTTGGAGAACGACGTGTAGGTCTCGGTGTTCGACGGGTAGGTGAGGGAGACGTTCCTGCCGTCGATCGTCACCTCGGCGTCGCACACCGGCTTGCCGGTCTTCCAGTAGAGGTCGACCCACGTGCCCTCGTCCGGGGCTACGGGCCGGGTCCAGTTCGTGATCAGGTGCGGGCCCTTGACCGCCGCGGCGGCCGGCGTTACCGCCACCGTCGTCGCCAGCCCCACGGCCGCCAGCGCCGCTGTCATCATCGCCGCGACGCGCCGAGTCTTGCTCATGCGAACTACCTCCCAAAGCTTCGGTTGATCAGAACCGAGGCTAGGGCGGATATCGGACTCCGCGGGCAGACTTACAGTTTTTGGTACATAACATGCAGTCCTACGAGACCGTGCGAGGCCGAATCGAAGGCTTCCGGCACCGTGCCGATGACCGCGAAACCCAGAGACTTCCAGAGGTGTACGGCCGGAGCGTTCGTCTCCACAACAGCGTTGAACTGGATGCCCCTGAACCCCGAGCGCCGCGACCAGTCGATGAGGTACTCGCCCAGCGCACGGCCCACCCCGCGACCCTGAGCCTCCGGGCCGACCATGAAGCTGCCCGTCGCGACATGCGACCCGGGGCCCGCCTTGTTCGGGCCCATCGTCGCCGAGCCGAGAACGCCATCGCCGTCGACGGCCACCACGACGTGCGCGGGCGGCGCCTGCATCCAGATCGCGCGGGCCTCGTCGCTGCTCGCGCCGAGCGGGTAGACGTACGACTCCCGCGCCTCCACGATCTGCGACCAGAACGGGTAGATGGCCGGCCAGTCCTGCGGGGTCGCTTCCCTGATCTCCATTTTCGGAAGAATAGCTAGGCGGGCGTGATGCTGTCGTTGCGCAGGTGCTCGTAGACGACGGACGTTCGCACATCGGCCACATGGGCGTGCTCGGTGAGGCGGTCGATGACAAACGCGTACAAGCTGTCGTTGTCCGGCACCGCGACGTGGATGAGGAAGTCCTCGGAGCCGGTCGTGACGAAGACGCTGAGCGTGTCGGGCAGCGCGGTCACCCAGTTGCGGAACGCCTCGATGTTGCGGCGCGACGGGGGCCTGATCCGGACCGCGATCAGCGCCTGCACCGGCCGCCCGATCGCTGCGAGGTCGAGCGTCAGGCCGGCGCCCCGGATGACTCCGCGCTCGCGCAGAGCCCGGGTGCGATCCAGCGCGGTGGTCGGCGAGACGCCCACCGCGGCGGCGATGTCGCGGTTGGTGCGCCGTGCGTCCACCTGCAATTCCCGCAGGATCGCCGTATCAAGTTCGTCCAGGTCAGCCATCTTGGCAGGCTAGCCGAATTAAGTACGGTTTCCTTGCCGCGCACCCGTCGAAGTGCCTACCGTTTCGACTTATGGACGCTGTTAATCAGGTGGGTTTTGAACCCGAGGAGATTCGTACCGACGAGCCCACCCGCTCCGCGCGGCTCAAGTGGGTGATCGTGGTGGACGAGAACATGCCCGCCGGGCGGGCCGTCAACGCGGCCGTCTGCGTCGCCGCCGCGACGACCGCCTCGGTCACCGGGCTGCTCGGGCCGGACGCCAAGGACGGCACCGGTTCGGTGCACCCCGGCCTGCCCTGGGCGGGATGCACGGTGCTCGGCGCCGGGGCCGACAAGCTCCCCGGGTTGCGGGCGAAGGCGGTCGGGTCGCTCGGCGTCTTCGTCGCCGACATGCCGGCGAACGGGCAGAGCACCCGGGTCTACGACGAATACCTGCGACAGCTCGGCGAAACGGACAGCGAGACCCTCGCGTACCACGCGGTCAGCCTGGTCGGGCCGCGGAACCGGATCGACAAGCTGGTGAAGGGCCTGGCGCTGCTGGCCTGATTTAGGGTTTCAAATCACCAAGAACCCTCCGACAAGCGACGATAGGGGCAGCGTCGGATCAGGAGGGGGACGGCCATGTCGCTCAGTGCAGCCCATAAGGCGGCGTTCCGCCGCGAGGTACCCCAGGAAGGCCGGGTCTGGTCGATCCGGGATTCCCACGGTTTCCCCGCCCCCGGTGGCGCTCTCCCGTTCTGGTCGAAGCAGTCACGCGCCAAGCGGATCGTCGGCGCCGTCGAGGCCTATCAGGGCTTCGAGGTCGTCGAGATACCCGTTTCGGACTGGCTGGACAGCTGGCTTCCCGGCCTGCGGCGTGACGACCTGCTCGTCGGCGTGAACTGGGCCGGCCCGCACGCCACCGGATTCGACCTGACTCCGGCTCAGGTAGCAGGGTGGTTCGAAGAGCTGCCATGACCGCTTCAAAACCTTTAGTGATTCCCGCGGGGACCGATACACATTGCGACAGGCTGACCATGCCGGCGCAAGTAGTCGCGGCACCCCAGAAGGAGAACCACGATGCTGATCACCCTGCTGCGCGAGATGGCGCGTCGCTGGCCCTCCGACGACGACGAGGGTGCGACCGCGGTCGAGTACGCCCTGCTCGTCGGTCTCATCGCGGTCATCATCATCTCCAGCGTGACGCTGCTGGGCGGCAACATCGACGCGATGTTCGACGACGTGGCCAACCAGCTCGGCGGCGGCTCGGACAGCGGCAGCTAGGTCCTGACTTCTCGGTACGGCGGCCGCTGCGTGACGATCACGGAGCGGCCGCTGTCGAGATGGCAATCGTCCTGCCGCTGCTTCTCCTGATTGTTCTGGGCATCATCGAGTTCGGGATCGGCTGGAACCGTCAGCTGAACCTCACCGAGGCCGCGCACGAGGGCGCCCGCGTCGCCGCGCTGAACGGCGACCAAGCCGCGGTGGCGCAGACCGTGAACCGCATCCTCGGCGTCAGCGCCGACAACACCCAGGTCGACATGTCCGTGTCCGCATGCGCGCTCGACGGCACCGACGACAACGCGACAGTCGACCTCACGCTCTTCTACGACTCCCCCACCGGCCTCGGCAGCCTGATGGCGAGCTTCGGCGGGCGCAACGTCACGAGCTTCGAGCTGCATGCGACCGGCGTGATGCCATGCGTCGGCTGAACATCTCGAAAACCGACGATGACGGCGCGATCGCGGTCATCGTCGCGGTGCTGCTCACCGGCGGGGTGCTGATCGGTGCCACCGCCCTGGTGCTCGACGTGGGCAACCTCTATGCCAAGCGCGAGCAGCTGCAGTCCGGCGCGGATGCCGCGGCCTGGGCGGTTGCCCAGTCCTGCATCGAAGACCCCGCCTCGTGTACGAACGAAGCGCAGCAACCCGCCGTGGACCAGCTCGTCGCCGCGCAGGTCTACGGCCCGCAGCCGAACAACAACCTGAGCGCGGCGGTCGCGGCGCAGGTGTGCGTCGAGGGCATCAACTGCGCGGACTGGAACACCGGCGTGGAGTGCCCGTCGCTGCGGTTGACGTTCGGGCCGTACGCCGAGGTGCGCAGCTACTACCGGGACGGCGACGACCTCGTCATGCCGGCACCGCTGGCCGGGGCGTTCTCCGGCGAGTCCAAGGGCGCGAAGGTCGGCGCGTGTTCCCGGGTCTCCTGGGGCGCCGCCGAGTCGATGCGGCTGCGGCCGCTGGGCATCTCCGCCGCGTGCATCCCGGCGGAGTTCTACGGCGTACCCGATATCCCGGACGACACGCAGCAGACCATCGGCGCGATGCCACGACACCTTCCCGACCCACCCGCGGATGCTTCCACCGCTCTTCCGGAGGACCCCGGGACGGGTACGGATTGCGGCTTCGCCTGGCTCGACAGCGCCGGCACCTGTTTCGTCACGCCGACGCCGCCGGTCGACGTCACCGCCACCGCGACCGGCTGCCCCGACGCTCTCGCCGAGTCGCGCGACGAGCACCTGCCGATGCTCGTCCCTGTCTACGACAGCCGCGCGGCCGACCAGATCCACGTCACCGGCTACGCGGCGTACGTCGTCACCGGCTACACCGGGCAGCCGGACGGCGCGCTCTGCACCGACCCGGGCACGCCGTGCGTGGCCGGCTACTTCACCCAGATGCTCGCACCGCGCTCGCAGCCGAGGTTCTCCGTCGAGGGAGCCGCCGACTACGGCGTAACGGCTATCGGACGTACCGGATGACGGGGGAATCATGCGACGCCGGGTTCTGATCGCACTGGCCGCGCTGGTCCTCGCAGGGATCAGCGGGGTCGCCATGACCCTGTACGCCCGCGGCGTCGACCAGCGGGCCGTGGACGGGCGGCAGGCGATCTCCGTGCTGCTCGCCACCAAGAAGATCAAGGCGGGCACGACGGGCGCCGAGATCCGCAAGCAGAAACTCGTCCGCACGGTCGTGATGCCCGCCGAGACCGTTCCCGAGGGGACGCTCAACGCACTCGGCGCCGACCTGGACCGGTTGGAGCTGAGCGCCGATCTCGCGCCGCAGCAGCTGGTCATGCGCGGGCTCTTCGGCGTCGCCGGCACGACATCGGCGGCCACCGTGGGCGTACCCGACGGGCAGCTCGGGATCAGCGTCGAGGTCAGCATGGCGCCCGGTGTCGCCGAGAAGGTCGCCGAGGGCGACCGGGTCACCGTGTTCGTGACGTATCCGAAGGGCGGCTCACCCGACTCGCAGAAGACCCGGGTGCTGCTGCCGGCCGCGACGGTCATCAGCATCACGAGCGGCCAGCCGAGCGATGTCACGCCGGCGCCGACGTCCACGTCGCGGGCGGCGAGCAGCCGGGCCGCCCAGTCGTATCCGGCCACGCTCGCGGTCAACCAGGCCGACGCGACCCGGCTCGTGCACGCCGCGCAGACCGCCGAGTTGTACCTCGGGCTGCTCGGCGAGGGCACCGAGGTCACGCCGTCGGCCGCCGTCGACTACGGCTCACTCTGGCCGAAGGGGAACTCGTGACGTACTACGTGTATGTCGAGCCGGATGCCGAGCGGCGCAACTCGGTCGGGGCCGTCTACCGCGAGTACGGCTTCGCGATCGTCGGCGAGCTGGCGGAGCTGGAGACGCATCTGCCGCGCAATCCCGAGACGCTGCTGGTGATGGTCGGCGCGACCGTGGACCTGGAGGAGGTGCTGACCTTCACGGCGTACCAGAGGGTGCAGAGGCCTTTGATCGGGGTTCTGCTGTTGCGCCGGACCTTGGAGCCGGACGTGCTCGGGCGGGCGATGCGCGCCGGGATCCGTGAGGTGCTCGAGGAGCTGGACGCCGAGGGGATCCGACTCGCGGCGGCCCGGTCGATCGACCTGTCGAAGGCGTTGAGCACCAGCCTGCGCAGCGCGAGCGACCAGGATCAGAGCGCGAAGATCATCACCGTTTTCGCGGGCAAGGGCGGCTGTGGCAAGAGCGTCGTCGCCACGAACCTGGCCGCCGCGCTCTCCGCCGACGGCAGCCGCCGGGTGCTGCTCGTCGATCTCGCTCTGCAGTTCGGCGATGTCGCGATCATGCTGCAGCTGCCACCGAACCGGAGCATCTCCGACGCGATCTCGATGGGCGGCAAGGTCGACGAGGCCGGGCTGCGCTCGGTCATCACGCCCTACCGGCCCGGCTGGGACGCGCTGCTCGCGCCGTCGAGCCCGGCCGAGGGCGAACACGTCGGCCGGGAACTGGTCACCGAGATCCTCGAGGTGGCCCGCGGCATGTACGACTTCATCGTCCTCGACACCCCGCCCGCGGTCACCGATCAGGTGCTCTCGGCGCTGGACCTGACCGACTGGTTCGTGCCGATCGTGACGCCCGACCTGCCGACGCTCAAGAGTGTGCGGCTCACGATCGAGATGTTCGACCTGCTGCAGTACCCGCGCGACCGGCGGCTCGTGGTCTTCAACCGCGCCAACACCGAGGTCGGGCTGACCACCGAGGACGTCGAGGAGGCGGTCGGCGCCCACCTGTCGGTGCACGTGCCGTCGTCGCGGGACGTGCCCGTGTCGGTCAACCGCGGCCTGCCGATCGTGCTGCAGGACCCGACCCACCCGGTGAGCCTGGCCCTGCGCAAACTCGCCGACCGCTGCTCCGGGGTGACGAGCGCGCAGGAGTCGCGACGGCGCATCTTCGCCTTCGGGAAACGGCGATGAGTCTTTCCGCGCGCATCGCCGCGCTGTCCCCCTCCGCCGCGCCTGTTGTTGCCGAACCGGTCGACGAGGGTCCGGTCTCCGCGACGGAACAGCGGTACCGGGCCGCCGGCGTGCAGGTCGGGGATGCCGTCACCGAGGTACGGCTGCGGATCCAGCGGCAGCTCGCCGACGAGCTCGGGCCGACCCTCTATTCGGACGGTGCTCAGGGCGACGACCTCGACTCCCGGGTCAAGCAGACGCTGACCGAGCTCATCGCGCGGGAACAGACCCCGCTCGCCGGTGCCGACAAGGCCCGCATCATCCAGGACGTCACCGACGACGTGCTCGGGCACGGGCCGATCGAGTCGCTGCTGCGCGACCCGACGGTCAGCGAGGTCATGGTGAACGGCTTCGACCTCATCTACGTGGAACGCTTCGGCCGGCTCGAACGCGCCGACGTCGAGTTCGACGACGAGGCGCACCTGCGGCGCATCATCGACCGGATCTGCTCGCGGGTCGGGCGCCGCGTCGACGAGGCCAGCCCGATGGTCGACGCGCGACTGCCCGACGGCAGCCGGGTCAACGCCGTGGTGCCGCCGGTCTCGCTGGACGGCTCCTCGCTGACGATCCGCAAGTTCTCCGTGTCGCCGCTGACCGTCGACGACCTGATCCGCTTCGGCACGCTCAGCGCCAAGACCGCCACGTTCCTGGAGAACTGTGTGCGCGGGCGCCGCAACATCGTGGTCAGCGGGGGTACGGGCTCCGGCAAGACCACGATGCTCAACGTGCTCTCCTCGTACGTGCCGCACGACGAGCGGATCGTCACCATCGAGGACGCGGCGGAACTGCAACTGCGCCAGGACCATGTCGTACGCCTGGAGTCGCGCCCGAAGAACTCCGAGGGCGCCGGCACGATCAGCACCCGCGACCTGGTCCGCAACGCCCTGCGCATGCGCCCCGACCGGATCGTCGTCGGCGAGGTCCGCGACGCCGCCGCACTCGACATGCTGCAGGCGATGAACACCGGCCACGACGGCTCGCTGACCACGCTGCATGCCAACGCGCCGCGCGACGCCATCGCCCGGATGGAGACGATGGTGCTGATGGGCGGCATGGACCTGCCGATCCGCGCGATCCGCGATCAGATCGCCGCGGCCGTCGACGTCATCCTGCAGGTCAGCCGGCTCAAGGACGGCAGCCGCCGGGTCACCCACATCTCCGAGGTGGTCGGCATGGAAGCCGACGTGGTCAGCCTGCAGGACCTGTTCCTGTTCGACTTCAAGGCCGGCATGGACAGCGCCGGCCGGTTCAAGGGCGCTCTGGAACCGACCGGTCTGCGCCCGCGGTTCGCCGACGACCTCGCGGTCTACGGCGTGACGATGCCGCCGGCACTGTTCACCGGTGCACCCGCCAAGGGGCGCCGATGATGTGGCTCGTCCTCGCCGCTGTGGCGATGGCAGCTGCGGTGTTTCTCGTCGCGTACCTGATCCTCGAGGCCCTCTTCGGCAAGACCTTCTTCCAGCGGCGCCTGGAGTCCCTGCGGCGTTTCGCCGTGCGGACACCGGTGACGAAGGGGCTCGTGGTCGCGGCGATCCG
Source organism: Winogradskya consettensis (assembly GCF_018332715.1). Taxonomy (GTDB): domain Bacteria; phylum Actinomycetota; class Actinomycetes; order Mycobacteriales; family Micromonosporaceae; genus Actinoplanes; species Actinoplanes consettensis. Next base: position 281,654 of record NZ_BOQP01000011.1, on the reverse strand, counting down.
CGCCGGGATCGCCCGGACCGGTGAGCGGATCGGGCGGCTCGTCCGGCTCGACAACCACGCGCTGCTCGAAGCGGCCGCGGTGCCGATCCGGCCCGGCGAGTGGCTGGTGATCCAGGCCGGTGCGGCGCTGGCCCTCGCGCTGGTGCTCGGCCTGATCCTGCCGTGGTTCCTGGGCATCCCGGCCGGGCTGGTCGCCGGTTTCCTGATCCCGAACGCGCTGCTGCAGGGCCGGGTCGAACGGCGCAAGGCCCGCTTCGCCGAGGAGTTGCCGGAGACCCTGCAGATGATCGTCAGCTCGCTCCGGTCGGGATTCACGCTGCAGCACGGCATCTCCAACGCGGTCCGCGACAGCGACGGGCCGGTCGCGGGGGAACTACGACGGGCCCTGTCCGAGACCCGGCTCGGCGCCGAGCTGGAGGACGCGCTGGACGGGGTCGGGCGGCGCACCGAGAACCACGACATGAAGTGGCTGGTCATGGCGATCCGGCTGCAGCGGGAAGTCGGCGGCAGCCTCTCCGAGGTGCTGCAGACAACCGCGGACACCATGCGCGAACGTGACTACCTTCGGCGCAGCGTGCGCGCACTGTCCGCCGAGGGGCGGCTGTCCGCGGGCATTCTCTTCGCGATGCCGATCATCATGGGCGCCTGGATGCTCCTGTTCCGCCGGGAGTACATCCGCCCGCTCTACACCGACCCGCGCGGCCTCGTGATGCTCGCCGTCGCCGCCGGGCTCCTCGTCGTCGGAGGTCTCTGGCTCCGCCGCGTCGTGCGGGTGGAAGTGTGATGGCCGGCTGATGGGGCTGCTGATCATCGAGGTCGTGGCGATTCTGACCGGAGCCGCGTCGGTCGGGCTGTTCCTGCTGGCCGTGGCGCTGCCGCCGACGCGGGGCGATCGGATGATGCGCACGCTGAGCATGTTCGGCGCGGGGCGCGGCAAGCTGCGGGACGATCGCGGGCCGACGCTGGACCAGCAGCTGCGGGCGGCGACCGTCGGCGCGTTCGACCGGCTCGGGCGGATGGTCACCCCGGCCGCCGCGCGGGGGCGCCTCGTGCGGCTGCTCGACTATGCGGGCAACCCCGAGGACCGGCTGATCGACACGGTGGTCCGCCGCCGGGGTCAGTTGCTGGTCGGGATGGGGCTGGCGGGCGCTCTCGGTGGCGCGGCCCTCGCCGGAGCCCGGGGCGCGGTGCTCGCCGGGCCCGCCGCGGCGATCCTCGGGTTGTTCCTGCCCGACATCATCGTCAACGACCTGGGCACCAAGCGGCAGCGCGAGCTGGCCCAGTCGCTGCCGGACGTGCTCGACGCGCTGGTCATCGGGGTGGAGGCGGGGCTCGGCCTGGATGCCGCGATGGCCCAGGTCTCGGCGAACCTGGCCGGCCCGATGCCCGCCGAGGTGCACCGGGTGCTGCAGGAGATGAAGATCGGCATCTCGCGTACGGAGGCCCTGCGCTCATTGTCCGCACGCACGACGGTGCGCGAGCTGAAGTCGTTCGTGACCTCGGTGATCCAGGCCGGCGAGCTGGGTGTGCCGATCGCGGGCGTGCTGCGTGAACACGCCCGCGACCAGCGGACCAAACGTCGTCAGCGGGCCGAGGAACAGGCCCAGAAGGTGCCGATCAAGCTGCTCTTCCCGGTGCTGTTCTGCCTGTTCCCGGTCATCTTCGTCGTCATCCTCGGCCCGGGCGTCCTGCGCCTGCTGGACACCCTGGGCCGCTGAGCCCTACCGGCCCGCCGGAGCCCCGGTTGTTGTCGCCGGCGCCGGGCTGCCGGTCTCCGGGGTGCCATCCCCCTGGTCGGGCGCGTCACTCCCGGGCTCCTCGCTCGGGGTGTCGCCGTCGCTCGGATCGTCGCCGTTGCCCGGGTCGTCACTGTCGCCCGGGTCGTCGCCGCTGCCCGGGTCGTCGTCCCCGGACTGCGGCGGGGCGCTCGAACTCTCGCTCGGTGCCGGCGACTCGGGCTCGGTGCTCTGCTGCGGCAACGGATGCGATGCGACCGTCTTCTCGGGCAGGTCGAACTTCCAGCCGTCGGCCTTCAGCTTCGGGATGAGCTTCGTCAGCGCCTCGATGGTCTGCTCGCGCTCACCACCGCCGTCGTGCACCAGCACCACCGCGCGCGGCGTCAGCTGCGTCTCGATCCGGTCGGCGATCACGTCCGCGCCGGGCAGCAGCCAGTCGTCCGGGTCGACGACCCAGCCCAGCGGGGTGTGGCCCAGCTTCGCGCCCTCCTTGTTCGACGTGCCCCACGAGCCGTACGGCGCCCGGAAGAACGGGACGGTCGCGCCCGGGGCCGCCACCGAGATGGCCGCGTCGGTGCGCTCGATGTCGGCGCGGGCATCAGCAGCGGACATCTGGCCGAGGTCGTCGTGCTTCCACGAGTGGTTGCACAACGTGTGGCCCTCGGCGATGACCCTGCGCACCAGCTCCGGGTAACGCTCGACCTCCTCGCCGACCATGCAGAACGTGGCCTTCACGCCGTTCTGCGCGAGCAGGTCGAGGATCTCCGGGGTGTAGGAGGACGGGCCGTCGTCGAACGTCAGCGCGAGCCGCTTGCCGGTGCCGGCGGTGCGTACGACGGGCGTACCGAAACCGAGCTTGCCGTCCTGGTTCTGCTGGCTCTGGTCGCTGCTCTCGCCGCCCTTGGTGCCGGTGTGCGTCTTGCCCGCGTCACCGACGTCCGTGCGGCCGATATGCGTCGCCTTGGGCAGCGCCTGGACCGGGGAACCGCTCAGAGCGTCACGGGTGAAGTCGCTCCACAGCTTCGCCGGGACGGTGTCGCCCTCGATCGCCTTGCCGGACTTCTCGCGGATCGGGCCGGGCTTGGCCTTGCCGATCCAGACCACGGACGCCAGATCCGGGGTGTATCCGGCCATCCAGGCGTCCTGGTTGTCCTTGGTGTTGCCCCACTGCTGGGTGCCCGTCTTACCGGCGGCGGGCCGCCCCGGGACCACCTTGTCGCTCGTCACGACGGCGCTGAGCACCGACGAGATGTCCGACGCGGCGGCCTTGTCGAGCACGGGCGTCGACTTCGGGACGGCGGTGTAGAGCCGTTCACCGTTGGCGGCGTCGGCCGTCTGCACAAAAAAGCGATCGTGGCGTACGCCGCCCGAGGCGAACGTCGCGTAGACGGTGGCGAGGTCGCCGGGCGTCACGGCGTACCGTCCGATCGCGATGTCCGCTCTGGTCTTGCCGGGTTTGGGGTCGCCCTTGACGTCGACCAGGGTCGGCGAGGTCCCGTACTTCTTCGAGATGCCCAGCGCCCACGCCATGTCCCGGACCGCTTCGGTGCCGATCTGCTCGGTGACCGCGTAGAACGGCGTGTTCAGCGAGTCGACCATCGCCGATTTCAGCGTGCAGTCGGGGCACTGCAGGTCGAGGTGGTTCTTCAGCGGCACGCCGAGCCGGCCCGGGAAGATGCGGGGCGAGCTGCCGTCCCAGCGCGAGTTCACGCCGATGTTCTTCTCCAGCGCGGCGGCGAGCACGATCGGCTTGAACGTGGACGCGGCCGGGTGCGAGGCGGACGCGTCGTCGAAGTAGCCCCGCTCCGCGCCGCCGTAGTAGGCGCGTACCCCTCCGGTCTTGGGATCGAGAGCGACCAACGCGGCGCGCAGGTCATCCGGCTGAGCGTCGAGTTTCTTCTTCACCTGCTTCACCGCGGCGCGCTGAGCGGTGGCGTCCAGGGTCGTGATCACCTTGAGGCCGCGGGTGTGCAGCATCTGCGACGTGACACCGTGCGCGGCCAGCTCGCGCTCCACCCGGTCGATGATGATGCCGTCGGCGCCGGGGTTCTTCGCGTTGGCCGCGTCGACCTTCGGGTAAACCAGATCGTCCTTGAGCCAGCCGAGCGTCTGCTCCGACTTGACCACCCATTTCCAGCGCACCTGCGCGGCATGCGCGTCGTTCGCCGGGTCGAACCCCCACGGGTCCTTGATGACCGAGGCGAGCACCGCACCCTGGGCGGCGGTCAGCTGGTCCGGCGTGATGCCGAAGTACGCGTGCGCGGCGGCGGCGATGCCCTGCGCGCCGCGGCCGTAGTAGATGGTGTTCAGGTAGCGCTCGAAGATCTGATTTTTCGTGTACTTGCGCTCGAGCTGGACGGAGAGCGCGAGCTCCTTCGCCTTACGCCCGACCGAGACGTCCTGGGTCAGGAAGGCGTTGCGGGCGTACTGCTGGGTGATCGTCGAGGCGCCCTGCTGACCACCGCTGACATCGGCGACCAGCGCGCGGGCCAGACCCCGCACCGAGAACCCGCCGTGGTCGTAGAAACTGCGGTCCTCGGCGGCGAGGATCGCGTCGCGGACCGGTTTCGGGACGACGGAGAGCGGCACGTCGCTGTGGTCGACGGTGCCCACCCGGGCGAGGATCGTGCTGCCGTCCCGGAAGTACAGCGTCGACGCCTGCGGCTCGATCGGCGCGTCGGGAAGCGGGACCGATTCGACGTAGGCCTCGGCCGCCGCAGCGCCCGTCGCGCAGTAGAAGACGACGATCACCATCAGCCGGATTACCAGTCGCCGCCAGAAGCGGGACCTTTGCCCTTTTCCCGCCGGGCCCGGTTTCTGGGCGCCTTCCGTCGAAACGTCATTCGTGGTCACAAATCGATGACGGATGACGACCATCAATCCGTGGCGTTCGATCCCCAACTACTTTGCGTTGGGGTTCAAACACGTTTGATCGACGCGGCGTGAGCTGGTGTTTCCTGCAGGTTGCAAGAAACCACTATGAGACACATCTCCTCTTGACGGAATTCATACCGCCCGTGTGTGGTGGCCGGACCCTGCCACACCTATGCTTGCGCCACTGCAATCAAGGGGGCACTGGTGCGAACTCTCGAGATCCTCGTCGTCGACGATGATGACGCCGACGCCTTCATGATCTCGGAGGCGCTCGAGGGCACGGCGCTCGAGGGCACGGAACGCCTGACAACGGTCAACCGGGTCGCCGACGGCCGCGAAGCCCTCGATTATCTGCGCCGCAACACGCCGTTCGAGAACGCGCAACGCCCCGACCTGATCCTGCTCGACCTGAACATGCCCCGCATGGACGGCCGGGAGACCCTCGCCGCGATCAAGACCGACGAGAAGCTGAAGACGATCCCGGTCGTGATACTGACTACCTCGGGTGCGGCCCCGGACATCGCGGCGAGCTACCAGCACCGCGCCAACGCCTACGTCACCAAGCCGTTCGGCCTCGACGAGTTCGAGTCGACGGTCCGCACGATCGACCGCTTCTACCGCGAGGTCGCGATCCTGCCCCCGGGCGAGTAACCAGCCCGTTTCCGGGGTACGTCCAGGGTATGGCGGACACCGATACCGCGCCCGAGGACCTTGGGGCGCCGCAGTCATTCCTCGTTCTCAACGACGGCACCGCGGTCTACGACCGGGCCGGCGAGCGGGTCGGCACGGTTGAGCACGTGCTCTCGGACGACCAGGAAGACATCTTCCACGGCGTGGTCGTCAAGACCTCCGAAGGCCACCGCTACGCCGCCGCGTCCGTGATCGACGGCATCTTCGAGCACGGCGTGATCATCTCGCAGACGGCCGGTGACCTCCCCGAACCGAGTGCGGACGCCACCGATTCCTCGCTCGGCGACGGGTTGCGGCGCGCCTGGAACTGGCTCATTCAGCCCAAGTAGGGCTCACGTCGCTTTCTGGACAGGGCTTGCGCCGCTGCCTCGCGGGCTTGGCGGGCCGGGGCGGTGGTGCCGGTCGCTGCCGCCGTCACCGTCGCGCCTTCGAACAGCAGCATCAGGTGATCGGCCAGGTCACCGTCGAAGGTCAGACTTTCCAGGTACGCGCGAAAGTCCGCCTTGTGACTGCGCACGCGCTCGGCGACGCGGGGCGAACGGGCGCCCAGTTCCGCGTACACATTGAGCCGGAAACAGCCCCGGAAGCCGGGCTCGCCCACCCGGAGCTCGAGCCATTGGAAGATCGCGAGCGGCCCGCCGTCGCCGGCCTCGACGAAGGCACTGAGCCGGCCCCGCCACGCCGCGTCATGATGGTCGAGGACGGCCAGGAGCAGCTCATTCTTCGCCGGAAACAGCTGGTAGAGCCGCTTGAGCGAAACGGCCGCGGCGGTCCTGATCTCAGCCATCGCAACAGCGTGAAAACCGCGGGCATAGAACAGCCCGTCCGCCGCCTCCAGAATGCGGTGTTCCTCTACATCCATGTCCGACCCTTCGATGCAGCGTGCATTTCCGTGTCGCGCTTGCGTAGTACGTAAACGAAGCCGATCACTGTTCCGCTGCGGTGCCCGCTGCTTCTTCTGACCGCAGCACCCGAGTCATGAAACCCACCACGTCGGCGTGCCTGCGCACCGGGTTGCGATAGAGCGACCGCCCCTCGCCACGCCGGATGCGCAGCGCCTCCCTGATGACGCGATGCCAGCGTTCCTCATATGTCTCCAGGGCGAAGCCCGCGGCTTCCGACTTCGAGGTAACCCGGCCGGCCGCCAGCGTGTGCCGCAGCCGGGCCACACCGAGCACACTCCAACAGGTGTTCCACTCCCCCACGCCGGCCAGCCCCAGCGCCGTCCTGGCCCGCCAGCCGGTCCAGTAGCCGGCCAGGTTTGCACGGGTCTGCTCGGCGAGGGCGGGCCAGTCGGTGTGGATGTCGAGATCGGCGGGTCCCCGCACAGCTGTCCCGCCCTGATGCAGCACGTGCCAGGTGACAAGGTTGCGCTCGAAGCGGGACGCGGGATCGACGCGCCACTCGTGCACCGCCGGCCCGTCCGGGAGTCCGTCCGGGTCCCGGGCCAGATCCCCTTCGTTCACATAGAGCCCGTCGAAGAACGTGGCTCCGCGCGTACGCCGAAGGTCTGCATGAATGGCCTCCAGCGCCCGCAGTTGCGGTGGCCGGGAGACGACCGCTACGAAATCTATGTCGCTCGTGCCGGGGTGGTAGTCGCCCAGAGCGAGGGAACCCTGCAGATAGAGCCCCCGCACCAGACCGGGCTCATAGGAATCCGCCAGCGCCAGATACTCCGCACACGTCCCCGCAACATCATCATCAAGGTCCGCACCCACCGCCGCGACCGTATCGGCCCCTGTCCACCACACCCGCCGCCGCCCGGCCGTCAGTGGGTTCAACCGGCCGACTCGAGGCCGGAGTCGCGGCAGATCTCGACCATTTCGGCTGCGGCGGCGCTGACTGCGGCGATCTTGTCGGGTTCGTCCTCGGCGCCCTGGGCCTGGACGGCCGCGGTGAAGGCTTCCGCGAGACGTTGGGCGGCGTCGGCCACGGGTGCATCGGCGGTGCCGGTGGCCTGCAGGATCGTGTCGGCTACGCCGGGCATCATGACTGTCGCGTCGCGGACCGCGGCGATCACCTTGGCGCAGGCGAGGGAGCCGGGCGGTTCATCGACGGCCGGGGAGACGCTCGGCGACGGCGCAGGGGCCGGGGCGGTTGTCCTCGCGGTGTCGGCGGTGCACGCCCCGAGCAGCCCCAGGAGCGCGGCCAGGGCTCCTGCGCTCAATGATCGAACCACTGCCTGAGGGTACGGTCCGCGCGCCCTGACCAGGACCTGTTTCGCCATGGGGGGTCAGTGCGCGGCGGAAAGGGACGTCGGCCGGCAAGCGGCAGCGGGCGACGCTGGCCGCCGCGCGGTCAAGGCCGCCGCGCAGTCAAGGCCGCCTCCGCGTCAAGCAGGCCGCCAAGAGCCGGCGTGGGAAAACGGGCCGGGGGAATGGGGCCGGGCCGGTCGTGGGAACGACCGGCCCGGGGATGTCTCATGGTGCGGGGTGCTTCAGGGTGTTGCGCTCAGAGGGCGCTGCCCTTCTTGTATTCGTCCCAGCTGATGCTCCAGTCGGTCCAGCCGTTCTGCCACTGGAGCTTGCGGCCGGTGCCCTTGACCGTGACGACGTCGCCCATGAGGGTGCGGTCGAAGAGCCATTTGCCCATGGCCTCGGAGACGTTCACGCAGCCGTGGGAGACGTTCTGCTTTCCCTGGACGCCTTCGGACCAGGAGGCGGCGTGGACGAACTCGCCGCCCCAGGTGTAGCGCTGGGCGTAGTCGATCTTCGTGCGGTAGCCCTCACCGGCGGGCAGCTCGTCCATCGTGTCGAAGACGGTGTGTTCCTTCTTCTCGATGATGACCGCGGTGCCGCTCGACGAGGGGGTGCTGGCCTTGCCGAGGCTGATCGGGAGCTTCTTGATGACCTGGCCGTCCTGGGTGACGGTCATCTGCTTGTTCTTGCTGTCCGCCGTCATGATGAAGGAGCGGCCCACGTTGAAGTCGACGGTGAGGTCGGAGCGGCCGTACCAGCCCTTGTCCATCTCGACGCCGCCCAGCGCGATCTTGTAGGAGACCTTGGAGTTGGCCTTCCAGTAGACCTTGGGGCGGTAGTGCATCTCGGTGCCGCTGATCCAGTACCAGGAGCCTTCCTGGGCTGGCTGGGCAGTGACCGTCATGCGACGCTCGACCTCGGCGCGGTAGCTCTTGGGCACGGTGCGGCCGAACTTGATGATGACCGGCATGCCCACACCGACCTTCTGGCCGTCGCCGAGGAAGCTCGTCACCCGGACCAGCTGCGAGGGCTTCTTCATGACCGTGAACTTGCTGGTGGCGGAGCCGCCCTTGTCACCGGACGCGGTGCCGGTGACCGTCACCGTGTAGGTCTTGCCCCAGCCGAGCGCGACCGCCGGCTTGAAGACCTTGTCGTCCTTGTCGAGCGTGCCCTGGATCTCCTTGCCGTCGGCATCCGCGACCGTGACGGTGGTGTTCTGCGGATCCTCGGAGTCGTACTTGACCTCCGTGATCGCCTTCACATCGGTCGCGTCGGCCGCCGGTGAGGTGACCGCCACGGTGCTCAGCGTCGGCTGCGGCGCAGGCTCCCCGGAGGCGCCCGCGCTGCCGCCCTGCCATGCCGGCGTCGCCGACTTGTCGTCACTGCTGCAGCCCGCGCTCAACAGCACGGTCGCGGCCACCAGCGCAGCCGCGGCAGTTCGCCACTGCCGCCCCCCGGCTTTGCCGGTAAATCCACGAAGCTTCATGATCCCTCTCACCGCACCTCGGTCCGGCGCCAATCATCTGTCATGGATGCCGGACCCCCCATCCCGAATTCGTGCCACACCCCGTCGGGACTTTACGCTTCAACAATCAGGACTGGCCATCCTGGTTCGCCAGCTCCGCCGGCACCGCGATGGCACTGCCCTTCACGAACTCTTTCCAGCTCAGGTCCCAGGGCGTCCAGCCGTTCCCGTAGGCCAGCTTGTCGCCTGTCCCCTTGACCGTGACCGGGTCGCCGATCAGCGTCTTGTCGAAGAGCCATTTGGCGTTCGACGGGGACACGTTGACACAGCCGTGTGACACATTCCGGCTGCCCTGGGCGCCCACCGACCACGGGGCCGAGTGGATGTACTGCCCTGACCAGGTCAGACGCTGGGCGTACTCGATGTCTGTGACGTAGCCCTCGCCGGGCGGAGCCTCATCCATGGTGTCGAAGACCGTCGCTGCCATCTTCTCCATGACAACCATGGTGCCACTCGATGAGGGGTGCTTCGGGGCGCCGAGGCTGACGGGCAGCGTACGCACCGTTTTGCCGCTCTCGACGACCGTCATCTTCTTGGTCTTGTTGTCGACCTTCATCACCAGGCTGCGACCGATCTTGGCGCTCGCACCCCGGTCCTGGTCGCCGTAGCGGCCACCGCCGGTCGGCAGGCCGCCCACTGCGGCGCGCACGGTGAGCTTGGTGCCCGGCTCCCAGAACTTCGGCGGACGGTAGTAGACCTGAGTGCCGGTCGAGGTCCAGGACCAGGCACCGGGCTGTGCCGGCTCGCTCTTCACGAAGAGTCGCTTCTGTACGGCGGCCCGGTCCTTCTTCTTGATACCCGGGTTGAACTCGACCACGATCGGCATCGCGACGCCGTACGTGTGGTCGTCGAAGAGGTAGAGCCCGGTTCCGGTCTTCTTGGCCGGTTTCGCCATCGTGGTGAACGTCGTCTTCTCCGTCTTGGAGACCCCCGCGCTGTCCACGGCGGTGACGCTCGCCTCGTACGTCTTACTTGCCGTGAGGGCCTTGGCCGGCACCCAGGACGAGCCATCCTCGCGCAGCTCTCCCGCAACGGCCTTACCCTTGGCGTCCTTGAGTGCGACGGTCGTCACTTTGCCGCCGGAGACGTCGACCCCGATCTCAGTGCTGAGGGGTACGCCCTTCTTGCCCGCAGCCGGCGTCACACTCAGCGTCAACGGCCCGTCCGCCGCCACAACACCCGATTCGGGCACCGCCGACGAAACCGGGGCAGGAGCGGACGAACTACCCGCCCCACCCACAGCCCCCGCCTCCTTGGCATCGTCCCCACACGCTGCCAGCGCCATGGGCGCCACCACCACCAAAGCCACGACCGCAAGTAGCGAGCGCCTCATGCTGACCATCATCTGCCCCGATCTCACGTTCCGCGCGGCCATCCTGCCCTACCGATGCAAGAGACGGGGTCAACCGACCGTCGGGTTGCTCGCGCCGATCGACCCGAGGCCCGTTTTTGAGCCCCGCGATGACCGTGTTAATGTTTCTCCGTTGCCAACGAGCGCCGCTAGCTCAACTGGCAGAGCAGCGGACTCTTAATCCGCGGGTTGTAGGTTCAAGTCCTACGCGGCGCACCAAGCATCACCAGGGCGTATAGCTTTCGAGCTATACGCCCTGAGTCTTTGTGGGGCGTCGTCAACGCTGAGCACAGCAACCGACCGGGCGGCCGCCGCAGGCTGAAGTGAGCTTCAGGATTGCGGGGCCGGGGGCTGGCAGTATGGCCTGGTGCGGCTGCTGATTGTGGAAGATGAGCGCGAGCTGGCCGAGTCCCTGCGGCGTGGCCTGACCGCGGAGGGTTACACAGTCGATGTGGCTCATGACGGGAACGCCGGGCTCGAGCTGGCCCTGAGCGAGGGCTATCAGGCGATCATCCTGGATCTGATGCTGCCGCAGCTGAACGGCTATCAGGTGTGCGCTCGGCTGCGGGATGCGCGGGTGGGCACGCCGGTGCTGGTTCTGACCGCCAAGGACGGTGAGTACGACGAGGCGGAGGCGCTGGACACCGGGGCGGACGACTATCTGACGAAGCCCTTCTCGTACGTCGTTCTGCTGGCTCGCGTGCGGGCGCTGCTGCGCCGGGGTGGCGAGCCCAGGCCGGCGCTGCTGAAGGTTGGGGATCTGGTCGTCGACCAGGCGCGGCGGGTCTGTTCGCGCGGGCCGACGCCGATCACGCTGACCGCCAAGCAGTTCTCGGTCCTGGCCTGCCTGGCGCGCCGGGCCAACACGGTGGTGAGCAAGGGGGAGATTCTCGACGAGGTGTGGGATGCGGCCTACGAGGGCGACCTGAACATCGTCGAGGTCTACATCCGGGCGCTGCGGCGCAGCATCGACGTGCCGTTCGGCCTGGTGAGCATCGAGACGATCCGCGGGGCCGGCTACCGGCTGGTCGACGCGCGTGCCTAGGCCTCAGCTGCCGGTACGGGTCCGTGCGGCGGCCGCGGCGGCGCTGGCGGCTGCGTTGTGTCTCGGGGGCGGGGCGCTCTGGCTGCGCCATGTGATCTACGCGAACAGCGTGGCGGGGTCTCTCGCGACCGCGCAGTCACAGGCCCGGGCCATCGCGGCGACCTATGACACGCCTGCGGCGAGGATCAACGCGGACGGGGGTGCTTTGGCGAACAGCCCGGGAGACTGCGATGTTGAGAAGGATCCTGAGCGCTGTGCGTACGACAGGTGGTATGAATTTCCCTATTTCGGCTTGGGCATCAGCTTCGCGGTGGTCGACGAGCGCGGCAAGCTGCTGCTTGCTCAGAATCAGCTGGCTTATTACGTACGGGAAAGCGGTCTGACGTTCCCCGCCATCCCACCCGAGCCGGACGATGACTACGGCCGCGTCGACGTTCTCCTGCGACCTGCCCGCAGCGGCGCACAAGGGCAGTTCGACGGTCGTGCGGTCACCCTGGTGACCTACAACGTCAGCCCGTCGGGTGCGACCGTCTACATGCTCCTGTCTCCGCTCGACGCGGAGGCCGCCGTGGCTCCGGTCGACCGCTGGCTCCGCCGTGGTCTCCCCCTCGCCGTACTGTTCGTCGCCGCGGTCGCCTGGTGGGCCGCAGGACGCGCGCTGCGACCGGTCGAGCGGATGCGCGACGAGCTGGCACGCATCACCGCCGCGGACATGAGCAGCCGGGTGCCCCAGCCGCGGACCGGCGACGAGATCGCCCGGCTGGCCGTCACCATGAACGAGACCCTCGACCGGCTCACCGACGCGGCCGAGCGGCAGCGCCGATTCGTCGCCGACGCGGCGCACGAGCTGCGCAGCCCCCTCGCCGGCTTGCGCAACATCGCCGACGTCGCCGTCACGCACGGCGGCGCTGTCGACCCGGAGGTCCTGCGCACCGGCACCGAGCGGTTGCAGCGGCTCACCGACGACCTGCTGTTGCTCGCGCGCCTGGAGCGGACGGCGCCGGCTCGCGGGAGGCCGGTCGACATCGCCGCGACAGCGGAGGAACTGGTCGGCGAGCGACGCTACCGGGTGCCGCCGGACGAGCGGTTCGTCGTGGTGGCCGGTGGGCCCGCGCTGGTGATCGGGCGTGAGGGAGAACTGGCCAGGATGCTGGGAAACCTTCTGGAGAACGCCTCCCGGTACGCACGCGACCGCATCACCGTGACCGTCGCGGAACCCGAGCCCGGCGTCGTTCGCGTGGAGGTCCAGGACGACGGACCCGGCATCCCGCAAGCCGATCGGGAACGGGTCTTCGAACGGTTCGCCCGGGTCGACGAGGCTCGCGACCGGAGTCACGGCGGTGCCGGACTGGGTCTGGCGATCGCCCGGGACATCGCCGTACGCCACGGTGGCCGCCTGTACGCGGCCGACACCACCGACGGCGCGCGCCTCGTCGCGGAGCTGCCGCAAGCACCGCGTACCTGAAGCATTTTAAGGTTGCTTCAGTGGCGGTTCAGCCGCCGTGCTCGACTCTCCCCGCATGTCCGCAACCGCTGTCCGTGCCCCGGCTGCCACCGCGCAGGCCACCGCGGCACCGTATCTGCTGGCCGCCGCGCTTTTCTTCACCTACGCGTCCTGGTCGGTACACCGGCATCTGCGGCTGGAGACCAGCGGTTACGACCTGGGCATCTTCGAACAGGCGGTACGCGGGTACGCCCACTTCGGCGTCCCTGAGGCGACGATCAAGGCGCCCGGCTTCAACCTGCTGGGCGACCACTTTCATCCGATCCTCGCCGTGCTCGCCCCGCTGTACCGGCTGTTTCCGAGCCCGATCACCCTCCTGTGCGCGCAGGCCGCCCTGATCGCCGCGTCGTCGATACCGATCACCCGGCTCGCCATCCGCATCGCGGGCCGAGGGGCCGCGGTGAGCGCCGGACTGGCGTACGGGATGTCGTGGGGTTTGCAGTCGGCCGTTGACTTCGACTTTCACGAGGTCGCCTTTGGCGTTCCGCTGCTGGCGTTCGGCCTGACCGCGCTCGTCGAGCGGCGCTTCGTCGCCGCAGTCGCGTGGACGCTGCCGCTGATCGCGGTGAAGGAGGACCTGCCCGCGACGGTGGCGGTGATCGGCCTGCTGGTGGCGCTGCGCGGGCGGCGGTCTCTCGGCGCTGCGACGATCCTGATCGCGCTCTGCTCCGGTCTCGTCATCGTCGGCGCGATCCTGCCGGCGTTGAATTTCGCGCACGTCTACCCGTACGCCGAAAGTGCGGCCCTCGACGGCCAGGACCCGCTGCACCGCCTGCTCCTTCCCGCCGCCAAGCTGCGCACCCTGCTGTGGCTCGTCGCGCCTACGCTGTTCTTCGCGCTGCGCTCACCGCTGCTGCTCGCCGCGGTGCCGACGCTGGCATGGCGGTTCTGGTCGACGAACCCGCTCTACTGGGGCACCGGCTTCCAGTACAGCGCCGTCCTGATGCCGATCGTGTTCGTGGCGTTCCTCGACGCGCTCAACACGACGGGGACCGGACGCCGTGCGCGGGCAGCGGTCCACGCCACCTGCGTGATCGCCGTTGCCGCGACGATGCTGACTCCCCTACCGCTGCGCGGCCTCCTGAGCCCTGACGTCTGGGCCACCAGCGCCGAGACTCGGCAGGTACGCCTGGCGTTGGCCCGCATACCGGACAACGCCCAGGTAGCCGCGGACAACCGGCTGGCGCCGCAGCTCACCTCCCGCCGCACCGTCTACTTCTTCCCCGTGTACCCGCGGGCCGACGTCCGACCCGAGTGGGTCGCCGTCACCGACCCGCCGGACACCACCATGGCGACACCCGTGACGATGGCAGCCGCCCTCGACCGCTTACCGGGGTACGGCTACCAGGTCGCACTGCGAACCAGTGGCGTCATCATCTTCCATCGCCCCGGTTGAGCCCTGCGGGAGAATCCGATCCAAGCCAGTGACGGCGCACCCTGCTCGTGCAGGGGCGCCGCCACCCCCCGATGGCAACGGATCAACAATGCCGTAGGGGGCGTCCGGTACGGCCCCGAATCGGACGCGATCGGACAACGGACAAAGTGGACCGCCGATGGTTCCGGCCGCCCTGATTGTGTGATCAGGTATACGGCGTGACCGATTCCGTGCAGGTGTTACGGGCCGAGCTGCAGAACCTTTTCGAGCAGGTGCGCCGACCGACGTATCGGGGGTTGGCCGGGCATGCCAAGCGGGCCGGCCTGGTACTTCGTGTCTCGACCATCGGTGATCTGCTGAACGGGCCCCGCACCCCACGCTGGGAGACCGTCGAGGCGTTCGTCAGCGCCTGCGCCGGGCACGCACGAGCACATCGGATCGTCGTACCCTCCCGGCTTCTCAATCTGCAGCGGTGGCACGAGGAATACCGGACCATGCAGGACGCGTCGGACCGGCGCAGGCCGGGAACAGTTGCGCCGGCCGCGCGGCGCAACCGCTGGGCGGTGCCGGCTCAGTTGCCCTCCGACGTGCCGGCGTTCACCGGCCGGACCGAGCAGTTGGCCGATTTGGACGAGCTCCTCACCGCGGCTGAGGCTCCTTCGGCGGTGGTGATCTCCGCGATCGACGGCACGGCCGGGATCGGCAAGACCGCCCTGGCCGTGCACTGGGCTCACCGGGTCGCCGGCCGGTTCCCCGACGGTCAGTTGTACGTCAACCTGCGCGGCTTCCACCACGACGGCTCGGCACTGGCACCGGGCGACGCGCTCCGCGGATTTCTGGGGGCCCTGGACGTCGAGGCCCACCGCATTCCCGCCGACCTCGAGGACCAGGCAGCGTTGTACAGGTCCGTGGTGGTGGGCCGGCGGCTGCTCATCGTGCTGGACAACGCCCGCGACAGCGACCAGGTCCGCCCGCTGCTGCCCGGCACCGCCGACTGCCTGGTCGTCATCACCAGCCGCAACGTTCTCACCGGTCTGCAGGCCACCCATGGCGCCCATCCGCTGACCCTCGACCTGCTGACCCGGTCCCAGGCCCGCGACCTGCTCACCCGGCGGCTCGGCGCGGCCCGGATCGCGGCCGAGCCGGACGCGGTCGACGAGCTGATCACCGCCTGTGCCCGGCTGCCGCTGGCCCTGGCCATCGCCGCCGCCCGTGCCCAGCAGACCGGCTTCTCGCTGGCCACGCTGGCCGCCGGAGTTCGCGACGCCGGGCATCGCCTGGACGCACTCGACACCGGCGACCCCGCCAGTCAGATCCGTACGGTGTTCTCCTGGTCCATCGCCACCCTCTCCCCCGCCGCGGCCCGGCTGTTCCGCCTGCTCGGACTCCACCCCGGCCCCGACGTCGACGTGTCCGCGGCGGCCTCCCTCACCGGCCGGCCCGTCCCGGAAACCCGGCGGCTCCTGGGCGAACTGACCCGCGGCAATCTGCTCACCGAACATGCCTCCGGCCGGTACGGCTTCCACGATCTGCTCCGCGCGTACGCCTCCGAGCAGACCCGAGCCCTGGACACCGACCAGCAACGCAGCGACGCCACCACCAGGCTGCTCGACCACTACCTGCACACCGCTCACGCGGCCGCCCGGCTGTTCGACCCGACCAAGGACGTGATCGACCTCGCCCCGGCGCGGCCCGGCGTCTCACCGTGGCAGTTGACCGACGAGTCGCAGGCCCTGGAGTGGTTCACCACCGAACGGGCAGCGCTGATCGCCGTCGTCGAACTCGCCGGGACCACCGGCCACGACACCCACACCTGGCAGCTGACCTGGAGCATGTGGTCCTTCCTCTACCGCCAGGGCCACCACCAGGACTGTGCGGTGGCCGGTCGGGCCGCGGTGGCCGCCGCTGTCCGGCTGGCAGATCCGACGGCACAGTTGCGCGCCCACCGCGTCCTCGCGCACGCCTACACCCATCTGGACCGTGTCGAGGACGCCGAGTCCGAGCTCCGGACGGTCCTGGAACTCGCCACCGAGGCCGCCGACCCGGTGGGACAGGGCCACGCCCAGCGTGGCCTGATCCTGTTGTGGAACCGGCGGGGCGACTTCCGGCAAGCCCTGGAGCACGCCCTCCAGGCCGTCGAGCTGTTCGAGAAGGCCGGTCATACGGGTGGGCAGGCCCGTGCCCTCAACTCGGTCGGAGAATTCCGCCTGCTGCTCGGCGACCATCAGCAGGCACTGACCGTCTGCGAGCAGGCCCTGGAGCTCCAGCAGCAGATCGGCGACCTCGCCGGGCAGGCCGGGACGTGGGAGAACCTCGGCTACGCCCACCATCTCCTCGGCCGGCACGCCGAAGCCATCGCGTGCTACCGGCGCGCGCACACGCTGTACCGGGAGGTCGGCGACCGCTACTACGAGCCCGACCCTCTGATCAAGCTGGGCGAGACCCACCGCGCGACAGGTGACCTTGACGCCGCCCGGGACGCTTGGGAGGACGCGCTGGCCATCCTCGACGACATCGGCCGCCCCGAGGCCGACGCGGTCCGCGCCGGCCTCGCCACCCTCGGTTCGACGCGACAGCCGGAATCGGTCGACTGAACAGCGCCTGGTTACCGCGATGGACCTTCAATACGGTGATCAGAGTCAGGTCGCCGTCGGCAAAGGGGTTGCCATGGGCCTGTTCATTCTCGGCGCGATCGCGGCACTGTTCATCGGGATGAAGTTCGCGCGTCTCCTGGACGGCAGTCGCTCCGCCCGAGCCGACCACCAGAAGGCCAAGGGCGGGCTACCGGGCGCCCGGAAGAAGGCGTACGGCAAGACGTTCGAGTTCGTCCGGTTCACCGCGATCATCGCCCTGGCGTTGATCGCCGTCGTGTACGGCTGGGTCCGCAGCGAGGGTTGAGCGCGCCGAAGAAGTCATTCGTGCAACGTTCCGATCACCAGGTTCGGGTCCTGCTGGGTGACGTAGGCGGCGCTGGGCACGAGGATCGTGCGGCCACGTACGGCGACCGAGGTGGGGTTGGACAGTCCGTCGGCGGCGGTGAGCAGCACCTGCGCGTGCCCGTGATCGACGAGGACGACTTCGCTGCCCGTGTTGAGTGCCGCGACGATCTCGTGGCCGCGACCGGTGAACTCGAAGTCGTCGATCCCGGCCAGGCCGGAGGCCACGACGCGGACCGGGCCGCCGCCGATCGGGAAGCGCAGGACGGTGCCCCTGTCGAGGTTGGAGACGTACACCTCGTTGTCGCGCACTTTGACGCCGTTCACGCCGAGCAGGCCGTCGGCGGCCAGCGCGGGGTCGGAACTGACCGTGCGCACCCGGCCCGCCGGTGAGACGGCGTAGACGGCTCCGAGGACCGAGTCGCTCACGTACAGCGTGCCGGTGGCGGGGTCCTGCGCCATGCCGTTGGGCAGTCCGTCGGCGGGGAGCGCGGCGATGCGCCGGGGCGTACCACCCTCGGTGAACTTCCAGATGCCGGTCTCGGCGGCGGAGCCGGTGGCGTAGGCGACGTAGAAGGTCCGGCCGTCGCGGACCAGACCGGTGACCAGCGGGAACCCGAGCACGGGGGTCACCGCAGCCGGGTCTGCCGGTGCGGGCAGGGTGGCGAGCACGGTGATGGCGCCGCGGGCATCGACGCGGGCGACCTGACGGCTGCCGGCGAAGGTCACATCGACACTGCCGTGGTGGTCCAGGACGATGTTCTCCGGCATCTGCCCGGCGGCAAGATTGAAATGTACGGCGACCCGCGCGCCGGTAACCGAAGCGGAGCTGACCGACCCGACGGCGGGTACGCCGGCGACGGCGGGCACGCCGGACACGACGGAGCCGCTCAGGAGGCCGGCGAGGGCCGCGGCGATGACGAGCCGACGGCTGAAGATGTTGTTCACGAGATTTCTCCTGGTCCGGAGGATTCCGGTGCGGTTGTTGTCCGCTGACGGATCACAGGTAACGCCCGATCCGATGCCGGGAACCAGCCCGCCTTGTGCCTACCCCTCGCAGGGTCAGGCTGCGGCCGCACCGGCCCCGCATACTCGGAATATGAGCACGATCGAATGGCCGTTGGGTGAGGCCCTGCAGGCATGGCGCGCCCGGGTGACCCCGGAGGACGTGGGACTGGCCACCTATGGCGACCGGCGCCGGGTCGCCGGGCTGCGCAGGGAGGAGCTGGGCCTGCTGGCGGGCGTGAGTGCGTCGTACTACACCCGGCTCGAACAGGGGCAGTCCCGCAACGCCTCGGCGGAGATCCTCGACGCGATCGCGCGGGCGCTGCGGCTGAACGAGACCGAGCGGGCACACCTGCACGCGCTTGCCGCTGCCGGGCACACCAGGCAGGGAGCCCAGCCGCCGCCCGTCGAGCAGGTGGATCCGGCCCTCGCCGATCTCCTGGCGGTGCTCGGCGACGTGCCGGCCGTCGTGCTCGGGCGGCGTACCGATGTGCTCGCCTGGAATGCGGCCGGGCATGCGCTCCTCGGTCTCGACCTCGCCCGCGAAGCGCCGGCCGATCCCGGCAACCGGCCGAACATGGCCGAACTTGTCTTCCTCGACGGCTACCAACAGGATCTGTACGTCGACTGGGCAGCGAAGGCGCGGGCCGTCGTCGGCAACCTGCGCCTCGTCGTCGGCCTGCATCCGCACGACACGGTCCTTGCCACGCTGATCGGCACGCTGTCCATGAGAAGTGCCGAGTTCGCCGAGCTGTGGGCCGACCACAGCGTGCAGCCGTGCGCCACCACGGACTACGACCTGCACCATCCCCTGGTGGGACGGCTGACCACGACCCAGCAGTCGCTGCGCTCCCTGAGCAGCCCGGACCAGATCCTCGTCACCTGCACGGCGCCGGCAGGCTCGCCGTCGGCCGAGGCGCTGGCCCTGCTGGCCCTGATCACCGCCGACAACAAGCCGCAGTTGTAGACATCCGGTCAGCCGAGGCCCGCCCTGCCCTGTCTCGTCAGCTCATCAAGGCTGTCCATCGGCTCATCCTTGGCCGGCCGAAGGGATGCGATCACCGGTAAGCTGCCGTCCTATGCCGGAAGCCCGCCACACCTTCCCGCCGTCGGACGATCTGCACGGGGACACCCCGAGCGGCGCGGGATGGCTTCCGCACGGGTTTCAGCTCGCGCCCCATTCACACCCCGAGGGCCAATTGGTGTACGCCGCCGCGGGCGCCCTGGCCACGACCACCGACCGGGGCACCTGGGTGGCACCGGCCAACCGGGTGACGTGGACGCCGCCGGGATTCCGGCATTCGCATCGCTTCTACGGCGAGACCGATGTCCGGCTCATCGCGATTCCGGCCGAACGCTGCGGCGACCTGGTGGCGCACCCGAGCGTCTTCGCGGTCGATCCCCTGTTGCGCGAGGTCCTGCTGGCTCTGACCGACCGGCCCGAGACGCGCCCGGGCGCCCACGACCGGTTGTGTGCCGTCATCATCGACGAACTCACCAAGATCCCCGAGGAGTCCCTGCACCTGCCGGAGCCTCGCGACGACCGGCTGCAGAAGGTGACCGATCTGCTGCACGAGAACCCCGCCCGCTCGTCAACGCTGCACGAGCTGGGCCGCATCGCCGGGGCGAGCGAGCGCACCCTGAGCCGGCTCTTCCACGCCGAGCTGAGCATGAGCTTCCACCGGTGGCGCACCGTCCTGCGCGTCCAGCACGGCCTGATCCACCTCACCGACGGCCGCTCCGTCACCGAGACCGCGGCGCTGTGCGGATGGCTGAACCCGACCAGCTTCATCGAGGCGTTCACCGAGGTGGTCGGTCAGACGCCGGGTCGCTATCAAGCGCAGCACGGCTTGGCGGGTTCCCGGTAAATGCCGTCCAGTTAACGGTGGTCGGCGATCGGGGCGGCGAGCAGAGTGGTGATCACCGCATCGCACCACGTCATGGAGGCTGGACCTGATGATCGAAACCACCGTCGTCATCGTCGGAGCCGGGGTCGCCGGGCTCACGCTCGGCAACTTCCTGCTCCGCAACGATGTCAGCTGCATCGTCCTGGAGAAGAACACCCGCGAATACGTCGAACAGCGCCAGCGTGCCGGGACGGTCGACGCGCGCGGCGTACGCATGTATCGAGCCTGGGGTCTTGGCGAGGTGCTGAACGGCGACCCACTGCCCGAGGTCGCGGGCGGCTTCTGGATCGACGGCGAAGAGTTGCCGATCGAGTTCGACGACGAGGACAACAACGACAGCATCCTCTGCCCCCAGCAGGTCCTCGTCCGCAACCTCACCGACGCCTTCCTGCGCGACGGCGGAGACCTCCGCTTCCAGGCCTCCGACGTCACCCTGGCCGACCTCACGACCGACGTCCCCCTCGCGCGGTACCGCGGCACCGACGGCTCGGAAGAGGTCATCCGCGCCAGCTTCGTCGCCGGTTGCGACGGCGACAGGGGCGTCAGCCGGGCATCTATCCCCGACGGGATCCTGACCCGCTACTCCCACGAGTACGGCTACGCGTGGCTCAGCGTCCTCGCCGCGGTGCCGGGAACCTCCTCGGGCATGGCCATCCACTCGCGTGGCCTCGCCGGCCTGATCCCCCGCGGGGCGAACGCCAGCCGCATCTACCTCCAGATCCCCCTCGAATCCACTGTGGCGCAGTGGCCGGACGAGCGGATCTGGAGCGAACTCGAAGCCCGGTACGGCTCCGCCCGGCAGACCGGACCGATCATCGACAAGCGGATCGTGCCCCTGCGCAGCGTGGTCTACGAACCCATGCGGTACGGCCGGCTCTACCTGCTCGGCGACGCCGCGCACATCGTGCCGCCGATGAGCGCGAAAGGCATCAACCTCGCCCTCAACGATGCCGAGACGTTCGCGCGCGCCGTCATCCAGCAGGTCAGGAACAACGACGATGCCCTGCTCGACAGCTACTCCGACGACTGCCTGGGCCACATCTGGAACTACCAGGCCTTCGCCGCCTGGATCACGGACACGATGCACGACGCCGGCGACACAACCTACGCGGGAGAATTCCGCAAGAAGATCGCCCGGGCGGAACTGCAGCGCCAATTCGCCTCGCCCGCCGCGAACCGGCTCTTCGCCGAGCTCACCTCCGGTGTGAACTGACGTCCACCATTCGGACAGTCCACTCAGGATCCCCGTCATGGCAGGGTGAGGTGAACGACGGGGGGTGCGGAGATGGATCTGCTGAGTGGGACCGGTGCACTCGTGGTGATCACCACGCTGATCGTCAGCGTGCTGCTGTGCGTGATCGCCGGGGATCGCGTGGATGCTTTCCTGCGCCTGACCGGGCCGGTGATCGCCGCGGGCGTGGTAGCGATCTACGGCTGCGCGGCGCTGCTCCTGGCGGCTCCGGCTGACCTGCTCACCGGCAACCCCGGCAGCAGCGGCGCGGTCTGGACGACCCTGCTGATCGCGCTGGCAGTGGCCCTTTTGCTGGCACGCCGTTTCCGCTCGCACAGCCGGGAACCCCTACTCGCCGTCGCGGGCCGGGCGCTGATCCTGCTGGTCTGCTGCTCGGGTGCGAGATACCTTGCCCGTCTCGTGGGTTTCCCGGTCGACGCGTTCTGGACGGCGGCCGCGGTCTCCTTGGCCGCGCTGATGTTGACCGTCGCCGCGTTCGAGTTCATCCGCCGGCCGGGGGTCCTGCACCTCGTCGTGCGGGCGTTCGTGCTGCTGTCGGCGACCGGTCTGGTGGCGGCCTGGGCGATAACGAACCACGTCCCGGTGTACGCGGATCCGCGTACAGCCTCGCCGCGGACGCTCTGGGTGATGCTGCTCGTCGAGCCGCTGGGCGCCCTCGCCATTCTCCTGCTGGCGATCGCGGTGGTCCGCCACTTGGCGCCCGCCCTGCTGCCCGACAGCAGGCGGAGGCCGACGGCGGGAGAGATCTGGAACGCCTTCGTGACGTTCGACGGCGACGACGAGGGCAAGGACCGGCCGGTACTGGTGCTGCGCGGCGGTGGCGATCAGGCCACGATCCTGAAGATCACGAGCCAGGACAAGAGCCGCTTCGCCGACTACCTGCCACTGCCCCGCAACCGGTGCCGGGCGATCCTGACCAAGGACAGCTGGCTCGCGCTGAACCCGATGCCACTGCCCGCGGAGTCCTTCCGCTCGTACCGGGGCCGCTGCCCGGCCTGGATCCTGGCCGAGGTCCGCCGGCGTGACCTGCTCCCGGCGGGCTTCGGGGTGGGCCGGGTGCGCAGCTGGCTGACCGCCGGCCGGGCCCGCTGACCACCGTCAGGCGCGGCCGCACAGGGCGTTCTCGATCAGGGTGTCGGCCGCGTGTTGCTGCTGGAGCTGGTGCTCCAGCGTGTCTCCGAGCGCGGCCGACATGGACACCACCGCACTACGCCGGCCGTCGTCGGTGACGCCGGTGCCCGTGATGAAACCGGCGTCGCCGCCGTCGTGACCCCAGTAGAAACCGCCGCACGGCAGCGGGCGGCGGGCAAGGCCGAGCCCGTACTGTCCGTGGGGCCAGATCTGTTCGATGTCGGCGCTGACCGGCACGGTTCTTTTCATGTCGGCCAGTTGTGCCGGTCGCAGAAGTCCGCCGCTCAGCAGCGTACGGAAAAATCGGTCCAGATCTTTGGTGCTGGAAATGACGGAGTCCGGGTCGCCGGAGACCTGTTCGGTGACATCCGTCAGCTCGCCGGTCCCGAAGAGCTGGTACGCCTGCGCGTGCGGCCCCGGCAGGCCCGCCGACGTCCCCGGGAACGTCGTGTCGTGCAGGCCGAGTGGCCGGACTATCCGATCTTCGGTCTCCTCGCGCAGGGAGCGGCCGGTGACCCGTTCGATGATCATCGCGACCAGGATGAAGCCGGTGTTGGAGTAATGCCATCCCGATGCCAAGGGGTGCTTCATCGCCCGCGCCACGAGTTGCTCGCGGGTGTAGACGTCGTAGCGCTGCTCGAGGTATTCCGCTGGCGTCGTGTATCCGGGCAGGTCATCGGTGATGCCGCTGGTGTTCTGCAGGAGCTGGCGCACGGTGATCCCGCTCCCGTCGTAACCGTTGCCGCGCACGACGCCGGGTAGCCACCGCTCGACGGTGTCGTCGAGGGACAGCCTGCGCTCCCCGACGAGCTGCAGCGCGATGACGGCCTCGAACGCCTTGTGGGTGCTCGCGATCCGGAAACGTCCATCGGGCATCATCGGCCGGCCGGTGGCGAGGTCGGCGACCCCGCTGGTTGCTGTGTGGTGCCGTCCGTCGGAGGTGGTGACCCGGGCCTGCACGCCGGTCACCCCGAGTGCGTGGAGGGCGTCGGCGTCCCGTTCCACCCCGGCGCCGGTGAGGGCCACGATCACGGCCATCGCTAATACGCTGTTCAATCCCATGCCGTCCGACGCTATGAGGTACGGCGGCGGCAGACGATACAGCTGGCTGTAGTGCCACGGTGGTCACCGCCGGGGCAGACTCGACGCCATGTCACGCGGGCGGTGGTCTCAGGTGCGGCGCAGCGGGATCTACCTGCTGGGATCGCTGGTGTCCGGGATCGTCACGGTGCTCGCACTGCCGCTGCTGTGCGCTCCGCGGTTCGCTCTTCTGTGGGCGGACAGGCACCGCGACCGGGCCGGCCGTCTGCTCGGTACGCCACCGGCGTCACGCACGGATCCCACCACGCGCCGCGCCCTGCTCTGGCTTCCGGTGAACGCCGTAACCGGGATGGCCCTCGGACTGCTCGCGCTGCTGTGCGTGGGCAACGTCGTCGTCGCCACGATCGCCACGCCGTTGTGGTGGGCGTTCACCTTCGAGGAAAGGCCACGGCTGTTCATCGACATCGCGGTGACCGGCTGGACGACCGCGCTCACCCTCGGCCCGCTGCAGATCGTCCTGCTGGCCGCGCTCACCTTCCTCGGCTTCCCACCGATCGCTCGTGCGCACGCGCGGATCTGCCTGGTCGTGCTGTCGCACTCGACGGCCGGGGAGCTCGCCGAACGGGTCGCCGTGCTGACCCGCACCCGGGCGGACGTGCTCGACGCCCACGGCGCGGAACTGCGCCGCATCGAGCGCGACCTGCACGACGGCACCCAGGCCCGGCTGGTGTCGATCGCGATGCGGCTGGCCGTCGCCAGACAGGTGCTGTCCGACGATCCCCGTGACGAACAGTTCCTGGGAGAACTTCTTCGCGACGCCCACGAAGGAACCGAGGAGGCCATGACCGAACTCCGCGATGTGATCCGCAGCGTCTATCCCCCGATCCTCGCGGACCGGGGACTCGACGGTGCACTGACCGCGGTGACGACCCGCTGCGGCGTGCCGACCCGGCTGGACATCGGCGATCTCGGACGCGTGCCGGCTGCCGTGGAGGCCGTCGTCTACTTCGCCGTCGCCGAGTCGCTCACCAATGCCGCCAGACACAGCGGGGCAACCACGGCGGGTGCACGGGTGAGCCGTACGGCAGACCGCTTGTCCGTGGTGGTCACCGACAACGGCATCGGCGGCGCCGATCAGCGGCGGGGCACCGGACTGGCCGGCATCCGGCGCCGGGTCCTCGCCCTCGACGGCACCATCACCATCGACAGCCCACCCGGCGGGCCCACGACCATCACGATGGAGCTGCCATGCGGGTTGTGATCGCCGAGGACAACGTGCTGCTGTCCACCGGCCTGGAACTGCTCCTCGGCCGCTACGACTGCCAGGTGGCCGCCGTCGTCGACAACGCGGCGGACTTCCTCACCGCGGTGCGGGACCATCAGCCCGACGTCACCATCGTCGACGTCCGGCTGCCGCCGTCATTTCGGGACGAGGGCATCCGAGCCGCCCTCCGGGCCCGTCGCGAACACCCCGGCCTGCCGATCCTGGTGCTGTCTCAGTACGTCGAGCAGCAGTACGCCGCCGAACTGCTCGCCACCACCGGCGGCGGCATCGGCTACCTCCTCAAGGACCGCGTCAGCCGGGTCGAGGAATTCGTCGACGCCCTGCACCGCGTCGCCGCCGGTGGCACAGCGATGGACGCCGAGGTCATCGCCCAGCTGGTCCAGCGTGCCGGCGACCCGATCGCCACCCTCACCGCCCGCGAACGCGAGGTGCTCGCCCTGATGGCGCAGGGCCACGACAACACCACCATCGGCCACCGCCTGCACATCACCGACAACGCGGTCCACAAACACATCGGCAACATCTTCGCCAAACTCGGCCTCGCCATCACCGACAGCGGCCACCGCCGAGTCCTCGCCGTCCTCACCCACCTCAACGCGGCAGGCACCAGCCCCTAACCGAGAAGCGCCGCCAACGGATCCGAATCAACCGGCTCCTCGAAGACAACCCCACTCGCCATGGCCACGAGCATCGCCCTGTACTGCGGCCCATGCTCCGCAAACGACGTGGAGACCTCAATCGTCGCAAGCTTGTCCCCCTGCGGCGACGGCACAAACGCCTCCAGCTGCCACACCGGCGACTCCACACCCTCGGCCAGCACATGCTGCCCCGGAATCGCCGGCGCCGGCATCATCACGGTGCGCTCGAAGAACATGGCCGGCCCGTTGACCAGATCCACCAGATCAGGCTGACCTACATCGTCCGCATCGGCCTTGGCTTCGAGCAGGTTCGCCAGAACGAGCCGGGGATTGCTCTCGTCCGGGAACTCGAGCAGCGTCACGACCAACGACGAGCTGATCAACTGATCGTTGATGGCCGAACGGTGCCGGCCGACGCCACAATAAACGGCTCGGCGATCGGCCAGGGTACGCAGAAACGTGCGCAACGCCTCCAGCACGAAGTCGCCCGACTCCCGCAGTTGCGGCGTGCCGAGCTCGCCGAGCAGCTTGCCGGTGATCTCGATCGTCTCCGGGATGTTCTCCAGCGGCAGCGACGCGTATCCCGGCGGGACGGCGAACCACACGCCTGCGTCTTCGGGCTCAGTCATCTCCGCCGGTCACCTGATCCCATGTCGTAGTAACCGTCTTCTTCGCCGATCCCACCGACTTGTTCAGGAAATTCAACATGTCGGCGGTTTTCGCGGCGGACTCAGCCGCACCCGGTTCGAGAAGCTTGACCTTCTCGAGAGTCTCACCGACGTACGGAACGTATTTCGTCACGCCCTTCATCAGGAAACCCGGGTCGTGCGCGACCTCGCTGACGATGTCCACGATCTTCGGGAATCCCCTGGCGCCCTCGGCGAGAAGTTCGGTGCCCTTGGCTGCCTTTGACGCGACCCCGACCCCGGGAATCAGTCCGACGACGTCGCCACCCAACTGAATCGCCGATCCCCAGTTGCCTTTAAAGTCGCCGTGGAACATTTCGCCGATGTCGCCGCGAACCTTGGAATCCGCCAGCGTGGTAGCCAGCGCCCCGGCTCCCGCGACCAGGGACACGGCCAAGGCGACGACGTCAATGGGCGGTGGTGTGCAGAGCGCGATCAGGCCGGCGACCGCGGACACCGTGCTGAGCACGGAGTGGATGTCGTCGAGATGATCCTTCACCCAGTCACCGACCGCGGAAACCCCGTCAGCGATGCCGTTGCCGATACGGCTGAGCAAGCCTTTCTGAGGTGCGAACCTCGCCGCTTCCTTCAGCGCTTCGGCGACCTTCCCGGAAGCCGCATCCCACTCGTCGTGCAGTTCCTGGGCCAGCTTTCGAAGGTGGGCGAGCGCATCGGCGGCGGCGTCCAACTCTGTATTGGCATCACGGAGCACCATGGTGGCGCGATCCAGCCGGCGCTGCGCGTTCTGCAGGTCTGTCTCGTTGTCGAAGTACTGCCCGGCAAGGTTCAGATCGGGGCTGGCCGCCGCCGACTGCTGTTTGCCTTGCGCAGTGGTCACGTCCGCCTGGGCATCGGCTGCCTGCCGCTCGAGGTCGGCCGCTCGCTCCTGGTAGCGGGTGAGGCTGCTGCTCCAGCCTTTCAAAGCGGTGACTGCGGTGTTCAGCGACTGGTTGGCTTTTGCCAGATCCTCGATGAGCGTCGAGTCCAGGTGCGATCGGAACGCGTCGCCCGCGGCGCCCTGCCATACCCCGGAATTATCGTTGCGCAGGCCGTTCATCAGGTCATTGGCCTGCAGCATGGAGGTGGAGGCTCGCGAGATCCGCTGCTGCATCACCGAGACGCTCTCGGTTGAACCCGGGGCCGGATCAAACCCCAGATTCGGGTACGCCGTGGTGGCTCCCATTTTCTCTCCCCCGTGAGATGGCTATCGCGACCGGCCGAACCGGGGCGGGCCGCCTGGCCGGTAAGTGCGTACGTCGTTGGCCCAAGGCGCTTTCCGCGCGGGCTTGTCAGGCTCGTCGACGAACCATGCCCGGTATTTGTCGAGCAGGTCGAGGTCGACGAAGAGATACGCCGGCGGAAGCGTGTCGGACTGACCTGTCCTCAACGCCTGAATCCCCTCGCGGAGAACCACGTTGTTGAGATACGGGTCCCACGAAATCCTGATGGTGTCCGCCGCGCCGCCGGCCGGCCGGTATGCGGCGATCGACCTCGGATCACCCGCCACCTCAACGGCACCAGCGGGCGGGGTCAACACGTCAGGTTCTGCGTACGCCGATCCTTTGAAGAATTGCAGCCGCTTCTGGCTGTACATCTCACCCAGTTTGGCCCCGGTGTAGGGATCGAGCAGCTGGAAGCTCTCCACCGTCGACTCCCAGTGATACGTCTCCCAGGCGCCGAAGGTGACAAACCCTTTCCAGAGCGTCTGTTCGGCCTGCCATCGCCCGAAGCGGTAATTCAATCGCTGCCAGGGATAGGCGGCCAGCAATGACCAGATGTCGAGGGCATTCTGCAGTGCCAGCTTCGGCCTGCTCCCACCCGCAGCTGCCGCGGCCTCCAGGGCGGGCAGCTGTCGCGCCAGCGCGGAACTCAGATTGACGTCAGCGAGGGCGGAACCGGGCCGGATGGGGTCGGGTGGTGTCATATCAGTGGCCGGCGGGGGTGAAGCCGCTGGAGAACTGGTTGATCAGTACCAGGGGTTCCTTGAGTTTGTCCACCGCGTCTCCGATGGCCTGGTCCGCCCCTGAGTAGAGGCCCTGGACCTGCTGGACGGCGGTGGTGGTTTCGTCGACGGCTTTGCCGAGTTCCTTCGAGCCCTGTTCCCAGCTTGTCTGGAAGTCCTCGGCGGCCGAGTTCAGTTTGTCGTTGCCGAGTTGTGTGTCGTTGCCGGACAGCAGTTTTGGCAGGTCGGCGAGTTGCTGGTGGGCGTCGCGGAGTGTTGTGACGTACTTCGACAGAACGCCCATCTCAACCTGGAAGAAATCGCTCATCGACAACCACCCGCCCGCCATGATCTTCAAGTCGGCGAGACGATATCAGGACAACCTATGTCCGCGTTGCCCCTGAACTGGCGAAACGGGGGGCGGTGACAGAGGGTCCTACCGTGGCTACCTATGCGGGCAGTGGTGCAGGACCGTTATGGGTTTCCGGGCACGTTGCGGGTTCGGGAGGTCGGGCGGCCCGCGGTGGGTGAGGGCGACGTTTTGGTACGGGTGCGCGCGGCTTGCGTACATCCGGATGTTTGGCATGTGATCAGTGGGCGACCTTATGTGCTGCGGGTGATGGGCAGTGGGGTCCGGCGGCCGAAGGACCGCGTTCCCGGCACTGATCTTGCCGGGGTCGTGGCCGAAGTGGGGGACGGCGTCACCGATCTGGCGGTCGGGGATGAGGTTTTCGGGGAGAGCCTGCGTGGCTTCTCGTGGCGTAACGGGGGCGCTTTCGCCGAGTACGCCTCCGTGGCGCGCGATTCGCTGGCGCGTAAGCCGGTCGGCGTGAGTTTCGAGCAGGCCGCGACCGTGCCGACAACCGGATACATCACGCTGGTGAACGTTCCCGCCGAACGGCTGCGGCCCGGCGCCCGGGTGCTGGTCAACGGCGCGGGTGGGGGTGTCGGCAGCATCGCCGTGCAGCTCGCCAAGGCAAGTGGAGCGCACGTGACCGCCGTCGATCAGGGCCGCAAGTCGGAGCTGCTGCATGGGCTCGGCGCCGACCGGGTCATCGATTACGCGATGGAAGACTTCACCCAGGGAACCTGTAGGTACGACCTGATTGTCGACGTTCCCGGCAATCATCCGTTCGCCGCGATCCGCCGGGTGCTCG
Organism: Winogradskya consettensis; assembly: GCF_018332715.1. GTDB lineage: Bacteria > Actinomycetota > Actinomycetes > Mycobacteriales > Micromonosporaceae > Actinoplanes > Actinoplanes consettensis. The sequence continues at coordinate 252,376 of NZ_BOQP01000011.1, read as the reverse complement.
CCCCGGACGGGCTCTACGTGCTGATCGGGCACGATGATTTCGGTCGTGCCGGGCGCCGATGGCTGGGAAGTCTGCCACGCTTCGGGAAGCTGGCCGTGCGGTCCTTGCGGAACCCGCAATTGCCCCGGCCCACCCGAGCCAGCCTTGGGAAGAAGGAGGCGATGGCAGTGCTGCGTGATCTCCTGGAGTCGGGGCGACTCACGCCCGTCGTCGGCCGGGCGTTTCCGCTCGCCGAAGCCGAGGCTGCGATGGAATACCTGATGTCCGGCGAGCCCGTGGGCCGAGTGGTGCTGACCGTCTGAGGGGCATGGTGTGGAAGCGAAGATGAAGCGGTGCCCGCGGTGCGGTCACCCGACCCGGGCCGACCGGATGGTGAAGGGCTTCGGCCGCGACTGCGCCGTGCAGCTCGGCCTGGTCGGCAGGTCGGTGGACATCGGGCACGTGGGCCCCGATCTGCTCGACATGCTCGACGCGGAACCCGAGGATTACTGCGACGGCTGGGATCGCTGAACGCTCAGGCGCCGGGCCGGACCAGCGGCAGGAGGATCGTGTCGACGATCTCCTCGATGGCGTCGTCCGGGAGTGGGGACAGCGTCATCAGGACGTGGTGGCGCAGCAGGTCGAACGGCAGTGATCTGACGCGTGCCGTGAGTTTTGCCGGGTCCGCCTCGCCGCGTTCAACCGCGCGGTCGTACGCGCTGTCGAGCGCCGTGCGGGCGCCGCTGACGATCACGTCGCGCAGGTCGGCGAGGCTGCTCCCGGTCTCCTGGTAGTAGCCGCCGAGCTGGACGCCGAGCACCGTGGCGAAGTCCACCCGGGTCTCGTTGGCGGTCCTGAGCAGGGCGATCACGTCGCCGCGCAGGCTGCCCGTGTCCGGCGTGGGGCGGGGCACGCGGGTGCTCGCGTGGGTGACCGCGGCGCGCAGGAGCTCGTGCTTGGTCGTCCAGCGGCGGTTCAGCACCGGCCTGCTCGTGCCGGCGCGGGCGGCGACCGCTTCGAAGGTGAATCCCGCGTACCCGTTCTCGACCAGTTCCTGCCACGCCGCGTCGAGCAGGGCCGCTTCGAGCTCGGCGCCGCGACGCCGGCTCGGTACCTGGGGATCCTGAGGATGCACAACTGCATCTTACCGTGCTTTACTTAGGATGCACTGCCGCATCTTAAGGAGTGGTTCATGGCCGAGAACCCGGGCCTCACCCGCACCGCGATCGCCGTGATCGCGGGCGGGCTGGCCGTCATCTTCGACACCACAATCGTCAGCGTCGCCCTGCACGATCTCGCGGCCGATCTGCACGTTCCGCTCGGCACGATCCAGTGGGTGAGCACGGCGTACCTGCTGGCCCTGTTCGTCACGATCCCGGTCGCCGGCTGGGCACAGACCCGGCTCGGCGGCAGACGGCTCTGGCTCATCGCCCTGTCGGTCTTCCTCGCGGGCTCGGTGGCCTGCGCGTTCGCCTGGGACGCCGCCAGCCTGATCGGGTTCCGGGTCGTGCAGGGCATCGGCGGCGGCATCATGTTGCCACTGATGTCGACGCTGCTCATGCAGGCCGCACACGGGCGCAACCTCGGGCGGGTCATGTCACTGGTCAGTCTGCCCGCGGCGCTGGGCCCGATCCTCGGGCCGGTGATCGGCGGCCTGGTGCTCGGGTACGCCGACTGGCGGTGGCTCTTCCTGATCAACGTCCCGCTCGGCGCGGTCGGGATCGCGTGCGCGGTTCTGCTTTTGCCGGCGGGCGAGCCCGGACGGCGCACCAGGCTGGATGGTCTCGGTCTGCTGCTCCTGTCACCGGGTGTGGTCTCGCTGATCTACGGGCTGTCCAACGTCAGCCACCCGGGCGGATGGAGCCGGGGCGACGTCGTGGTCCCGCTCATCGCCGGGCTCCTGCTGGTCGCCGGTTTCACAATTCACGCCGTACGCCGTGACGACGCGCCCCTGGTCGACGTGCGGCTCTTCCGCCACCGCGCACTGACCTCGGCATCCTCGCTGCTCTTCCTCTCCGGCGCCTCGCTCTACGGCACGATGCTGTTGTTGCCGCTGTACTGGCAGCAGGTGCACGGCACCGACGCGCTCGGCGCCGGGCTCATGCTCGTCCCGCAGGGAATCGGCACGCTGCTGAGCCGCACCCTCGCCGGCCGGCTCACCGATCGTCTCGGCGGCCGATGGGTGGCGATGACCGGTTTCGTCGTCATCGGCGTCGCCCTCGTCCCGTTCGCAACCGCGTCGGCGAGCACGCATCAAGCGGTCCTGCTGGGAGCGTTGTTCGTGCAGGGCCTCGGCATGGGTGCCGCGTCGATCCCCCTGATGAGCGTCGCCTTCCAGGGACTCGAACGCGCGGAGGTGCCGCACGCCAGCATCATCACCCGCATCGCGCAACAGGTCGGCGGCTCGTTCGGTGTCGCGCTGCTCGCGGTGATCCTGCAGCAGTCACTGGCTTCGGGGAGCGCGCCCGACGCGTTCGATGTGGCGTTCCGGTGGGCCATCGGCTTCACCGCCGTCGCGGTACTCCTGACTGCTTTCCTGCCTCGACCGGCGGTGAAAGTTTCGGTGCCCGAGCCCACCCTGGTAGCCGCAAAATGATCGACTTCGTTTGAGAGACAGGCTGCTAGATATCGCTCCGAAACTATCGGAAATCTCCCGGAATTCAGCCATTGACGTTCGTCACATTCACCACCACCATGAAGGCAGCGATGCTTGTCGATGCATCTGACGGAAGGTGAATCCCCATGACCAGATCCGTTCTCCGCGGTGCGCTGGCCGCCGGCGCCGCGGGGCTGCTGGCAGCCGCCGGGGTCGTGCTCCTGGCACCGACGGCCGGCGCCGCCGCCGCATGCTCCAGCGGATATGTGGGGCTCACGTACGACGACGGTCCGAACGCGAGCAACACCACCACGTTGCTCAACACGCTGCGGTCGAACAACGTGCGCGCGACGCTCTTCAACATCGGTCAGAACGCCGCGGCGAACCCGTCCCTGGTCGCCGCCGAGGCCGCAGCGGGCATGTGGGTCGCCAACCACAGCTACACCCACCCGCACATGCTCACCCTCAGCGCGGCACAGATGACTTCCGAGCTTTCGCGTACGCAGTCCGCGATCCAAAACGCAGGCGGCGGCACGCCCAAGCTGTTCCGCCCGCCGTACGGCGAGACGAACGCGACCCTCCAATCGGCGGCTTCTGCGCTCGGCCTGCGTACGGTCACCTGGGACGTGGACTCGCAGGACTGGAACGGCGCGAGCACCGCCCAGATCGTGCAGGCGGCGAGCACCCTCACCAACGGTCAGCTCATCCTGATGCACGACCAGTACGCCACGACGATCGCCGCCATCCCGCAGATCGTGTCCGGCCTGGCCAACCGCGGTCTCTGCGCCGGCATGATCTCCCCCACGACGGGCCGCGCCGTGGCACCGGACGGCGCCACCAACCCGACCACGTCCCCGCCGCCGGCCGGCTCCTGCACCGCGACCTACGCCGACGGTCAGAGCTGGACGGACCGCTTCAACGGCCAGGTGACGGTGACGGGCGCGACCAACTGGACGGCCACCGTCACCGTGCACTCACCCCAGAAGATCATCGCGACCTGGAACGCCACGGTCAGCTGGGACAGCAGCGGCAACGTGATGACCGCCAAGCCGAACGGGAACGGCAACACCTTCGGCTTCACCATCCAGCACGGCGGCAACCTCACCCGGCCCGACGTCACCTGCCGGACCTGACCCTCCGCCCGGGGAGCGTGCGGTCCGGACCTTCGCAGGTCCGGGCCGCCGTGCCGGGCGTCGCGTCAGGTTGTGTGCAATTTAGTTGTGCACAACTAAATTGCACACAACCTAACGCTGTCTATGACGCCGGTCTGACCTTGGACCGCTGGATCAGCAGGCTCTCCATCGCGTCGGCGGGCAGCGGGCGAGAGTAGTGGTAACCCTGGCCGGCGTCATAGCCGAGCAGGGTGAGTTCGTTGGCCTGCGCTGCCGTCTCGATGCCTTCCGCGACCGTCACCATGTGCAGGGCCCGGGCGAGGCGCAGCACCGCCTCGGCGACCGCGGAGCCCTCCGGTTCGCCGTTGAGCTCGGCGACGAAACAGCGGTCGAGTTTGAGGATGTCGACCGGCAGCCGGGTGAGGTACCGCAGCGAGGAGTAGCCGGTGCCGAAGTCGTCCACCGCGATGCGGATACCCAGCGAACGGATGTCCTCGAGCACCGTCACGGCTTCGGTGCCGTGGACCAGCGCGCTCTCCGTCAGTTCCAGGACGAGATCGCGCGGGTTCAGGCCGGTGGCGGCGACCCGGGTGCGGATCTGGTCGACCAGGTCGGGCTGGACGAGCTGCCGGGGCGACAGGTTGACGCTCAGATGCAGGTGCCGGCCGAGGTCGCGCTGCCAGCCGCGAACCTGGGCGGCCGCCTGGTCGATCACCCACAGGCCGATCTGCTCGATGGAGCCGGTACGTTCGGCGATCGCGATGAAACGGTCGGGCGGAATCATGCCGAGCACCGGGTGCTCCCAGCGGACCAGTGCCTCGACGCCGCTGATCTCACCGGTGGCGAGCTCGATCAGCGGCTGGTAGTACACGCGCAACTGGCCGGCGGTGACCGCGGCGGCGAGGTCGGTCTCGAACACGTCGTCTGCGGCGGCGACCTCCTCGAGCTCGGCGTGCCACAGCTGGATACCGTTGCGGCCGCCGCGTTTGGCGACGTACATCGCCATGTCGGCGCGGTGGCGGACGGTGGTGGCGTCGACGCCCGCCTCCGTCATGGCCACGCCCACGCTGGCGTTGATCCGGATGTCGACGTCACCGATCCGGGTCGGTTCCGCGGCGGCGTCGAGGATGCGTCGTGCCACGGCGATGGCCTGGTCGGTGCTTCCGGGCCGGTCGAGGACGATGACGAACTCGTCGCCGCCGACGCGGGCGGCGACGTCGGTTGCGCGTACGGTCCGCTTGAGGATTGCAGCGAAGGCCGCGAGCAGGGCGTCACCGGCCTCATGGCCGCGGGTGTCGTTGATCTTCTTGAAGCCGTCCAGATCGATCAGCAGGATCGCGGACGCCGCCCCTTCCTGCTGCTGCCGGCGGCACGCGGCAGCAAGCGCGGCATCGGCGGAAATGCGGTTCGCGAGCCCGGTCAGATGGTCGTGCACGACAAGCCGATGGTTCTCCCGCAACGCGATGACCTGCCGGAGCACCACCGCACCGGTCATCACGATCACGCCCGCGGCCAGCCCGCCCCACGGGTAGATCTCGCCCTCACGCCAGGCCGCTACAAGCAGCATGGTGTAGCCGGCAAGCAGTGCCGCATAGGGCAAATAGGCAACCCCGGTCCGGGACTCCTCCGCCGGGACCTCGCTGCCGGCATCGGGATTCCTGACGTGTACGCCGGCCGCGAGCGCCATGATCAGGTCACCGGCGTTGAGAACCAGCGACAACGGGGTGGACCACGCCATCGGACCCTGCATCAGGATGTCGTGGGCGTAGATCACATCGCTGACGAGGAACGTCGCAAGCCCGGCCAGGAAAAGCGGAAGCGGCCCGCGCCACGACGCCACCCCGTTGCGCATCAGCAGCGCACACAGCCCGAAAATCAGCACCAGGTCCGCGATGGGGAACCCGATCACGGTCAGCGCGTCCAGCCCCGCCTGCCGCGTCGTCACAGCCGGCCCGAGCTGGAAGTACCACGAAATGACGAACCCACCACCGATCACCGTGGCGATGTCGGCGGCGAACCGGGTCCGCTGCTGCCCGGACAGTGGCCGCATCGGGAACATCAGAATCCCCACCAGCAGCAGCGCACCCCACAGCAGCCGGCAGATCAGCACCACCATGACCGCCCAGAGCGGAAGACTGCCATGAATGACGGCAACAACGACGGCCAGCGGCTGCGGCACGAGCAGCACGGTGAAAGCAATCGCGATCCACCGCCAGGGGCGTCGCGCGGCCGCAGGGCCCTTGCACGCGGCGATCCACGTCATCACGGTGGCGATCAGCGACGTCACCAGGAACGAGCGAAAGAAATCCTCGTTCGCCTCAGCCCCCTGCGGCTGCGTGACAACCCGGGCACTCGACACCAGGAGACCGAACAGCAGGACAACACCCAGCGCCCAGGTGCCCTTGGTAACCCTCACGGATCCCTCATCGGCAGACTCACGCCCGTCATGAACATCACGTCACCGCCCGTGCGTACCGGTCCCTGCCTGCCCGTTGGGCCCGGCCCGAAGACCGGGATAGACGATTGACACTCCATCGATTATTGTCATCACCGACGCCGTTGCGAGTTCTTCCCCCGTGGAATTCGCAACGGCGTCCTTATGTCCGGGGCTGGCTGTCCAGGGCTGGCTGTCCAGGGTCGCGGCTTGCTTTCGCTGCGGATACGCCTGGACTGGCGCTCAGGTAGACCGGCGATCACCTGGACCAGCGATCACCCGGACCGATCTACTGCTGCTGGCTTTACCGCTCGCCCCGGCTGGCATGCCGCTCGCCCTGGCCGGATGTGCCGCTCGCCCTGGCCAGATGCGCCGCTTATGCCGGCGGGCCTTAGCGCCCATTTCGCCAGTGTGCCGGGCGGGCTTGCGCTCCAGGTTCGCTCCAGCTAAACGGCAGAAGGCCCAACCGCTTGGCGGCTGAGCCTTCTGACCTTGACTTACTTTGGGGTGACCGACGGGACTTGAACCCGCGACCCCCGGGACCACAACCCGGTGCTCTACCAGCTGAGCTACGACCACCATGTCACCACCGCGAAGTTACCTCCGCAGCGTGCGCCGGATAAGCATAGCGGCACACCCCGGCACCCCGTCGAGCGGGTTACCCCGCCCCCGGCTCCGGCCGGCTGGTGGGTCCTACCGGCCGACTGGTCTCACAGCTCCGCGGCGATGGCGCGGGCCTGGTCGACATCGGGGCCTGGCAGGGGCACGAAGACCGTGCGCCGGTAATACTCGAGCTCGCGGATGCTCTCGCGGATGTCGGCGAGAGCCCGGTGGGCGAGGCCCTTCTGCGGCTGCCCGAAATACACCCGCGGGTACCAGCGGCGGGCCAGCTCCTTGATCGAGGAGACATCGATCATCCGGTAGTGCAGGAAGTCGTCCAGCACAGGCATGTCGCGCGCCAGGAAACCCCGGTCGGTGGCGATGCTGTTGCCGCAGAGGGGCGCGGTCCGCGGGTTGGGGACATATTCCTTCACGTACGCGAGGACAGCCGCCTCCGCCTCCGCCATCGTCACGGTGGAACGCCGCACCTCTTCGGTGAGGCCGGACTTCGCGTGCATGTTGCGCACGATCTCCGGCATCCCGTCCAGCGCGGCATCGTCAGCGTGGATGACGAGGTCGACGCCGTCACCGAGCACATTGAGATCAGGATCGGTCACCAGAGCGGCGACCTCGATCAGCGCGTCCTTACCAAGATCGAGACCGGTCATCTCACAGTCGATCCACACCAGAAGATCAGCCACGTTCCCAGCCTACGCGCTGACCGAACACGGCGCCGAGCCGTCCACGCGTACACACCTGATCGGGATCCACACCCCACTCGGCGCCAATAGCCCTGAATTGTCCGGATTAAGACTATGACTACCTACTTTGCAGCCCAGGGCCTAAACTGGTCTTAACGGACGAAGCCCCCTTCGGTAACTCCGTTCCCCCGGTAAAGGGCCCTTCGCGTCGGCAGCGCGAGGGGCCCTTCGGCGTACAAAACCGGCTGCGCAGCGAAAAGAAAAATGGCCGCGCACCGGAAAACCGGTCCGCGGCCACCCCCAGATCCCACCGTCAGTCCTTCTCAGTACCCCGCCCACGCCGAGGCGGGCGCGTCATCTTGATCTGCGACTCCTCCACATCACCCTCAGGCAACGGAAGCCCCGCAGCAGTCATCCCCTTGCGCCGCCGCCGCGCCGCCCCACCACCCAGCAACTCGGCCACCTCAGCCTTGTAGTTGCCCAGCAGCGACCCCGCCCGGCGAGCCTCCGGAGCCTTCTCGCCCGACCGCTCCCCTGCCTCATCCGCGCCCCGGGGCGCAGGTGTTTCGGAGGAGGCTTCGACGGCGGTCTCGGTCTTGACTTCCGAGTTCATCCCGCCGTCCACGGTCCCGGGCTGGGTCCGCTGCCCCGCGATACGAGTCTCCACCTTCGCGGCCTGCTCACCCTTCTCAGCCGAGCCGGCCGGACTCCCCTCACCTCTGGCAGCCCCGATCGTGCGGCCCTGCGAATTCTGGCCGGCCGGAACGGGCTGACGCTGAGGTTCCGCGGGACGGGCAGGCCCGGGCACCGCAGGCCTGGCCGGCGAGGTCACAGGCGCTGCGGGCGCGGGTCCAGCAGGCGTGGGTCCCGCAGGCGTGGGTCCCGCAGGCGTGGGCGCTGCGGGCGCGGGCGCTGCGGGCGCGGGTCCGGCGGGCGCTGGCGTTGCGGGCGCGGGTCCAGCGGGTGCGGGAACGGGCGCTGCGGGCGCGGCTACGGCTGCGGGCGCTAAGGGAGCCGGGGCTGACGGTGCAGGGCTAGACGGTGCGGAGGTCGCCGGGGCGGGACCGGTAGTCGTCGTCGGGCCTGCAGATGCCGGACCGGCAGGTACGGGAGTCGCTGGGGCGGGACCGGTAGTCGTCGTCGGGCCTGCAGATGCCGGACCGGCAGGTACGGGAGTCGCTGGGGCGGGACCGGTAGTTGTCAGGCTTGCAGATGCCGGACCGGCAGGTGTGGATGTCGCGGGCGTGGGGCTGGTTGGCGCTGGGCCCTTGGACGTAGGTGCGGGAGTCGCGGGCGCGGAGGCGGGCGAGCCCGGACCGTTCTTGGTCGTGTCCTTCGCCGGCGTGGCGGGGGTTGGAGGCGCGGGCCGAGTGGGCGATGACGTCGCCGCCTTGAGGGAGCGCGGCGCGCCTGGCTTCGGCTCGGCTGGGTTGGGGGTGGATGCGGTCGGCTTGAGTGCGTCGGGGGCTGGTTGTGGGTTCAGGGCGTCGGGGGTGAGACCGACGCGGGGTGAGTCGGCACGGGTCAGGCCGTTCGCTGCCCAGGCGTTCGAGGGTGGGCCTCCGAACAGGGCGTTGCGAGCCGTCACGCCGGACGGGCGTGGAGTCTTGGTGACCGGTGTGCCGCTGGTCGGGGCCGGCGTCGAGGCCGGTGTTGCGGCGGGATTGCCGGTATGGCCCGTCGGTTCGATCTCGGATTTCGGCGCTGCATGTTCGGTATGACCTACCGGAATGCTGGAGGATTCCGGGTGCTTTTCCGCTGCGGCCGGCGCGTTCGAAGGCTTGGTCTCGACGCTCGCCGGCTTCGCTGCAGTCGGAACAGCCGGGGCAACTGACGACTTCGACACCGCCGGGACCGCTGCGGGCTGGGATGCCACCGAAGCTATCGGGGGCTGGGACGCCGCCGAAGCCACCACGGGCTTGGGGGCCGCCGAAGCCGCCGCGCGCTCGGACGTCGGTGGGATTGCCGCGGGCCGGGATGCCGGAGACGCCGAGGTCTCTGCGGAGCTCGATGTGGAGACTTTTGCGGGCTTTGAGTCCGGCGTTGTCGGCTGGGTGAGCGTCGTCTTGGAAGTGGCGGTCAGGGGCGGGGTGGTCGCGGGCTGGTGATGGATCGGGGCGGGGCTGGCCGGAACGTTCAGGCCTACCACCACTACGTCGTAGCCCTCCGGTACCTCGGGTGCAGCCTTGGCCGAGGTGATGGACGGCTTTGCCACTGGATTAGAGGCCGAGGTCGCGTCGGACGGGGCCGTTGCCTGGGATACGGCTTCGGCAGACCGGCTCGTTGCAGGCGCGGGAACAGCCTTGGCCGCGGACGCAGGAACCGGGCTGACGACGGATCCAGCCGAAGGTGACGAGGGCGGTGTGACCGCAGACGCCGTTGCCGGAACGGTCCCGGAGCCGACTGCAGAATCGGCAGCCGCGCCGGTCTTGGACCCAGCAGCCGAAACCGTCCCGGATCCGGCGATCGAGCCAGCCTTGGCCCCGGCAACCGGAACCGGCCCAGAACCGGCGGCCGAGCCAGCCTTGGCCCCGGCAACCGGAACCGGCCCAGAACCGGTGGCCGGGCCAGGCGTGACCCCCGCAGGCGGAACAGCCGCGGGACCGGACGCCGGGCCGGGCTTGGTTTCGGTGGGGGTGGCGGGGGGCGGGTCTTTGGGTTTTTGGGCGGCGGCGATGGCTGCGGCTGCTCGGGCCTGGGTTTCGCGGGAGCGGGCGGCGGCGGTTTCGGCGACCCAGGCTCCGACGGCGGAGGCTTCGAAGATGGGGAGGTCGGTTGGTTGGGGGGATGTGCGGCGGCGGGTGGTGGTGGCGCGGCCGAAGAAGGGTTCGGTGGGTTCGGGGGTGGGGCGGGTCGGGACGAGTTTGATGGGTTCGCCGGGGGCGGTGGCGGGGGTGGACTGGTCCGGGCCGGAGGGCTGGGTTGGTGGCGTCGAGAGGGGAGCCGTGGCCGAGGGTGTCCCGGAAGGCTGCAGGTGGGTGGGGCCTGAGGACTGAGCAGGCGCGACGGCGGGGGCAGCGACGGTGACCGTGGTGGTCGGGGCGGGGGTGGTCGGGGCCGGAGTGGGGAGGGCCGCGGCCTGGCTTGGAGCTTGGTGGGCGGGGGGCCAGGTCAGGGCCGGGGGGCGGGTCCGGGACTGGGTGTCGGCGAGGGTTCGGGGGCGGTGGGTGGCCGAGTGGCGGCCGCCGCCGGTGCGGCTCAGGGGAAGGGGGGCTCCGATGGCCTGCATGAGGTCGGGGACCTGGCTGGGTTCGACGACGTAGACCACTTCGCGGCGGCGGGCCGGCCAGCCGAGGGTGATCATGCCGGACATGACCAGGAGGGTGCCGAGGATGAGCAGGGCCCAGGTGGTCTGGTTGAGCCAGCCGGGGCTGATGGCGGCCGTCGTCTGCAGGCGTACGCCGGGCTGGGCCGCGGTGTTCATGATGATCAGGCTGTAGGACTTGTCGCGGAAGTCGGCCGGGTTCCAGTCGAGGGCTCCCGTGCCGGCGGCGAGCCAGAAGGTTTCGCGGGTCGGCAGGGTTTCCGGGGCTCGGGTGCCCGGGACCAGGCTGCTGGTCACGGGGAGGGCGCCGGTGCCGAGGTCGATCGACGAGACCGTGATGCGGGGGATGTCCGCCAGGTAGGTGGCCGCCGTCGCCCGGGGTGCGAGGCCGATGAAGGCCGGGGCGTCCGAGGAGGTGGCGGTGATGCGCAGGTTCGAGTCGCCGAAGCGGGCGAACGGGGCGTCGTTGCCGAGCAGGGTGTCGACGTCATCGATCACCACGGCGTACCCGGAGGTCGCCACCCGCTGCATTCCTGCGCTGAACGCACCGCCCGCGTCGCGGTGCTGCATGGCGGCCCAGAGGGCACCGCCTGCGAGCAGCGCCGGAAGTCCAGCGGTGAGCAACAGCATGCCGAGGATCGTGCGGAATACCCGCATCGCGATCTCCCCCTTCTCGACGGTACTGGGCAGACCATACAGAGCAATTAACACCAAAATGGATAAACCGCTATTTAGCCCGCTAATGGGGTCGCGGAGGGGGTTATGCCACGGAAGCCGCCGGGGTTAGCGCGGGAAGAGAGCAAAAAAAAACGGGGCCGGCCCGAGTGGGCCGGCCCCGCGGAAAGCGGAGGGCGTCAGGCGATCTTCACCGTCATGGTCAGCGTCGACTGGTCGATGTCGCTGGTGCGGACGGTGAACTTGAACGTCCAGTCGCCCGCGGCCGGGAGGGCGATGTCGCCCACGGCGTGGAAGTCCGTGATGCGCAGGAGCGGGACCTCGATCGGTTCGATGCCCTTGGCGGGCAGGGCGGCCGTGGCGGTCCACTCGACGACGGGCAGCGGCTTGTTGTCCAGCGTGTAGGCGTACAGATGCAGGGAATTGTTGCCGACCGTGGCCGGGAAGACGTCGACCTGGAGGGACACGTTGGCGTCCGCGACGGTCTGGGTGACCGTCGTGGTCGTTGCCGCTGTCTCCGCGGCGGCGGCCGTGCGCGGCGGGGGGATCTGGACCAGGGCTGCCGTGACGCCCAGCACGACGGCGGTCACGGCGAGTTCGGCGAGGACAACGCGGCGCAGGGTGCGGGGGCCGGTTTCGGCAGAGCGGTTGCGGACAAGCTTCCGGGAGTACGCCGCCACGCCGATCACCACCGCCGCCAGCGCGATCTTCACGAGGATGAGCCGGCCGTACGTGCTGTCGTAGAGGCCCTTGAACGACGCGACCTCGATGAGCGCCTGCACCGAGCCGGCCACGATCAGCGTGGCGACCGCGGTTGCCGCCCAGCGGGACCAGATCGGGAGGATGGCGCCGAGCTCGCGTTCGTTGGCGTTGCGCAGCAGGAAGCCGGCCAGCATCACCAGGCCGCCGAGCCACACCGACATCGAGGCCAGGTGGATCGCGTCGACGACCACGGAGACGCCGGCGACCGGGGACGCCGTCGGGTGGCCGGTCAGTGGCCAGGTGGCCAGGGCACCGACGCCGAGAACGCCGAGCAGGGCCAGGTCGGCCTTGGACTCGCCGCCCGCACCTCGCAGCAGGGAGCGCAGCAGGAACGCCGAGGCGATGACCACGCCGAGACGGACGAGCATGACCGCGCCGAACGTGCTGCCGAGGACGTCCTGCAGGTCGGTGAGGGTGGCGCCGAACAGTCCGGTGCCGGTTGTGTACGGCGCCTGCAGCCAGATCGCGAGGACGGTGCTGCCCAGGACGAGGCCGAGGCCGGTCCAGACGAGCCGGGCCGGGCCGACGCGGGAGAGGCGGTGCGGCCAGAGCAGCGCCAGGACGAGGACCGGTCCGACGAGCAGGACCAGGCCGGCGTACCCGAGGTATTTGCCGACCGGGATCAGGGCGCGGACGACCGGATCGACCGACTCGGCGCCGGCCTGTTCCGACGGTGGGGTGGACGCCGCGCCGACCGAGTAGGTGATGCTCCCCGCGACCGGGTGACTGTCGGCGGAGACGACCCGGTAGCTCACCAGATAGGTGCCGCGACCGCCGCCGGAGCGCAGCGCAATGGTCACGGTGCTGCCGCTGGATTGGGGTTCGCCCTGGTCGGCACGGGTGCTGTCGGGGGCCAGGACCTGGATCTTGCCGGAGATCAGCTGCACCGATTCGCTGAAGGTGAGCGTGATCTTGTTGGGCGCGTCGGGGACGATCGTCCCGTTTCCCGGGTCGCTGGCGACCAGGGCGGCGTGCGCGCTGGCCGGTGCTGCTGGTCCCAGGAGTGCGCAGACGAGCCCGAAGAGCAGCCCGGCGAGGGCTGCGGCTGCCCGGCGTCGATCAACGGTCATGCAGGCAATGCTCCCCGATGCGCTCCATACCGCAAAAAAGTGGTCGCACTCGCGGGTCAAAACGCAGGCCGCGTACCATCTGCCGGTGTGACAGCGAGCGACCCACTCACCGCGCTCGCCCTCCGGGCGCGGGAAGGCGACACCGCCGCGCAGGCTGCCCTCGTGCGGGGGACCCAGGCCGAGGTGTGGCGCTTCACCGCCGCGCTGGTCGACCCCGGCGCCGCCGACGACCTGACCCAGGAGACGTTCCTGCGGGCGTTCCGGTCGCTGCCCGGGTTCGAGGCGCGCGCGGGCATCCGTACCTGGCTGCTCGGCATCGCCCGGCGCACCTGCGCCGACCACCTGCGTGCGGTGGTCCGCCGGCGGCGGCTGGACGCGCGTCTCGCCGCCCAGGTCTGGACCGACAATCCCCACCATCCCGATCCGGCATACCGGCTCGGGGCGGCCGATCTGCTCGGCCGGCTCTCCGACGAGCGGCGGACCGCGTTCGTGCTCACCCAGGTGCTCGGCCTGTCATATGCGGAGGCCGCCGAGGTCGAGGACGTGCCCGTCGGGACGATCCGCTCCCGGGTCGCGCGGGCCAGGGAAGAGCTGGTCACGGCGGTCGCACAGGCTCAGGCGAGCTGAGCCTCCGGAAAGCACAGCAAACCCCCAGGCTGAGCCTTCGAAAAGTACAGCAAACCCCCAGGCGATATGACGGAACCTTGCGGCGCCGGGCGCCGACTAAGGGGGCGTGAGCATGGAGACCGGGCAGCAGGCCCGCAGGACCACGGTGCTGCCGTGGATCTCGACCGTCGCACGCCTCGGCCTCGCGGCCGTGTGGCTGATCGCGGGCGGCCTCAAGATCGGTGACCTGGCGGCTTCCGGCCGGGCTGTGAACGCGTACCAGATCTTCCCGTACGACGTCGCGAAGGTCATCGGGGCGGCCCAGCCGTTCCTGGAGATAGCCCTCGGGTTGCTGCTGCTGGTGGGGCTGGCCGTGCGGCTGAGCGCGGGCATCTCGGCGGCGTTCCTGCTGATCTTCATCGCGGGAATCGTGTCGGCATGGTCGCGCGGGCTGGCGATCGACTGCGGCTGTTTCAGCTCCGGTGGTGAGCTGGGAGCCGGGGCCAGCCCGGTCTACGGCTGGGACATCGCCCGCGACGCCGGTTTCCTCGTGCTCGCCGGGTTCCTGCTGTGGAGGCCGCGGACCCGCTATTCCATGGACGGCGTTCTGATGGGGGACGAGCAGTGAGCAAAGCCACGAAGGACCGGGCCGCGCAGGCGAAACGCATCGTCGCGGAGCAGAAGGCGAGGGAGCGGCGCCGGGTAGTGACGCTCTGGACCTCCGTCGCCGTCGTAGCGGTGCTGGTCATTGCGGGCCTGGTCGGCTGGGGGATCTTCGCCGGCCAGGAGAAGGACAATGCGGGAAGTGTGACGACACCACCGACCGCGGTTGACGGGGGTACCGCCTTCGCCCGTGGCGAGGGACCCGTGACGATCGACATCTACGAGGACTTCATGTGCCCGATCTGCCACGAGTTCGAGGACGCGGCGGGCCCGACGATCACGCAGCTCGTCGACGCGAAGAAGGTGACGGTCAACTATCACCCGATCGCGATCCTCGACCGCTACTCGACGACCGAGTATTCGACCCGCGCGGCGGGTGCGGCCGCAGCGGCGGCGCAGGGCGGGAAGTTCTACGAGTATCACGAGACGCTGTTCGCGAACCAGCCCGAGGAGGGCAGCGCCGGGCTCGACAACGCCAAGCTGATCGAGCTGGGCAAGGGCGTGGGACTGACCAGCCAGACGTTCGCCGACGCGGTCAACAACAAGACGTACACGGGATGGGCGACCAAGGTGACCGACACGGCCTCCGGGAGCGGCGTCACGGGCACTCCGACCGTGCTCGTCGCCGGCAAGAAGCTGGACAACCCGTCGGCGCAGGCATTGACCGCCGCGGTGGAGGCGGCCGCGGCGTGAGGCGTACTGCCCTTTTTCTCGTGGTGCTGGCCGGTGCGTTGCTCGCACCGGCCGGCCCCGCCTTCGCCCACGGCGGCGACGCGCCGGACGCCACCTCCTATCGAACAGATGTGTCAGGTCTGAGCGAGAGGATTCCGGCCCTGACCGTGCGAGCGGTCGAGGCGGGCGCACGGCTCGAGCTCGTCAACAACACCGGCAAGACCGTCGAGATCCTCGGTTACCAGGACGAGCCATATCTGGAGGTACGCCCGGACGGCGTCTACCAGAACGTCAACTCCCCGGCGACGTACACCAACGCGACGTTGGACGGCGACTCACCCGTACCGTCGAATGCCGATCCCACCGCGCCCCCGCAGTGGCAGAAAGTCTCCGGCGAACCCACCGTGCGGTGGCACGACCAGCGCACCCACTGGCTCTCCCCCGGTCTGCCGCCGCAGGCGCAGGCCGATCCGTCCCGGGCGCACAAGCTGCGGGACTGGACCGTGCCGCTGCGTCAGGGCGCGCACACTTTCACCGTCAACGGCACCCTCACCTGGGAACCACCGCCCGCTGCGTGGCTCTGGTGGGCGGCTGCGGTCGCCCTGGCTGCCGGGATCACGGCGCTCGCACTGCGGTCGGCACGCTGGGTGGGGCCCGTCGCGCTCCTCACCGGCACCATCGGCTTCGCGTACGCCGTGACGCGCGCAACTCTCGGCGTCAGCGGACAGGCACCGGCGATCGTGGCGTCGGCGATCGCGATCGTGGCGGGCGTGTTCGCGCTCTCCGGGCGTACCCCCTTCCTGGTATTGCTCGGTGGTGCAGCCGTCGCCATCTTCGGCGGCCTGGGGGACGTCGGGGTCTTCAACCAGGCAGTGGTCAACTTCCCCGGGCCGGGCTGGCTGTCCCGGGCGGCCGTGCTGATCGCGATCGGCACCGGAACGGGCCTGACCGCCGCCGGGGTGCTACGGCTGCGAGCCGCCCCACCAGCACCGGCACCGACGGCCCGGATATCTTCGGACGCATGACTGAGCGTCTCTCGCCGGGTGATCCGGCCCCCGAATTCACCCTGCCCACCGACAACGGCGACACCCTGACGCTGAAGGACCTCCGCGGCCGCAAGGTCATCCTGTACGTCTACCCGGCCGCGATGACCCCCGGCTGCACCACCCAGGCGTGCGATTTCCGCGACAACCTCGCCTCGCTGCAGTCCGCCGGGTACGAGGTCGTCGGCATCTCCCCCGACAAGCCCGCCAAGCTGGCGAAATTCCGCGAGAACGACGCGATCACGTTCCCGCTGGTCAGCGACGAGGACAAGAGCGTGCTCACGGCCTACGGCGCGTTCGGGGAGAAGCAGCTCTACGGAAAGACGGTCACCGGAGTCATCCGCTCCACCTTCGTCATCGACGAGAACGGCGCGATCGAGAAGGCGCTCTACAACGTCAAAGCGACAGGCCACGTCGCCAAACTGCGCCGGGATCTCGGTATCGACTGATTCCCGTCTGATTTTTCCGGTAGTTCCCGCGGATTCTGAACGCGGGTGCCGATAAGAGCGGTGACCCCCAGCTTCCCGGGAGACCGCCGATGCCGACTGCCGCCAAGCTCCGTTCGAGTGGGCTCCGTCCGGGCGGGCTCCGTCCGGGCGGGCTCCGTTTGGGCGGGCTCACCGTTTCCCAGAAGCTGTTCGCCAGCTTCGGAATCCTGAGCCTGCTGGTCGTCGGTGTCGGCAGCACCGGCCTGATCGAGCTGCGCAGCGCCAACGCCCAGCTCGACACCATGTACGAACGCAACCTGCAGTCCACGGCCCGCCTCGGCGAGGTCCGCGCCGACGTCCAGCAGGCCACGTCGCTCGCCGACAAACTGATCGTGCGCTCCCCGCTGACCGACGTCAGCGACGTGCAGACCACCATCAAACGGCTCGACGACCAGATCGACAGCACGTGGAAGGCGTACCTGGCGAAACCCGCCGCGGGCACCGACGCGGACCGGGCCGCCTTCGCCGCGGGTCTCGCCAACTATCGCAAGGTGCGCGACGAGCAGCTCGTCCCCGCCGCGAAACAGAACAGCCTGAGCACGTTCCTCGGTGTCATGAACAACTTCATCGACCCGCTGACCAGCAAAATCACGGTCGCGCTCAACAACCTCGCCGGCATCGAGGACAAAGCCGCCGCCCGTCAGCAGACCCGCGCGAGCAACAACGCCATGGTCGCCATGCTCATCACCGCGGCCCTGGTCGCCGCCGCGCTGGCCTTCGCCATCATCATCGCCATCGTGGTCAGCCGCGCCATCTCCCGCCCGCTGCGCCAGACCGTCACCGTGCTCGAAGGCCTCGCCGAAGGCCGCCTCGACCAGCGCCTCACCGTCCGCGGTCGCGACGAGGTGGGCCGCATGGCCGAAGCCCTCAACACCGCCCTCGACCGACTCACCGCCACCATGCGCAACATCGGCACCAACGTGACCACCCTCGCCACCTCCTCCGAGGAACTCACCGCGGTCGCCGGCCAGATGAACTCCTCCGCGGCCCGCTCCGCCAGCCGCGCCCAGGCCGTCACCAACGCCTCCGAGGAGATCAGCCGCAACATCAGCACGGTCTCCGCCGGCGCCGACGAAATCGGCAGCTCCATCACCGAGATCGCCCGCAGCACCTCCAGCGCCGCCGAAGTGGCCGGCCAGGCCGTCCGCATCTCCGGCGAGGCAGGCGCCATTCTCCGCAAGCTCGGCGAATCCTCCGCCGAAATCGTCTCCGTCATCAAAATCATCACCGGCATCGCCGAACAGACCAATCTGCTCGCCCTCAACGCCACCATCGAAGCCGCCCGCGCCGGCGACGCGGGCAAGGGCTTCGCGGTCGTCGCCGGCGAGGTCAAAGAACTGGCCCAGGAAACAGCAAGAGCCACCGAAGATATCCGTACGCGCGTCAGCGCCATCCAGACCGACTCCTCAGCAGCCGTGTCAGCGATCTCCGAAATCGGCGCCGTCATCGACCAGATCAACGCCACCCAGAGCGCCATCGCCGCCGCCGTCGAAGAACAGACAGCCACCACCAACGAAATGGGCCGCAACGTCGGCGAAGTCGCCGCCGGCTCCACCGACATCACCGCCAACGTCGCCGAGGTCGCCGAAGCCGCCGCGGAAACCACCCAGGCCGCCGCCGGCACCGCCGCCGCCGCTGACGACCTGGCCCGCGTAGCCCACGAACTCCAGCAGAGCCTGGCGGGATTCCGCTACTGACCACCCCCTCCCGGTAAGGGCCACCGACCCACGGCGGCCGTCACGCGGCCTGGATCCGCGAGGCGGCCGCCGTGCCGCTTTTTGGCATTGCAGATGCGTCCCCATGTAGGTACGTTGGACTCATGGCGAAAGCCCGCTACACCCAGGAAGTCCTCAAGGAAGCCGTCATCGCCTCAACCTCCATGGCCGGAGTCATGCGTCACCTCGGCCTGCGCCCCGCCGGCGGCACCCACGCCCACCTGCGCCGCCGCATCGATCAGCTCGGCATCGACTCCTCCCACTTCACCGGTCAGTCACACGCTCACAATCGGCCGTCCTCAAGGCGTCGCCGGCCGGAAGAGGTCATGATCGAGCGGCCGACCACCAGGAAACGGGAAGCGCCCCACGTCCTGCGCCGGGCACTGACAGAGTCCGGACGCCCTTGCCGATGCGCCGATTGCGGCAACGGCGGCGAATGGCAGGGCCGGCCCATGACCCTGCAGGTCGACCACATCAACGGGATGCACTGGGACTGCCGGGCGGACAATCTCAGATTCCTCTGCCCCAACTGCCACAGCCAGACCCGCACCTTCGCAGGCCGCAACCGCTTCGAGTGCACCTATGTCGTGGAAGGACCGATCACCGACGAGATCCGGATCGACGTGATCACCCGCGTCAACCGTGGCGAGATCTCTGCGGCCGCCGCGTCCCGGTTGCTCAAATGCGCGCCCTGGACGATCCGGCAGTACCGAGACCGGCTCACGGAGACTGGCGGCCTGAAACCGCCGCCGCGCAAACGAGGCGTACGGCCTACCACCGACGCCGGCTCGATCACCCGAGCAGCCATAAACGGCTCGGCCGGGACCACAGCTTCCCCACCAGCGGTCTAGAATGACCTCAGCGATTTGCCCACGGTCAAATCGGGCGGAAGTGGCGGAATAGGTAGACGCCCAGGTCTTAGGAACCTGTGCTTGCAAAAGCGTGCGGGTTCGAGTCCCGCCTTCCGCACGAGCATCCTGGCATCCCCCTGTCCGCTGAACTGCGCGGACCGGGGGATGCTCGTTATGTCTGCTCCGGGGGCCGAGCCCCCGGAAGCCCCGCGGTGCGGTGGGCACGGTGAGTGAGTCGGCTCGGAAGCACGCCGTGCGTTGGGCACTTGGGTGCGTCACCCCTCGAGAAGCACCGCGGTGCGTTGGGCACTTGGGTGCGTCACCCCTCGGAGGCCCCGCGGTGCGGTGGGGAGTTGGGTGCGTCGCCCTCGGAGGCTCCGCGGGGCGGTGGGGGGTTGGGTGCGTCGCTCCTGGAAGTGACCGCGAGGCGGTAGGCAGGTGGAGTGCGTCGCGGTGGTTGGGGGCTCCTTGCAACTCAGGTCACCTTTGGGCCCCTTACTCGACGAGGGTGAGGGGTGGCTCGCAACGATGGGCGCATGGCGCTGTCGTTCGTGGTTGATCCTGTGTTGAGCTCGGCTCTGCGGGATGAGGTTGTTCAGCTGTGGGTGGATGTCACCAACGCCGGCGGGGCTGTGGGGTTTGTGGGCCCGGTCACCGTTGATGAGGTTCGGCCGGTGGCGGAGGCTGCGTTTGCCGGGGTTGAGTCCGGGATTGATCGGCTGGTTGTGGGGCTGGACGACGGGCGGGTGGTGGCGCTTCTGTTCGTTGTTGACAACCGGTTCGGGTTGAAGGCGCATTGGCGGGTGCTCAAGCGGGTGATGGTCCTGCCCGGGAGTCAGGGGCTCGGGTATGGGGCCGCCCTGATGCGGCAGGCCGCGGATGTGGGGCGGGCGCTGGGGTTGGACGGGTTGCAGGTGACCGTGCGGGACGGGCACGGGCTGGACGGCTTCTATCGCAAGGTGGGGTATCGCGAGGTGGGGCGCGTGCCGGGGGCGCTGCGGATCGGGCCGGGTGATGATCGGGATGAGTTGTTCATGTGGCTCGACCTGCGTTGACCGCTTTCTCCCCTGTGGATAACCGGCCGCAAGACATCGATCCACTTTGGTAATCTCGCCGCACTCATCGGCCGTCTGTGCCGGTCGGGTTTCGGGGAGTGACGATGAACCATGCCAGAAGGGCCCTATTCACCGCGGTGGTGACCGCGTTGGGCTCTGCCGTCGTTGTCGCCGGGGTTGCTGATCCAGCCTTGGCGGTGAATTCCACCGGGGCCGCGCTGACCGCGTGGACCTACACCGATTCCGCTCAGCCCGGCGCCACGGCGGTCAACCCGTCCGGTGACGCTCCGATCGGTTCCGTTAACGATGCTGCGGGGGTGCGGCACACGCAGCGGGCGTACTTCACCTATGACCTGCGGCCGTTCCAGGGCGCGGTGCTGTCGCAGGCGAATTTCTACAGCACCGAGCGGTCGGTGGCGGACTGTTCGCGTACGGCTCCGGTCGAGGTTTGGCGCACTGGGCCGGTTACCACCGCGACGAGCTGGCAGAATCCTCCGGCCGAGGTGGATCTGGTCAATCAGACCAGTCTGGGCAAGGGTGCGATCGCGTGCCCGGGTGCCTATCTCGGGGTTGATGTGCTCGCGCAGATCGTGGCGGCGGTCGGGCGCCAGGATCCGAGCATCACGTTCGAGGTTCGCGTTGCCGCCGGTTCGGAGGCCGATCCCGGGGTGCGCCGCGCGTTCCGGCAGTTCAGTTTGAGCGTGTGGGCCAATCATTTGCCGACGGTCAGCAACCTGCAGATGGTGGATCCGGATCGACCCTGCGGGACGCTCGAGGAGCATCCGTCGGCGGGGAGGTCCACGAAGGTTCGTGCCACGCCTTTCGATGCCGATGGTGGTGCGACTCCGCGGGTCACGTTCGCGTTCTGGCCGGTCGAGCATCCGGAGCAGCGTTCCGAGACGGGGTCCGAGGTTCTTTATCTGAACGGTTTCGCTGATGGCACGGTTGTTGCCTGGACCGCGCAGGCCCGGGACGCCGACGATGCGGGGCCGTGGAGCGAACCTTGCTATCTGACCGTCGACACCACCCCGCCGCCCGCGCCCGTTGTCTTCTCGAAGACGTACAGCGTGGCGGAGTATCCGGGTTCGGGTGGGCAGGGCGTGGCGGGCACGTTCGCGGCTGATTCGCGCGGCGACCTGGACGTCACCGGTTTCCAGTGGCACAACCGTGATTCGAGCGCGTGGCGAGCGGCTGCTATCGATCATCCTGGCGGCCGGGCGAAGATCAGTTACACGCCGGGCTCGTGGGGTCCTGACGAGCTGCACGTCCGTGCTCTCGACGCGGCCGGCAATCCGGGTGCCGAGCAGGTCTACAAGTTCTGGGTGCGCAACTCCGCGCCGTTCGCCGCGGTGACCGTGGGCGGTGTGGGGTTGCCGAGTCAGATCGTGTTGCGGTCGGGGTCCGCGGACGTGACGTCCTACGACTACGCGGTTGACGGGGGTCCGGTGACGCGGCTGACGGCGACGGCCGGTGTGGCGCAGGGTTCGCTGACCTTCACCAGTGTGGGCGTGCACAGCATCGTGTCGCATTCGTATGTGGGCACGAAGCCGGCGGGGACGAACACGTTGTCCCTCAGCGTTTCTGACGGGCCGGGCATCGTGTCCGCCGAGTTCGGGCCCGGCACGAGTCCGGTGTCGGGGAATCAGGGTGGCTTCACGTTCTCGCCCCGGTCGGTGGGTGTTGAGGCGTACCACTACGTGATCGAGGACGGCGAGGGTGTGGTTGACGAGGGCCGCGTCGGGGCGGGGTCGGGCGGCAACGTGGCGTTGCCGTGGACGCCGGAGCGGGGCGGGTATTTCACGCTGACGGTGCGGTCGATTGTCGCGGACGGCTCCGAGTCGCAGGAGTCCGTGCTGTCGTTCCAGGTCATCGATGCCCGGCCGACGGTGATCTCGTGGGCGGACGCGGATTCCGGGGTCGGGGTTCCGGTGGTCGTCGAGATGTGGAGTGACGTGCCGGGTGTCACCGGCTTTGTCTACAGCTTCGACGGCGGCGCTGAGCAGGGCGTGAACGAAGGCAGTTACAGCTCTGTGCGGGTGGTTCCGCAGCATGGCGGGGCGAGCAGTCTCGTCGTGCGGGCGAAGCGGGCCGACGGCTCGTTGTCACCGGCGACGACCATCGAGATCGTGCTGCCGGATTCGCCGGTGGTGACGGTGCGCGGGCCGTACGGTCCGGTTCCGGTTGCGGGGCGTGAGACCACGGCGACGTTCACGCCGGCATCGCCCGGGGTGGCCGAGTACAGGTACTTCTGGGGTGATGACAGCGGCAGCGTGCAGAGCGTCGACGCGGCGGCTGACGGTTCGGCGAGCATCACCTGGCAGCCCGCCGAGCCGGGAGTGCTGACGCTCAACGTGACCAGTGTCCGGACCGACGGCACGGTTTCGCAGCCGCGCCGCCTGGTCTTCCGGGTGGAGGACCCGAAGGTCGAGGTCTGGGCCACGTGGGACGACTGGTCGCCGAGCGGGGGGCCGGGGCAGTCCGGCTGGTTCTCGTTCTCCGGGAGCACGAGCTGGCTGAACGACGTCACCGCCAACTATCTGTGGCGGGTCGGGGACGGTCCGGTGCAGGAGCTGGCGCAGGCGACGGATACGTACACCACCGATGTGATGTGGGTTCCGGATCGCAGCGGGCCGTTCACGCTGTACGTGCAGCGGGAGTTCACCGACGGCGCGCTGGGGCCGGTCACCGAGTACCACTTCCTGGTAGGCGAGTGAACTGGCAGGCGAGTGAACCGGCTGGCGAGTGAACTGGCTGGTGAATAGACGAGTGAGCCCCGGCGCGGAAAGCACCGGGGCTCATCGGTTCAGCAGAAGGTCAGCAGTGATTCGCGGCGGCGAGGGCGAGGTCCTGCTCGATGGCGGCGTCCGTGGTCGGTTCACCGGCCGGAGAGGTCGGCGAGGCCGGAGCTGCCGATGACACGCCGGCGGACGGCGTGGCCGAGGATGAGGCCGAGGCGGACGGCGAGACCGAGGCGGACGGTGACGCGGACTTCTTGGTCTTCGCGGCGGTCTTCGCGGACTTGGCGACGGTTGTCGAGCCGCCGGCGAAGCGTACGGATGTCTCCTGTTTGACGCCTGGCTCGAGTTTGATGCCCGTGGCCGTGGCGGTGTTGCCGTAGATGTCGGTCATCTTGATCTGGAACGGGCCGCTGCCGGCGCCGCTGGCGATCTCCCACGCGTTGTAGTCCTGGTGGTCGGCGCTCGTGAAGCTGCCGCCCGACCCCTTGACCTGCACGGACTTGATTGGGTTCGCGTGGTTGTCGATGAAGATCGCGAACCAGTACTGCGACGAGCCGTCCTTGAACTCGATGTTCAGCGGGCCGGGGGTGGCGGCGTTCGGGACGGCTTTGTAGGTGATCGGGATGATGCCCTGCACCTCGTCGCCGATCTTCTTGAACGCGGTGCGGCTCAGGTCGAGATGTCCGGGCTCGCACTCCGGGCACCGGTCGAAGACCTTGACCCGGACCTTGCCCTTGGGGCCGGTGACGTCGAGGTAGCTGCCGCAGGAGGCCGCGCCCGAGTATTCGTCGTTGCCGAGGGCGACGTAGAGGTCGTCGGCCGGCGGGTCGAGCGAGCAGTTGCCCTGCGAGCCCGCGAGGTCGTAGAACGTCGCTTTGCCCGACTGCTTGGCGGTGGTCGGCGGGGCCGCACACGCACCGCCACCGTTCTGCAACAGCAGGGCGACACCGAGCACCCCGGCCAGCAGGACCGCACCACCCGTCGCGAGCCAGCGGGAGCTGGGGAGCCAGCGAGGGCGGGGGTAGCGATGAGCAGAGGTCACGATGAGTCATCCTTCGCGGCCATTCACCGCCGGGCAACTCCTCTAAGCGGAGCTTAAGACTGCGTCCCCCAGTCGGATGACTTTCGTCTCACCTGGAGTGATGTCGGGGATGAGGTTCAGGCCGAAGAGGAGCCGGCCGTTGACGCGGCGCAGCCGGCCGAGCGTACGCAGAGGTTCGCCGCCTTTCACCCCGGTCTCCTGGTCGATGGTGGTGACCATGCAGCGGCCGGAGGCTTCGGCCGCGCGGAACGTGACGTCGCCGATGCGGACCCGGCCGCCGAGCCATTCGTCCTCGATCCAGGCGGGTGCTCCGGTCAGGACGAGGTTCGCCCGGAACCGGGTCATGGGCACGCCGACGTCCAGGGCCGCGAGGGAGGCGTCGTTGGTGAGCAGCACGGGGAAGCCGTCGGCGAAATTGACCCGGTCGCTCGGCAGGGCGTTGTTCTGGATCGGCCGGGCAGTGGGGTCGGACAGCCACGCGAGCTGCACGGGGCGGCCGAGGAAGTCGCTCAGGAACGCGGCGGATTCCGCGGAGGCGAGGCGCGCGGTGACCGCGGGCTTGGAGCTGAAGACCCGCAGCGTGACCTTCGGGCCGTCGGCGGGTTCCGCCGCGAAGTGACCGTTGAGCTCCACTCCCCCGGGTCGCGGGACGGCCCGCAGCTGGGTGAGGAGCGGTGCCTGGCGCTGGGTGACGCCGACGCTGTCGGTGTCGATGATCATCCAGCGCCGGTCACCGGCCAGACCCCACGGCTCGATCACGGCTTCGTCGTGGTCGAGGCGGTGACAACCCTTGACGGGGTACGTGTGCAGCGACGCGATCCGCATCCGTTCAGCCTCGCATGCGCGCGCCGCTCCCGGTGCCCGGCCGCTCGACCCTGGCCGGATTGCCCCTGATCAGCTGGTCATGGGTGCCCCGACGGGCAGCGACGGCGGACCGTTCCACCGCCTCGTTGCCGTCCTCGATGCGGGTGCGCAGGCGTTGCAGGGCGAGCCGGCGGTTGGCGGTGAAGTAGCGTTCCTCGTCGGCGACCACCACGAACCCGGTCGGGCGGTGGGTGGCCCGGACAGCGGTGCTGGCCTTGTTGCGGTGCTGGCCACCGGGGCCGCCGGTGCGCACGGGCACCACGTCGACGTCACCCTCGTCGAACGTCGTGGCGGGTGCCGTTTCCCCTTGCCGTTCCGCGACGACGTACCAGTTCTTCCGGCCGTGGCCGGGGCGGTAAGGGCTGGGCGCCTGCCAGCACAGCGTCCCGGTCCACGACTCGGTGAAGGCGACAGCCCCGCGGCCCGAGATTTCGAGCAGGACCGAGAGATGCGTGCCCGGCTTCGGACCGGGCACCGACTCCAGCCTCCGTACGCTCACCGCACCCGAAGCTGCCTCGCTCTCGAGCCGCCGGAGCAGCTCGGTCACCGCCCACGCGCACTCCGCCGGGCCGCGCCCCGCTGACAACAACAGCACACCGACCTCGGTCATCGCCGCTTCTCCCGGCCATCGCGGGTGTGCGGCGTCTTGTAGGTGACCAGCGGGACGGTGGTGCAGATCGGCGTCGCGAGGTCGTGGTCGACGAGGTCGCCGATGACCTGTTCGATCCGCTTGTACGCGGTCGGCGCCTCCTCGAACAGCAGCTGCCGGTCGCCGCAGACCACGTGCGAGCCCAGCGGCGTACGCCGGAGCTCCTCGACGGTGTGCTTGGCGAGCCCACGCTTGAGCGCGTCGGCGCGGGACATCTTGCGCCCCGCCCCGTGGGCGACCGAGTAGTTGGCGTCCGCGCCGGCGTGACCGGCGACGAGGTAGGAGCGGGTGCCGCGCGTCCCGGCGATCAGGACGTCCCGGCCGTCTCCCCGCGCCGCCCCTTTGCGGTGCAGGTATTCGCCGTCGTTCTCGACGACGAGGTTGTGGCATTCGTCGACGAGCGCGGCACCGAGCTGAGCACCGAGCGCGTCAGCCACCCGTTCGGCGATCATGCGCCGGTTGAGCGATCCCCACCGCACGGCCGCGTCGTGCGCGGCGAGGTAGGCACCCGGGTCAGCGGCGGGTCCGGCACCGTGCACCTCGGTGTGCGAGCGCAGGATGCGTTCACCGAGCCCGCGGGATCCGCTGTGCACGATGAGAACGAGGTCGTCCGCGGCGATCCCGAGCCGTTCGGCGTGCACCGGCTCGAGGATGTCCCCGATCCGGGCCAGCTCCACGAAGTGGTTGCCGCGGCCGACCGTACCGAAGCCATCGGTGTAACCGGCGAGTTCTTCGGCGTTGTATTCGCTCGGATCCGCTTCCGCGTCGAGGTTGGGGAACTTGCGCGCGAGCCGTTCCGGCACCACCTTGCGCAGCCCGAACGGGTAGACGGCGATGCCGCACCCGATGTCGGAGCCGACCAGATGGGGATAGAGCACGGTCGACAGCATGGCGCCGCCGATGGGTGCCCCTTTACCGGGATGCAGATCGGGCATACCTGCTACATGGAGCATGCCGTCGAGCGCGGCGACCTGCCGGCACTGCTCGAGGGCGGACGATTCGATCCAGCTACCCGGCGACGCGAACACCGTGACGGTGGCACCACCGGGGGATGGCATGGGGTAGGGCATGACGGTGACGTTCCTCTGGGATTCCGGCGCGGCCATCAGGGCACGCGCGGGCACAACACCCCTCGAACGGGGTGCGGACACGGAGTGGTTCATCAGTACGTCATGGCCACGACGATAGAGCAGATGAGCGCGGTTGCCATCCGATTTATGCGCGGCCGGCCCCGTCGCGGTCAGCAAGCGGCCGGCCTTCTCGCGGTCACGAAAAGGCCGGCCGGTTGCGCAGGTCAGTTGGCCGGGACCTGCTTCATCTCGCCGACGAGGGCGCGCGCAAGGATGGCCGACGAGAACGTGACCGTGCCCGCCTTGATGCCGTCCGCGTCGTCGGTCGTGCGGACCGAACGCTGACCCAGGAACGTGTAGTCCTTCTTGTCGAAGATCAGCTCCTCGCGGCTGCCGAGCTCGTCGACGCGGGCCAGCGCGATGCCGTGCCGGCCGGACGCGTCGACGGCGTCATCGACGACCAGCACGCCCGGGATCTTCGCGGCGGCGCGGTAGAGGGCCGGGTAGAGGGCGGCCGGCGGATAGCTCTCGCCGAGCAGGTCGCCGATCGTGGTGAACGCTTCGCTGTCGGGGCCGTTGCCCATGCCCTTGGTCTCCGCGTAGATCCGGGCGAGCAGCGCGTCCGGGTCGGTGGTGAGTGCGGCGAGGAAGGCGTAGGACGGCCCGTTCAGCGTCCCGCCGCCGGGACCGTCGAGGGTTTCCCCGCCGGCCTTCTGGTCGACGCCGCTCTGGATGAGCCAGCCCTTCGTGCCGTCGAGGGAGTTCCACGTCTCGCGGTTCGACACCGTCGAGACCTGCTTCTCCTCGCCGTTGTCGGCGTTGCCGCGGATGAAGATGTTGGTGCTCTTGCTGTTGATGTAGACCCAGTCGCCGGTCGGGGTCGCGCCTTCCTTGCGGGTCGCGGCCACCAGCACCATCCGGTTGACGAGCTGGTTCACGCCGCTCGGCGAGCCCGCGTCCGGGTCGGCGAACTGTGCCGGTTCGGTGATGGCCGCGGGCGCGGAGTCATCGCTGCGCTGGGTCACGACGACGCCGGTGATGCCGGCGGCCAGCAGGGCCAGCGCGGGCAACGCGAAGGCGGGACGGAGG
Organism: Winogradskya consettensis; assembly: GCF_018332715.1. Taxonomy (GTDB): domain Bacteria; phylum Actinomycetota; class Actinomycetes; order Mycobacteriales; family Micromonosporaceae; genus Actinoplanes; species Actinoplanes consettensis. Next base: position 224,637 of record NZ_BOQP01000011.1, on the reverse strand, counting down.
AAGAACGACCGCCGCGGCGTACGCGTACCGCGGCTGGTCCGGGTGCTGGTGTCGATCTGGGTCATCAGGCGCTCCTTGTGGAACTCGTGACGGCCGGGCGGCAGATCGAACGAGGGAGGTACGGGGTGCTCGCTCATCGGGTTCCTTCCGCGTGCCGGGCCGTGGTGAGGTGGTCGCCTTTTACCTGTCGATCGGGGCTGGGGAGTTCCCTGCGAATTTTGTCGCGGGCCCGGGAGAGCCGGGAGCGGACGGTCCCGATCGGGATGCCGAGCGCCTCGGCCGCGGACGCGTAGTCGAGTTCCTCCCACACGCAGAGGGTGAAGACCTCGCGGTCGGCCCGGGGCAGGGCGGCGAGGATGGCCATCGCGGCAGCGAGGCGGCGGCCGTCGTCGATCCTGCTGTCGGTCGCGCCCGCGTGATCGGGAACGACCTGCTCGAGGCGCGTGCAGGCGAGTGCCGCGGCCCGGTAGCGGCGGTCACCGCGGCGCAGGTTGCGGGTGATGTTGGTGGCGATGCCGAGCAGCCACGGCCGCAGCGAGCCACCCTCGGGGTCGACCCGCCCGCGCAGGTTCCAAGCCTGCAGGAAGGTCGCCGAGACCACGTCGTCGGCCAGCGCCCAGTCGGCGGTCAGCCGGAACCCGTGGTTGTAGACCGCCCGGGCGTACCGGTCGAACAGCTGGGCGAACGCGTCACGATCGCCGGCCCGGACGAGGGCGCGCAGATCTGTCGTCATGTGATGGTTCTGTCCGGCACGACTTCCCGAGTTCCTATGAGCTGGGTCACGAGCGCCTCCGGTCCACGAATCAGCGTAGATCGAGTTCGCGGCGTTTCTGTCCGGGTCCTGGTCCGTTTTCCTGGTGGCACCCCTAGCGCGCTGAAAGTTTTTATGCATAGTCTGCTTACGTGAATGACGGTGCGGTCAGGACGGTTGAGCGGGTGCTCGACCTCTTCCAGGGCGCCCGGCTCACGCCGACGCAGCGGCGGATCGCGCACAGCCTGGTGCAGCACGGACCGTCCGCTGCGTATCTCTCGGCGGCTGAGGTCGCCGAGCTGGCCGGGGTGAGTCAGCCGTCGGTGACCCGCTTCGCGATGGCGCTGGGATATGCGGGTTACCCCGCGCTGCGGCGGGAGCTGCGCGCGCTGGTCGCCGTGCCGGCCGCCCCGCCCGTCACCGGGGAGAATCCGATGCAACGGGCGCTGCGCGCGGAAACCGGACACCTCGATCGGGTCGCCGACGATCTGGAGCAGCTCTCTACCGTACGCAGAGCAGCCGCACTCCTTGCCGCGACGAGTCCGCTGCCGGTGCTGGGTCTGCGAGCCGCCGCACCGCTCGCCGCGTACTTCGGGTATTTCGCTTCGAAGGTCCTTCCCGATGTGCGGGTGCTCGACGACGGTGGGACCGCGCTGCTCGACCGGCTCGATCAGGCATGTGCGGCCGGCGCGAGCGCGATACTGGTGATCGCGCTGCCCCGGTATCCGCGCGAGACACTCGACGCACTGCGTGAAGCGAGGACGCTGGGGCTCGGTGTGGTCGCGCTGACCGACTCGGCGGTCAGCCCGGCAGCAGAGCACGCCGACGTGGTGCTCGCCGCGCCGGTCGGCACCCAGCTCGTGTTCGACCTGCACACCGCGCCGATGGCGATGGCCATGGTGCTGCTGCAGGCGGTCTGCGACGCCGCGCCCGAGCAGGCGCAGCGCCGGTTGGAAGAGTTCGAGGCGACGGCCGCCCGCCGTCACATTTTCGAAGCCTGAAGGAGCCGGGATGCCAGGGGTAGTCGCGCCGCGCGGCACTGCGTACACCGCCAAGGGGTGGCCGCAAGAGGCCGCCAAGCGGATGCTCATGAACAACCTCGACCCGGCAGTGGCCGAGCGTCCCGAGGATCTCGTGGTCTACGGCGGCACCGGGCGTGCGGCCCGCGACTGGCCGTCGTTCCATGCGATCGTCCGGGAGCTGGACGAGCTGCGCGACGACGAGACGCTGCTCGTGCAGTCGGGCAAGCCGGTCGGCGTCCTGCGTACCCATGAATGGGCTCCCCGGGTTTTGATCGCCAACTCGAACCTGGTGGGTGACTGGGCGACGTGGCCCGAGTTTCGCCGGCTGGAGAAGCTCGGCCTGACGATGTACGGGCAGATGACCGCCGGTTCGTGGATCTACATCGGCACCCAGGGCATCCTGCAGGGCACCTACGAGACGTTCGCCGCGATCGCCGCGAAGCGTTACGGCGGTGACCTGGCCGGCACCCTGACGCTGACCGCGGGCTGCGGCGGGATGGGTGGCGCGCAGCCGCTCGCGGTGACGATGAACGGCGGTGTCTGCCTGATCGTCGACATCGACGAGACGCGGCTGCGGCGACGGGTGGAGCAGCGCTACCTCGACGTCGTCGCCGGCGACCTGGACGAGGCCGTGCGGATCGCGGAGACCGCGAAGCGCGAACGCCGCGCATTGTCGGTAGGAGTGGTGGGCAATGCAGCCCTTGTCTTCCCCGAGCTGCTGATCCGCGGCGTCGACATCGACATCGTGACCGACCAGACCAGCGCGCACGACCCGCTCTCCTACATCCCCGTCGGCGTGGAGCTCGCCGATGCCGCCGAGCTCGCGCGCACCAAGCCGGAGGAGTTCACAGACCGGGCACGCGGGAGCATGGCCAAGCACGTCGCGGCGATGGTCGGCTTCCTGGACGCGGGTGCCGAGGTGTTCGACTACGGCAACTCGATCCGCGGTGAGGCGCAGCTGGCCGGTTACACCCGCGCTTTCGACTTTCCCGGCTTCGTGCCCGCGTACATCCGGCCGTTGTTCGCCGAGGGCAAGGGCCCGTTCCGCTGGGCCGCGCTGTCCGGCGACCCGGCCGACATCGCCAAGACCGACCGTGCGGTCCTCGACCTGTTCCCGGAGAACGAGCCGCTCGCCCGCTGGATCAAACTGGCCGGGGAGCGCGTCGCGTTCCAGGGGCTGCCCGCGCGCATCTGCTGGCTCGGCTACGGCGAGCGCGACAAGGCCGGCGTCCGCTTCAACGACATGGTGGCCAGCGGTGAGCTGTCGGCGCCGATCGTGATCGGCCGCGACCACCTCGACTCCGGCTCGGTGGCGTCGCCCTACCGGGAGACCGAGGCGATGCTCGACGGTTCGGACGCGATCGCCGACTGGCCGCTGCTGAACGCGATGGTCAACACCGCGAGCGGCGCGAGCTGGGTGTCGATCCACCACGGCGGCGGCGTCGGCATCGGCCGGTCCATCCACGCCGGGCAGGTCTGCGTCGCGGACGGCACCGCCCTGGCCGGCCAGAAGATCGAGCGCGTGCTCACCAACGACCCGGCCACCGGCGTCCTGCGCCACGTCGACGCGGGCTACGAATCCGCTGCCGCGAGCGGCGTCCACATCCCGATGGCGGGCAAATGACCGCGGCCTTCGAACAGCTCTGGCAGGAGATCGCGCCGATCGGCCGCGACCCCAAGGGCGGCTATTTACGGTACGCGTTGAGCACCCCCGAACTCGTGTTGCGTGACTGGTTCCGTAACCAGGCGGCACGCCGCGACATGGACGTCTCCGAGGACGGCAACGGCAACTTGTTCGCCTGGTGGGGACAGTCCTGGGGACACGACGCGGTCATCACGGGATCGCACTTCGACTCGGTGCCGCACGGCGGGGGCTACGACGGGCCCCTCGGGATCGTCAGCGCGTTCCTCGCCGTCGACGCCCTCCGCGAACGCGGTGTCACGCCGGACAAGCCGATCGGGATCGCGGCGTTCGTCGAGGAGGAGGGTGGCCGGTTCGGCGTGCCGTGCCTCGGTTCGCGGCTCATCACCGGTGCGATCACCCCCAAGAAGGCGGCGAAGCTGCGCGATGCCGACGGGGTGACGTTCGGGGAGGCGCTCGGCGTACGCCCTGCCGGTGCCCTCCCGGATTTGATGGGCCGGATGTCAGCGGTTGTCGAGCTGCACATCGAACAGGGCCGTGCACTGGCCGACCTCGACGCACCCGTCGGAGTCGCGAGCGCGATCTGGCCGCACGGACGGTGGCGGATGGACTTCACCGGCTCGGGTGACCACGCGGGCACGACCCGGATGGCCGATCGCCACGATCCGATGCTCACCTTCGCCTACACGGTGCTCGCGGCGAACAAGGAGGCGCGGCTCTCCGGCGCCCACGCCACCATCGCCCGGGTCCTCGTGGAGCCCAACGCCACCAACGCGATCCCGTCGCTGGTCCGGGGCTGGCTCGACGCCCGCGCCGAGGACACCGCGACGCTGGACCGGCTGGTCGAGGCGGTCCTCAAACGCGCACACGACCGCGCGGAGCGCGACGGCACGACGGTGGTCGTCGAGCCCGAGTCGAACTCCCCGCAGGTCACCTTTGACACCACGCTCGCCTCGCGGCTGTCCGGCATCCTCGGCGATGCCCCGATCCTGCCGACGGGCGCGGGCCACGACGCGGGCGTGTTGTCGGCGCACGTCCCGACCGCGATGCTCTTCGTCCGCAACCCGACCGGGGTCTCCCACTCCCCCGCCGAGCACGCACCCGACAGCGACTGCGCGGCCGGCGTCACGGCCCTGGCCACCGTGCTCGATCACCTCTCCCGCAAGGATTCGCGGTGAGGTGTTTCGCCGACTTCGCGTGGGTCGGCGGCCGGGTGGAACGCAATGTCGCCATCGAGGTCAGCGACGGGCGTTTCACGTCGGTGACGGCTGGGGCCGCGCCGGCCGGGACCCGGTTGCACGGCCTCGTCCTGCCGGGATTCGCGAACGCGCACTCGCACGCTTTCCACCGGGCACTGCGCGGCCGGACACACGACGATCGCGGCAGTTTCTGGACGTGGCGCGAGCGGATGTACGCGGTCGCCGCCCGGCTCGACCCCGACAGTTACTACGCGCTGGCGCGGGCCGTCTACGGCGAGATGGCGCTGGCCGGGATCACCTCCGTGGGCGAATTCCACTACTTGCACCACGGGCCGGACGGCACGCCCTACGCCGACCCCAACGCCATGGGAAACGCGCTGATCGCGGCTGCAGAGGACGCCGGCATCCGCATCACTCTGCTGGACACGCTCTATCTGACATCCAGTGTGGATGGACGACCGCTGGAGGGAGTGCAGCGGCGGTTCGGCGACGGCGATGCCGACCAGTGGCATTCCCGGAGATCGGCGCTGGCTACTCAGGCTTCGCACGCGATCGTCGGCGCTGCCCTGCATTCCGTGCGGGCCGTTCCGACGTCCGCGCTCGCCTCGTGCACGGGGATCGCACCACTGCACATTCACCTCTCCGAGCAACGCGCGGAGAACGACCAGTGCCACGCGGTTCACGGCTGCACACCGACCGAACTGCTGGACCGGCACGGCTTGCTCGGCCCGGGCACCACCGCCGTGCACGCCACTCATCTCACCGACGGCGACATCCGACTGCTCGGCAACTCGGGCACCGGCGTCTGCGTCTGCCCCACGACCGAACGCGACCTGGCGGACGGTATCGGCCCGGCCCGCGCCCTGGCCGACGCGGGTTCGCCGCTCAGCCTCGGCAGCGACAGCCATGCGGTCATCGACCCGTTCGAGGAGGCCCGCGGACTCGAACTCGACGAACGCCTCGCCACCGAACGCCGCGGGCACTTCACTCCCGCCGAGCTCATCCGCGCCGCGACCGCGCATGCCGCGCTGGGCTGGCAGGACGCCGGTGAGATCGCGGTGGGCAAGCGGGCGGATCTGGTCGCGGTCTCCCTCAATTCCGTACGCACAGCGGGCAGCGACCCCACCGGCCTCGTCTACGCCGCCACCAACGCCGATGTCACCGACGTGATCGTCGACGGGCGCGCCGTCGTCACCGATCGGCACCACACGAACTTCGACGTCGCCCCCGCACTCCGGGCGGTCCTCTCATGACCTTGCTTCTCACGAACATCGGTGAGCTGGTTACGCAGGACGACGCGGTCGGGATCATCCACGACGCGGCCGTTGTCCTCGACGGTGAGCGGATCGCCTGGGTCGGGCCGGCGGCAGCGGCACCGGCCGCTGATGAGCGGATCGACGCCGCCGGGCGCGCGGTGATTCCCGGGTTCGTCGACAGCCACGCCCATCTCGTCTTCGCCGGGGACCGGGCGGCGGAGTTCGCCGCACGCATGGCCGGCGAGTCCTACACCGGCGGCGGCATCCGGACCACGGTCGCCGCCACCCGGTCCGCCGGTGACGACGTCCTGCACGCCGGGGCCGACCGGCTCGTGCGCGAGATGCGGCGGCAGGGCACCACCACAATCGAGATCAAGAGTGGGTACGGGCTCAGCGTCGACGAGGAAGCCCGCAGCCTGCGGATCGCCCGGCGGCTGACCACTGAGACGACGTTCCTGGGCGCCCACGTCGTACCCGTCGAATATCAGGACCGGCCCGACGACTACGTGGCGCTGGTGGCCGGGCCGATGCTCGAGGCCGCCGCACCCCACGCCCGCTGGATCGACGTCTTCTGCGAACGCGGTGCCTTCGACGGCGACCAGGCGCGCGAAATTCTCCAGGCCGGCGCGCGGGCCGGGCTCGGGTTGCGGATCCACGCCAACCAGCTGAGCGCCGGGCCGGGTGTGCGGATCGCGGTCGAGCTGGGTGCCGCGAGCGCCGACCACTGCACGCATCTCAGTGACGCCGACGTGGACGCGCTCGCCGGCTCGGACACCGTCGCCACGTTGCTGCCCGGTGCTGAGTTCTCGACGCGGTCGCCGTACCCGGATGCGCGGCGGTTGCTCGACGCAGGCGTAGTTGTCGCACTCGCCACCGACTGCAATCCCGGGTCGTCGTTCACGTCGTCGATGCCGTTCTGCTTGGCTCTGGGCGTACGCGAGATGGGTCTGTCTCCTGCTGAAGCGTTGTGGGCAGCGACCGCAGGTGGTGCCCGGGCCCTGCGCCGCGACGACCTCGGGGTGATCCGCCCCGGGGCGCGGGCCGATCTGGTCCTGCTCAACGCTCCCTCCTACCTGCACCTGGCCTACCGGCCCGGAGTTCCCCTGATCAGCACAGTTCTGCACGACGGAGTGCCGTTATGAAGGTCATAGTCCAGTCCACCGGAGTCACCGCCGCCGACGTCATCGCGGTCGCACGCCACGACGCGCGGGTCGAGATCGCCGAGGCAGCCGTCGCCGCCATGACACGCAGCCGGGACATCGTCGACGGGATCGAGGCGTCCGGGCGCCCGGTCTACGGCGTGTCCACCGGCTTCGGCGCTCTGGCGAACACGTCCATCGCCCCCGAGCGCCGTGCCGAGTTGCAGCACGCGCTGATCCGTTCACACGCTGCCGGAGTGGGTGCACCCATGCCGCGCGAGGTGGTGCGGGCGATGATGCTGCTGCGCGTACGGTCGCTGGCATTAGGTCTTTCCGGGGTACGCCCGAAGCTCGCGCAGGGCCTCGTCGACCTACTCAACCACGACATCACGCCGTGGGTGCCGGAACACGGCTCGCTGGGTGCGTCCGGTGACCTCGCCCCGCTGGCGCACTGCGCGCTGGTGCTGCTCGGCGAGGGCTGGGTGCTCGGCAAGGACGGCTCCCGCGCCGACGCCGCCCAGGCCCTGCACACCGCCGGTCTCGCCCCGCTCGAGCTCGCCTCCAAGGAGGGGCTCGCGCTCATCAACGGCACCGACGGCATGCTCGGCATGCTGCTGCTCGCGATCGCGGACGCGGAGCACCTCTTCGCGATGGCCGACGTGACCGCGGCGCTCGCCATCGAGGCGATGCTCGGCTCCGAACGGCCGTTCCTCCCGGAGCTGCACGAGATCCGCCCGCACCCCGGACAGGCGGCGTCTGCGGCGAACATCCACCGGCTCCTGCAGAACTCGTCCATCATGGACTCCCACCGCGACGACCTCGCCCACGCCGTGCAGGACGCCTACTCGATGCGGTGTGCGCCGCAGGTCGCCGGGGCAGCCCGCGACACCCTCGAGTTCGTACGCGTCACCGCCGCACGGGAACTCGTCTCGGTGGTCGACAACCCGGTGGTGCTCCGCGACGGACGGGTCGAATCGACGGGCAACTTCCACGGGGCACCGCTCGGCTTCGCCGCCGACTTCCTGGCCATCGCCGCAGCCGAGGTCGGCGCCATCTCGGAACGCCGCGTCGACCGTCTGCTCGACGTGACCCGGTCCCGCTCCCTGCCGCCGTTCCTCTCCCCCGACGCCGGCGTCAACTCGGGGCTGATGATCGCGCAGTACACCGCCGCGGGCATCGTCGCGGAGAACCGGCGGCTCGCCTCGCCCGCGTCGGTGGACTCGTTGCCGACCAGCGGCATGCAGGAGGACCACGTGTCCATGGGCTGGGCCGCGGCGAAGAAGCTGCGGACCGTGCTCGACAACCTGACCAGCCTGCTTGCGGTTGAGCTGCTGTCGGGCGTACGCGGAATCCAGCTGCGCGCCCCGCTGTTGCCCTCCCCCGCAGGCCTTGCGGCGGTTTCGCTCGTCTCGGCATTCGCCGGCGCTCCGGGACCGGACGTCTTCCTCGCCCCGGTGATGGAACAGGCCCGGACCGTGGTGAGCGGACCCGACCTGCGCGCCCGGATCGAGTCCTCGATCGGGACGCTGAGCTAAAAGTCCTCGGCGGTCCGCACCACGATGACGCGGTCGGCGAGTTCCTTGTCCTTGAACGAGCGCGCCAGGTAGATCCAGCCCTGGTCGACGGCGACCGCGTCGGCGTGCCCGGCGACGGTCGCCAGCTCGCCATCGGGGCGGACCCGCAGTACCTCGGTCTCCTGTTCGCGCTGCTCCTTCGAACGGACCAGCAGCTCGCGCTGATTGTCGGTCACGTTCCCGGTCCAGTCGAACGACTCGGGCAGGGAGGTGTACCGATCGCTTCTACCGACCAGGTAGACATTGTCGGCGTTGTCGGTGACCAGGCCGGCACCGACCACGTCGAAACTCGCTTCGGTCGCGGGCCCGCGATCCTGGAACGGCCACTCGGGCGGCGACAACTGGTCCAGGTCCGCACCGAGGAACTTGTGCGTGGTGCCGTCGCGGCGAACGACGACAACACTGCGCTCGGTCGCCGCCACGTAGACATTTCCGTCCGACGCGACCGCCAAAGGCATGGTCCGGACGTTGTCGGCTGCGGCAACCTTCGTCCCCGGCGTACCGTCCGGGAAGCCCGTCAGGGTGCGGGCCTGCGCCCACTCAGCTTCCTTGAGACCCGCCAGGTCCCGGCCGAAAACGGTCTTGAGCTTACCGTTGTCGAACGTGCGAACGAGGTCGTGCGTGACCGGCTCGGTGCGCTGCTCAGCGAAGTAGACATCCCCATCCGGATCGACCGCGACACCCCGGACAGCACGAATCTCGGCCTTGTCCCGTGTCACCCCATCAGCGGCGAGCTTCGCCCTGGCCGTGCCCGCACCCAGCGTCCGCCGGGCCGACCCGTCGGACCGGATCTCCCAGACCCCACCGGCACCGTCCCACAGCCCGACCAGCACCTCGCCGTCCGGCCCGGTTGTCACCTGGCTGATCTGCTCAGGCACGAGACCGGGCACCGCGACATGGCTGAGCCGGCCGTCCGCAACCGTCCACATCGTCAGCTCGAGATCCTCCACGGTGAGAACGTGCAGCACCCCACCGCCACCCATGACCATGTCAACGAGCCGCCCATCGATCGCGGCATCCGCGGCGACCCCGCCGTCCGCCTCGCCACCACCGGCAACAACTTCCACGAACTGCGCATCATCCGGAAAATCACACCCGCCCACGGCCAGCAGCAAAGTCGCCACCGCCCCGATCCCCCGTAGTCTCACGCCCGGAATCGTAGGCTCCCCGCGCACCCCAGCCACAGCCCCGAACAGCCGCTCATTCCAGCCCCCGGGGCCTTCTTCCCGCCCCGCACCGCATGCGCCATCCCTGACCAGGCACCGCTTCAGCCCGAACGTCAACCACCCGGCCGCTACCGCAGCCCAGACTTCCCATCGGCCACCGGCCATCGACCAACAGCGCCCGCCATCGGGCACCCGCCATCGGGCACCCGGCACCCGGCACCGCAGCCGCTCCGCTCGCGCCTGCCTTCGCGCGCTCCCACCCGCTCGCCCGCGCCCGCGCTGGCCCTCGCGGCGGCCCACGCCGATTCCAATGGGCGATGCTCGGTGCAGGTTGGTTCTCACCGGGCCCAAATCACGGATGTCCCGGCCGTACCGGGCCATGCCTCAGTGAGGGATGCCCTGGGCCGCGCCAGACCAATGCTCGACCCCATCGGGAACGCCCGGGCCGCACCGGCCCGCGCTCAGCCCCACAAGGAATGCCTGGACCCCCGGCCGCTCAGCCACACCGGGAACGCTCAGGCCACACTGGCCCGCACTCAGCCCGCCGGACCGCTCGGGCCACATTGGCCCGCACTCAGCCCACCGGGAACGCCCGGACCGCACCGCTCAGCCCCATCGGGAATGCCGGGGCCACACCAGCCCGCTCGGGCCCACCGGGACGCTCGGGCCCACCGGGACGCTCGGGCCACGCCGGGTCGAGCCCGGCCGGGGACGATTAGGGACGCTCGGTCAGCGTGGGAGTTCCTTGGCGATCACCTTGGAGAGCTCGCGGAACGCTTTGCCCCGGTGGCTGATCGCGTCCTTTTCGGCGGGGCTCAGCTCCGCGTTGGTGCGGTCCTGGCCGTCACCCAGGAAGATCGGGTCGTAGCCGAAGCCGCCTATGCCCCGGCGGGAGCGCAGGATGCGGCCGGGCTGCTTGCCTTCGACGAGGTGTTCGCGGCCGTTGGGTAGGACGAGGGCTGCCGCGCAGACGAACGAGCCGCCGCGGTGCTCGTCGGGAACGTCGCCGATCTGCGCCAGGACCAGGTCGAGGTTGGCCTGGTCGTCGCCGTGGGCGCCGGACCAGCGTGCGCTGAAGACGCCGGGCATGCCGTTGAGGGCGTCGACGGCGAGGCCGGAGTCGTCGGCCACCGTGGGCAGCCCGGTGCGTGACGCCCCCTCGCGGGCCTTGATGAGGGCGTTCTCCCCGAACGTCAGGCCCGTCTCCGGCACGTCCGGGTAGTCCGGGAACTCGCCGAGGCCGACCAGCTCGATACCGCCGGTGCCGAGCGCGAGGTCGAGGATGCGCTGGAGCTCGACCAGCTTCTTCTTGTTCGCCGTGGCGAGCAGCAGGCGGGCCGTCATGACGCCAGTGCCTTCTGCTGGGCTGCGGCGAGCTCGTTGCAGCCGAGGACGCCGAGGTCGAGCAGGGCATCCAGCTGGTCGCGGCGGAACACGTTGGCCTCGCCGGTGCCCTGGACCTCGACGAAGTCCCCCTCGCCGGTGCAGACCACGTTCATGTCGACCTCGGCGGCGACGTCCTCGTCATACATCAGGTCGAGACGGGCCTGGCCGTCGATGATGCCGACACTGACCGCCTGGATGGAGCGGTGCAGCACATTGGCGGGCTTGCCGGCCAGGGCCTTGCGGTCCGCGAGCCAGCCGACCGCGTCGTGCAGGGCCACGTAGGCGCCGGTGATGGCAGCGGTGCGGGTGCCGCCGTCAGCCTGCAGCACGTCACAGTCGAGGACGATGGAATTCTCGCCGAGTGCCTTGAGGTCGATGCAGGCCCGCAGGCTGCGCCCGATGAGGCGGGAGATCTCCTGGGTGCGGCCGCCGACCTTGCCCTTGACGCTCTCGCGGTCGCCACGGGTGTTGGTCGCCCGCGGGAGCATGGCGTATTCAGCGGTGAGCCAGCCCAGTCCGGAGCCTTTACGCCAGCGCGGCACACCCTCGGTGACGCTGGCGGTGCAGAGCACGCGGGTGTTGCCGAACTCGACCAGCACCGATCCCTCGGGATGGATGCTCCACCGGCGCGTGAGGGTCACGGGACGGAGTTGGTCCGGCTCTCGGCCGTCGGGACGCGACATGGCCAAGAGCCTAGGCGGAACGGGAGCACTTCGCGTCGCCGGGTGCCAGCCCTGTGGATAACTCGCCACGACCGGATGACCCCGCCTGTGGACAACCTCGGGTTCGATCATCGACCGCTGATAGACCTGACCCAACCTTTGAGAGGCGGGCAAGGATGATCAGATCAACGCTGGTGGGACTGCTCGGATCACTCGCTGGCAGCCGTCGCCCAGACGTCGGTGGCGGCAGCGACCACAGCGGGAACGGCTGGACGCAGATGGCGAACCGTCTGGCGGGTCACCTTCGCCGATGGCAGCGACGTTGTCTGGGCGCCGTGGGCGCGCAGGAACCCGTCGACGGCCTGCGGCCATCCGAAAAGCTCCGCACGGGCGCGAGCGGCTGCGCGGCGTTCGCCTTCCGGACGCTCCATGAGCTTGCGGACGCCCTCCGCGAACGCTTCGGGGGTTCCACGCACCGCAAGACCGGCCTGACCGACGACCTCGGGAAGAGCGCTGGCGTCGTTGACGACGACGGGCGTGCCGCAGGCGAGCGCCTCGAGGGCGGCCAGGCCGAACGTCTCGACCGGCCCAGGCGCAACCGCAACGTCAGCGCTGGCAAGGAGGGCCGCGACGTCGTCACGGTCAGAGATGTGCCCGGCGAACCGCACCGGAAGCCGCGCCGACCGGTAAGCAAGCGCCGCACGACGGGAGCCGTCACCAGCGATCACGAGCACGGCCGGGGCCTTGCTCGCACGCAGCGCGGCAATCGTGTCGACCGCGAGCTCGGGACGTTTGTCAGCAGAGAGGCGGCTGCAAAAAACAATCAGCAACTCGTCGGGGCGGGCGTATCGGTCACGAACGGCGGGGTCACGACGGCTCGGGTGAAACTGCCGAAGGTTGACCCCGAGCGGGATCTCCGTCAGGTTGGGCACCCCAAGACGGCGAAACTCCGCGGCGGCAAACGCGGTGGTGCAGACGATCTGGTCAAAGGTCTCGGCCGTGCGCCTGTTCAGCCGGTCCGCGAGGGTCTCGCGCTGGGGCATGCCCCAGACTCCGAGCAGCCCGGCAAGGCTCTCGTGGGAGACCATCATCGAGCCGACGCCGGCCTCACGGGCCCACCGGCCGGTCCAGCGCAGCGTGGAGCGGTCAGAGACCTCGAGGCGGTCCGGTGCCAGGTCTTCCAGCACCTTGGTCAGCTCGCGCCGGCTTGCCAGTACCCGGTAGCCCCCGGTGCGAGGAACCCGGTGACCGGGCAAAGTGATCACACGGCCCTGCTCGGTGATCTCGTCGGAACGTTCGCGTCCCGGCACGATCAGAATCGGCTCGTGACCGGCGCGGAGATAACCCTCGCCGAGGTGGCGTAAGGCTGTCCGCAGGCCGCCGGAACGGGGTGAGACGAAGTTCGCCAGTCGGACGATGCGCAGTCCACGCCCGCCTACTGATCGACCGGTCATGCAGGGCACTCCAAGGTCACAATCGATTCCGATGGTGCGCTCGTGCCGTCCCCTCGGCAAGTTCACAGATCGTAGCGGGCACCCGGACGGACTACCTCCACCGGACCCGCGTACGCCGCACACGCGGCCTCCACAGTAGATGCCTCGGAGCCCCAGGCGGGTACCAAATGGGTCAAGAGTAGGCGGCCCACGTCGGCCTTGGTCGCGGCCTCACCGGCCTCTCCGCCGGTCAGGTGCAGGTCGGGAGGGTTGGGGCGGCCATCAAGGTAACTCGCCTCACAGAGAAACAGATCTGCCCCCTGTGCGAGGCGCAGCAACGGATCGCATGGGGCTGTGTCCGAGGAGTAAGCAAGGACGCTGCCGTTGTGCTCCACGCGCACACCGTAGGTCTCGATCGGATGGTTGACCCGGTCGGCGGTGACGGTGAAAGGGCCGATCGGAAAGGTTCCGGGCTGCAGTCCGTAGAACGTGTAGACGTCGTCGACGGGCTCCGCATCGGAGCTGTAGGCCGCGGAGATCCGCTCCGCCGCTCCCATCGGTGCGTAGACGGGCAGCGGCGGCAACGGCCCTGCGGGGTCGTAACGGCGAACCACTACATAGGTGCACGCATCGAGCATGTGATCGCAGTGGAGGTGAGTGATGAGGATGGCGTCGATCGCGTCGATGCCGGCATAGCGCTGAAGCGCCGAAAGTGAGCCCGAACCGAAGTCGATGAGGAGCCGGAAACCCTCGGCCTCAACGAGGTAGGCGGAACAGGCCGACTCGGGACCGGGAAAACTGCCGGCACAGCCGAGAACGGTCAGTCGCATGCGGGTCCCTCTGGTTCACGCTGGGTCGTCCACGAGCCCGCCGACCGATCCCTGACGAAGTGCGCGGACCAGTCAATCACGCTGCGCAGCCTACGCCGGGACCAGCACGTCACGTAAACGTCTGATCGATTTGTCGCTAAATCGACAACCTATGTCACAAGCACCGTGAGCTGGGTCATTTTCGGTCGCGTTACGCCTCGTGAGTCGCATCCGTTGCACACGGTAAGGGGACAACAGGCGGACAAAAGGGAGGGGCAAATCGTGACGGCTACGGACGTGGACAAAACGACAGCGACTCGGGAGGTGACCGCCCCGGAAGTGGTTCCGTTCGGGTGGGAGGCCACCCGGCAGGTCGCCCGGGAGTTCGGCGACGACGAGGCCCGGTTCCGGTTCCCGGCGGCCGACGACCCGACCCCGGGCACCCGCCGCCTGCTGAGCATGTCCCTCTACGCGTCGATGCTCGGCCTGGGCGGCGTAGGAGTGGGTGTCCGAGGGCTGGTTTCGCAGTTCGGCGGCGGGGTCCCCGGCTGGTACACGTGGGTGCTGGCCGTCCTGGGAATGGTCAGCGTCGCCCTCGCGGTCGGCGCATTCCTCTCCATCCACCGCCGCTGGCTCCCATGGGTCCTCCTGGTCGCCGCAGCCCTGCCACTGGCCGCCGACGTCATGCTGGCCGTCGCCTACTGAACATTTCACGACGCCTGCGGAAACAGTCGCCCAGCAAGTTCGCAGCAGAATAATCAAAGGCGCACATGATCCGAGGCGGAGTAAAACGAAGCCGCTACAGAACCCGCACACGTGTACGCACTCGCCGCGAGCAGCAGTCCTCAAAGGAAATGAGAGTCAACCTCATACAACGCGTTCCATCGATGGATGTCGAGCACTACGCCAAGACGCCGGGAACGACTGAAGCGGGGCTACCGGGCTCCGGGTAACAAACACTTTCCGGGCAGCACGCGCATGGGATGCGGCACTTTCAGGAATCGCTCACGCATGCGAATTGGCGGCGCCTCACAGTTGAGGGTTCAGTCGCTTACTGGAAGGCGGCTGGCTCGTCGGCCCCCGAGGTGGTTGATCAAGTTGGCGGTCAACCTGAACGTACGTGTCCAGGTCTTCCGAGGACGGAGTTCCTACGCCGCCCGGGCTGGGTGGATCTCGACGTGCCTGGCGCCACGAAGTGGAACGGCGCCTCGGGGTCCCAGCTTCCGGGCGCGGGCCGGAGCGTCACGACGACCATGTAGGGCGTCCCGCCAGGCGGCTTCCCTTCCTAGCCGTCCGTCGGGTCGAAACGCGGTGGCCGACGACTGTCACCCCGATCTGGTCCCAGTACGGCCGGATGTAGTCGTAGGACGTCTGCGACACCTTCAACACGCCGCACTCGTCCAACGGGACACCACCGCTGGTCAACCAGTCGAACAGCGGACCGGGCTGGTCATTCTCGTCCGCGACGAAGCCGTCCACCGAGACCGAGCCGCACATGACCACCGTGCTCACATGGCCTCCCCTCTGCTTGGGGACCCTGAATTAGCGCGTCGTGAACTGCCGTTCTGTAAGAAATCAATCGGCCGGAGCGGCCAGTCGTCAGCCACGTACGCACACGGGACGGACGCTGCTGGGAACCTGTCCGGCACCGGACCCGGCTGCTGCTGAAAATCCTGCCTGCACGGGCCAGCCGTTGCCGGGGACGGACGAACAGCCGGCCGAGCGGATGAAAAGCGGACATGCAGCCGGGAGGCGGACAGACGGCCAGGCAGACACGCAGACGACCGGAGCAAGCAGACTGACGGCCTGGGGCAAGCAGACAGGCTGCCAGACAGACGGCCAGGCGGACATGCAGCCGACCGGGCAGACCACGCAACCGGGACCGGGCCGGCAGGCGACCGGGGCCGGGGCCGGGGCCGGGGCCGGGGCAGGGGCAGGGGCAGGGGCAGGGGCAGGGGCAGGGTAGGCGACCAGGGCCGGGGCCGGGGCAGGGGCAGGGCAGGCGACCAGGGCCGGGGCCGGGCAGGCGCGGGGAATCAGACGCGGGGAGGCGGGCAGGCCCGAGAAAGCCAGCAGGCCCGAGAAAGCGGGGCGACCTTTGACAGGCCGCCCCGCTGTGCAGCTCGGGGTGCTACGCCCAGAGTTGGCCTTCGAGGGCTTCTTCGGCGTCGGTGAGGGTGCCGCCGTAGGCGCCTGTTGAGAGATATTTCCAGCCGCCGTCGCAGATGACGAAGGCGACGTCGGCGCGTTTTCCGGCTTTGACCGCTTCGTGGGCGACTGCGAGGGCTGCGTGCAGGATGGCGCCGCTGGAGAAGCCGGCGAAGATGCCTTCTACCTCTACGAGTTGGCGGGTGCGGAGGACCGCGTCTCGGGTGCTTACGGAGAAGCGGCGGTTGAGGACCGTGGCGTCGTAGAGTTCGGGGACGTAGCCTTCGTCGATGTTTCGGAGGCCGTAGACGAGTTCGCCGTAGCGGGGTTCCGCGGCGACGATTTGGATGTCCTCTACTTTTTCGCGGAGGTAGCGGCCTGTGCCCATGAGGGTGCCGGTGGTTCCGAGGCCTGCCACGAAGTGGGTGATCGTGGGGAGGTCGTGCAGGAGTTCGGGGCCGGTTGTCTCGTAGTGGGCTCGGGCGTTGGCGGCATTGCCGTACTGGAAGAGCATGACCCAGTCGGGGTGTTCCGCGGAGATCTGCTTGGCGACTGCGACGGCCTGGTTGGAGCCGCCGGCGGCCGGGGAGAAGATGATCTCGGCGCCGTACATGCGGAGGAGCTGGATGCGTTCCGAGGAGACGTTCTCGGGCATGACGCAGACCAGGCGGTAGCCGCGGAGTTTGGCGACCATGGCCAGGGCGATGCCGGTGTTCCCGCTGGTCGGCTCGAGGATGGTGTCGCCGGGGCGCAGACGGCCCGACTCCTCCGCATCGCGGACCATGTAGAGCGCCGGGCGGTCCTTGATGCTGCCGGTCGGGTTGCGGTCCTCGAGTTTGGCCCAGAGCCGCACCGGCGGCGCCCCCTCGGGCACCGTCGGCGACAGCCGGGGCAGGCCGACGAGCGGCGTGCCCCCGCAGGCATCCAGCAGGCTCTCGTAGCGAGCCATGGCGATTACCGTCCGAAGAACGCGGCTGCGGCGGCGAAGCCGAGCGCGCCACCGGCCACGGCCGGGAGGATGGTGATCGAGTCGCCGTCGTTCAGCTTGGCGTCGAGGGCGCCGAGGAAGCGGACGTCCTCGTCGTTGACGTAGATGTTGACGAAGCGGTGCAGGCCGCCCTCGGGGGTGATGAGCCGCCCCTTGAGGCCGGAGTGCTTGGCGTCCAGGTCGTCGAGCAGGCCGGACAGGGTGTCGCCGGCGCCTTCGACGATCTTCGAGCCGCCGGTGTAGCTGCGCAGGATCGTCGGAACGCGAACTTCGATAGCCATGGCTGTGATGCTCCTAGCGAAAGAGTGAGTCGAAAGATGTTCGGATATCGGTCGGGGACGAGTCGCTCAGCGACACTCGTAATAGACCGATGCCGGGCTCTGCCCGAACATGTACGACTGGACGGCGTCCCCGTCCGCACTCGCGCTCACGCGTCTACCGTCGCATCCACGATGTTGACCTTTTCCTCGGTCACCACGCCGTCCACGATGCGGAACGAGCGGATTTCCTCGGCGTCGGGCTCACGGGTCGAGACCAGCAGGTAGTGCGCGCCCGGCTCGCCGGCGAACGAGACGTCCGTGCGGGACGGATAGGCCTCGGTGGCGGTGTGCGAGTGGTAGATGACGACCGGCTCTTCGTCGTTGTCGTCCATCTCGCGCCAGACGCGCAGGTGCTCCATCGAGTCGAACTCGTAGAACGTCATCGAACGTGCCGCGTTGTCCATGGCGATGTGCCTCGTGGGGAGGTCACTGCCGATCGCTCCGGCCACCACGCCACAGGCCTCGTCGGGGTGGTCCCGGCGGGCGTGGGCGACGATCGCGTCGACGATCGCGCTGTCGATGGTCAGCACGCTGTTCACATTACCGTGACAACGCGCATCACTGGGGGTGGCAGTCCTCACGCTCGAAAACCCGACGAAGGAGGAAAGAGCCCGGCGTAAGGACCGGGCGCGGGGGTAGACCTTCATGCATGAAGCAACGCAGCATCGGAAATGTCCAGGTCGGCGCCATCGGACTCGGTGGCATGCCGATGTCCATCGAAGGGCGGCCCGACACCGACCGGTCCGTGCGGACCATCCACGCCGCCCTCGACGCCGGCGTGACCCTGATCGACACCGCCGACGCCTACCACCTCGGCGCTGACGAGGTCGGGCACAACGAGTCGCTGATCGCGCAGGCGATCGCGAGCTACGGCGGGGACACTTCGGGCGTACTCGTGGCGACAAAGGGTGGGCACCTGCGGCCGGGAGATGGGTCGTGGACCGTTGACGGCTCCCGTGCTCACCTGCGCGAGGCGGTCGAAGGCTCGCTCAAGCGCCTCGGCGTCGAGGCGATCGGCCTCTACCAGTTCCACCGGCCCGACCCGAAGACGCCCTACGCGGAGTCGGTCGCCGCGATCGGCGAGCTGCTCGACGAGGGCAAGATCCAGATGGCCGGCATCTCGAACGCCGACCCGCAGCAGATCCGGCAGGCGCAGGAGATCCTCGGCGGGCGCCTGGTCTCGGTGCAGAATCAGTTCTCGCCCGCGTTCCGGTCCTCGGAGCCGGAGCTGGATCTCTGCGACGAGCTCGGGATCGCCTTCCTGCCCTGGTCACCGCTGGGTGGCATCGGTAAGGCCGGCAAGCTGGGCGAGAGCGGCGACCAGAGCGAGTTCGCCCGGATCGCCCGGTTGCACGGGGTCAGCCCGCAGCAGCTCACGCTCGCCTGGATGCTCGCGAAGAGCCCCGTGGTGATCCCGATCCCGGGGGCGAGCCGCCCCGAGTCGATCACCGACTCGGCGCAGGCCCCCGAAATCACCCTCTCGGATGAGGAAGTAGCGGCACTCAACGCGGCCTAAGGGAGCTCAGGCAGGGAGTTCAGCAGGGATTCCTGCAGATAGCCCAGGTACGCATAAACGGACAGCTGGAACACGCGGCTGGAGGCCGGATCGTCGACCACAGCCGCGTCCAGCTCCTCGCCCAGGTCCGTGTCGGGCTTGATGTCGAGGCGGGTGCCCATGGCGAGCCGCGCGTCGTTGATCGCGCGGAGCCAGGCTTCCGCCTCCTCGCCGTCCAGGCGAACCTCGCCGGGGCCGTCGTCGGGCAGGGCGGCCAGGATGGCGCCCGCAGTGTCGATTTTGCCGGTCTTGAGGTCACCCTCGGTGTATAGGCGGAACTCGGCGGAGTCGTCCGGGCGGTCCGGGTAGATGTCGGGGAAGAGCCTGCCGACCACGGGGTCGGTGTGGTCGAAGCCGTCCATCAGCAGCCCGACGACCTCGCCGGCCACCTTGCGCAACACCCGTACCTCGTCCACGGCGAAGGTGGCCACACATTGGTTGCCATTGCGCCGGAACATCAGTCGATCACCCGCCCCGTATCCGTCACAAGAATCATCACGCCTTGTCCACCGTTGCCCACAGACCGTAGCCATGAAGCTGCGAAGCGTCCATCTCCATGCGCTCACGGGCACCGGTCGACACGACCGCTTTGCCCTTGTGGTGGACATCCAGCATCAACAGCTCGGCTTGGTCCCGGCTGTAACCGAAGAGTTTCTGAAACACCCACGTCACGTAAGACATGAGGTTGACCGGATCGTCCCAGACGATGGTCACCCACGGCCGATCATCGGCCGGTACCTCCTCGATGTCCGGCGTCTCGACGGGAGCGACCTGAGGCAACGCCATGCACCCATCGTGCCACGCCCGCCGGGAAGAAGAACCGACCGCCGAGCGATGACGGGGCCGGAGAAAGGGTGTAAGGCCGGAGCCCGGGCCGGCCCCGCCAGGCGCGGCCCGGGCACGTCCGCACCGGCACTGCAAAAAGTAATGGCCGCTCACGGGCTCAGACAGGGGGAGTTTTACTCACTGCTGTCGACTTCTTTACTCATTCCCCATCGGCGCGCTGGGAGGGCTCCAAAGGTGATACATCTCGATATCATGTCGCCGTGGAGCACTGGGACTTCGTCGGCCGCGCCGACGAGTTGTCCCGCCTGCGGACGGTCGCGGCGAGCCCCGCCGAGCGCGGCCTGATCCTCAGCGGCGCGGCCGGCATCGGCAAGAGCCGTCTTCTGCACGAGGCGGTCGCGGCCCTGCCGGCGAGCCGGTGGGCGGTTCACCGTGCCTCCGCCAATATCGCGAGCTCGGGGCTGCCGTTCGGCGGGCTGGCCCAGATTTTGCCCGCCGACCCGCCGGCCGGGTTGTCCCCCGCCGGGCTGTTGCGCTGGGCGGTCGACCGTCTCCAGCAGGACGCCGCGGGCCGGCCGATCGTGCTCGCCGTCGACGACGCCCACCTGCTCGACGCCCCGTCGGCCGCGCTGACCCATCTGCTGGTCCGGGAGGGTGCGACCCTGCTCGGCACGTTGCGCATGTCGGAGCCCGTGCCCTCGCCGATCAGCGCATTGTGGACCGAGGGGCTGGTGGCGCATGCCGAGCTGGCGCCGCTGACCGACGCGGATTCGCACGCGCTGCTCACCGCGCTGGTCGGGGGCGCGGTCGAGGGCGGGTCGGCGCAACGCCTCGGCCGTCTGGGCGGCGGCAATCCACTGCTGCTGCGTGAGCTGGTCATGGCCGCGATGGGTGGCGGTGAGCTCGAGCAGGCGTACGGTTTCTGGCGCTGGACGGGCCGGCTCTCGCTCGCGCCGAGCCTGGCGGAGCTGGTGGACGCGCGGATCGGTGGGTTGACTCCGGGCGTACGCGACGTCCTTGAGCTTGTGGCTTTCGGCGAACCGATCGGGCTGGCGCTGTTGCTCCGGGCAGCGGCCCCCGCGGATGTCGAAGCGGCGGAGGAGCGGGGGCTGATCCGAGTTGTCGAGGACGAGCGACGCCACGGGGTGCGGCTGGCCCATCCGCTCTACGGCGAGGTGGTGCGGCGGCGGTGCCCCGTCACGCGGGCGCGGCGATTGCAGGCGACGCTGGCCGATCTGATCGAGAGTTCGGGTTCGCGGCGCCGCAACGACCTGCTGCGGGTGGCGGTGCTGCGGCTCGACTCGGGCACGGCCCAGGACGGCGCGCTGCTGCTCGACGCGGCGGCGCAGGCGTTCGCGGGTTTCGACATCGACCTCGCCCGCCGGCTCTCCACGGCCGCGCACGACGCGGGGGCGGGCTATCCGGCCGCGGAGCTGCTGGCCACCGCCCTGCTCTTCGCCGACCAGCCGGAGCGGGCCCTCGCCGTGCTCGACGCGACCCCGGATGCCGGCGTCCGCTGGATCCACGCCCGTGCCGCTGTGGAGTTCTTCGGGCTGGGGCGCCCGCAGGCCGCTGACACGCTCGCCGCGGCCAGGCCCGCGGATCCGGGTGGCGCGGCCCGCCTGCGAGCTTTCGAGTCGTTCGTTCGGCTTCAGCTCAATGAGCTGGAGCGGGCCCGTGAGCTGGCCCTCGGCGTGCTCGCCGAGCCGGCAGCGTGCGGCGCGGCCCACGCGCTCGCGCATTGCGTGCTCGCGTTCCTCGCGGGGGCGGCCGGCAATTTCGGCAGAGCCCGGGAGCTGATCGGCACGGTCGTCGAGCGGACCGCCGAATGGCGGCGCGAGGACCCGACCGTGCAGTACGCCCTCCAGATGGCCGAGGGCACGCTGATCAGCGTCGCGCTGGACCTGCCGGCGATCGACCGGGTCCTCACCGCGGAGTTCGCCGGGCTGGCCCAGGCCGGGGGCTTCGGCTTCGGCTCGGGCTGGGTCTCGCTGCTGCAGGCCCAGGCGGCGTGGCTGCGCGGGCGCACGGACGAGGCGTTGAGCGCGACCGAGCGGGCGTGCGCCGCGCTCGCGCCGACCCGTGTCTACGACGGCAGCGCCCACTACGCCCGCGCGAACATCGCAGCGATCCGCGGTGACGTCATGCTGGCCGAGGCCGAGTTGCGCGACGCCGACCACGCCGCGGACGGCACGGTCGGGCTCTATTACCACTGGCGGGAGCAGGCGCGGGCGGCGACGCTGGCCTGTGCGGGTGAGATCGACGCAGCCGTGCGGGTCCTGCTCGCCGTGGCCGATCGGCTGCGCTCCGACGGGTTCCACGGTCACGAGTTGCTGGCCCGCTACGACCTGGTCCGGCTGGGCCGCCCGGAGCTGGCCGGGCAGCGCATGGCCGAGCTGGGCGCGACGGTCGGCGGGCGGGCGGCCCCGCTGCTGGTGCGGCACACGCGGGCCGGCGAGGACGGGGAGGCGCATCTCACTCTGGCGCGGGAGTTCGCCGTTCTGGGTTATCAGGTCTTCGCCGCGGAGGCAGCCGCCGGCGCGGTGCGGATCTTCCGGGCGGCGCGGGATCCACGCGCCCTGGCGGCGAGCACCCTGCTCGCCGATGTGCTGGGCCGCTGTGACGCAATACGCACTCCCGCCCTGGTGGCGGTCCAGCCGGCACTCACCGTGCGCGAACGGCAGGTCGCGGAGCTCGCGGCAGGCGGCGTCCGGAGCCGGGAGATCGCCGACCGCCTGTTCCTGTCACCACGCACGGTCGAGAACCATCTACAGCGCGTCTATACGAAGCTCGGTGTGAACGGCAGGAATGAACTCGCGCCAGCATTGCGTCTGCTCCCGCAATAGGGTGGGTGGGTGAACGACTTCGCCCCCGCCATGCTGACCGACCAGTACGAGCTGACCATGGTCAGCGCTGCCCTCCAGGACGGCACGGCCGATCGCCGCAGCGTCTTCGAGGTGTTCGCGCGGCGCCTGCCCACCGGCCGCCGCTACGGCGTCGCGGCGGGGCAGGGCCGGTTGATCGAGCTGATCCGCGAGTTCCGCTTCCACGAACGCGACGTGGAGTTCCTGCGCAAGGCAGGCATCGTCGACGAGACCACGGCGGCCTGGCTCACGGACTACCGCTTCACAGGCGACATCGACGGGTACGCCGAGGGCGAACTGTTCTTCCCCGGCTCGCCGATCCTGACGGTGTCCGGGGGCTTCGCCGAGTGCGTGGTGCTCGAGACGCTGATCCTGTCGGTGCTCAACCATGACAGCGCGATCGCTTCGGCGGCCGCACGGATGGTCACGGCGGCCCGGGGACGGCCGATCATAGAGATGGG
Source organism: Winogradskya consettensis (assembly GCF_018332715.1). Classification (GTDB taxonomy): domain Bacteria; phylum Actinomycetota; class Actinomycetes; order Mycobacteriales; family Micromonosporaceae; genus Actinoplanes; species Actinoplanes consettensis. The sequence continues at coordinate 201,476 of NZ_BOQP01000011.1, read as the reverse complement.
CTCCCGGCGTACGCATGAGGAGGCCGCAGTGGCAGCCGCCCGCGCCTCCTATCTCGCGGGTTTCGCCTCGACCTCGAACCTCGCCGCCGGTGGTCGTTACGGCATCCCGACCACGGGCACGTCCGCCCACGCGTTCACGCTGCTGCACGACGACGAGCCGGCCGCGTTCGCCTCGCAGGTCGCGGCGCTCGGCAAGAACACGACACTGCTGGTCGACACGTACGACATCGCCCAGGGCATCCGCAACGCCATCGCCGTCGCCGGCCCCGATCTGCGCGCGATCCGCATCGACTCGGGCGATCTGTCGGTGCTCGCCCAGCACTCCCGCGAGCTGCTCGACTCGCTCGGCGCCACCGAGACCAAGATCGTGGTCTCCGGCGACATGGACGAGTACGCGATCTCCTCGCTCGCCGCCGAACCGGTCGACATGTACGGCGCGGGCACCGCGGTGGTCACCGGCTCTGGCGCGCCGACCGCCGGCCTGGTCTACAAGCTGGTCGAGGTCGAGGGGCGCGCGGTCGTCAAGCGCTCCGAGAACAAGGCGACCGTCGGTGGCCGCAAGACCGCGATCCGCCGGCACAAGCCGACCGGCACCGCCACCGAGGAGATCGTGGTCTCCCAGGGCGTGCCGGATCACCACGCCAACGACCGCCTGCTGCAGCGCTCGTTCATCGCTGGTGGCGAGCCGGCCCCGCTCGCGACGCTGGCCGAGTCCCGCGAGCACCTGCGCCAGTGCCTGATCTCCATCCCGTGGGAGGGCCTGAAGCTCTCGGCCGGCGACCCGGCCATCCCCGTAACCGTGGTCCCCACTGCCTGAGAGGGTTACCGAGCATGTCCAAGGCTCTGATCATCGTCGACGTCCAGAACGACTTCTGTGAGGGCGGTTCCCTGGCGGTCCAGGGCGGTGCCAGCGTCGCCTCGGCGATCTCGCAGGCGCTGACCGACCCGGACCGCGGCTGGGACCACGTCGTGGCGACGAAGGACTTCCACATCGATCCGGGCGCGCACTTCAGCACGACCCCAGACTATGTCGATTCGTGGCCCGTGCACTGCGTGGCCGGCACACCCGGATCAGACTTCCACCCCGCCCTGGAGACGTCCCGGGTCGAGGCCGTGTTCCACAAGGGCGAATACGAGGCCGCCTACTCCGGCTTCGAGGGTCACACCGACGCGGGCCTCGGCTTGACCGACTGGCTCAAGACCCACGGCGTGACGACGGTCGAGGTCGTCGGCATCGCCACGGACCATTGCGTGCGCGCGACGGCGCTGGATGCGAAGGCCGCGGGCTTCGAGACGACAGTGCTGCTCGGCATGACCGCCGGCGTCGCGGAAGCGACCACGGCGGCCGCGCTCGACCAACTCGCCCGGGCCGGGGTGGAGACCACTACTGCAGGATGAATTCCTCGCCCAGCAGTTCGCGCAACCGGGCGAGGGAGCGCATGCTCTGCATCTTCACGACGGACGCCGAGACACCGAGGATCTCGGCGACCGCGTCGACGCTCTGATCCTCCCAGTGCCGCAGCACCACGATGGCCTGGTCCCGGACCGGCAGCGTGGCCAGCGCCCGCATCAGCGTGACGTGCAGCTCGGCGGTGGGCGTCCCCTCCCCGGGACGGTCCGGGAGCTCGGCGAGCACCACCTCGGAGTCACTGCGCCGCTTCTTCTGATCAAAGACGGCGTTCATGAGCACGCGGCGGCTGTAGGCCTCCAGGTTCGCCGTGCGCCAGATCCGGGCCCAGGACGCGTACATCTTCGCCAGCGTCAGCTGAGTGAGATCCTGGGCCAGATGCCAATCACGGCACATGAGGTACGCCGTCCGCCGCAGACGCGGCGTCGCAGCCCCCACGAACGCGGCGAACTCGGCGTCCCGCTCCTTCACTTGCTCGTCCCCGGGCACAACCCGCCGACAATGTCCTGGACACCGGGCTGGTGCTGGTAAGTGGCCAGGAAATCGGGATAACGCGAGGCCCGTGTCATCGTCAACCGGAACGACTCGGGCAGTGACTCGGGGCCCACCGACTGCACAAAATCGGGGCTGTCCTTCCACAACTCCTTGAACTTGACGTACGCGGCCTCGCGGCTTTCGAAATCGAGGTTCCGCACCGTCGGATCGGCCTGGAGTCCCGACTCGATGGCAGCGCGCTGAGCATCGGTGACTTCGTATGTGAGGAAAATGGAAACGTCAGTGACGTTCTGTCGCGTCGTCCAGTCACATTCAGGACGGGCCTTCGCCATAGCCGCGGCGGCAGCCGGCACCGTCAAGGGCACTTCCCCGCTTTCGGGACCCGGCACGACATTCACCAGGACCAATGCCCCTACCAGCGCCGCCGCAGCCGACCCGCCGACCAGGAACTGCCGCCGACGCCGGATCCGCCGCCCGGCACCCATCGCCGTCAGCGTCAGATCACCGGGTGGTGGCAACGGTTCGCCCTCGAGTGCCCGGTCGAACAATTCCTTGAGGTTCTGTTCCACAGCTTCGCTCCTGGTCTCCGGCAGCTTCCTCTCTCTAAGACCGGTCGGGCTACCGGATCGGTCACACCCTTTGCGAGGATGCACCGATGGAACGCGCCAAGCAGCTCTGGCAGGAACTGGCCCGGGTCCCGGTGACCTTCGGCGGCTCGGGCGTCGAAGTGGTCGTCTCCCCGACGTCCGCGCTGTGCCCGCCCGGCTGGGCCGGCATCGTCAGCCTGGGAGAAGCCGCGATCGCCACCACCCCCGACGAGGACTCCGCACGGATCGTGCGGCAAGCACTCGACGGGCTCCCGGCCACAGCCACGACCGACCCGTCCGTGCTGCCGGTGCTCGACACACTCGGCCCGGCGACCTTGGCCTACTGCGGCCCGGCGAGCTTCCGTCCCGCAGTGGACGGCGGCGTCGAGTCCATCCCCGCGGACCTCCTGGGAGCTCTTCTCGCCGGGGTGCCGGCAGACGACGACGCCGAGGCAGGCCTGGAGGACATCACCTCGCCGGCCTTCGTCCTTCACGCCGGAAACGACATCGTGGCAGCCGCCGGTTACCGGCTGTGGCCTTGCGAAACCGCGCACCTCAGCGTGCTCACAGCACCGGAGCACCGGCGGCGAGGGCTCGCCCGGCTCGTCGCCTCAGCAGCGGTGTCGCACGCCCTGGACGCCGGGCTCCTGCCTCAGTGGCGGGCGCGCCCGGAGCCGTCCCGCCGCGTCGCCCGGGCGCTCGGCTTCCAGGAGTGGGGCTCGCAGCTCAGCGTCCGGCTCACCAACTCCGGCCGGTCTTAGACCGCGGCCTCCTCGGAGAGCTCGGACCTTTCGGGGGCCGGGGCAGCGGGGGGTGTGGTGCGGCGGCGGGAGATCTCGATGGGCAGGACCACGATCGCGACCAGGAGGCCCACGCCTCCCACGGCGGCGAAGCCCCAGGCCGGGGAGAACGTGTCCATGACGATGCCGGACAGGGGTGCGCCGAGGGCCACGCCCACGGTCAGCGAGGAGTTGTGCCAGCCCATGGCTTCGCCGCGGGCGGCTGCCGGGGTCAGGCGGCTCACCGCCGCGGCGGTCGCGGTGATGGTGGGGGCGCAGAGGGCTCCGGCGGGGAGGAGGAGCAGCCCGAGGAGCCACCAGTGGCCGCCGGCGAGGCCGACCGGGATGGTCAGCAGGGCCATGGGGGCCAGCAGGAGCAGGGGTGGCAGGCCGCGGCGGACGGTGCCGTAGGCGAAGCCGCCGAGCAGCGAGAAGACCGCCCACATCGTGAGGACCGCGCCCGTCCAGGTGACCTCGCCGGAGTGCTGCAGGACTGCGACGACGGCGACGTCGGTACCGCTGAGGACGAGGGTGGCCGCGCTGCTGATGGCGAAGACGGCGATCAGCTCGGGGCGCAGCCAGGAGCGGCGGGTGACCCGCTCACCGATCGAGATCGGTGCCTCGTCGTGGCCGCGGATGGGTGGGTTCAGCAAAAAGAGGCCGATGCCGGAGAGCAGGATGCCGGCGCCGACCGCGAGCATCGCCACGCGGGGGCCGGCTGTCGTGGAGACGAGGACGCCGAGTGCCGGGCCGGTCATGAAGGAGAGCTCGGTCGTGATCGAATCCAGCGCGAACGCGGGCAGCCGGTGTGACGGGGGTGTCAGGGCCGCGATGGACTGCCGGGCGATGGAGAACGCGGGCAGCGTCAGGAAGCCGCCCACCAGCGCCGCGATGAGCAGGGCCCAGTAGGGGAAAACCTGCGCGGACGTCCAGAACGTGACCTCCGCGACGGTGGTGAGCACCAGGACGGGCCGCAGCCCGCGCCGGTCGGTGATGCGGCCCATGAACGGCGCACCGAACGAACTACCGACGGTGAACGCGGCACCGACCAGCCCGGCCGCACCGTAGCCCAGACCGAGATCCTGGGTGACGTGCAGCGTGAGCGTGACCGAGCCGGCCGTGATCGGTATCCGTGCCAGCGTCGCCACTGCCAGCAACGACTTGATCCCGCGCAACGCCAACGTTTCGCGGTAAGGCGTCAACATCATGAGCGGTCCTCACCTCCGCTCGACAGTCTGCCGCAGGGGTACGACAAAACCGCAGGCGGGACCACCAACGGGCAGCAAAAAAGCCCGGCCCGGTCGCAGGGACCGGGCCGGGCTCAGGACAGCGAGGTTACTTCTTCTTGCGGTCGCTCAGGTCTTCCTTGTACGTCGCGCCGCCGTCCGATTCCGCGGTGAGCGGGCGGGCGCCGCCTTCCGGGGGGCCGGCGATCGACTGTTCGCCCGCTGCGAGCTCAGGGAACTTGGCGTCGAAGGCCGGGCGCTCCGAGCGGATGCGGGGCATCTTGTCGAAGTTGCGCAGCGGCGGCGGGGAGGACGTGGCCCACTCGAGCGAGTTGCCGGCGCCCCAGGGGTCGTCGACCGTGACGAGCTGGCCGACCTTGTAGGACTTCCAGACGTTGTAGATGAACGGCAGCGTCGACGCGCCCAGGACGAACGAACCGATCGTCGAGAACGTGTTGAGGAACGTGAAGCCGTCGCTGGGCAGGTAGTCGGCGTAGCGGCGGGGCATGCCCTCCGCGCCGAGCCAGTGCTGCACCAGGAACGTCGCGTGGAAGCCGATGAACGTCAGCCAGAAGTGAATCTTGCCGAGGCGCTCGTCGAGCATCCTGCCGAACATCTTCGGGAACCAGAAGTAGATGCCCGAGAACACCGCGAACACGATTGTGCCGAAGAGCACGTAGTGGAAGTGCGCGATGACGAAGTACGAGTCGGACACGTGGAAGTCGATCGGCGGGGCAGCCAGCAGGACGCCGGAGAGACCACCGAAGAGGAACGTGACCAGGAAGCCGATCGCGAACATCATCGGCGTCTCGAAGCTGATCTGGCCGCGCCACATCGTGCCGATCCACACGAAGAACTTCATGCCGGTCGGGACCGCGATGAGGAAGCTCAGGAAGCTGAAGAACGGCAGCAGCACCTGGCCGGTGACGAACATGTGGTGTGCCCACACGCTCATCGACAGGGCCGCGATCGCCAGGGTCGCGCCGACCAGGCCCTTGTAGCCGAAGACGGGCTTGCGGCTGAAGACCGGGATGACCTCGGTGATGATGCCGAAGAACGGCAGCGCGACGATGTAGACCTCGGGGTGGCCGAAGAACCAGAAGAGGTGCTGCCACAGCATCGGGCCGCCGGTTTCCACGTCGAAGACGTGGGCGCCGAGCACGCGGTCGGCGGCGAGCGCGAACAGGGCCGCCGCGAAGAACGGGAAGACCATGATCACGAGGAGCATCGTCACCAGGATGTTCCAGGTGAAGATCGGCATCCGGAACATCGTCATGCCGGGCGCCCGGAGCGTGATCACGGTGGTGATGATGTTGACGCCACCGAGGATCGTGCCGAGGCCCGAGATGGCGAGGCCGACGACCCACATGTTGCCGCCGACGCCCGGGGAGTGCAGCGAGTCGCTGAGCGGCGTGTAGGCGAACCAACCGAAGTCAGCCGCACCGCCCGGCGTCAGGAACCCGCTGATGGTGATCGTGCCGCCGAACAGGTAGAGCCAGTACGCGAACGCGTTGAGCCGAGGGAACGACACGTCGGGCGCGCCGATCTGGATCGGCACCAGGAAGTTCGCGAAGGCGAACACGATCGGTGTGGCGAAGAACAACAGCATGATCGTGCCGTGCATCGTGAACAGCTGGTTGTACTGCTCGGGCGACAGGAACTGCATGCCCGGGCGGGCCAGCTCCGTACGCATGAGCAGGGCCATCAGGCCGCCCAGCATGTAGAACACGAACGCGGTGATCATGTACATGATCCCGATCTGCTTCGCGTCCGTGGTCCGCAGGATCCGCGCGAGGGCCGAGCCCTTGACCTGCTGCCTGACCGGCCACGGCCGCGTCACGATCGGCTTAGGCGCAACGGTCGTCACGGATAGCCTCCGGTGTCTCGTTCGTCCCACTGCGTACACCCGAGTGAAAGGCGTACCTCGCAGGCAGAATAGTCCCCCGCCGACCCCCGGCGGGCGCGGGGTGACCAAAGAGCACCCTTGGTCTAGAAGGGCTCCACCAGCGCCCGGTAGTGATCCGAGAAGATCCTTTGGCCCCGCCCCCGCAGCATAGGGTCGCGCTCGGAGGGCGGCACGTCCCGGGTGCGATCCCGCTCGTGGGTCCGCTCCCGCACCAGGTCACAGCGTTGCCGCCGGCGATCTTCGAAAGCACTGAGCGCCGAGCGCACATCCCCGCCCGACTGCTTCAGCACCTCGCCGAGCACGACCGCGTCCTCGAGCGCCATCGCCGCGCCCTGGGCGAGCGTCGGCGCGGTGGCGTGTGCAGCGTCACCGACGAGCAGCACCGAGCCCTTGGCGTAGCTGTCCATCACGACCTCGTCGGTCCGGGCGACCTGGACCTTCTCGACAGCGGCGAGGATGGCCGGAACGCATCCTCCGAAGTCGCCGAACAGCTCCCGCAGCCGGGCCCGCGGGTCGGCGGGGTTCTCGACGCCGGCTTCAACCGTCTCGTCGGCGTAGCAGTAGAGGCGACGGCCACCCATTGGCATCGCCACGAACTGGGAGCGCTGTCCGAGCAGGGCCGTCCAGTCGCTGAGCGGCGGCCCGCCGCTGACCACGCTGCGGTAGACGATCTGGCCGGTCGGCGCCGCGGCACCGCCGAGCCCGACCTTGCCGCGGATCATCGATTTCCGCCCGTCGGCACCGACGACCAGGTCATACTCGGCTACGGACCCGTCACCGAACTCGACCTTGACCGCGCCGTCGATGAGGTCCAGATCACGCACGGCGGTGTCGTAGCGCACCGCGCCGCCGACGCTGGTGAGCAGCACCTGCTGCAGGTCGGCGCGGGACAGTGCGCGCGATTCGCCGACTCCGGCCCAGAGCGCGGCGACGTCCATCTCGAACAGTTCCTGGCCCTGGGCGTCCTGGAACACCTGCCGGAAGATCAGGTCACCGAGCGGCCGCAGCGGCGCGTCGAGACCGAGCAGGCGCAGCGCACGAGCCGCATTGCCGGGCAGGTAGATGCCGGCTCCGGGGACCATGGTCGCCGGGAGTTCTTCCACCACGTCGGGCCGGAATCCCGCGATCCGCAGGCCTCTTGCCGCCGCGAGACCACTGATTCCGGCGCCGACGACAAGGATCCGCAAGGTCATCGCAGCAACGCCTCCGAGGGTCTTCGATACGCGCCGGAGCCAAGACACTACCGGCCGCCACGGAGGCGGGGAACCCGTGACGCCGGACCCGTCCGATTTGTTCAAGACGGACGCCGCCCAGCCCTCGTAGCGTCACCGGCATGGCACTTACTTTCAATGCGGTCGGCCTCACTGTCGCCGACATCGGCAAGTCGCTCGCCTTCTATCGCCTGCTCGGCCTGGACCTCCCGGCCGGAGCGGACAACGCACCCCACGCCGAGGCTCCCCTGCCGGGCGGCAACCGGCTGATGTGGGACCAGGACGAAAAAAGCAAGATCAATCTGGCCTTCGCCTGCGCGGACCCGGCCGAGGTGGACGACACCCACGCCGCCCTGGTCAAGGCGGGTTACGAGTCTCAACAGGAGCCGTGGGACGCCCCGTGGGGACAGCGGTATGCCGTCGTGCTCGACCCGGACGGCAACGGCGTGGACCTGTACGCACCTTCTACCTCATGACCAGCTCCCCCAGCGGCACACCGGCCAGCGCTTTCACATCACGTGACAGGTGGGCCTGGTCGGCATAGCCCGCCGTCACCGCGACGTCGGCGAACGGGCTCCCGCCCCGGGCCAGCGCCACCGCCCGTTGCAGCCGCATGATCCGGACCAGCGTCTTGGTCGCGTACCCAAAGGATGTCCTGGTGCGTCTTTGCAGGTGTCGCGGGCTGAGGCCGCAGGAATCGGCGATCGCGGGGACCGGCAGCCCGGCCCGCGCCCCGGCAGCGACCCCGACCATCGCCCGGTCGGGAGCCTGCCAGCGGCGACGCGCGAACTCCTCCAGCGCGGCCGGCGGGTCGGGCGCCTCGGCCAGCGCGCGCACCTCGGCGGCCGGCAACAGGTTGGCGAGGGGCACCTGACGGTCGGTCAGCTCGTCGGCCGGGACCCCGAGAATGCCAGGGCCCACCCCGTCGGCGAAGCGCAGAGCGAAGAAGCGACTGCCCGCCGCGGTGGGCACGACCTGGGCCGTCGTGTCGGGACCCGCGACGTAGACCGTGCCGTCCTGCCAGATCACGTCGAGACAGCCGTCCGGCAGGATCCGGCCGGGCGGGGTGCCCGGTGGCACCACGCTGCGCCAGGCGATCACGTGCGGAAGGGCTGAGGGCCGTTCGCGGTACATGGATCGACCCTGGCACGCGGGTACGACATTCGCGCGAATGACATCCGTGTAGTTCGGGCGGACAATCGATGGATGGTCGACCAGCTCGAGGAGTACCGGCGCCGGCGCGATGCCCGGCGGACGCCGGAGCCGATACCCGCAACCGCTGGGGAGAAGACCACCGGGAACAGGTTCGTCATCCAGCAGCATCACGCCCGCAGCCTGCATTGGGACGTGCGCCTCGAGCACGACGGCGTGCTGGCCTCGTTCGCCGTCCCGCGCGGGCTCCCCCGCGATCGGGCCCGCAACAACCTGGCCAAAAGGACCGAGGATCACCCGCTGGAATACCTCGACTTCGCCGGTGAGATCCCGGCCGGTGAGTACGGCGGCGGCCGGATGACCATCCACGATCGGGGCACCTACGAGCTCGACAAGTGGCGCGACGACGAGATCAGCGTCACGTTCCACGGCGGACGTACCTCGGGCCGCTACGTCTTCTTCCAGACCGACGACGCCAACTGGATGGTCCGCCGGATGGACCCCGCCGAGCCGGGTTGGCAGACCATGCCCGAGGCCGTCGAACCCATGCTCGCGACGGCAGCCGCCGGCTTACCGCCAGACGACGAGGACTGGGGGTACGAGCTGAGCTGGGCCGGTCGCCGCACGCTCGCCTACGTGTCGGGCGGCCGGGTGCGGCTCACCGACGCGGACGGCGCGGACGTGACCTCGTGGTATCCGGAGCTCCGCCCGCTCGGGGCAGCGCTGGCCCCGACCGAGGCCGTGCTCGACGGGGAGATCGTCGCCTTCGACGGCGCCACCGTGTCCGCGGACCGCCTGGCTCTGCGCCGGGAGCCGCGTGACTCCGGGGCGGCGAGGCGCGCTGTCGAACGTACGCCGATCCACTTCCTGGTCTATGACCTGCTCTGGCTGGAGGGGCACTCCACAGTCGAGTTCCTCCGGTACGCACAGCGCCGCGAGTTGCTGGAGGGGCTGAATCTGACCGGGGCGAACTGGCAGACCCCACCCTATTTCCCGGGCGGCGGAGAGTTCGCCCTGGAAGCAGCTGCCGCCCAGGGTCTCGGCGGCGTTGTCGCGAAGCGGATGGATTCGCCGTACCTGCCCGGCCGGCGCAGCCGTCTCTGGATGCTGATCGACTGAATGGGTCCCCACCGATAGGCCGTTCAGTCGAACATGGCTGTTTTCAGCCGATCCCCGGCGGGTGAAACACGGCCCCGGCCAAGATCGCTTCTGACCTGGGCGGGAACGGGAAGACGTATGCCCTGAGCTGGACCGCTCCGCAAGATCCCCGGTCGGTCGTGACTCGCGTACAAATTCCTGATCCGGGTCTCCGAACGGCTCATATTCCTCATGCGAGGCGTGCGTCACCCGATCAAGGGTGTTTGCCCGATCCCGCGGCGGAAAGGTCTATAAGTAGATGCGCAGCCCGATGCCTTATCCGCCCGCTCCAGTGATTCCGGACATGTCTGCAGATCTTTGGAATTCCGCCTCGTCCGTCCTCGACGTCAACTGGTCAGACGACCACATGGTCCCGTCTCGCCGCCTCTACCCACATCAATGGAGCTGGGACGCCGCCTTCATCGCCATCGGTCTCGCCTATGTGAACCCGTCGCGAGCCTGGCGTGACCTGCGCAGCCTCTTCGAGGCACAGTGGCCCGACGGCCGCGTGCCGCACATCGTGTTCGACCCCCGCACCGCGGAGGGCGACTACTTCCCGGGTCCCGGCTTCTGGAACGTCCCTGCCTACAACGGGCGCGCCGCCCGTGGCAGCACCGGGCTCGTCCAGCCGCCACTGCACGCGATCGCCGCGTGGGAGGTCTACCGGCGCGCCGCAGCGCACGGCGCGGCCGCCGCCCACGAGGCCGGCGACGAGCTCAGGTGGCTCTACCCCCGGCTGGTCGCCCAGCAGGAATACCTCAGCCGGCGCCGGGACGCAGCAGGCGAGGGTCTCGCCAGCATCGTGCACCCCTGGGAGTCGGGACTGGACAACAGCCCGTCCTGGGACACCGCGATGGCAGCTGTCCCCGCCGACATGGGGCTCCTCACCCGGTACACACGCCGCGACCTCGAGGTCGCTGACGCCTCGCACCGGCCGCTGGACATCGACTACGCCCGCTACCTGGGGTTGGTCCTGAACTACCGGGACGGCGGTTACTCCGACACCGCCCTCGTTCAGCGGCACGACTTCGTGGTCGAGTGCCCGTCGTTCAACGCGATCCTGGCCGCCGCCGAGCTGGCGCTGGTGCACATCGCGGAGGTCGTCGGCGCGGACGCGGAGGTGCACCGCGAGCGGGCACAGCGGATCACGGCGGCGATCTCCAAGCACCTGTGGGATCCGGCGACGCGTACGTTCCGGTCGCGTGACGTGCGTACCAGGATGTTGAGCCCGGCCCGGTGCGTCAACGGCCTCGTGCCGCTGATCCTGCCCGACCTGCCCGACCACCAGGCCGCCGCCATCATGGCGGAGGCCGCGTCGGAGCGGTTCGGCCTGCCCGAGGCCACCGGCCTGCCGGTGCCGAGCTACGACCGGACGGCGACGGACTTCGACACGCTGCGCTACTGGCGTGGACCGATCTGGATCAACATCAACTGGCTGCTGCGCCGGGGCATGCTCGTCCACGGGTACCGCGGCGAGGCCGAGGACCTGCGCATGGCGATGATCAGGCTCATCCACCGCTCCGGGCACTACGAGTACTTCCACCCGGTCACCGGCGAGGGCATCGGTGCGCCGACGTTCAGCTGGACAGCGGCTCTGTCGCTCGACCTGCTGGCCGACCGGTCCGTCCCCGCGTACGCGCGAGCCGCGTAGCCGATCCCGCCGGGCCGTTTCTACACGGCCCGGCGCAGGACGCTAGAAGGCTTCGGCTTCGGCTTCGAGCGTCGTGTCGGAGCCGTGGCCGGTGTGCACCACCGTGGTCGGCGGCAGCGCGAACAGCCGCTCGCGGATCGACTTCTCGATGGTCGGCCGGTCGCTGTACGAACGACCGGTCGCCCCCGGACCGCCCTGGAACAGGGTGTCGCCGGTGAACACGGCGCCGAGCTCAGCGGCGTACAGACAAATTGCTCCTGGGCTGTGACCCGGGGTGTGCAGAACCGTGAGTGTCGCACCGCCGGCCGGAATCTCCTGACCGTCGCTGAGCGCAGCGGGCATCGGCAGGCCGGGGTGCGTCGGCTTCCACAGCACCTCCTCGGCGGGGTGCAGCATCAACGGCGCCCCGGTGCGCTCGGCGAGCTCGGGCGCGACGCGGACGTGATCGTCGTGCGCGTGGGTGAGCACGATGGCGGTGACCTTGCGACCCGCCACCACCTCGAGGATCGCGTCCACCGAGTGTGGCGCGTCGATGACCACGCACTCGGCGTCGTCCCCGACCACCCACACGTTGTTGTCGACGTCGAAGGTCTCGCCGTCGAGAGAGAACGTGCCGCTGGTGACCGCGTGATCGACCCGGGCCGCCATCAGAAGATCACGACCGAGCGCAGCACGCCGCCGCCGTGCATCTTGGCGAAGGCCTCCTCGACCTGGTCCAGGCGGATCTCCTCGGTGACGAACGCGTCGAGGTCGAGCCGGCCCTGCTTGTAGAGCTCGGTCAGCATCGGGAAGTCCCGGGTCGGCAGGCAGTCGCCGTACCAGCTGCTCTTCAGCGCACCACCGCGGCCGAAGATGTCAGCCAGCGGCAACTCGATCGTCATGTCCGGGGTCGGCACGCCGACCAGCACCACCGTGCCGGCCAGGTCACGGGCGTAGAACGCCTGCTTGTACGTCTCCGGGCGGCCGACCGCCTCGATGACGACGTCCGCGCCGTTGCCACCGGTCAGCGCCTGCACCTCGGCGACGACATCCTTGCCCCGCGCGTTGATCGTGTGGGTGGCGCCGAACTTGCGGGCCCACTCCAGCTTCTGGTCATCGGTGTCGATCGCGATGATCGTCGTGGCGCCGGCCAGCGCCGCACCCGCGACGGCACCGTCGCCGACCCCGCCACAGCCGATGACCGCGACCGAGTCTCCGCGGGTCACCCCACCGGTGTTGATCGACGCGCCGATCCCCGCCATGACGCCGCAACCCAGCAGCCCCACGGCTGCGGGCCGGGCCTCCGGGTCGACCTTCGTGCACTGCCCCGCCGCGACCAGAGTCTTCTCCACGAACGCCCCGATGCCGAGCGCGGGCGACAGCTCGGTGCCGTCCTCCAGCGTCATCTTCTGGGTCGCGTTGTGGGTGTTGAAGCAGTACCACGGCTTGCCCTTGCGGCAGGCGCGGCAGTCACCGCAGACCGCCCGCCAGTTCAGGACGACAAAATCGCCCGGGGCGACCTCGGTCACCCCGGCACCGACCGACTCCACGATCCCGGCGGCCTCGTGGCCGAGCAGGAACGGGTAGTCGTCGTTGATCCCGCCCTCGCGGTAATGCAGGTCGGTGTGACAGACCCCGCAGGCCTGCACCTTCACGACGGCTTCGCCGGGACCCGGGTCCGGCACGATGATCGTGGTGACCTCGACGGGGGCACCCTTGGCGCGGGAGATGACTCCGTTGACTCGCTGGCTCATATGCACAACCTTGCCATCCGAACCTGGGATCTAGGGTGGGCGGGTGACCTTCGCCCGACGCGTACTCCTGCTGGTCCTGGCACTGCTCCTCGTGCCCGCACCCGCGTTCGCCGACCCACCGACGCGCCTCGCCACCCAGGTGACCGACGCGACGGGCGCACTCGGCAGCGGGCGCGGCTCGGTGGACTCCGCGCTGGCCTCGCTGCAGAAATCGACCGGCATCCAGCTCTTCGTCGTCTTCGTCGACTCCTTCGACGGCACCGCCGCCCAGACCTGGACGGACCAGACCGCCCAGCTCAGCGATCTGGGAGACCGGGATGCGCTCCTCGCGGTCGCCACCGGTGACCGGGCGTACGCGTATTCGTTCCCTGGCGACTCCCGCATCACCGACGATGAACTCGCCGACGTCGCGTCGCAGGACATCGAGCCCGCTTTGGCCAAGAGCGACTGGTCGGGCGCTGTCGTGGCCGCCGCGTCGGGCTACCAGGACGCTGCCGGTGCGGGCAGCGGCTCCGGCGTCTGGATCGTCGTGCTTCTCGCCGTGATCATCATTGGCGCCCTGATCTGGGTCTTTCTGCGGCGTCGTCGCCGGGCTTCGTCCCCTGCCGGTCGTTCGGGGCAGCCAGGCGGGGCCGCCTGGGCCCCTGGGTCTTCTGGGCCTTCTGGGTCTTCTGGGGGTTCTGGGGGTTCTGGGGGTTCTGGGGCCTCTGGGGGTTCCGGGCCTTCTGTGCCTTCTGGGCCCTCGACCGAGGCGTTGACGGCTGAGGCGAATGCGCTGCTCATCGAGCTGGACGACGATCTGCGCGAGAGCGAGAGCGAGCTCTCCCTGGCGGCCGCGCAATACGGCACCGGTGAGACTGCCCGGTTCCGGACAGCGCTGGAGGCCTCGCGCAAGGACGTCGCGGAAGCGTTCCGGCTGCGGATGACGCTGGAGGACACCCCCGCACCCGACGAACCGGCGCGGCGGCGCATCCTGGGCGAGATCATTGCCCGGTGCAAGGCAGCCGACGAGCGCCTCGACGCCGAATCGGAAGCCTTCGACCAGCTCCGCGATCTGGAGGGCCGGGCCGATCAGGCTGCCACCGAGGTCCAGGCCCGCAAGCTGGCCGTGGAGGGCACGCTTCCCGCAGCGGTCACAGCACTTCAAAACCTCATTGATCAGTACGCGGGACAGACCGTCAACGCCGTCTCCAGCAACATCGAACAGGCCCGAGAACGCCTCCACTTCACCGCCACAGCGATCGACCAGGCCCGCGCCGCGCTGGCGTCCACGCCCACATCCCCTACCGAGCCGCTATCTCCTACCGAGCCGGTATCTCCAGCCGGATCGGCATCTCCGGCCGAGCCGGTATCTCCAGCCGAGCCGGCATCTCCGGCCGGGCATGGGTCTTCGATGGTGCCGGGCGGCAATCGGGCGGAGGCCGCGCTGGCTGTGCGGGCGGCAGAACAGGCTGTATCGCAGGCTGAAAAACTTGTCGCAGCCGTGCACCGGGCGGCCGGCGACGTGGTGACGGCCCGTAGCGCCGCGGACGCCCTCATCGCCGAACTGGAATCGGAGATCGCCGCAGCACACGCCCTGTCCGCACAGGCTGACCTTTCCGCCGCGGTTGCTGGGGCAGAGACGGCGCTCTCCTCCGTGCGGGGACAACTTTCCGCCACCAGGACGGACCCCGTGCAGGCGGTCGCCACGCTGCAGTCCGCCGACGCCATCCTCGACCGCGCACTCGCCAACGCGCAGGACGCAGCCGAACGGTCCGCCCGCATCCAGACCCAGCTCAACCAGGCCCTACCGGTGGCCCGCGCCGAGGTGGCCGCGGCAGCCGACTTCATCTCCACCCGGCGCGGGGCGGTCAACGCAGGCGCCCGCGGATCCTTGTCGGAGGCCGAACGCCACCTGGCCCTCGCAGAGTCCCTCGCCTCCTCCGACCCCGCAGCCGCCCTGAACCACGCCCAGCAGGCCCAGAGTCTCGCCTCTTCCGCCGGCCGATCCGCCCACGCCGACGTGCAGTCCTGGTCCGGCGGCGGCGGCGGCTTCGGCGGCGGTGGGTTCAGCGGCGGTGGGTTCAGCGGTGGCGGATCTGGCTACGGCGGCCAGCGGGGCGGCTTCGACGCGGGCGCGTTCGCGGGCGCGGTTCTCGGCGGCATTCTCTCGGGCGGCGGGGGCGGCGGGCGCTCGCACGGCGGCGGCTGGTCCGGCGGCGGCTTCGGCGGCAGCTCCACCCGCGGCCGTCGCACCGGTGGAAGCGGCGGGGGTGGTGGCGGCGGCGGTGGACGTCGGGGTGGTGGCGGCCGCTTCTGATGCCGCAACTGCGGTAAGCAGGCGAGACGTGTTCAGGCTGGTAGAGGGCCTGGAACGAACCAATGGCTCGCCCGCCCGTAAGCCGGGCCAAGCCGGGCCGGTTGGCTGGATCGGACCAGTTGGGGCCGGTTGGGGCCGGATCGGTCAGGCCAGGCTTGTCCGGGCAGGGCCAGCCCGGATCGCTCGGGGCAGGGCCGGGCCGAGCCGAGCCGAGCCGGGCCGAGCCGAGCCGGGCAAGACACGGTCGGTCAGGACCCGGCCGTCGCTGCGCGCCCGTGGCAGGAGACCGTTGCCCTGGCCGGAACCGCTGTCTGAGCCCGTCAGGATGAGCAGTTCACCGGGCAGTCGTTAGCTGCGGTCCCAGGCGACCAGCTGGTCGAGGCTGCGGCGGTCGCCCTCGATCGACAGGGTGTCGAGGGGGATGCGGTCGTAGAAGTTCAGGACCAGGTTGCTGGCGGTGGCGGTGATGGTGACGTCGGCTGGGGTTTCGTCGGGGGTGGAGATGCGGGCGCCGGCGGTGGAGAGGTGTACTCGCCAGGTGCGGCCTTCGGTGGCGTGGAAGTCGAGGGTGGCGGGGGCGTGGGGCCAGGGGGTGGTGGTGGCGACGCAGGTGAGGTTGAACTCGTCGACGCCGTCGAAGGCTGCGGCGGTTGGGAGGGGTTGCGGGGTGCCGATGGTGAGCTGGGCGTCGTACGTGTGAACCACGAATTGTTGCAGTTGGTGGCGGGCGACGGCGCCGGTGGTCGGCGGGGACTGGGAGTCGGCCCACCAGTTCCAGCAGGTGCTGTCCGGGCCCGCCTTCCGCAGGGCGTCGACCAGTTCCTGAGTGGAGTCGGCCAGCCAGGTGAGCAGGGCTTCGCGGTCGTCGCGGGGCGCCTCGGGTGTGTCGGGCGGCAGGTCGGCCTTTGTCTCGGCGGGTCCGGCGGCGACGGTGGCGGCCCAGGATCGGCGGCCGGTTCCGATGTGCTCGGCCAGGTCGAACAGCGTCCACTCGGGGCAGGTGGGTACGACGACGTCGAGGCTGGGCGCGGCGGCGATCGTGGCGCGGAAGGCGTCGGACCGTTCGTCGATCAGGCGCAGCAGCTCGGGGAAGTCCAGGATCTCGGGCACCCGGGATGTCTATCACCATTCGCCGGAACCCGGGAACGATTTTCTCGGCCCTCGGCGCGCGCTTCAGTGGGCGGGTTCCGAGAGGCGACGGGGTGACCGGGCGTCGATATCGTGTGGGCGTGGACGAGGAAGCTGAGTTGCACGCGGCGCTCGAGTTGGCGGTGCGGGATGCTGCCGGGGCGTGGCGTTTCGTGGAGATGTTCGCTGAGCGGTATGCGACTCCGCTGCTCGAGAAGGACGGTTACGGCGATGCTGAGCTCCGTTCTGCCGAGGCGGCGCTGGGCTTCGGGTTTCCGGAGGCGCTGCTGACGGCGTACCGTCGGATCGGCAGGCGTTTTGATCTGACCCGGAGCCAGGATGTCCTGCTCAGCCCCGATCGGGTCTACCTCGATTACAGCGGCGAGGTGCTGGTCTTCCGGGTCGAGAACCAAAATGTCGTGCAGTGGGGCATCCCGCTTTCGGCGATCGCGGAGCCTGACCCGCCTGTGCTGCTGCGGCTGGAGTCGGGCTGGCGGCCCTACCTCGACCGCGTCTCGCTGGCCTGCGTGGAGATGGTTTTGTCGGAGTGGATGCTGGCCGGCGATGACGGTCCGGTCGACAACCGGGAGCTCGACGACGAGGCCGTCGTGACGTTGGAGCAGCGGTTCCGGCGGCTGCCGATGCCGGACTACGTTCTCTGGGCCGATCCTGACGGGAAGCCGATGCGGTGGTTCAGCGGGCTGGGCGCGATCCTTCGCGAGGACGCGGGCCACTGGCTCTGGGTCCGGGCGGACAACGCCGAGGCCGTCACCGCGGTGCGCCGGGCTCTGCCGGGTGACTGGCTGATGGTCGACGACTAGCGGGGTTCGTCGGGGGCGTCGAGGAGGGCTTCGCAGAGTTTGGTCAGCTGGCGTACCTGTGGAGTGGTCAGGCGGTCGAAGACCAGCTGCTGGACCGAGTCGGCGTGGCCGGGTGCGGCCTCGACGACCTTGGCGTAACCGTCCTCGGTGAGGACGGCGATCTGGACGCGACCGTCCTCCGGGTCCCGTTCGCGGCGGACCCAGCCCTGGGCTTCCAGGCGGGCGACCACGTGGGAGAGGCGGGAGAGGGAGGCGCTGGCCTTCTTGGCGAGGCGGCTCATCGGGAGGCGGCGGTCGTCGCGTTCCGAGAGGGTCGACAGGACGAGGTAGCCCATGTGGGTGAGACCGGCGTCCCGCTGGAGCTGGCCCTCGAGTGCGGCCGGGACCTTGACGAGCACCTCGACCAGTTTGCGCCACGCCTGTTGCTGCTCGTCGGTCAACCACCGCGGCTCGTCCATGGCAGCAGGTTAGTAAGCGCCCGGCACGCCGTGTTGCACGGGGCTCCCACGCCTCAGGCAAACAACGGGTAAACAACGGATCCCGTCGATCGACTTTCTTGAAGCGTCAAGAGTAAGGTTCGGCCCGGCTCAACCCCTCGTCACGGCGCTGGGGCCGGCTGGCTGGGGGGCCACAGCCGGCCCCGGCACCGTGACGCTCGGGCGTGATCAGCTCGCCGGCGGCTCGTCCTTGCCGGCTTCTTCGAGCTTGTCGGCCTCTTCCTTGGTCTTGTGAACGGCACCCTCAGCGTGCTCCGGCGGCCCGTAGACCGTGTAGAGGACCAGCGGGTTGGGGCCGTCGTTCACGAAGTTGTGCTTGTGGCCGGCGGGCACCACCACGAGGTCACCCTGGGCGACCTTGCGGGTCTGGCCGCTGACCTTGGCCTCGCCGACGCCGCTCACGAACGTGAGGATCTGGTCCACCTCGTGGACCTCCTCGCCGATCTCGCCACCCGGCGGGATCGTCATGACGACGAGCTGGGTGTGTTTACCCGTCCACAGCACCTGGCGGAAGTCGGGATTCTTCTCGGCAATCGTGGCGATCGTGTAGTGCTCCATGCCCAACTCATACCCGTGAGCGGGCCGGCACAATCAGGGATTGCGGGATCGCAGCCGGGTGCCCGCGCCGAGTGACGCGACCGGTGCCGGCTTGCCGATCAGATAACCCTGGACGAAGTCGACGCCAAACTCGCGCAGCATCCGCAGGGTGGGCTCGTCCTGGACGTACTCGGCGACCGTGTGGATGCCGTACGCCTGGCAGACCTGGACCAGCGCCTGCACGAGCACCTGGTCCTGGGGGTTGTTGACCAGGTCGCGCACGTACTCCCCGTCGATCTTGACCAGGTCGATCGGGAAGAGCCGCAGGTAGCGGAACGACGCGTAGCCGGAGCCGAAGTCGTCGAGCGCGAGCTGGCAGCCGAGGTCGCGGATGCGGTCGGCGAAGATGCGCGCTTCGCTCAGGTTGCCGATCAGCGCGGTCTCCGTGATCTCGAACGTCAACTGCTCGGCGTTCACGGCGTACCGATCAAAAAGGGCCTCGACCTCCGCGGTCAGGCGCGGATCCCCGACCGTACGCCCGGAGAGGTTGATCTGGAACGCGTGCGTGGGCAGGGAGACCGCGAGATCGAGCGCGTGCTCGACCACCCACAGGTCGATGTCGTAGACGGCGTCGAGACGTTCGGCGGTGTCGAGCACCTGGATCGGCGACTGGGGCGTGCCGTTCTCGTCGATCACGCGTAACAGCAGCTCGTGGCGCAGCACGCGGTTGGTCTGGAGCTCGAGGATCGGCTGCGCGTAGAGGGTGAACCGGTCGGTGCCGACGGCCGCGGCGACCCGGTTGCGGTAGGAACCCTGACGGTCCTTGGCCGGCACCGGGTCGGGCACGAGGGTGACGGGGCGGTCCGACTCGCGGGCCTGCCGCCACGCATGCTCGGCGTCGATCAGCAGGTCGTGACTGCCCGCTTCGCTCTCTGGCCGAAATCGGACAAGACCGGCCCAGGCACGCGCGTGCACCCACGCCTCGGGCAGCACGAACGGCTGGGTGCGGATCGCCTCGACGAAAAGATCCGCCTGGCGGCGGGCCATGGCCCAGGACGCCCCGGGTAGCAGGATCGCGATCTCGTTCGGACCGGCGCGGCCCAGGAGGTTGTCGGGCTGGGCAATGCCTTCGAGTACGCGCGCAGCCCGGTGCAACAGCTCGGCATCGTCCCTGCGCACGCCGTCGGTGCGGTCGGGCTCGACCCGCACGACCAGGACGGCGCCACCACCCTTGCTCTGCGCCTTGTCGACCGCGTCGGCGAAGCGCGCACGGGTGAGCAGGCCCGTGTCGGGGTCGGGGTCGATGATCGACGACTGCACCGTCTCGCCGCGGCGGGAGAGCCGGGCGACCTCGCGGCGGGCCCGCTCGCGCACGGAGACGTCACGCAGCGCGCCGCGGATGCCGCTGATGGCCCCGTCGCGACCGGCGATCGGCTCGAGCCGGCAGTCGACATCGAACCAGCCGCCGTCGGCGCGCAGCAGCCGCACCGTAGTGCTGGCCGTCTCGCGGGCCGTCCACGCGCGGGTGATCGAGCCGAGCGCCTTGGCGTGGTCGTCGCGGTGCACATAGCGGGCCAGGAGCTCCCGGGTGACCTGGGAGCTGTCGGCGGGCGTGCGGCCGAGCAGGGCCGCCAGGCCGTCGGACCAGGCCACCCGATCCCCATCGGCCATATAGAGGAACCAGACCTCATCGTCCACGGGTGTGCGCGCCTCGGGCAGATGGGCGGGCGTCGGACCCGAGTTGGGGCTCAGCCTCGGACGCCGGGAGAGGCGGTCGCGCAGGGCGCGCGGACGCGGAAAACGCTCGTCGGGTGCCGTCATACGTCGCCGCCACCTCCCCTCCCGAGTGAACGATGCCCCCGCCCTATTACGACCCGTCACCGGTCGATGTAACAGGGGGCTTTCGCCCCAATGTTTTCGCACCTGGCCCCAGAACACAAAGAACAGGCTGTTCTCCGCCGATCAGAGCGTGAATTTAGCCGATCGGATGACGGTCTTGCTGCACTGAGCAACCGTGTGCTTACCGAGAGATCCATGACAGACAGTTACTGCGTGTGGTGGCAGTGAAACCAAGAGCAACCGCCGCACTCGTGATCTTGCGGAGGGCCTCCGCGGTCGTGATCGGTAAGCGGTGGATATGGTGGCGGTCCGGGCACAGAGTCGATGACAGAACAGACGTCAGCGAGGACGACGCATGGGCATCATTCGGGACATGCAGCGCGCGCAAGCGACGCAGGCCGCCGCTGACCAGCGCGGCAACACCGCCGCCGCGCAGCAGCGCCAGCTGATTCGGCGCAACGCCGACCTGGCGATCGCCGCCGCCCAGCAGGCCGCCGCCGACGCGGACCGCCGGCGCGAGCACCGCCGGCTCTACGCGGAGGCACGCACGGCCGACGCCGCCGCCGCGAACGCCGACCTGCGCGCCAGGCTCACCGATCTCGACACGCTGTTGCTGTCCACACTGGATGTCGACGACCACATCGATCTCGACCGGTTCAAGAAGCCGATCAAGGTGCAGCCCTTCGACCCCGGCCCGCTGGGCCGGCCCGTGCCGGAGCCGTCATGGCCGAGCTACGAGCCGCCGGAGCCCCGCGGCGTCGGGAAAATCCTCGGCGGGGAGCGGCTGCACGCGCAGCAGGTCACCGCGGCCCGGCGCGCGTTCGAGCAGGCCAAGGCGCAGTGGGCGGAGCGCGAGCAGCGGCGTGAACGCCAGCTCGCCGCGCGCCTCGCGCAGTATGAGGACCACAAGCAGCGGCACGAGGCGAAACTGCTCGCGTACAACGCGGAGGTCGACCGGTTCGCCAAGGCGTTCGCGAGCGCCGACCCCGAGTCGGTGGTCGAATACTTCGCGATGGTGCTCGGCAACTCCGTCTACCCGGATGACTTCCCGCAGCACTTCCGGCTCGCGTACCTCCCGAAGCAGCAGCACCTGCTCATCGAGTACCACCTGCCGCCGGTCGAGGTCGTCCCGGTGATCAAGGACTACCGCTACGACCGGGTCCGCGACGACCTGCTCGCCACGCCCCGCGACGAGAACGAGATCCGCCGCCGCTACGCCGAGATCATCGCGATGGTCGCGCTGCGCACCGTGCACGAGGTCGTCGAGGCGGACCGCGGTGGTCTCGTGGGGAAAGTCCTGTTCAACGGTATCGTCGACACGATCGACAGGAGAACGGGGCAATTCGTGCGCCCGTGCCTGGTCTCCGTCGCCACCGATCGGGACACCTTCGCCGCGATCAAGCTGCGCCGGGTCGACCCGGTCGCCTGTCTCAAACACCTGCAGGGCGATCTCTCGGGTACGCCCGATCAGCTCGACGGCGTACGCCCCGTCCTCGAATTCGACCGCGAGTCGGACAACGACTTCACCCAGGAGTTCAACGTCCTGCGCGACATCGACGAGCGCCCCAACCTGGTCTCCATGCCGGCAGCGGAATGGGAGCAGACGATCGCCGACCTCTTCTGCGCCATGGGCCTGTCGATGGGCACGGCCAAGGACGGGCGCTGGCTGGCCTCCGACCCGCGCCCGCTCTTCGGCGGACCGGTGGTCATCCACGCCGTACGGGGTCAGGTCGACGTCGCGACGGCTTCCGCAGTCGCCGCCGAGGTCATCGAGGCGGGGGCGACCAAGGGCATCCTGGTCGCCACGGACGGCTTCCACCCGGCGATCCAGGACGAGCTGACCGGTCGCCCGATCGAGTTGCTCGACGGGCCGGCCCTGCTCAACCTGCTCGCCGAGCACGCCGGCATCAAGGCGCGGATCGAATCGGATGACCGCTCGTAGCGTCAACGTGCGCGGGCACCTCGTCGTGGCGGTCGCCGACCGTCACGGTCCCGGTCGGCTCGAACATCAGGATGGCCGCGCCGCCGGGTGAGGCAGGCTTGTGCTCGGTGCCGCGCGGGACCGTGAAGACGTCGCCCGTGCGCAGGACGACCGTGCGGTCCCGCAGCTCGATCTCCAGTTCGCCGTCCAACACCAGAAAAAACTCGTCGGTGTGGTCGTGGGCGTGCCAGACGTGCTCGCCCCGCACCTTCGCCACCCGCACGTCGTAGTCGTTGACGCTGGTCACGATGCGCGGGCTCCACAGCGTGTCAAAGGTCGCCAGGGCGGCGGTCAGGGAGATCGGTTCGCTCATGCTTCGAGCCTGACCCCTTCATCAGTACGCCGTGAGTGCTAGAAATCGCGTATGCCGCAAGAATCCTTGCACCGCGTCGTCGTCCTGGTCGACGAGAACTCGAACCCGTTCGAGCTGGGCTGCGCGACCGAGGTCTTCGGTCTGCACCGCCCCGAGCTGGGCCGCGACCTCTACGACTTCCGCCTCTGCGCGGCCGGTCCCCTGACCCGCATGCGCGACGGCTTCTTCACCCTGACCGGCGTCGCCCCGCTGACCGAGGTCGACCACGCCGACACGGTGATCGTCCCGAACCGCCCGGATGTCGAGGTTCCGCGCCGCCCCCAGGTCCTGGACGCGATCCGCCGGGCCCACGCCCGCGGCGCCCGCCTGATCGGCTTCTGCAGCGGCGCCTTCACCCTGGCCGAGGCCGGCGTACTCGACGGCCGCCGCGCCACCGCCCACTGGCAGTGGGCGGACGCCTTCCGGGACCGGTTCCCGCAGGTCGAGCTGGAGCAGGACGTCCTTTTCGTCGATGACGGCGACATCCTCACCGCGGCCGGCAGCGCGGCGGCCCTGGATCTTGGCCTGCACGTGGTCCGCCGCGACCACGGCGCCGAGATCGCCAGCGCGGTGAGCCGCCGCCTCGTCTTCGCCGCCCACCGCGACGGCGGCCAGCGCCAGTTCATCGAACGCCCGATCCCCGACATCCCGGACCACTCCCTGGCACCGCTGCTGGCCTGGGCCCAGCAGAACCTGGACCGGCCCCTCACCATCCGGGACCTCG
The DNA here is from genome assembly GCF_018332715.1 of Winogradskya consettensis. Taxonomy (GTDB): domain Bacteria; phylum Actinomycetota; class Actinomycetes; order Mycobacteriales; family Micromonosporaceae; genus Actinoplanes; species Actinoplanes consettensis. Next base: position 178,013 of record NZ_BOQP01000011.1, on the reverse strand, counting down.
CCGACCAGGCCGCGACCAGCCAGGCGACCCTGCACCGCCGCTTCCGCACAGAACTCGGCACCACTCCCCTGGCCTGGCTGACCGGCGAACGCCTCACCCTGGCCCGCCGCCTGATCGAACGCGGCGAAGCCCGCCTCGACGTCGTCGCCCGCCGCAGCGGCCTGGGCACCGCGACCAACCTGCGATCCCTGATGCGCAAGGAGACCGGCCTCACCCCGACCCAGTACCGCCTCCGCTTCGGCACAAACCCGCTCGCTGCCCGCAGAGCGCTGCCCGCTGCCCCCGGTGCGCCGCTATCTGCCCCTGGCCGAGAGCCGGCGTGAACCCGATCGCGAGCCGCGGGCAAAAGCAGGTGTGAGCATTCCCGATGACGATCTCGTCGGCCGGTCGATCGAGCGGCCCGAGCAGTTCGCGCCGCTGTTCGACCGGCACGCACCGGCCGTGCACCGCTACCTGGCGCGGCGGGTCGGCGGCATGGCCGATGACCTGCTGGCCGAGACGTTCCTCGTCGCCTTCCGCCGCCGTAGTTCCTATCGAGCCGATGGGGTCGGCGTGCTCCCCTGGCTCTACGGGATAGCCACGAATGTCCTGCGCCGGCACGTGCGACAGGAGGTACGGCGGTACCGCGCGCTCGCCCGGCTGCCCGACACCGCGGCCCCGCTGACCGGCGAGGACGCGGCGATCGACCGGGCCGACGCCGAGGCCCTGCGCCGGCAACTCGCCGAGGCTCTCGCCGGGTTGAACCGCGGCGACCGGGACGTGCTGCTGCTGACAGCCTGGGCCGACCTGTCGTACATCGAGATCGCGGAGGTGCTCGGCATCCCGGTCGGCACCGTCCGCTCGCGTCTGCACCGGGCGCGCCGGGTGACCCGCGATGCGCTCGCACCCCTTCGGATCGCTGAGGAGATGTCATGAACGAGCTGGCCCTACTGCGGGATCACGGTCCGGACGCACCCGAGGTCTCCGGCGTCGCGCTGACCCGGGCCAGGGTCCGGGTGATGAACGAGATCGAGGGCCACGGGCTGCGCCGAAGCCGCCTCGTCTGGGGAATCTCGGTGACCGCCGCCCTCGCCGTCGCGGCCGGCACCGGCTACACGATGGTGCCTGAGCGCACCGCCGTCGTGCAGCCGTCCGCGGTCAAGCTCGTCGCGTTCGAGACTCCGGTGTTCCCGCTGGCATTGCGGCCGCGTCCCGCGGGGTTGAAGGCGCCGGGGATCAGCGGCGGGTTCGGCGACGACAGCCAGGGGCGCACCACGCCGGCAATGACGGCGGTGTACCTGTCATCCGACGCGACCAGCGACGTCTATCTCGCCGTCGACGACCGGTACACCCCGCAGGGAACACTCACGCAGATCAGGACGATCGACCTCGACGGCGGGACGGCGTACCTGGCCGGAACCGGGCCGAAGACAGCCGTACTGAGCTGGCAACGCAGGGACGGCCAGTGGGTCACCCTCAGCGGGCACGGCCGATTCGGCACTGAGAAGGCCGTGTTGTCGCTGGCCAGGACCGTGGCGGACGATCCGCAGCCGGTGCCGCTGCAGGTGCGCCTCGCCCCGGCAGGTTGGCGCCTGCGGGCCTTCAAGGACAACACGATCCTCACCCTCGCCGACCCGGCATCCGCCGCCACGCTCAGCGTCAGTCTCGTGCCCCACCTCGCCTACCTGTCCGGCCCGCAACAGGTCACCGTCGGCGGTCGCCGCGGTGAGATCGTCCGGACTCCCGACGGCTGGATCCTGCAGGTGGAGCTCGTGGACGGCCGGGGGTTCCGCCTGCAGGCGCCGGCTCAGCTGACCCTGGACCAGGTCATCGCCGTCGCCGAGCAGGTCAGTGTGGGACCGGTGTGATGGCCAGTTCCTCGATACGTTGCCAGAGGGGGCGTAGGGCGGCTTCGGGTTCGCGGTTGAAGATGCTGCCGCGGATTCTGACGAAGACGCAGTTGCCCACCCGCTCCAGGACGGCCTGCCTGCGCATGTCGCGTTCCCACTGCTCCGGGCCCTGGTACGCGTCCCCGTCGCATTCGATCGCCAGACGCCGGCCGTCCGGGGAGTTGAGGACGAAGTCGATCCGGTAGCCGCCGATGGCGTACTGGACGATCGGGTCGAAGCCTCGTTGGGCCAGGCGGCGCAGCACCTCGGCTTCGAAGTCGTTCTCGGGTTTTCCGGCCGGCGATGACGATGTGCCGAGGTTCTGCGCGTAGTTGAGCAGCAGTGCGCGGGCGTCGTCGGCGTTCAGGGAGGCGGCGCGTACCGAGTGGAAGATCCATAGTTGGTCGCGGGCGCGGGAGGCGGCGACGTTGACGCGGCGGTGGTATTCGCGCTTGGTGAAGGCCGCGAGCCGGCCGTCGTTGTCGGAGACCACCATGGACACGAGGACCACGTCGCGTTCGTCGCCCTGGAACGTGTACGCGTCGCCCACGCGCAGGCGGCGGGCCTCCATCTCGTCCTCGCCGATGGTCTCGCGGAGCTTGGCGAGCAGGTAGTTCGCCTGGCCGCTCGTGCTGAGCAGGCTGATCACGCCGAGCGTGCGACCGGCGTAGGCAGGGTCCGCGACGATGCGCGAGATCCGATCGGCCAGCGCGTCCGCCTCGGGCACGTTGACGTCGCCGAAGGGAGGAAGCGGTTGGCGTACGCCGTCCGGGATGAACTGCGTGCGTACGGGATCAAGGGCTGGACGGTCCGCACGCAGCGGCTGGATCTTCCCATCGTAGTAGTGGCGTGAGGAGAAGCTGATGATCTGCGGGACGCAGCGGAAGTGTTCGGTGAGCAGGATGCGTTCCGGCGAGCGCCGCACCGCGTGGTCGTAGAGCGACGACTCCGGGTCGAAGTGCTCGGCCGACGGGACGTCGCGCAGGTGGCTGTGGATCAGGCCGGTGACCGCGCCGACAAAGCCGAGTTGCGGGCCGATCTGCTGGTCGTCGCCGACCACGACGGCCCGTTCGGCGAGCGACAGCACGGGCAGCGAGAAGAGGTCCGCCTGCGACGCCTCGTCCACGATCACCACGTCGAAGTGCGCGCCGCCCGCGAACTGTTCGATCGCCCGGTCCACGGACATGACCCAGACGGGTACGGCTTCGACCGCGGACTCCATCGCCCGTTGCGCGTGCACCTGCCAGGCCGCGGCGCTGCGCCCGGTCCCCTTGCCGATCTTGCGCAGCGCGGTGGTCCAGTCGGCGAGCGCGGCCCGGCGCCGATCGTCGAGCGCCCGCGCGACCTCCAGCCACGCCGATGCCACCACCAGGTCGCCGGTGAGCCTGCGGATCTTGTCGCGCCCCTGTTCGACGCGGCGGTTCAGGACGGCCGGATCGACCGCGCCGACCACCTGGTCGAACCATGTCTGCACCTGCCGCCACCGCCAGGCCCGCAGGCACGCGGCACCGGAGACGGCCGGTACCAGTCCGGCGTCCACCTGCCCGGCCCACATTGGCGCCATTTCAGCAAGCCGGGCATGCAAAGCCAGATACCGGTTCACCTCAGCCCGCAGGGCGAGCAGCCGCCGGGTTTCGGCCAGCGCTTCGTCCCAGCCGTCGAGGGTGCGCCAGGCCGCGGCGAGCTGTGGCCACGGCGCGAGGCCGTCGGCCACCGCACGGTCGGCGTCGTCCAGCCGGTCGAGCTCGAAGACCACCGGCGCGTCGTCCAGCAGGGCTTCGATCTCCGCGAGCCGGGCAGGATCGAGATCAAGTTCTTCCTGGGGTACGAGCGAAGCCAAGCGACCGGACAGCTCAGGCCATTCCCGCGCATCCCATCCGAGCGACTGAGCCGCCTCGGCGAGCAGGCCACCGGCCCACACCTCCGGATCGCCCTCGCGCGGCGGGATGCCGAGCCGCTGCACCCATTCCGCCCAGTGCTCGCCCAGCCGGCGTTGAGCCTGCTGCCGCCGCACCCACGCGAGGGCAACGTCGACGTCGGCCACGGTTCGCAGCGGCTCGTCGTCGACGCGTACGTCCTCGGCGAGCTTGAAGAGTGCGGCCTGGAGCAGACGGTTGACGCCCTTGCCGGCGGCGAACCGGGATCGCAGCTCACCGAGACCGGTCATCAGCCGTTTGGGTTCGGCGGCGAGCTGCCTCGGGACGACGACGCGGTGACCCGCGAGTGTGCGCGTCAGGTCAGCGAGCGACTGCTGCAGCGACTCGGTGGCGGTCACGTGATCGGTCCAGACCGTCGCCCAGTGCGGATCGGCGAGCAGGCGTCCGAGCCGGTCGGTCCAGGTGCCCGCGCGACGGTTCAGCCAGGCGACCGCGTCCCGGAGTCCGTCGAGGAGAGCGGTCAGGGATTCGGGGCCCAGGGTGCGTACCGAATCAGGGTCAACGCCCGCCGACGCCAGGCGCGACACCCGCTGCGAGGCCGCCGCCCGATCGGCTCGGTCCTGTTTTGCCCGCGCCGCATCGGGCAGCGCCGAGACGTCCGGCAGGTGCCGCACCGACGCCGCACGATCCGCGGGAGTGAGCCGGCCCGCGAGCTCGAGCAACTCGCCGAACTCCGCCTCGGCCAGCGGCGGAACACCCTGACCGACCGCGTCCGGGATCCCGCCGTTGGTCGCCGCATGTTCGCGGAGCCAGGCCCCGGCCTCCGCGGGTGACAGGGCCGCGTCGTCGATGCGGTAGGTCGCCGACTCGTTCTCGGCGATCGCACGCAGACCGCCGAGCGCCTGAGCCAGATCGCCCTCGGCTTCCTCCAGGCGATGCGTCAACCGCTCGACCCTGCGGGCCTCCGCGGCCTTGTCGAGAGTGGCAGCCCGGTCGGAAAGCTCCCGCGCGGCGAGCTGCAACTGCACAAGCTGATCCGTCGTACGCCCGAGCACGGCAAGACACAACGCCCGCACCTCCTCCGGCAGCCCGTCGCGGAGCACCCGCAACGGGTCCTCTTTCTGCGCGACGACCAGCACGCGCTTCCCGTTCGCCATCAGATGACAGATCAGGTTGCGGATCGTGTGCGTCTTCCCCGTCCCGGGCGGCCCCTGCACCGCAACATTGCGATGCTGCGCCAGCCGCCGCGCGATCGACTCCTGCGCCTCGTTCGTGGGCAAAGGCATGAGCAGCCGCTCCCCGACCCGCTCCCAGTCCCCGGGCCGATCGTCCGGCATCCGCAACTTGCTCGGCTCGTGCGCCACGATCGCGGACAGCGCCCCGATGCTCGCCGTGTCCCCGGCCAGCAGCCGATCGCGGAGGCTCTCGAGGAAACCGCGCAGCAGCCGCTGCTTCGGCCGGGCGAACAGCACACTCGTGTCGACGATGTGCGGCCTCGTGCTGCTCTCGCCCGGGTCCACGATCAGCTTGTCGTAGCCGAGCCGGCCCAGCGCGCGCTCGAAGAACTCACGCCGGTCGAGGTCGCTCCACAGGTCGACCTCCACGGTCCCGGCGGGGCCGGCCAGCGCGAGCAGTTGACCGAGATACCGTTCGTCGAGCCCCGCCAGCGCATCGGTCTGCAACCGCGACGGCCCCTGCGGCGACACGGTGATCAGCGAGCGGTCCGGCTCGTACTCGATCAGCACCGGCGTCGCGACCAGCGGATACCGCACCCGTTCCCCGTCGATGACGGTCTCCAGGATGCCGTGCCCCCAGACCAGCTCGGTGGTCGCCGCGGCCATGTCGACCTGATGCATCCGATCGAACAGCTGCCGATGCACGGTCCGCGTCTGCTCCGCTGCCCGGCTCAGCCCCACCCACGGCCGCCACACCTCCTCCCGCCACACCTCGAACCCGTCGCCCTGCTCCCCCGCCTGAGCCTGGCCGCCCTGAGCCTGGCCGCCCTGAGCCTGGCCCGCCTGGGCCGGCCCCGACTGGCCCTGCTCGGTGTCCCAACTCCTATTTTCCTCATCGGGCCCATCGGCTATATCGGTTCCATTTGGCCGATTGGGTTTGTCAACGGGAGGGAGTTCGTTGAGACGGCGGCGGAGCTCGGCGGGGACCGGAGGCGAGCCCGGCAGATCGGGCAATCCGACCCGCAGCCAGGTCGTGCCGTCGGCGGCCGGACCGACCTCGCACTCCGGGTGCGCGGGTAGTTTGTCCAGCCAGTGCGCATCGCCGGGCACCGTGCGGGCAGGGCGCTCCATGTGGGCGCGCACGGCGAGCAGGTAGTCAGCGACGGAGACAGCCCTGTCCCGGATGACGGTGGGTGACTCCAGCTGCGGCTCGGGCATTCTTCGCAGGTTATCCCTTGCCGTCTCGTCCGGGGCAGCGCCGCACACACCGCGAGCGTTAATGTCTGCCCCACCCGTCTGTCCGACGGGGGAAAAATGTACGCCGACCCGAACGATCCGCTGGTCAGCACCGACTTCGGCGACTGGTGGCGGCGCAGTTCGCCCTTCTGCCCGCGACCTGGAAACCGCTAGCCCGGCGCGGACATCGACCTCCAGCCGTACCTTTCCGGTTTCGGCGCGGTCTTCGCCCTGATCCCGGTCACCTGCCTGCTCTACCTCATCGGCTCGCTCTTCTCGATCGCCGTGGTCCTGGCCACCGAGCTCGCCACATCAGTCTTCTCCGGCATGACCAGCACCGGCTACGCGATGACCGCGGCCATCATGCAGGGCATCTTCTGGTTCGCGGCCGGCATCGTCCTGACCCCGCTCCTGCTCACCACATACGCCGACCTGCGCGCCCGCCGAGCTGCCTGGTCAGCGTTCTTCGGGGTCACGGCCCTGAGCGGACCTGCCGCCGTCGACGGGGATGACCGCGCCGTTGATGAAGCTCGCCGCGTCGGAAAGCAAAAACGCCACCGCGTCCGCAACCTCGGTCGCCCGCCCGAGCCGTCCGAGCGGCTGCAGCAACGCGATCTCCCGGGCGAATTCCTCACCGTGCGCGTCGGACCGCGACGTGGCGATGGAACCCAGAGCAACCGCATTTACGCGTACGCCACGAGGTCCGTAATCAACCGCAAGCGCCCGTGTGAGCCCTTCCACAGCCGCCTTCGCGGTTGCGTAAGCAAGCGCTCCGCGCACCGGCCGCTGCCCCTGGTGCGAGGAGACGTTGACGATCGCCGGGCACCCCGCCCCGATCGCCGCCGCGCTGCCCACGATGACCGGGTTGAGGTTGCGCCCGATCAGCGAGGCGACGCGCAGCGGGTCCTCATGCAGCCACGCGTCCTCGAAGATGGCCGCGTTGTTGACCCACCCGGTCAACGGCTCGCCCACCGCGGCAGCCCGGGCGGCGACCGCGGGATCCGACGCGTCGCCGATCACGGGAACGATCCGGTCCTGACCGGATGCCCATTCCAGCGCCGACGCGTCGAACTCGATGACCGCGACATGACCGCCGCCCGCCACGAGCCGTTCCACGATTGCCCGCCCGATCCCACGCCCGCCACCTGTGACGACATACCAGCTCATACCGTGAATCTACGCAGGATGCCCGTGTACGCCTTGGGCGGCGGCTGCGCGTACTCGGAACGTGCGGAGGTGCGCAGGCCCAGTGTGACAAGCGACTGCGCGAAGAGGGTCGCGGCGGCGACGCCGTCGACGACCGGGACGCCGAGCGCCGCCGACACCTTCTCCGCGAGGTCCGCCATGCCCGCGCAGCCGAGCACGAGCACGTCGGAGTCGTCGTCGTGCAGGGCGGTGCGGCCGAGGGCGACGACCCGGTCCAGCACATCGGGGTCCTTGTCCAGCTCGAGCACCGGAATGTCGCAGGCGTGGACGCCACGGCACGGGGAGCCGTAGCGCGTGGCGAGTTCGTGCGCTCGTCCGCGCGTACGGTCAAGAGTGGTGACCACGCTGAAACCGCGACCGAGCAACGCCGCGGCGTGCATCGCCGCTTCTGCGATGCCGACGACCGGACCACGCGCAAGCTCGCGGGCCGCATCCAGGCCGGGGTCGCCGAAGCAGGCGATCACGTACGCGTCGACCCCCTCGGTCTCGCCGCGGGCGATCTCGGTGAGGATGCCGGGAACGCTGAGCGCCTCGTCGTAGTGACTCTCGATGGAGGCCGGTCCCATGCTCGGGTTGACCGCGTCGAGGCGGGTGCCCGGACCGGCGACGGCCCGGGCACTCTCCTCGATCTTCGCGGTCATCGCCGCCGTGGTGTTGGGGTTGATGACCCGGAGAAACATCAAACAGCGACCGTGTCGGCGGCCGGCTCAGCCGGGGTCGAGGTCCGCCACTGGTTCGCGGTCATCAGCAGGTAGCTGACAAAGCCGAGGCCCATACCGATGAACCAGCTGTACTGGGCGGTGGTGTGCATGCCCGGCCCGCCGCTCCAGAGCACCGGCACCATAGCGACGACCGCGCCGATCGCCGTGGCGATGATGGCCGGCGGGTTGTAGCCCTTGCGGTACCAGTAGCGGCCCTCGGGCGCCATGGTGAACAGGTCGTCCACCACCACCTGCTGCTTCTTGACCAGGTAGTAGTCGGCGATCAGCACCCCGAACAGCGGCCCGATGAACGCGCCGAGCGTCTCCAGCGTGTAGTGGATGACGTCCGGGTTGTTGTAGAGGTTCCACGGGGTGATCAGCACCGATCCGACCGCCGCGATCATGCCGCCGGCGCGCCAGCTGATTTTCTGCGGGCTGACGTTCGAGAAGTCGAACGCGGGCGAGATGAAGTTCGCGACGATGTTGATGCCGATCGTGGCGATGCTGAAGGTGAGCGCACCGAGGACGATCGCGAACGTGCTGTCGATGCGGGCCACCGTGGCGACCGGGTCGGTGATGAGCTCGCCGAAGACCGGGATGGTCAGCGAGGACGTGATGACCACCAGGAGCGAGAACGCCAGGAAGTTCACCGGCAGGCCGAGCACGTTGCCGGTCTTCACCGCCTTGAACGACTTACCGTATCGGGAGAAGTCCCCAAAGTTCAGCATCGGGCCGGAGAAGTACGACACGACCAGCGCGATCGCGCCGAGCATGATCGGGATGGCGTCGACGCCCTTGTACTTCACCTCGCCGAGGTTGAGGTTGATGTGCCCCCACCCGGCCTTGTAGATGAGGTATCCGGCGAGCGCGATCATCACGACGTAGACGGCCGGCCCGCAGAAGTCGATGAACCGGCGGATCGTCTCCATGCCGGTCCAGAAGACCGCGGCCTGCAGGACCCAGAGCACCGCGTAGGAACACCAGCCGAGCAGCGGAAGCCCGAGGAAGCCGTACTGGTTGACGTCCGCGTACGGCGCCAGGTCCGGGATCAGCTTCAGCACCACGACGTCGAGTGCGGCGCTGGCAAGGTAGGTCTGGATGCCGTACCAGGCGACGGCGATCGCGCCGCGGATGATGGCCGGCACGTTGGCGCCGAGCACCCCGAAGACCGTGCGGCAGATGACCGGATAGGGCACCCCGGCCTGCTGGCTCGGCTTCGCGACCAGGTTGCAGAAGAAGTAGACGATGGTGATGCCGACGAGCAGCGAGACCAGCACCTGCCAGCTCGACAGCCCGAGCGCGAACAGCGAGCCCGCGGTCACGTACCCGCCGACGCTGTGCACATCGGACATCCAGAACGCGAAGATGTTGTACGAGCCCCACGTCTGCTTCTTCAGCGGCGCGAGATCCTCGTTGGTCAACCGTGGGTCGTATCCGGGCTTGATGAGGCCGGCGCCGACCGGCATTCCGGCGGCCTCGACGAGATCGTTGTTGGTCATGCCCACTCCTGGGGTCGAGCGGCTGAGTTGCCGCTCAACCTAGGAATGGCCTGTTTCGATTCGATGAGCGGAGATATATATCTACGAGATTCGGTGGAACAGGCCGGTGTCCTGGGGCAGACGGGAGATGTAGGACTGCAGCCGCCGGTGGTGCGCGCCGCACACCTCGATGAGCGCATCGGCGTCCCGGGAGATGAAGGCCGCGAGCATCACGTCGTGGTCGCCGTGCAGCAATGCGCGTTCGGCGGCATCGAGGTGCGACATGGGTTGCAGCGGCTCGGTCATGTTCCAGGCGGTGCTCAGCATGTGCAGCAGCCGGTGCATCGCGCACGGTTGGATCAGCGCCAGGTGAAAACGCCGGCTCTCCCGGTGATGCGCGCGACCGTCGCCGGCGACGACCGCCTCGCTCAGCGCGGCATGCGCTGCCCGGGCGGCATCGTCGTCGCGCGCACCCGCCAGCCCGACCGCAACACGCATCGCCGCGGTTTCCAGCGCCTCACGGACCAGGTAGATCTCGCCGAACTCGCCCGGCGTCATCATGGCGACCCGATACCCGGTGTGCGCGCGATGGTCGACCAGACCTTCCCCGATCAACGTCATCAGGGCTTCCCGTACGGGTATGCGGCTCACCCCGAACGAAGCCGCGACGCCGTCCACGGGGATGGGGGAACCCGGAGGCACCTCACCGTCGAGGATGCAGCGGCGCAGCTCGTTGAGGATCTCGGTCTGCGAGGAGCCCTCCGGCCGGACACTCAGCCGGGACAGCAACACGGATCGAACGCGCGGGTTGGGCATGAACCCTCCCAAGGAAGAACCCATGTCCGACGATATTCCCGTCGCGTTATCGCCGTGTTACTCGCTGCTCACGAAAGCTGCTCACGGAAACTGCAGCCGCCTCGGCCTCGGGATGACCGGGGGCGGCAGCGGCAGGTCGTCCAGATGGCTCCAGTTGAGCGCGCCGTTGTCCGTGGACTTGATCTCGCCGAGGCAGGCGCGGAGCAGACCCAGGTGCGGCGCCCCCGCATATCCGGCGATCACCACCTCCGGTGCCGGATCGATGCCGGCGATCGCGGCACAGATCTTGGCTACCTCCCGTTCGTCGACGGCGTCCAGCGGCAGCGGCATCTCCGCCTGCGACCGCCGCCAGGGCGGGCCGAAACGGCGGAGCAGCTCGCGGGCGAGCCGGCCGAACGAGCGGTCCACCGCGGCGTCGCGCATGGAGTCGCGGGCGGACTGGCCGTAGCACCACGGCACCACCACGTGGCCGTTGATGACCACGAGCTGGTAGACCGACCGCGGGATGCTGATGATCTCGGCTCCGGGCAGCGTGCCCAGGAAGAGCACGAGCTCCTCGTACGGGAGCGGCCACCGGGGGTTGGCCAGCACTCGCTCCGTGGTTTGGGTCATCGAAGGATGGGCGTTGACCTCACGCTCGATCGCCGTGCTCAACGCCTCGGGAACCCGGGTCCAGATCTCGGCGGCGACCTTGTCGCCGAACTGCTCGACAACCCAGTCGCTAGGACCGACCAGAACGTCGGGACGCATTCCACCACCACCGTCCGTGTCGCTGGCGCTACGTCTGGCTAGAAGAGTTCCACCATCGGAGATCGACAGGAAGGGTCTTCTGGCGAGATCTCAAAAACGTCCATGAATGAAAACCGGCAGGACGGGCAAACCGTTGCGGCGACGTTGGAGCAGCAGGTCCGTGACTCGCGAAACGTGCAACTTGCAGGGCGAACCGCTCCCGCAAGTTGCACGCCGGCTCACGAATCAGTCCTCTATTTGACAGTGAACCGTATCCATATTTCGAGATGGTGACCGACCTGCAAACATCAACGGACAGTGATCGACTGATCCGGACCCGCCGGTCGGCACAGCCCTTGTTGATAAGGTCCCGGCGTGACACGGTTCCGGCGCCTCTTGCCGGTCGCACTCGCCCTCGCGGCGCTCGTGTGCGGCGGGGTGCTGATCGTGCGGGCAAGCGCCCTACGCGTACGCGATGCCGAAGACACAATCCGCACGGCCCTGGACAATCAGGGGTCTGCCCTGCTGCGCGGCGACCGCAGCGGTTGGTTGCGCGAGGTGGACGCCTCACTCTGGCCGGAAATGATCCGTCTGTACGCCAACCTGCGCGGTTTTGAGTTGTCCAGCTGGATCCCGCGTACCACCAGTGTGTCCGGCAACGGATCCGTGTGGCACGCGTCGGTGCAGGCCCGCGTCTGTTTCGCGGGCGCACATTGCCGCCGCGACCCCGACTCGTACGTTCCCCTCGGCGACGTGCTCACCGCGTCGACCACCTGGCGCATCACCGCCGGCCACGCGACCCTGACCGCGTTCGCCCAGCAATTCACCCCGGCGATGCCGGCCGCCGTCCCCTGGAAATCAGCGGCCCTCACCTTCGCCACAGGCACCCGCGTGATCGTCGCCGCCTCGGACGACTCGGTGCGACCGTCAACCTGGCTGGCAGCAGCGGACCGCGCAGCCCAGGCAGCCGACCGTTACGCACTCTCCTCCCCCCGCCCCGGCAAGTACCTGATCTACCTCGCCGCGTCCGGCGAATGGGCGACAGCCATCGGCGACGACCGCGAAGCCGAAGCCTTCGTCGACCGCACCAGCAAAGAAACCGCGTTCACCGTCGTCGACGCCGCCGAACCCCCCGACGAACGCCTCCTGCGCCACGAGTTGGGCCACGTCGCCACCCTGCTCGGCACCCTGGGCGGCCACGCCGACTGGGCGATCGAAGGCATGGCGGAATACATCGCCTGGGAACAAACCCCGATGACCGCCTACCGCCTGACGTCGGCAGCCCGCAACCACATCACGCGTACGGGCTGGAAGGGCCGCCTCGACCTCGACTGGTCCACGGACCCCACCGACCGCGTGGGTTTCTACGCGATGGCCTACCTGGCATTTCGCTGCCTCGGCGCCACCTACGGCGACAGAAAACTCCTGGCCTTCTTCGCCACCGTGGTCCGCGAAGGCCGCACCCCGACGGAGGCTGCCCCGCCAACCCTGGGCGCCCCCTGGCCCGACATCCAATCCACCTGCGCCCCGAAAATCCGCTCCTGGCTCGCCCTGCATTGAGGTTCGGGCTGCATTGAGGTTCGGGCTGCGTTGAGGTTCGGGCTGCGTTGAGATTCGGTGCTGCGTTGAGGCTCGGTGCTGCGTTGAGGCTCCCGCTGCGTTGAGGGTCCGCGCTGCATTAGGGTTTGCCACGGCACAACTTTGTTGCGAGGTGCCCCGCTCCACAGCGGGGAGAATCGGGAAGCCGGCGCAATTCCGGCACGGGCCCGCCGCGGTAACCGGGAAGCTGCCGCCCACGCGCACACGCGCAGCCACTGGCCCCACAGCTGGGAAGGCGGGCGGTGAGGTGACGATCCGGAAGTCCGAAGACCGGCCTCGCAGACGCACGCCCCGGCCGCACGCCGGGGCCATCAGCGCAGCGGGAGCCTGCCCATGGACCTCTACGAAACCATCCACCGCCGCCGCGACGTCCGAGGCCAATTCACCGGAGCCCCCATCCCGGCAGAAACCCTCACCAGAATCCTCACGGCCGCCCACGCCGCCCCCAGCGTCGGCCTCACCCAACCCTGGGACTTCATCCTCATCAACGATGAAGGAGTCAAGAACGCCTTCCACACCCACGTCCAGCAGGAAAGAAAAACCTTCGAATCCACCCTCGACGCCCCCACCGCCAACCGCTTCGCCACCATCAAAATCGACGGCATCCTCGAATCAACCCTCTCCCTCGCCGTCACCTACGACCCCACCCGAGGAAGCCCCGCAGTCCTGGGCCGCCACGCCATAGCCGACGCCGGCCTCTACTCCGTCTGCCTCGCCATCCAAAACCTCTGGCTGGCCGCCACCGCCGAAAACCTCGGCATCGGCTGGGTCTCCTTCTACCGCGAAGACTTCCTCACCCAGTTGCTGAACATCCCCACCGGCATCAGACCGGTCGCCTGGCTCTGCCTAGGCCCGGTCACCCACCTCGAAGAGACCCCCGACCTGGAAAGGCACGGCTGGCGAACCCGCCGCCCCCTCTCCAAGGCCCTCCACGAGAACCGGTGGACCGAGAGGTAGCGCATCAGGCCGGCGCGCTTGTGGAGGGCGCGCCGGCTCTGCGGTGGCAATGGCGACGAGCCAGTCGCGTTACGCGGGCCTGACCTGCTCCGGAGTCAAGGTTGTCAGGGAGAGCGTCGCGCCGTCGTCATCGGTGAACTCCACCTCGTAGGCGAGTTCCGGGTCACGAAAAATGTCCACAATCGTGCCCACGGCGCCGGCTTTCAGCCCTTCCGCGGGCAGGTCGGCCGCGAGGGCGACAACATCCAGTTCATCGAACTCCATGGTCTCCTACTTCGGGAATGAGATGGTGACCATCCGTGGCTCGGTCGCCCCCGCATCGACTATCCACGCCGTCCGGACGGTTATCGTGCCGGTCGGGCCGGACAGAGGAACGTCCACGGACCACCGTTGTCCATGTTGGTCCAGTTTGCCGAGAATAGGCGTCCCCGATCGCACGCCTTCGCGAATCTGCTGCTCAATCGAACCCGCGTCGCCCACGTCGAGACCGGTGGCCGAATGTATGACGCGGTATTTGTTCTTGCCAACCGGGTGATCAGGATTCATCGCATAGTCGGTGATCTTCCGTGGATCCGGCTCTGCCGTCGAAAAATCCGGCGGTTCCGGCTCAGGCGGTGGCCCGTCCGGACCTGGAGTGCCTCCCTCATCGGGTGACCGCGACGGTCCGTCTCCGCCCCCAGTTCGCTGCATGCCGTTCAGGTCGTCGACGTTGTGGGTGAGGCGGGCAGAGGATTTCAGGAGGCGGCGGAGGCTGGTGATCAGGCTTTTGAGCCAGCCGGCGATCTTGGCTGCCCAGGAGGCGCACAGCGTGGTGACCTGTTCGACTACCAGCGGGGTGGCGACGCCCAGGGTTGCGGCCAGTTCTGCCGCGTAGGCGATCAAGCGTGAGACCACCGTTGCCACCGCGTCGCGGATCATCAGGCGGACTGCGCCGACCAGGGCTCCTGCGACTTCGGTGATGGAGGCTGTGGTGGTGGCTGCGGTGGCGACGGTTTCCAGGAGGTTTGCCTGGTGGGTGGCTTTGGTCGCGTAGGCGGTTGCTGCGGGGCCGGACCAGTCGGGGAGGTCTGCCTCGAGGGAGGCGCGCAGGGTGGCGGCGTCCTGGTGGAGGGATGCGGCTGTGTTTCGCCAGGTGGTGGCGTTGGCTGTGATCTGGGCGGGGTTGCCGGCGAGCCAGTCGAGGGTTTCGGAGAGAGGCTTGACGTGTTCGATCAGCCAGGCGATGCCGTACTGGAGGAGGCCGCCGAGCGGGTCGGAGATCAGGGCCAGGCCGTCGAGGCCTATGCCGACCGCGCCGAGGGTGCCGTCGATCCAGCTGCCGCTTTCGACTGCGTGGGCGATCTGTTCGATGTCATCGGCGATCCAGATGCCGGCCCACGGGGTCACGCTCTCGTCGGCGGTAGCGATCAGGGGATCGGTGGTCACAGGAGGTTCCTGATGGTGCGGAACACCTGCTCACGGGCACGGTCGGTGGCGTCGTAGTCGTCGGCGGTCGCGTGCAGGTGGGTCGCGATGTCGTGCAGGGTCGTGGATGCGGTGCGCAGGGTGCCGGTCAGGGTCGCGTGCAGGTCGCCGAGGGCTGCCGGGATCATCGCGCACAGTTCGCCGTACGCGTCGGCTCCGGCTTGGACGCTTGCTGCAGCATCGGCCGCCGACGCGACGCTCCCTGCCAGCGCCTCGACATGCACGGCGTGGGCGGCCACGTCGTCAGCGCGCACCGAAAAGTGGCCAGCCGCGCTCAGCGAAGAGTCGCCGGTCGCGCTCAGCGAAGAGTCGCCGGTCACGCTCAGCGAGGAGTCGCCGGTCGCGCCGTCTTGGCGTACCGGATAAGGGCCTGTCATGTCGGTGGCCGGAAGAACGAGGCGATGACGGCCTGGCCTGTCGCGGAGTCGGCGCCGATCGTCTCGGCCGTTGCGGAAGCGGCCCTGTCGGCGAACGCTGCCTGCGCCACCTCGAGCGCGGCCAGAATCTCCCGCGCGGTCTCGCCAGCCGGCCTGCCCCGGATGCCCTCCTCCAGCCGAACTCCCGTCAGCCGCCCGCCCTGCCCCACCGTGACCGCCACGAGCCCGTCGTCGCTCTCGGCGGTCACCGTCAGCCCGGCCAGCCGCGCACCCAACTCCCGCGCCTGGGCCGCCCGCTGCTCAAACCCTGCCTGCCACCCGTCAATCCGCCCCTCGACCGCATCAAGGCCTCCCTCATCGACCACCCCGCCACGCTAACCCCCCGGTACGACACTTTCCCGGACACAAGATCTTTTATAGGTACGCCCGAACTGGCCCACAACCGCACAAACCACCAACCCGGTCTCCGGCCGCTCGCGCAACCGCTCTGTCCACCCAGGACCCTGACCTGCCAGAACTACCGCGCCCCCACCACGCACCGCCGAAACGTCGAAAAGTGCCGATCCCGCAGGAGGGCACAAGTCGGACCTCACGCGCGTACGGCGTTGCGGTGTCCGGGCATGCGGATTCACCTGGACGCTCACACCCGAGAGATGCCATGCCGTGTCCGCGTGACTGAGCGATCCGGCCGCGGATCTCACCCATGACAACTGCGGCGGCGCATTGACCTCAACCGCTGTTCACTTTCTACGGTGTCGGCGTGATGAAGGATTACTCCGAGGCCGAACTCGCCCGTCAGCCCATCGGATACTGGAGCGGCGAGGCGTATCGCGTCGTTGTCGGGCAGATCCGGGCCGCCTTGGCGGAAGAGCAGCTCACCCAGCCGCACTGGTGGACGTTGAACCACGTGTCCGGTGCGCCCGGTCAGTGGGGGCGAGCGGCGCTCGCCGAACGGTTGCGGCGTTTCGACGACCTCGGCGTCAGCTTCGACGACATGTTCGACGACCTCGCGGGTCGCGGCTGGATGGTCGACGTGGATGGCACTCTCACCCTGACCGAGGACGGCATGGCCGGGCTGGCACGCGCGCGGGAACGCAGCGCTCGCGTGCATGCGCAGACCCATCGGGGCGTCACTACCGCCGAATATGCCGCGGCGCTGAACGTGCTCCGCCGCATGATCGACAACCTGGGCGGCGACAGCGACCTACCCTGACCTGGGGAGGGCGGCCAGGTGGGCGAGCATTGCCTGGTTGGCTTCCCAGCCGTCCGGGAACTTCACCGGGACTCCCAGATGGACCGGTTCCGTTGACGGGTGGGCGTCGAGGAGGTCGGCGATTCCTTCGCGGGCCACCACCACGCAGGCGTGGCGGTGGCGGGAGGTCAGGACACAGAGGCGGCCCGACTCGAGGTGGAACGCGGTGGCGTCGCGGCGGCCGGACAGGGGATGCAGGACGACGGTCAGGTCGTACTCGCGGCCTTGGAGGCGGTTGGCCGTGTCGACGGTGATGTCCTGGGCTTGCGGGGGTAGAAAGGCCCGGATGGCGGCGACCTGGTCGCGGTGGGCGGCGCCGATGGCGATGCGGTCGGCGGTCAGGGGGCGGGTGCCCGCTTCGGAGTGCGAGACGCCGTCGCGGGCGAGGGCCCGGGTGGCGATCAGGGCGCAGGCCGCGGCGGCTTCGGCGTCGGTGCGCACGGTGAAGCGGGCGGGGAGTTCGTGCAGGCCCCAGCCCGAGGCGGCTGCGGTGTCGAGCACTTCGTCGATCGCGGACGCTGCGACCGTACTGAAAGAGAGAGATCTGTCGGACGGACCGGTGCCGGACCGGAAGCCGGTGAAAGGGTAGAAGGCCTTGGCCACCACCGGGGCCGCGGAGGCCGGGAGGCGCCAGGAGACCGGGAGGCGGTGGACCGGGAGCTCGGGATTGTGGCGCAGCAGGACGGCGACGGCGCTCTGCATGGGGTCCCAGGACAGGCCTGTCCAGCGGTCGACCTCGACGGTCGAGAACGGGTCGAGCTGACCCGGATCGCCGACGAACAACGCCCGCTCGAAGCGGGGTGCCACGCGGAGCAGGGCGTCGGAACGCATCTGGTATGCCTCGTCGACGATCGCCCAGGGCCAGGTGCCGTCGGTGACCGTCGCCCATTTCGCGGCTGTGCCGATCGTCACGGGGGCGCCGCCCAGGTCGGGCACCTTGGCGCCGACCCTGCAGGACGGGTGGGCCCGGACCCGCTCGGTCGCGGCGTAGTCGACCGCGGAGAGCCGGCCGACGCCGAGCCCGGGATGCTTGTCGCCGAGCCGTTCGATGAGATCGTCGACCTGCTCGTTGGTCTGCGCCACGATCATCAGCGGCGTGCCGGTGGCGGCGAGCACGCCGGCCGCACGCACGACCAGGGTGCTCTTGCCCGCACCCGGCGGCGAGTCGACCACGATGCCCCGATGCCCCGATGTCGCCAGATCATCGAGCACGGCGTCGACGATCCGCGTCGCCTCGGTGCCGGGGCTCTCCATCGTCTGCGTCACGGGACCACCGTATCCGTGTCCTCTGACATTTTTTGGTTCACCTGGAGTGAGACAACGCGCGCGCATCGTCCATGATCGGCAGCGCCCGGCTACTTTGAGTGAATGACCGTATTCACGGCGACCGAGGCTTCGGACGACGGTGTCTACCGGCCCATCCTCCGTTCCCGCCGGGGCGAGCTCACCGCCCTGCACCACCTCGACGCCGCCGACGCGCGCCGGGTCATGCCGATCATCGAACTCGGCAGCGGTGACCGGCTGCCGCAGCTCATCAAGCAGGTGCCGCCCCGGACCGGGGCGATCGGCGTGGACCTGGGCGCGATCCCGGACCCCGCCGACCCGCTCACGTCGCCGCCGCTCGACCTCGCCGAGGAACTGGCCGGGCTCGGGGTGGCGATGCTGCCGGTGCTCCGGGCGTACGACAGTCCTCGCCGCCTGGTGGAACACGGCCTGGCCGCGCGCATGCACCTCAAGCGTGCGGTCCTGCGGCTTCAGCCGCATGTGGACGCCCGCAACCCGGCCGGAGCCACCAGCACGACCGACCGCCTGCTCACCGGTTCCGGGCTCGACCCCGAACATGTCGACCTGGTGATCGACCTCGCCGAAACGGCCTGTGCCGCGCATGCGGACCGCTTCGAGGAGCGCGCCCGCCACGTGCTGCGGTGGGCGCGTGACCAGCCATGGCGTTCGGTCACGGTCGCTGCGGGGGCGATGCCGGCCAATCTCGACGACCTGCCGACCGACGAGGCGGTCACGGTCGGTCGTCTGGACGCCCAGGTGTGGGCCCGGCTCTGCGAGCCGGGCGTCGGCTATTCGGACTACGGCGTGACCTCCCCCGTACGCCGAAACGGCTCTCACCATCGCCAACTGCCGACTCTGCGCTACACGGCGGACCGGGACTGGTGGATCTATCGCTGGGCACGCCGCGGCAGCCGGAGCGACGACCGCTGCTACGACCTGTGCCGGACGCTGGTCGACTCGCCGCACTGGCCCGCGACAGGCTCGCACTTCTCGTGGGGTGACGCCCAGATAGCGCGCCAGGCCAGAAGCGCACGGGGCGCCGGCAGCTCGGCCAGCTGGGTGGCATGGGGAACGTCCCACCACATCGCTCACGTCCTGCGGGGCCTCGCCTGAGTCAGCCCATCTTCCAGGAAGCGGCCGCGTCCTTGAGCGGGTAGACGAAGACGATGTCTCCCTTCTTGCTCGGCACGTCGAACAGGATGGACGACGTGTACGTGCGCCCGGCCGAGAGCCGCCGGAAGAACGCGCTGTATTCGTCGGGGGGTATGCAGGACCCGCCGTAGGCCGAAGGCAGCCAGGAACCATCCGGCTCCTGGAACCGGAAAGCGAACTCGCTGACGTCCGGCTCGCCCTCGAGCACCTTGAGTTTCAGCTGGACCATCAGGAACCCACCGCGCTCGGGCTTGGGCGAATACGCGTCGCAGGCGGTCTTGCGGAACTTCCCGGCCTTGACCGTGATCTCGAACTTCGAGTTGTCCTCACCCGTCATCACGAAGCCCTGTCCGTTCGCGAGCCGCTGCGGCCCGAACCGCGCCCGGGCCGGATCTGGAGACGCGGACGGCGTCTTGGGAGGCTGCGACCGCGACACCGTAGGGCCGTTGCCGCGGGAGATGGCGACCGTGGCGTCCTCGGACACGTCCTGCCCGTAGGTCCGGACGCTGAGCACGACAACCGCCGCGACCCCGAGCAGAAGCAGCACAATTCCGCCGGCGAAGTACGCCGTGACCCAACCCTTTCCCAGCTTGCGCGGTCCGCGGCCGATCCGGACGGGCTTGTTCGCTACCGCTGGGACCGGAGCCGTCGTCAACTCGCCGGGCCCGCCCTGGCCCGGGTCCAGGCGCGGCGTCAGCCAATCCGTCACCGCGGCCCTGGGGAACGACGGCGCGGGAGCGGGCGCCGCCGAATCGTCGAGCTGCAGATCAGCAGGGTTGCCCAGGGCCGGGTCGGGGCGCTCGGCATCGGCGCGGCCCACATCGGACCGCTCGCCGGATGTTGCGACTTCAGCCCCGGCCCAGGGGTCGGCTGCCGCTGCCTCGTTCCTGGCCTCATCCGCGGCTTCCGCGGCACCGTCGGCCCGCGCCGGCTGCGTGTCGTCGAGCGGCTGGACGGACTCGGTGCCCTCCCCCGACGAGGCATCCCCAGGCTGGGCGTCCCGGAGTTGGTCGACCACCGGGTGGGCAACGCCGGGCTGGGCACCCTTGGGCTGGACATCCCTGGGCTGGGCGTCCCTGGGATGGGCATTCCGGGGCTGGGCATCCCGGGGCGTGGCAACGTCGTGCGGCTTCTTCGTCACGGCGACTGTCCTCCTCGGTCGGTGCGGGGTGGCGGGGTGCGGGTGCGGCAGCTTCAGCGGCTTCAGCGGCTTCAGCGGCTGATGAGAGGGCAGCATAAGCGGGATTGAGAAACCTTCGCGACCCGCCTGTGGACAACGCGAACCGGCGTGCCAGCCTGTGGATAACTTCCGCAGAAACCTTCAAACACTCGTACACTTGTTCGAATGAAGGTCAATTACGCACCCGCCCTCAGCGCCGCTCTCGCCTACGCCCGGCACGGCATCCCCGTCCTGCCGGTGCACTCGCCCGGCCCGGGCGGCACCTGCTCCTGCGAGCGGCCGGAGTGCGACCGCCCCGGCAAGCATCCCCGCCTGCGGCACGGCCTGATCGACGCCAGCATCGACCCCCACCGGATAGAGATGTGGTGGCTGCGCTGGCCCGATGCGAATGTCGGCCTCCGCACGGGATTCGCGATGGACGTCGCCGACGTCGACTCCGCGCTCGGCTGGCACGGCCTGCGCCACCTCCTCGGCGGCGCGATGCCCCCGGGACCGCAGGTCCGCACGGGGGGCGGCTGGCACTTCTGGTTCCCACCCCTTGGGCACGGTAACCGCGTCCGCCTTCTCCCCGGAGTCGACTGGCGCGGCGCCGGAGGCTATGTGGTGGCTCCACCTTCTCGCCACGCGTCGGGCGCCACCTACCACTGGGTGGTGCGCCCGAATGTCGAGCTGCCCGCCACGCCGACAGCGCTGGAGAAGCTGATCGCGGGCCCCGAGCCCCCATCCCGAGGCCCACTCATCCACCACCGGCCTCCAGCGCAGGGCGACTCAGCAAAGGTGGCCGAGCGCGGGACAGATGTGGGCCGCGACAATTGGAAGGGGGATCACGACACCGACACCGCTGCCCGCCGTGACGGCAGACGCGATCGAGAGCACCGGCCAGGCATCGACGAGGCAGCCGGCCGGTTGACGATTGCGCACCCCGACAGATATGCGGCGGTCGCCGTCGCAGCCGAGACCGATCGGGTCGCCCGAGCACCGGTGGGCACGAGGAACGACACCCTGAACCGGGCGGCGTTCGCGCTGGGGCGCCTGGTCGGTGCCGGCCTGCTCGACGCCGCCACGGTCGTGCGAGATCTGACCGCGGCAGCGGCATGGTCGGGCCTGGGACGAGCGGAGACCATCCGGACGATCCGCTCCGGACTGACCGCGGGCCGCCGCACACCTCTAGCCGATCGGGCTCCCGTTGTCGCACCCGCCATTGCCGACGGCCAGCACACCCGGCCACCGCAGATACGCGCCGATGGCCGGCTCACCCAGCCATCGCAGGAACGACCCGGCCCGCACGGACAACAACTCCGCAGGGCCTCCCGGGAAAGGTGGGGAAAGCACTCAGAAAGCGGGCAGGATCGCGTGGCGTAGTTCGTGCGTTACCGCCAGGATAGGGACGTGACCGATCGAGAGACGCCGAAGTCTTACCACGTGGAGATGAGCCTGCCCGTCGGACGCGACGAGGTCTGGGACGCCGTTACGCAGCCCGGCGTGCTGCGGCAATGGTTCGGGTGGGACTACGACGAGTTGGACGCCGAGATCCAGCACATCTTTGTGAACGAGGCGACGCTCCGGGCCCCCGAGCGCATGGGCTGGGCCGACGGTTCCTATCTGGAGGTGATCGGCGACGACGACAACACCCTGGTGCGGGCAGTGCGGGAGGGGTCTTCCGCCGAGCCCGAGCGGTACGACGCGGTTGAGGAGGGATGGCGAGCCTTCCTGCAGCAGTTGCGATACCTACTGATCGAACGACCGAAGGGGGCGCGGCGAACCATCTACCTGACCGGCGCGAGCACCTGGCGTCAGGTGCTGGCCACAGCCGGCGGACAACCCGCAAACCAGGGCAGCCGGTTGACAACTCTGACCGACGCGGACGGTCACCTCGTGGTGATCAGCGGCCGGGAGCCGCGTACCAGCCGTGGCGCCGGGCGGATGGAGATAACAATCTCCACCTACGGCCTGGACGACGCCGCCTTCGAGCTGACCCGCAAACGCTGGGCCGAGCGCTGGACACCCCTGGCCCGCAACGCCCAGGTCACCACCGCGGACACCCCCGCCCCCTGACCAGTACCGAAACACCGGCCGCTACCCGAAACACCGGCCGGTACCCGGAACACCGCCCATCACCGCCCACCCCGGACCGACACGGGACCGGTCGACGGCCGAATCCCTGGCCCGGGCCGATGTGGGGCAGAGGATGAGGAGGGCGAGGCCGCAGAGGGCGTCGCCACAGATAGGCGTCGCCACAGAAGGTGAGCGGGTCGACGTCGGCGAATCGCCGCGGTGTGCGGCCTGGAAGAGCCGAGCGCACCGCAGAGCCGAGCGCACCGCAGAGCCGAGCGGGCAGCAGAGCCGAGCGGGTTAACGCTGACGCACGCCGCGGTGTCCGGCCCGATGGAGACGTGCGGCTCGATGGAGACGTGCGGCCCCATCGAGGCGTCCGGCTCGATGGGGACATGAGGCATCGGAAGGGCGTGCGGCCTGTGGGGGCGTACGGCCTGGTGGGGGCGTACGGCCTGGTGGGGGTCGAGCAGGCCACAGAGGGTGCGCGGTCGTCGTCGGCGCAATCGCAGCGCCGCGGCCTGCGGCCTGCATGCGGCCCGGTAGAGAAGGTGCGCCCCGGGAGCAGCCGGGTAGGCGACAAAACGGAGAGGCCGCTGGGGGTGAGCCGGCGAAATGTGAGACCGCGGAGGGTCCGGCCGCGGAGGGTCCGGCGCGGTCTGGGCGGAAGAGGATCAGTGAGGTCAGCAGGGGCGGGGAGGCTGGGTGGGTGACAGACTGGCGGGGCGCTTGTTGCGGTGGGGGCAGGGCGGGGACCTGCGGTGGCGTGGCTGATTCGTGTCATCGTGGCGGGCGTGGGGTATGGGGTGGGCGGGTAGCCTGGTTGATCGGATGGGCGCCGGGGGGCGACTTGGGGAGGGAGCATGGCCGAGGTCGGCGACGGTGGGGTGCGGGGGGTTGGGGGGCTTTCTGACCCTGCGAGGCTTCGGTCGCTTCGGCAGGTTTCTGCGGGGCCTGAGCCTGACGCTGCTTTTGACCGGTTCGCGTCTTTGGTGCAGCGGATGCTGGGGGTGCCGGTAGCTCTGGTGTCGCTGGTGGATGACCTTCGCCAGTTCTTCCCGGGGCAGGTCGGGTTGCCGGAGCCTTGGGCGGGGAAGCGGGAGACTCCGCTCAGCCATTCGTTCTGCCAGCATGTGGTGACCGAGGGCGTGGCGAAGGTTTTTCCGGATGCTCGGATCTATGCGCAGGTGCGGGACAATCTGGCGATCCCGGATCTCGGGGTTGTGGCGTATGCGGGGATTCCGCTGAACGATGCCGAGGGTCGCACGCTCGGGTCGCTGTGTGCCATTGATACCAAGCCTCGGGCGTGGACCAAGGCTGAGTTGTCGATTCTGACCGACCTCGCTGAGGCCTGCGCTTCCGAGCTGCGGTTGCGGATCGCCCGGGAGGTGGCCGACGAGGCGCGGCGTCATGCGGAGACCGCTCATGCTCAGTTGGCGATGCAGGCGGAGCTGACCGAGGCTTTTGCGCGGACGCTGGACATCGATGAGGGGATGCGGCAGCTCGCTGAGGGGGTTGTGCCACGGCTTGCCGATTGGTGCCTGGTCGCTCTGGTGAGTCCTGACGGTGGCGTTCGGCATGTGGCCGGGGCGCATCGGGACGCGGAGGCGCAGGCTGACATAGATCGGTTCGCCGAGCTCATGGTGTCCCAGCTACTGCCGGGGTCGGCGGTGCTCACCGTGCAGCGGTCCGGGATGTCCATCCGCCGCAGTGCCGAGACCTCCGAAGCGTTGCTCTCCCGGGCCAACGATCCGGCGATGGCCACGATCGCCGAGCGGCTCGGGTATGCGTCCTTCGTCGTTGTTCCCGTGACCGCTCCGGTCAGTGGCGAGATGCTCGGGTCCATCACGTTCGTGAACGGGCCGGGGCGGCCGGAATTCACCGAGGCCGAGGAGCGGACGGCGCTCGACATCGCGCGGCGGGCCGGGCTTTCGATCGACAACAACCGGCTCTACCGGCAGCAGCGGCATGTGGCCGAGGTTCTGCAGCACAGCCTGCTGACCGAGCTGCCGACGATTGCGGGGATGGAGCTGCACGCCCGTTACCTGCCGGCGCAGGACGGCGCCGCGGTCGGTGGTGACTGGTACGACGCGTTCGCCCAGCCCGATGGGACCGTGATGCTCGCCGTGGGCGATGTCTCCGGGCATGACATCGAGGCCGCAGCAGGGATGGGGCAGCTTCGCAACCTGGTGCGCGGTGACGCGTACGGCCGGGAGGACAGCCCTGGTCATCTGCTGTCCCAACTGGACCGGGCGATGCGGGGGCTGAACGTCCGCACGGCGGCCACCGCGATTCTGGCCCGGGTCAGAGGCTACGAGGTGGAGTTCGCGAACGCGGGCCATCCGCCGCCGCTGCTTCTGCGCCCGGACGGCACCGTCGACGTGTGGTGGGAGAAACCGGAACCGCTGCTCGGGCTCGCGCCGCTCGGTAATCGCAGCACACACCGGCGCACGGTTCCGGCCGGTTCGACGCTGGTGCTCTACACCGACGGGCTGATCGAGGATCCCGCGAGGATTCTCGACGACGGCATCGAGCGTATCGAGCAGTGCCTGCGGGACAACGCCGACCTGCCCGGCGAGGAGCTCTGCAATCTCCTGATCGGAGCGGCCGCCCGCCGCGCCGACGACACCGCCCTGCTACTGATCCGGGTCCTGTAAGAAAGCGCCCGGCGGGGAAGGGTCCGGCAGGGAAGGACCCGGCAGGGAAGGGTCCGGCAAGGAAGCGTCCGGCAGGTCTGAAACCGAGAAGGGAACGGGCGGACCGCCGTGCGTCCACGGGGTCTGGTCGGGTTCGGGGAAGGCGCCGCCGGGCCGGTAAGCCTCGCTCAAGGTGGTAAGCAGCAGCCGCTCCCCCACCTCGGGCACGCTGCCGGGCTCGGCGACCATTTTCCGGCCCATCCCGCCGGACAGCTCCAGCAGGACTTCCGACTTCGAGGCGGCGGAGGCGTCAAGCCGCGTGACCGAGATGACCTTGGCTTTCTGGCTGGGCCGGGACGGGGAGGTCAGGACGGCCCCAGCGGCGACGCCGACCGGCTCCGTGGTGACCACCATGATCCGGGGGCGTAGGACCGGTCGTTTTCCCGTGTCGTCGATCCGGTCGGCCTTGGCGAGCGTGACCTCGCCCGCGAACGCCGCTCCCGACAGCCGGTATTCGGCCATGACGAGGGGATCGTCGAACGCGCGCTGGACGGCGTACCTGGTGGCTGCGTTTTCGAGCCGGGAAAGCCGGGCCGCGGCAGCGACCGCGCCGTCCCGCCGAGGCTGCGGCGGACCGCCCTCCTCGAGGTGCTGCACGAAGGCCGAGTAGGCATCGCGGTCGCTGTCCCATCGCCCGGCGACCCGACCGGCGACCGGGAGTGTCCGCAGCAGATCGAGCGCCCGCCACAGCAGATCCCACGTCGGCAGGAGCTGGCCGCGAAGCGCGGCGGAAAGCTCAGAGACGGCAGGCGACGCGGAGGACAGCAACGGCGCGAGGATGTGGTTGTCGAACGACGGGTCGGTCGCCGGGCCCGCGGGCGGGGTGAGCGACGGATCCTCCGCCGCGGCTGCGGCCTCGAAAACGGTCATCCCCGGCGGGGGTGCGAGCCACCCCATCAGGGCCGCGAGCTGGGCGTCCTCGGCACCGCTCTGCCCGGTCGCCCAGTGTGACGACAGCGCCTGTACGCCGTTGAGCAGCAACGACGACCCCGCCATCTCCGCCGACGAGGCGAAGAACGTGAGCCACCGCCCGAGCAGCGGCACCGAGGCGGGGACGGCGTACTCGCCTTCGGTGGTGCGGAACCGCGTGGAACGACCGAAGAGTTTCAGGAAGTCGACGCCGCCCGGGTTCGGCACCCAGAGCTGCGGCGCGTCCGTGAACCGGTATCGCACGTCGCGCCCGCGGTCGACCGCGACGGCCTCGGTCTGGCCGGTGAACGAGTCCACATAGCCGATCAGGATCGCGGCGAGCTCGGCGGCGAAGGCGAACCGGTCGTCGCGGTTGCGGGGCTGGGCGACGACGAGCAGCCGGGGGTTGTCGCGGTCGGTGCCGACCATCGCGGCGAGCGGGGCGTTCGCCTCGCCGGCCATGGCGTACGGGATGAGGATCAGTGGGCGCTCGTGCAGGTGCAGGTGGCGCACGGTGGCCAGGGGCTGGGCGCGGGCCTCGGCGAACGCCTGCGCGCGGGCGAGCGCGGTGAGCGTACTCATAGGATCTCGGCGCGCAGGCGGGCAGCTGCCTGGAGCAACGCCGCGGCCTCGACCTGCTCCTCGGTGGGTGTGCGGGTGCCGGCTGCCAGCTCGAGCACTTCCGCGATGGTTTCGACGCCGCCGAGCGCGTCGCGGACCGGCCGGCCCAGCGCCGCGGTGTGCCCGGCCGACTCGTGCCGGCAGAAGACCGCGAGCTCGCAGGTCGAGAGGCATTCCGGCGCGTAACGGGCCTCGACGGCGTGCAGCGACGCGACAAGGTCGGCGGGCGGCATCGCCATGTCAAAGCTGACCCCCGGCGGCAGCGCGGCGGCCAGGTCGGAGACGGACGCGAGCCGGGTGAGCTGGCGGGTCAGCGTGGCGAGCTGTTTGCGGACGTCGATCACCTCGGCCGCGGGCGTCAGCGAGAAGTCCTTCGGGCAGACCAGCACGACGTCATGGCTGACCAGGGCCGGGTCGTGGCCGAGTTCGGCGAGCAGCCGGCGCAGCGCCAGCACGTACACCGCCGCCTGCACCGCAGCCGCCGAGACCTTGGCGCTGTCGGCCTGGCCGTCGACGATCGCGAAGGACTTGATCTCCACGACGTGGAGTTTGCCCTCGACCTGGAACGCGATCAGGTCGGGTTCCAGGAAGACCTGCCGTCCGGCGACGTCGAGGGTCAGCAGCGGGTGGTCGACCAGGGCGGCATTGGCTGCGGCCGCGAGCAATTTACGCGTACGCCCATGGCGCGCACCCAGCGTCGCATCGTCATCGTCACCGAGGTCGTCGTAACTGACCGAGGGCGTATCCAGGCCGAGCACGTCGCGTAGCACCGACAGCAACAGCGCACAGTTGTCGGCCTTGAGCATCGCCTCGAACCCGTTACCGCGGGCCAGCGCGAAGCGTGACTGCCCGAACCCCATCGGGAACCCGATGTGCTGGGCCAGCCGGGGCTTGTCCACCCCGGCCGCGTCGAGCACGGCCCGCCGCGAACAGCCGGGGTTTCCGGTCAGCGCGGCGATCGTCCGGGCGTTGTGCCGCTTGGCGGGAGAATCGCCCCGCAGCCGGTCCAAGCCAGCAGTGGAGAAGCCGGCGGTGGAAGAGCCAGCAGTCACGCGCCGCCCCGCTGATGGGGCAGGCTGTGGATGCCGAAGAGCCGCTGCCGCTCGGGGAGCAGTTCCCAGCGGGAGACGAGCGCGTCGGGGGCGGGCGAGGGGGTGAGCTCGGCCAGCGCGGCGCGGGCGGCGTCGGCGAGCGCCCGGGGGTCGTGCACGAGGAACGCCTCTGCACCGCCCGGCACGTTCTCGGCGAGCCGGCGCAGCAGTGCCATGGCGGCGATGCCGGCACTCGCCCGGATGATCACGAACTCGGCGATCCGGGCCACCGCAGCCAGGGCGTCGGCGCGCGCCTGCCGGGGCGACACCAGCCGGCGGGCCACCGACCAGCCGGAGAGCGTGATCAGGCCGCGGGCCGCCGACAGGTCGTGATGCAGAGCGGGGACGATCCGGTACGCCGTGCACACGTCGGGATCGTAGTTACGCTCCTCGTCCCGCAGATCGGCGGCGAGATCGGCAACCGCGAGATCCCCGTCGAACAGCGCGCGGTGGACCTCCACGACGAGCCGGGTGGTCGCCGGGGCGCCCAGCAGTACAAGAGCGTGGTGTGCCTGCTCGCGGGTGCCCGGCAGGGTACGAAGAGTGCTCATCGGCAGCGGCTTCCAATGGGGGGTCTCGTTGGCGGATCGACCTTAGATCCTCTTACAACGACGTGGCAATGGCGGGATGACGCACCACGTTTCACCCACGGGAGGCGAAAAACCCCCGCATATCGGACTGACGCTGCCGGGCGCGCTACGTTCGGGGTATGCCGAAGGCCATCTGGAACGACGAGATCATCGCCGAGAGCGACGACACCGTGGTTATCGAGGGGAACATCTACTTCCCTCGGTCGTCCCTGCGCGAGGACGTGCTGCGCCCGTCGGATACGCATTCCGTCTGCGTATGGAAGGGCAAGGCCTCCTACTACACCCTCGAAGCCAACGGACACGTCAGCGAGGACGCCGTCTGGTACTACCCGGAGCCGAAGCCGGACGCGAAGGCCGTCATCGACCGGGTCGCCTTCTGGAAAGACGTCAAAGTAGAAGCCTGATCCACCGACAGAGCCCGGCGCGGGTCCTTCTCAGCCCGCGCCGGCTAGCCGATGCGCGGGTGCGCGTCCTCGATGGCGTCCACCTCGAGATAGTCGAGCATGTCCTTGCGCTCCGCGTCGTCCAGCGCCCCGAACGCCTCGTAGGCGCAGGAACGGGCGTGCGGCGTCTCCGCCGCCAGCAGTGCGATGATCGCCGACCAGGCCAGTGAGACCCGGTCGAAGAGCCGGGCGTGGCGCAGCGACGTCAGCCGGCTGAGCATGGCCACCTTGGTCGCCGCGTCGTCGTCGTGGGCGATCCGGTCGGAGAGCTCGAACAAAGCCTTGCCCCGGTAGGGGTGCTCCGCCTCGATCATGCGCGCCAGCTCGGCGTTGTCCATCTGGTCGACGGCCGGGGCCGGCCCGCGCCGGGGCAGCCGCGGCCGGGGGTCCTCAGCGGGCACGGCTGTCGCGCCCGCTCTCGAACCCCACACCCGGCGCCTGCTGAGGCAGCGTCGGCACGCTCTGGAACGCGGGGAACGGCGGCGCGGGCATCACCGGGGTGGCGGTGGGGTCGTCGGCAGGCTCGTCTCCCTCAACCTCGGGGGAATGGCGCACCTGCTCTCCGGTCTTCCCGTCTCGGCCCAGCACAGTTTGTCCTCCGTTGCCGACTTTTTGGTATTGGCGTCCTATGAGATCACGGCGCGACGGTGACGGCGACCCCACCCTGGGACACGCCCGGACATCACCCGACCCGGCGACCGCCGTAATGTGGCGGCAATACATTGATCGTTGCTGGCAGGCAAATAGGACTGTGCGAGAAGTCGAGAAGCAGGGCAGTGCGACAGTGCCTGCGAGCGACGAGGACACCGAAGAAGGTAGGGCGGGCGTGGACGGGGCCGTGAACACCACGGGTGCGACGCCGGAATGGCGCTCCGCGATGATCGACGTCTCCGGGCTGTCGATCGGCGACCTGACCTCGAAGGTTACCTCCGTTCCCGGTGGTGACGCAGCCGATGACACCGACGGGGCCACGAACGGTAACGCCCTGGCGCACTGCCTGCGCCGGCTGGCCGACGACCTGGCGAACCCGGGCGAGCCGATCGCCGGCTTCAACTCGGCCCTCTGAGCCCATGAGCACCGCCGCACTCGCCGACGCCCGTCCGCACCGGCTCAGCGATGCGGCCCTGGCCTCGCTCGGCGCGGGCCGCCCGGACCGGTCGACGATCGCCGAGCTGAAGAAATCCCAGCTCAGCCGCAATCTTCTGCTGCTGCACGAGATCGCCGCGGTGGTCGGCCCGGGACCGCTGACCGACCTGGCCGAGGCCGAACGCGCCAACCCCGCCCGGGTCCGTGAACTCATCGCCCGCCCCCTGTTCGGCGTGTGGGCCGCCAGCTGCCTTCGAGACCTACAAGCAGGCAGAAATCCGGATGTATCGCACCTGACAGACATCGCACGCGCAGCTCGAATCCCGCGTCAACAACCCGACAAAAGCCTCAGAGCAAACCACAACGGCCATTCCATCACCGTACGCGTAGACGACAGCAACCCCCTCCGCGAGAAGCTCGGCCTGCCCCCCGCCCCGCCCCTCGACGCCGAGCAACTGGCCCGCTGGCAGCGCACCTTCACCGAAGCCTGGCGACTCCTGGTGACCAGCGTCCCCGCCGACGCCGAGGTCCTCGCCACCGTGCTCGACTGCGTCGTCCCGGTGCTGCCCGACCCCGCGGCGCGCGGCATCAGCGCCACGTCAGCCGACGCGTTCGGGGCGGTGGCGATCTCCGAACCGGCCGACGCCACAGCGCTCGCCGTGGGGCTGCTGCACGAGACCCAGCACAGCATCCTGAACGCGGTCCAGTACCTCTTCGACCTGCTCGACAAGCCGGCGACGCTCGGTTACTCCCCCTGGCGTGACGATCCGCGACCGGCCTCCGGAATCCTGCACGGTGCGTACGCGTATCTCACCGTCACCAGGTTCTGGCGTACGCGCAGCACCGACCCGCTGGCCCAGTTCGAGTTCGCGCGGTGGCGGGCGGCGGTCAGCGACGCGGCGGGCGGGCTGCGGGACCTGACCCCGGCCGGCGCGCGGTTCGTCGCCGCGCTGACCGCCGAGGTGCGTCCCTGGCTCGACGAACCGGTGGATCCCGGGGTGCTGCGGCTGGCCGGGAGCGCGAACAGGGACCACTACCTGCGCTGGCGGCTGCGCAACCGCCACGTCGACCCGGCCGGCGCGCGGGAGCTGCGGCGGGCATGGCACGCGGGAGAGGCGAGGCCGAACGTCACCTCCGAGCTGCGGCCGGCACCGAAACGGGCCCTGGAGGCGAGCGCCCGCCTCGACCTGACCCACCGATTCCTGCGCGGCGACCCGCTGACCGGGCCGAGGGGCGAGCCACTGACCGGGTCGGACGGCGATGTGGCCTACGTGCGGGGGGACGCGGCTGCGGCGCTCCGGGCGTACCCGGATGATTGGGTGGGGTTGATCCTGGCCGGGGGTTTTGATGTCGCCCCGGAGCTCGCGGCGGTCCTCAGTGACGAGCCCGACAGGCTCGCGATCCTCGGGTGGCTTTCCTAAGGTCCGGCGCCGGCGGGTCGATGTTGGCACCCGTTGGAGGTGAGGCATGAGCCGGAGCGGTGCCATGGATCAGGTACGTCGCTGTGTCGACGTGACCATGATCTTCACTTCGCTGCTGCTGCTGTCGTGGCCTGCGATCTTCGAGGACGTGGTCGCCGGGACATCGGGGGCGCGAGGTCTGATCATCGGCGTGGCCACCGTGGTGGTGCTCGGCATCGGCGTGATCGTCCTCGCGAGGCGCTGGCCGATGCTCGGCTACGCACCCGCCGCGTCCGCCGTGATCATGGCGGGCTTCTGGTTCGGGCGGCACGGTTCGATCAGCCCCGCGCTGACCTGGCTCACCATCGCCGTCGCCGCGGTCATCCTGATCCGGCAGTTCCTCGGCCAGCGCACGAACGACGGTCTGGTCCGGGATCTCACCCGGCAGCGGGCCCAGCTCGCGCGGCAGGCGTTCCGGGACCCGCTCACCGAGCTCGGCAACCGCAAGCTCTTCATGGACCACGCGACCGACGCCCTCGCGGACGCCGACGACACGATGACCGCCGTTCTCCTGTTCGACCTGGACGGGTTCAAAGAGGTCAACGACACCTACGGGCACGCCACCGGCGACGAGATGCTGCGCACGGCGGCCGAGCGGCTCAACGCGAACGTCCGCGGCAACGACACCGTCTCCCGCCTCGGCGGCGACGAGTTCATCGTGCTGCTCCCCCGGCTGACCGACGACACGATCGCGGACACCGTGGCGAACCGGATCCTGCGCGACCTGGCCCAGCCCCTCGTGATCGGCGAGACCGTGCTGACCATCCCGGCCAGCGGCGGCATCGCGATCACCCGTGGCAGCGGCATGCACCTCGACGACCTCATGCGCGAGGCGGACCTGGCTCTCTACCAGGCGAAGGCCGACGGCAAGGGGGTGGCGCGGCGCTTCGACCCGGCCCAGTTCGCCGAGGCGGAGGCTCGCCGGCGCGAGGAGAACGACCTGCGCCGCGCGCTGGACGCGGGCGAGTTCGAGGTCCACTACCAGCCCATCGTGCACCTCAACGGCGAGCGTACGGTCGGCGTCGAGGCCCTCGTGCGCTGGAACCACCCCGAACGGGGTCTCCTGCCGCCGGCGGCGTTCCTGGATCTGGCGGAGGCGCTGGGTCTGCTGCCCCGGCTCGGCGGCTGGGTCCTCGAACAAGCGTGCCGGCAGGCGGCGGTCTGGCAGGCGCAGGAGCCCGGCTTCGAGCTCAACGTCAACCTGTCGGCCAGCCAGCTCGGCAACCCGGACCTGATCGACGAGGTCCGCGACATCCTGGACCGCACCGGTCTGCCGCCGTCGCTGCTGGTCCTGGAGCTGACCGAGTCGGTCGCGCTGGTCGACCTGATCGAGTCGGCGCGGGTCCTGGGCGCCCTGAAGAGCCTCGGGGTGCGGATCGCGCTCGACGACTTCGGCACCGGCTTCTCGTCGCTGAGCCACCTCGGCGCGCTCCCGGTCGACGTCGTGAAGATCGACAAGTCGTTCGTCCAGGCCATGCAGGAGAGCAACGGCGCGTCGGTGGCCGAGGCCGTGCTGCAGATCGCGCGTACGTTCAACCTGGCCCCGGTCGCCGAGGGCGTCGAGGACGCGGAGCAGGCATCCCGGCTGCGCGAGCTGAACTGCGCCCAGGCCCAGGGCTACCACTTCGCCAAGCCGATGCCGGCCGGCGACCTCACGGCCCTGCTGCACCGCCAGTCCGCGCTGTCCAACTGAGAACCCGCCGAGCAGGCAGGTCCTGCGGCGGGTCGCCGGTTCACCAGGCCCGGCGACCCACCGCAGGGGGTCTCACCAGCCGTTGCCGATCTGTGCCCGGCCGGCCGCGCTGTAGCCGCGCTTCGACTCACCGAGGTAGACCCACAGCCGTCCGGTGTTGTCGCGGGTCAGAATGTCCTGGTGGTGGTCGGCGTCCCAGTCGGCGATGTCCGCGAACGTGTAGGCGTTCCACCCGTTGCCGATCTGGACGCGCGCGGCGCTGCTGTAACCGCGCTTCGACTCGCCCGGGTAGAGCCACAGCCGTCCGGCCTTGTCGCGCGTGACGATGTCGGGATGGTGGTCGCCGTCCCAGTCGGCGACGTCCGCGAACGTGTACGAGCTCCAGCCGTTGCCGATCTGCGCGCGCGGGATGCTGCTGTAGCCACGGTGCGACTGCCCCGGGTAGAGCCACAACCTGCCGGCCTTGTCCCGGGCGACGATGTCCTGGTTGCCGTCGGTGTCCCAGTCCTCGACCCCGGCCACCGTGTAGTCGGTCCAGCCGTTGCCGATCTGCACCCGCCCGGCACCGCTGTAACCCCGCTTCGACTCGCCGAGGTAGAGCCACAACCTCCCCGAGCTGTCCCGGGTGACGATGTCCTGATGACCGTCGTGGTCCCAGTCGGCGATCCCGGCCAGGGTGAATCCGTTCCAGCCGTTGCCGATCTGGACCCGGGACTGCGAGCTGTAACCCCGCCGGGACTCACCCGGGTACAACCACAGCCGGCCGCTGCTGTCCCGGGCGATGACGTCCTGATGACCGTCGGCGTCCCAGTCCGCGACCCCGGCGAAGCTGTAACCCGGTGTGTACGCCGCAGCCGGCGAGCCGGCCACCGCGACTCCGCCCGCAGCTACCACCACTGCCGCGACCACCTGCAGGAACTTGCTTGACGTGCTGTTCATGACCGTTCCCCCGTTGTCGTCGTTCGCCACGGAAAGTGGCGCTGACGTTCACCGAGAGTAGGGACCGTCGGGTGAAATCCCCGTCAAGTGTCAGGTTCCAGTCAAATCGGACTTTTCGGAGGGCTTTTACAGCGGCGGCAGCTCGATCTCTGTCTCCAGTCGCCGTCCGGCCAGGGCACGCTCCGGCACCGGATGCCCATCGCCGTACACCTTCGCCAGCTCTTCGATCGCAGCCCGCATCGACGACTCGTCGCCGTCGTCCAGCGCCACATTGAACGCGCAGGCGAGCGTGTCCGGGTGGTCGGCGCCGCGAAGGCTCCGTGACCGGTTCAGCGTGTCCAGCGCGATCTCCCGGGCCGGCTGCGCCTCCCCCACCGCGATGAGGTCGGCGGCGAACCCGTTGGCACAGCTGAGCGTGAACGGATGGTCCCGGCCCACGCTGCGCCGCAGCCCGCGCAGCGCCTCGTCGTCGATCGTCCGGGCCTCCACGAACCGGCCGGTGGCACGCACGACCCCGGCCAGGTCGCACGCCGCGGCCAGCGTGAACGGATGCTCGTCGCCGAGCACGGCGTGATAGCGCGCGACGGCCCGTTCCAGCAGCCGGTGCGCCTCGTCGTAGTCGCCGGCATCGCGGGCACAGTTGGCCAGCGACACCACCGCGGCCAGCGTGTCCACGCTCAGGTCGCCGAACTTCTGCCGGTAGAGCTCCACATTGACCGCCGCCCGTTCCCGCGCGTCGGCCTTCCCGGCACGGCGGGCCGCCATCGCCGCGAACCGCCCTGCCCACAACGCCATCGGATGGTCGGCGCCGAGCGCGTCGAAGTGCCCGGAACCGGCGAGCAGCGCTGACGCACCCGCATAGTCGCCCAGCCCGAACAGGTCGAACGCGAGCCCGGCACGCGACGACAGCGTCTCCGGATGCCCCTCGACAAAAATCATCTGCCGCTGCCGCAGCACCTGCTCGTCCAGTGCCCGGGCACCCCGGAAGTCGCCGAGCAGGCGCAGGTCGGCGGCGAGGTTGTTGGCGCAGCGCAGCGCCGTCGGGAAACTCTCGCCGAACAGCCGCCGGTAACGCACGAGGTTGTCCGCGTCGAGCTGCCGGGCCTGGTTGAAATGACCCTGCATCCGCAGGTCGGCGCCGACGCTGTTCGCGGTGGCGAGCGTGGTCTCGTCGTCACCGCCGAGCACGTCACGCTGGGAGCGCAGGGTCTGGGCGTTCAGCGCGCGGGCGTCCGCCGTGCGGCCCACGGCGCGCAGCGCGTTCGCGAGGTGGAACGACACCAGCATGGTCTGCTCGTCGGTCTCGCCGAGGCTGTCCGTCCAGCGGGCCGCCGCCTGCGCGGCCAGGTCGCGGCTGGAGTCGTAGTCGCCGCGGGCGTAGAGAAAGCGCACGCAGTTGATGACCAGCTGACGGATCTCCTCCGAGTCGCCGCCGAGCGCATCGGAGTGGACCAGGTGCGGGACGATGGCCGCATATCTCGGCCAGTGCGCGGGGTTGTCCGGGTCGCCGGGGTCGGCGGCAGCGAGCATGGCGCGGACGGTGCGCAGCATCGCGGCATGCCGCTCCGACGTGAGCTGCTGGCCGAGCATGCCCCGGACCAGCGGATGCACGATCAGCCCGGCGCCGGGCGGATCGAGGTCGGCCAGCCCGTAACGGCCGATGAGCCGGATCGCGGCCTTGAGCCGCCGCTCGATGCGCAACGTCCGGGCCAGCTCCGGCGAGGCCAGCCCACGGGCCGCCCAGAGCAGCTCCCACGACACGGGTGCGCTGGCCAGGAACGCACTGAGCTGCAACAACTCGAAGGCGGCCGGGGACGCCTCGGCGAGCGCATCCGCGGCCAGCCCCCACGCCACCCGGATCGGGGTGGGGAACGCCAGCTCGGCGGCGCGCTCGTCGTAGCGGCGCAGATATTCGTCGATGCTCCACCCGGCGGCGGCCCGGACAGCGGCGGCCTGGTCGAGCGCCATCGGCACGTCGTCGAGGTGCACGGCGAGCCGCTCGGCATCGGTCGCCACCAGCTCGGGGGCCCGGCGGCGCAGAAAGTCCACGCTGTCCGTACGGTCGAAAACGGGGACCGGCATCGCCTGGGCGACCTCCGAGGTCCACCGCGGATTGCGCGAAGTGACCAGCACGTGCCCGGCGCCGCTCGGCAGATAGGGCTTGATGTCCTCGGGCCGGTTGGCATTCTCGAAAACGACCAGCCAGTTGCGGAACGGCTCACCCCGGCTCAGCGCGTCACGCACCGCGCCCAGCGTGCGGTTGATGTCACGCGCCTCGGGCAGCTTCAATTCCTGCGCGAGCCCGACCAGCGCGGCCCGCATCCCCGCGGTCTGCTCGGCGGGAATCCACCACACCAGGTCATAGGTGTCCGCGTAACGGTAGGCGTATTCCACGGCCAACTGGGTACGTCCCGTACCACCGAGCTGGTGATCGGCGGAAGGCAGCAACACCACCGGTCCGTTGCCGAGCAGTCCGCGCATATGGGCGAGCAATTCCTCTCGCCCCACGAACCGCGGATTACGCGGCGGCAGGCCACCCCGGATCGGCACGCCGCTCTCCCCTGATCGTGACTGCTCCGCCGGATAGTGACCGGCCCGGTTACTGTCATGTTCGCGATTACCGTACGTGGAACCATCGCCACTGCGGAAGTTTGTCCCAACGGAAGGCGCCCGGTGACCGAGGAACCAGTGACGAGTCTGGACCGTCAAGCCGACGTGGCAACGGTCGCACTGCACGGCGAGGTCGACGTGCTGAACGTGGACCAGGTGCGAGTTGCGCTGGTGGAGGCCCTGGAGACCCGGCCCCGCTCGGTCGTGGTCGACCTCGCCGATCTGTCCTTCATCGACTCGACCGGGCTCGGCGCGATTATTTTCGGATTTCAGCGCGCCCGCGACGAGGGGATCGGCTTCCAGCTCGCCCATCCGAGCCGTGGCGTACACCAGATTCTCGTCCTGAGCGGATTGCTCGAGGTGGTCGAGATAGTCGAGGTCAAAGAATAGAAGGCAGATGTCGTGCCTGGGTGCATGGTGCTGACCGCAACTCCCGTCGAGGCCGGGCTCGACCGGTCAAGACGCTGACGCGTCAGGACAACCGGCCGAGCCCTTCATTCTGCGTGAGTGGTCACCCTTTTCAAGAGCCCGGTTCAGAACCCCGAGAACACGAACTCCCGGGCCGGTACCGCTGCCGACGTCGCGAAGAGGCGGTTGACCGAGGCGATCTCGGTGGCGTTCGGGTTGGGGTTCGTGCAGGAGACCGGGGCGCTGCTGCCCGACATCAGATCGGCGCACAATCCGGTGCGACGGTCCGGCAGCCCGAGAATGTGACCGAACTCGTGGGCGGCGATACGCGGCGGGTAGTAACCGTCGTTGACGGCTTCGCGGCCCATGTACCAGTAGCCGTTGCCGAGCGAGGACGTATAGGTGCGGGGCCAGCCATTGTCCGCGTACACCCGGATGTTGGGGGTCCGCCCGGCCGGAACCGGCAGGAGCTGGACGTTGGTCACCCGGCTGTTCCAGATCTGCGCACCCTGATTGACCACCGCGACGAACTCCTGCGCCTGACTCGCGTCGTAATAGAGAATGCGCGCCGCCGCAGCCGCCGGTTCGGCACCGACGACCTGCACCCCGGCCAGCGCCAGCACCGCTACCAGCGCCGCGGCGAATCTCCTGAGCACCATGGTGGGACCTCCCTTAGTAGGTCCCACCACCGTGTCACTCATTGAACTCTATCTATACATATCAGCTACGTGATACCGGCGCGTCCGCCGCTGCCCCTCCGATCGGTCCGGTGGCCGGCGATGTCGTCCCAGCCGACGCCGTAGCGGCCGGCCCGCTCTCGGCCAGCGCAGTCTCGACCAGCGCGGTCTCGGCCAGCGCGGTCTCGGCGGACGCCGACGCCGGGGTCGAGGCGGGGAAGGCGAGGCCGATGCCCGGTCCGGCCGGGCCCTCGCGGCCCAGGCGGCGTCCGGCGATCAGCATCAGCGACATGAGCGAGGCGAGCAACGCGAGCGCGCCGGCGCCGTACCAGGCCCAGTCGTAGTCGCCGAGCCGGTCACGGACCAGACCGGCCGCGCTCGCCGCGATGGCCGCCCCGAACTGGTGCGAGGCGAACACCCAGCCGAAGACGACAGCGCCGCTCGTCCCGAAGTACTCGCGGCACAGCGCGACCGTCGGCGGCACGGTCGCCACCCAGTCCAGCCCGTAGAAGAGAATGAAGATCACCATGCTGGGGTGCGCGGTCGCGGCGAACAGCGACGGCAGGAACAGCAGCGACAGCCCACGCAGCGCGTAGTAGCCGCCGAGCAGCACCCGGCTGTCGACGCGGTCGGTGAGCCAGCCCGACGCGATCGTCCCGGCGATGTCGAAGAGCCCGACGAGCGCGAGCAGGCTCGCCGCCGTGGTCTCCGCCATGCCGTGATCGTGGGCGGCCGGGATGAAATGCGTACCGACCAGACCGTTGGTCGTTGCACCGCAGATAGCGAACCCACACGCCAGCAGCCAGAACGCCCTGGTCCTGGCCGCCTGCCGCAACGCCCCCAACGCCGTCCGCACCGCGTTCCCGGGATTGACCACGGGCAGCGACGCGACATCGTCAGGCCCGGCGCCGTAGGCCGTCACGCGCAGATCGGACGGCCGGTCCCGCAGCCGCCACCACACGAGCGGCACCACGGCGAGCGCCGCGGACGCGACGACCAGCGCCGCAGTGCGCCAGCCGTGCTCCCCGGTCAGCCGCGCCAGCAGCGGCAGGAAGATCAGCTGCCCGGTCGCGCCGCCCGCGGTGAGCACCCCGGTCACCAGGCCCCGCCGGCGCACGAACCAGCGGTTGGCCACGATCGCCACGAAGCCCAGCGCCATCGACCCTGTACCCAGCCCGACCAGCACGCCCCAGCAGAGGATGAGCTGCCAGCTGGCCCGCATGAACACGGTCAGACCGCTACCGAGCGAGACCAGCACCAGCGCCGCGGCCACCACCCGGCGCATCCCGAACTTCTCCATGAGCGCCGCGGCGAACGGCGCGGTCAGGCCGTAGAGCAGCAGGTTGACCGAGACCGCCGCGGAGATGGTGCCGAGCGACCAGCCGAACTCGGCATGCAGCGGCTGCAGGAACACCGACGGGGTGGCACGGAAGCCGGCGGCACCGATCAGCGCGATGAACGCCACGGCGGCGACGAGCCAGGCCGGATGAAGACGTCGAGTTGTCACGTGAACAGTCTCGCCAGACACCGGCCGTCCGGACGAGTGGCCGGGCGGCCATCATGCGCAAGAATCAGGCCATGGCCCATCGCATCGCGCTGCTCGGCCTGAACGAGGTGGTCGGCTTTGACCTGAGCGCCCCTGCCCAGGTGTTCGGCGCCGCCCGAGCGCCCGACGAGACGCCGTTCTACGAGACCTTCACCTGCGGCGTCGGCGGCCTGCCGATCCGCGCGTCCCGGGGCGGCTTCCAGATCCTGCCCGACCATGACCTCGAGCCGCTGGCCACCGCGGACACCGTGCTGGTGCCCGGCACATACGCCGCACTCAGGAGCGGCACCGTCGAACCGGTCGTCGCCGAGGCGCTGCGGGCCGCCCACGACCGTGGCGCCCGGATCATCTCCACCTGCACGGGTGCCTCGGTGCTGGCCGCCGTGGGCCTGCTCGACGGCCGCCGGGCCGCCAGCCACTGGGACTGGGCCGGGCGCCTGCGCCGCTTCTGGCCCGCCGTGGAGTGGGACTTCGACGTGCTGTTCGTCGACGACGGCGACGTCCTGACCTCGGCCGGCGTGGGTGCCGGCATCGACCTGTGCCTGCACGTGGTCCGCAGCGACCACGGCAGCCTGGTCGCCAACCAGGCGGCCCGGCGCTGCGTGGTCCCGCCGTTCCGCGAGGGCGGCCAGGCCCAGTACATCGAACGACCGGTCCCACAGGGCGGCATCGGCGGCACGAAGGCCACCCAGTCGTGGGCCTTGGACCGGCTCGCCGACCCGGTCAGCCTCGACGAGATGGCAACCCACGCCCGGATGAGCATCCGCACCTTCACCCGCCGGTTCCGCGACGAGACCGGCCTGAGCCCGCAGAAATGGCTCCTCCAGCAGCGCGTCGCCCACGCCCGCCTCCTGCTCGAACAGACCGACCTCAGCGTGGACCTGGTCGCCCGCCGCTCCGGCCTGGGCAGTGCCACAGCTCTGCGCCAGCACTTCCAGCAGACGGTCGGCGTGGCCCCCAGCGCGTACCGGCGTACGTTCCGCGGCCTTTAGGGGTTGTAACAACAGCCTCAGATACGGGCAGAAGTGGCCGATGGGACAGGCGTACCCCGAACGTACCGTTTCCTGAGGATGACATGGATCAGACCTTCCGCCCACTGCTCGACGCCCTGAAACAGATCGGCGTCGACGCCGTGGCGGTGGACGCGGCGGCGGACGAGGCGCAGCGCAGCGGCCGGTCGGTCCGCGCGGTCCTGATCAACGACCAGGTCGTCACCGAGGAGCAGCTGACCTCGGCGGCCGCGGCGGCGTTCGGCATCAACACCCTCGACCTGGTCGGGTACAGCCCCGACCCGGCCGCGCTCAAGCGCATCCCGATGGCCGTCGTACTCCGCCACCGTGTGCTCGGCCTGGCGATCAACGACGGCGAGCTCGTCGTCGGCGTGACCGACCCGGGCGACGTCGTGGCCCTCGACGATGTCCGGGCCTCCACCGGCATGACCGTGCGGCCCGTCGTGGTGGCCCGCAGCGAGGTACGCCGGATCATCGAGCGCCTCCAGCGCGAGGACAGCGACCTCGGCGACCTGGTCGACACCTCGCTCGAGGACTCGGCGATGGCCACCCAGGTCAACGGCGCCGACGACGCCCCGATCGTGCGGTACGTCAACAACCTGATCGAGCAGGCCGTCCAGAACCGCGCCTCCGACCTGCACCTCGAGCCGACCGAGGACGACATGCGGGTGCGCTACCGCATCGACGGCGTGCTGCACGAGCTGGACACCGTGCCCCGCGGCGTCATGGCGGCGCTCACCTCCCGCCTGAAGATCATGTCGGGCGTCGACATCACCGAGAAACGGATCCCGCAGAACGGGCGCATCACCGCGCTCATCCGGGACCGGACGGTCGACCTGCGTACCGCCACGCTGCCCACGGTGTGGGGCGAGAAGATCGTCCTGCGGGTGCTGGACACCGGCGGCATCGACCTGGAGATGACCAAGCTGGGCTTCACCCAGCACAATCTCGACCGCTTCGCGGAGTCGTTCACCAAGCCGCACGGGATGGTTCTGGTCACCGGCCCCACCGGTTCCGGCAAATCCACCACGCTGTACGCGACCCTGGGCCGGATCAGCAAGCCCGAGATCAACGTGATCACCGTCGAGGACCCCGTCGAGTACCGGCTCAGAGGCGTCAACCAGGTGCAGGTCAACGCGAAGGCCGGGCTGACGTTCGCGGCCGTGCTGCCGGCGATCCTGCGCTCCGACCCGGACGTCGTGCTGATCGGCGAGATCCGGGACAGCAGCACCGCCCAGATCGCCGTCGAGGCGTCGCTCACCGGTCACCTCGTGCTCTCCACGCTGCACACCAACGACGCGCCCGGTGCGGTCACCCGGCTCACCGAGATGGGCATCGAGCCGTTCCTCGTGGGCTCGTCGCTGGACTGCGTGCTCGCCCAGCGGCTCGCGCGCCGGCTCTGCGACTGGTGCAAGGAGGCGTACGCGCCGAGCGAGGAGGAGCTGGAAGGGGCGAAATGGCCGCACCAGGACCTGAAGATCCCCGAGGTCCTGTACCAGCCGATCGGATGCCGCAACTGCGCCAATACCGGTTATCGCGGCCGGATCGCGCTGCACGAGGTCATGCCCGTCTCCCCGGAGATCGAGTCGCTGACGATCCGGCGCGCCTCCTCCAACGAGATTCGCGAGGTGGCCATCGACCAGGGCATGTACGACCTGCGCGCCGACGGCCTGGCCAA
Source organism: Winogradskya consettensis (assembly GCF_018332715.1). Taxonomy (GTDB): domain Bacteria; phylum Actinomycetota; class Actinomycetes; order Mycobacteriales; family Micromonosporaceae; genus Actinoplanes; species Actinoplanes consettensis. The sequence continues at coordinate 136,153 of NZ_BOQP01000011.1, read as the reverse complement.
GGCTTCCGGGGGGCTGACGTCCGTACGCGAGGTGTCCCGGGTCGCGATCTGATCGAGGGCCGGGCAGCGTACCCGTTTCGCAACCCGTACGCGCATTTCCGGCGGAAGAGGTCCTAAAGCCACCCGGGACCGTGCCGAATGAGGGAGGCGTCAGAGAAGTCCACGAGATTGTCGGTGCCACGGATGTATGCCGTCGAACAGGAAGTGCCGCACCAGGCGGGCCCCGCCGAGCCGGGTGCCGGCGACCTGGCCGTGCTCGACCAGATGCTGGTCTCGCTCGTCGAGGCCCGAGGCTCGGACCTGCACCTGACCGTCGGCTCCCCGCCGATGATCCGCGTCGACGGCGGGCTGCGCGCCCTTCCCGGCTACGGCAAGCTCAACTCCGCAGACACCGCCATGCTGGCCCGCGCGGCTGTCTCCGGTGCCCAGTGGACGACCTTTCAGCAGGTGCAGGAGCTGGACTTCGCGCACAGCATCGTCGGCGTCTCCCGCTTCCGCGGCAACCTCTACATCCAGCGCAACTCGTGCGGCGCGGTCTTCCGGGCAATCCCCCACAAGATCAAGCCGCTGGACGAGCTCGGCATGCCCGACTCGGTGGCCCGCTTCGCCCACCTGCCCCGCGGCCTGGTCCTGGTGACCGGTCCGACCGGTTCCGGCAAGACCACCACGCTCGCCTCGGTGCTGGACCTCTGCAACCGCTCGCGGGCCAGCCACATCATCACCATCGAGGACCCGATCGAGTTCCTGCACCCGCACAAGCGCAGCGTGGTGAACCAGCGCGAGGTCGGCTCGGACACCGAGACGTTCGCGCAGGCCCTCAAGCACGCGCTGCGCCAGGACCCGGACGTCATCCTGGTCGGCGAGCTGCGTGACCTGGAGACCACCGCGACGGCGCTGACCGCCGCGGAGACCGGTCACCTGGTGCTGGCGACCCTGCACACCCAGAGCGCCACCCAGACCATCGACCGGGTCATCGACATCTTCCCGCCGCACCAGCAGCTGCAGATCCGCGCGCAGCTGGCGGCGAGTCTGCAGGGCGTCGTCACGCAGGCCCTCGCGCCGCGTGCCGACGGCAAGGGCCGCGCGGTGATCTGCGAGATCCTCACCGCCACCCCGGCCATCCGAAGCCTGATCCGCGAGGGCAAGTCGCACCAGATCCCGTCCTTCATGCAGGCCGGCGGTAACGACGGCATGCTCTCGTTCGACCAGCACCTGGCCGACCGCGTCCGCGAAGGCGTCATCAACATGCAGGCCGCCCTCGAGATCTGCCACTCCAGCGACGAGCTCAAGCGCCTGATCGGACGGGTCTGACATGCCGGCGACCAAAACGTTCCACTACAACAGCATCGACGCGACCGGGCGCAAGACCAAGGGCACGGTCGAGGCGGCGAACGAGACCGCGGCGACGCACATGCTGCGTCAGCGCGGCGAGGTGCCGCTCGAGATGGTCGCCGCGGGCCAGGGCCTGCAGATGGACATCAAGATTCCGGGGCTGGGCGGGCGTACCAAGCTCAAGGATCTGGCCGTCTTCGCCCGCCAGTTCGCCACGATGACCGCGTCGGGCATGTCGCTGCTGCGCTCACTGGCCATCCTGGAGGAGCAGACGACCGCGCTGTCGCTGAAAAAGGCGATCAGCGAGGTACGCGGCGACGTGTCCGGCGGTCTCTCGCTCTCCGGCTCCATGGTGAAGCACGACAAGATCTTCCCCCGGCTGATGGTCGCCATGGTCCGCGCCGGTGAGGCCGGCGGTATGATCGACAAGGCGCTGGAACAGATCGCGGACAGCCTGGAGAAGGACACCGCGCTGCGCGGAAAGATCAAAGGCGCGCTCACCTATCCCGCCATCGTGCTGAGCTTCACGTTCGTGATGATCGCGGCGGTGCTGAAGTTCATCGTGCCGATCTTCGAGAACATGTTCAAGAACCTGGGCGGCCAGCTGCCGGCCATCACCCAGTTCCTGGTCGACACCAGTCACAACATGTACTGGATCGGGCCGACGTTCCTCGGTGTCACGATCGGCGGCACGATCGCCTACAAGCGACAACAGCGCGCCAGCGCCGACTTCCGGCTCAAGGTCGACAAGATCAAGTTGCGCCTGCCGGTCTTCGGCTCCCTGCTGCAGAAGCTCGCGATCAGCCGCTTCTCCCGCAACCTCGGCCTGCTGCTCAACGTCGGCGTGCCCGTGATGCAGGCGCTCGCCGTCGTCGGCGAGACCACCGGCAACGAGGTCATCAACGCGGCCATGAAGGACGTGCAGTCCGCCGTGCGCGACGGCCAGCCCATGTCCTCGGCCATGCGGCTGCACAAGGTCTTCCCCGAGATGGTCACACAGATGATCGAAGTGGGCGAAGAAAGCGGTCAGATCAGTCAGATGCTCGACAAGGTTGCCGATTTCTATGACAGGGAAGTCGACTCCGCCGCCGAGTCACTGACCGCCTCGATCGAACCGATCATGGTCCTCGTCATGGGCACCGTGGTCGGCGGAATGGTGATCTGTCTGTACCTACCGATGTTCACCATCTACCAGAACATCCAGAGCAACTAAAGCCCTGGAGCAGTATGCGACCGGTCTCCGGTCGACGTCGGGCACCCGAGCCCGGACAACCCCATCCCCGCTTCACCCCTGACGCCCTACGGAGGCACCCCCAATGCAGGACATCATCACCCGGATGCGCGCCAAGAAGGACGACGAGGGCTTCACCCTCATCGAGCTCCTCGTGGTCGTGGTCATCATCGGCGTCCTGGTCGCCATCGCCGTCCCGGTCTACCTGAACTACCGCCAGGGTGCCGCTGACAAGTCGGCCCAGTCCGACGTCCGCGGCGCCATCAGCGCGGTGGAGCAGTACTACACCGACAACGGCAACAGCTACCCGGCACCGGGTGCCGGGCTGGTCAGCCAGAGCGCCTCCCCGATCGTCATCGGAAACCAGAAGATCACGCTGTCGGACAAGACGGTCCTGACCCTGTACCTGGCCAGCGCCACCGCGACCACGTACATGATCTGCGCCAAGAACACCGGCGGCTCGACCAACAAGTACTACGTCTACGACAGCTCGGTCGGCGGCTCCGTCAAGGGCGTCACCAGCGCCTCGACCTCATTCATGACCGCCTGCTCCTGATCCGTCATCGGGCGGCGCCGGCTCCCCGCCGGCGCCGTTCGCCGCCGATACCGCGAGACCGAGGAGGTCCGGAGATGCCAGAGCCTCTGCTGCTCGGCGTCGCCGGCCTGCTCGGTCTCGCGGTCGGCTCGTTCCTGAACGTGGTGATCTACCGGGTGCCCCGCGGCGAGTCCCTCGTCCGGCCGGGCTCCCACTGCCCGAACTGCGGCAACGAGGTCCGCAACCGGCACAACATCCCCGTCTTCGGCTGGCTGATGCTGCGCGGAAGATGTGCCGACTGCAAGACCCACATCAGCGCCCGGTACCCCCTCGTCGAGGCGGGTACCGCGGCGCTGTTCGTAGCCGTGGCGGCCAAGTTCGGCTGGTCGTGGGAGCTCCCGGCGTACCTGTATCTCGCCGCGATCTCCATCGCCCTGGCCGCCATCGACCTGGACGTCTACCGCCTGCCCGACCAGATCGTGCTCCCGTCCTACAGCGTCGCGCTGCTGCTGCTCGTCCCCGCGATGATCGCCGGTGACGGCTGGGACGCCGCGACCCGGGCACTGATCGCGGCGGGCGTGATGTGGCTGCTGTTCCGGGTCATCGGCTTCTTCGGCATGGGCGGAGGCGACATCAAACTCGCGCCGCTGCTCGGGCTCTACCTCGGCTGGCTCGGCTGGAGCTGGGTCGCGGTCGGACTGTTCGCGGCGTTCCTGCTCGGCGGGGTCGCCGGCTCCCTGCTGCTGGCCCTGCGCGTGGTCAAGCGCAAGAGCCGCATCCCGTTCGGCCCCTACATGCTCACCGGCGCGTTCGTGGCGGTCTTCGCCGCGGCCCCGATCGCCGGCTGGTACTCGTCCCTGCTCGTGGTCTGAAGAAGAGGAGAACAGATGGCGGGCGTCAACCCGATCGGGCTGGACATCGGCTCGTCGTCCATCCGCGCGGTAGAGGTGAAGCGCGTGAAGGACGAGTACACCCTGACCAACTTCGGGCAGGTCCCGCTGCCGCACGGCACCGTACAGGGCGGCATCCTCTCCGACCCGGTAGCGGTGACATCGGCGCTCAAGCAGCTCTGGGCGGCGTGCAAGTTCAACACCAAACAGGTCATGCTCGGCGTGACCAACCCGCAGCTGGTGGTCCGCGAGATGTCGGTCTCCAACCTGCCGCCCAAGGAGATGCATCGGTCGCTGCCGTTCCAGGTACGCGACATGCTGCCGCTCGCCGTGGAACGCTCGCTGCTCGACTTCCGGCCCCTCGAGGAACCGGGCACCAACCCGACCGTGCGCGGGCTGCTGATCGCCATGCCCAAGGACGCGGTGACCGAGCTCGTCCAAGCCGTCGAGAAGGCCGGGCTGCACGTCGTCGACGTCGACCTGGCCTCGTTCGCCCTGCTGCGCGCCGCCTCCCGGCTGGACGCCCAGGTCGAGGCGATCGTGGACATCGGCGCCGAGGTCACCAGCGTCGTCGTGCATGCCGACGGCGAGCCGCTGATCGTGCGTACGGTGCCGCGCGGGGGTGTCGAGATCACCGAGAGCATCGCCACCCGGCTGGGCATCACGCCGGCCGAGGCCGAGGCCCTGAAGTGCCGCTTCGGGCTGCACGGCGACGGCCAGCCGGACACCGACTCGGCCGCCGCGGACGCGATCCGCCCGCTCGTCAACGAGCTGCGCAGCTCCTTCACCTACCTCGCCTCGGGTGAGCGGCAGAAGCAGGTCACCCGGGTGGCGCTCTGCGGCGGCGGCGCGCTGATGCCCGGCCTCGCCGAGCACGTGCAGCAACAGCTCGGCGTGGCTGTCATGTACGCCGACAGCGCCGCCCGCCTGCGCGACACTCGCAAAGCGCGTACCCGCGGCTTCGACAGTTTCGTCCCGTCGGCAGCGGTGTCGATCGGCCTGACCCTGGGAGCGGCAGCCTGATGGCCACGACCCTGATGCCGGTCGACCCGGCGATGTCCCCGCAACGGGCGACCCGAGTGCTCCACATCTCGGCGAGTCTGCTGCCCGAGGAGATCATCAGCGCCCGCCGGGCCCGGCGTACCCGCGGCTGGGCGATCGTCGCCGTGATCATCGTCGCCTGCCTGCTCGGCGGCTGGTTCTTCGTCGCCAACCAGGAGACCCGGGCCGCCGACGACGAACTGTCCACGGCCACCACCGAGGTGACCGACCTGCAGCGCAGCCAGCGCGCGTACAAGGAGGTGGTCGACGTGCAGAACTCCACGGACACCCTCTCCAAGCAGCTCAAGGCCGTGATGAAGGACGATCTCGACTGGGCCGCGCTCTACACCACCCTCAGCGAGACCGCCGCGGCTTCGGGTCTGAGCCTCGACAGCGTCAACGGCGCCCTCAACGCGGCCGGCTCCGGGACCACCACCGACGCACTGCCGAGCACGAGCACCTCCGCCGTCGTCGGCACCCTGACGGTCACGGGCAGCGGACCGGACAAGGAGGCCGTGGCCGCCTACATCGACGCGCTCACGAAGCAGTCGGTGCTCGCCAACCCGTATGTCACCGCGGTCAACACCGACAAGGACGGCACGGTGACCTTCAACGCCAGTGTTGACTTCGTCGCGGCGGCGCTCTGCGGTCGTTTCGGCACGAAGTGCGGGAGTAAGTAATGGGCGCCCGACACGCGGACCGGCTCTGGATGATCGCCGGCGCGGTCGTCATCGTGGTGATGGCCGTCGTCGCCTGGTTCCTGCTGATCAGCCCGCAGTACGCGGAGGCGGGCGACCTGCGCTCGCAGACCGACACGGCCCGGTCGCAGGCGAGCCAGCTCCGCAAACGGATCGTCGCACTGCAGAAGGACAAGGCGAACCTGGCGAAGCTCAAGGCGACGCTGTCCACTTACCAGGACGCGCTGCCGTCGGATTCGGGCGTACCGGCGTTCCTGCGTCAGTTGCAGGCGGCCGGCGTCGACATCGGCGTCTCCGTCAGCGGCATCACGGTGGGCGCGCCCGCCGACTCCACCGCCACCAGCGGCGTCAAGGAACTGCCGATCCAGCTCACCGTCACGGGTACGGCGGCCGAGCTGAACAGCTTCCTCGACCAGCTCCAGGGCGGCGGCCAGAAGCGGGCGGTCCTGATCACGACCGCGACCTGGAGTTCCACCCAGAGCGAGGATTCGACTGACGGCACCGAGTCGGCACCGCAGCAGAGCGTCGACCTGCAGCTCAAGGCATTCGTGGCCCCGCCGGTCGGCGCCGACGCCCCCACCGTCACCACCGACTGAGCCGTGGACGGCGTCGAGGGCGCGATGCAGACACGCGACGGGCAGTGGCGGGTCGAAGCGGTCGTACGCCGCCGCACCCGCTGGTACCGCATCGTGCACGGCGACGAGGTCTACGACCGCCTCTCCATCGCCGGCGTCGAACGCGTCCTCGACGAAGCCGGCGTCGACCGGCACCTCTTGATCGAAGTTGAGCAGTAGTCCTCAGATTCGGCACGCAGCGATCGATGGTGTGGTAACGACCGCCGACCGCACGAGGAGTGGGGCCCGATGCCGTTCCGCCGCAGACCCCCGTCGGGGGAAGACGGGTTCACCCTCGTCGAGGTGCTGGTCGCCATGGCCGTCATCGGCACGGTCATGGCCGGCGCCGCGCCGTTCCTGACAAAATCGCTCGCCGTCGTCAACCAGCAGCGGGTCACGCAGATCGCGGTCCAGGTAGCGAACGACGCGCTCGAACGGGTCCGCGCCCTCGACCCGTCGTCGCTGTCGACCGGCCGCAGCGCCACCGCGATCGCCGCGCAGAAGGCCGCAGCCCCCGCCAAGGTGCTCGCCTACCTGAACACCATGGACCTCGCGGCGGACCCGATGCTGCCGAGCATCTCGACGGCCGGCATCACCGCACCGCTGCCCACCGAGGCCGTCCCGATCATCTCGAACGGCACGACGTTCCAGCAGCAGTGGTACGTCGGTAAATGCAACCAGAGCCAGGCGACCATCGCGCTACCGATCGTCAGCTCCTGCAAGTCCGCGGGGCTGCTCTCCGTCGGTCTGCCCTTCTTCAAGGTCGTGGTCTCAGTGACCTGGCCGGACAAGTTCTGCACCGGCGGCACCTGCGTCTACGTCGCCACCACGCTCGTCAGCATCGGCAACGACCCGGTCTTCGACACCAAGACGGCGGCGCCCACGGTCACCGACCCGGCCGCGCAGAAGTCGTACGTCGGCGAACTGGCCGGCCTGCAGGTCCTGTCCAGCGGCGGAAAGCTGCCGCTGACCTGGACGGCGACCGGGCTCCCGCCGGGCCTGACGATGACGAGCGCTGCCCTGATCAGCGGTACGCCCACCACGGCCGGCTCGTACTCGGTGACCGTCACGGTGACCGACGCGCAGAACCGCACCGACGACTCGACGTTCGCCTGGACTGTCGCGGCCGCCCCGGCGATCACCAACCCCGGCGCCCAGGTCACCCGGACCAGCACGGCGGTGAGCTTCCAGCCGGTCGTGACCGGGGGCAGCGCCCCGCTCAAGTGGACCGCCACCGGCCTGCCGACCGGCCTCAGCATCAACGCGACGACCGGCCTGATCACCGGGACGACGTCGACGATCACGCAGACGACCGCCGTCGTCCTGACCGCGACGGACTCGGGCACGATCCCGAAGACGGTGACCGCCACGTTCTCGTGGCGGATCCTCACCCCCGTGGCGTTGATCAACCCGGGCACGCAGACGGTCAACAACGGCACCAACATCGGCTCGTTCACGGCGCTCGCCTCGGGCGGGCTCACCCCGTACAGCTGGGCGACCACAAACCTGCCCGACGGCCTCGTCCTGAACACGTCGAGCGGCGCCATCACCGGCACGATCACCCACGGCACGCGGTACCTGACAACCGTCACGGTCACCGACGCCGCCGGCGGATCCGCCTCGATGGTCGTCCCCGTCGTGGTGAACCCCAACCCCGCCGCCACCGACCTGCGGGTGACCGCACCGGCGCCGGCCTCACCGAACCAGTCGACCACCGCCCTCGCCGCGGTTTCGCTGCAGGCAGCGGCGTCGGGTGCGACACCCGCCTCATACGTGTGGACCGCGACGGGTCTGCCCGCCGGCCTGACGATCAGCTCTTCCGGACTGATCAGCGGCAAGCCGACCACCAAGGGCACCTACACCGTCCTGCTCACGGTCAAGAGCGCCGGTACTACCCAGAGCAACCTGATGTTCGTCTGGACGGTGGCGTGATGACCCGCTCACTACGGTCGGCTGGCCCGGCTGCTCCGACAGCTCCGGCCTCGCCGACAGCTCCGCACGATGACGCCGATACTCCCGGTGACGCCGGGGTTTCCATGATCGAGATCATGACGACCCTCGGGATCATGAGTGTCCTGATGGTGTTGTTCACCGGCGCGATCCTGCAGGTGTTCAAGACGACGTCGGCGGCTGACGCGCTCAGCGAAGCCCAGCGGGAGCTCTCGAACGCGTTCCAGCGCTTCGATCGCGAGCTGCGTTACGCCTCATGGATCGGCGACCCGGGCACCGTCGGCAACCGGCAGTACGTGGAGTTCGCCGGCCCGGTCCCCACCACGTGCTACCAGCTGCGCCTGAAGCCGGGCACGGACGGCCTGGGCGTGCTGCAGATGGTCACCTGGACGCTGGGCACCCCACCGGCGGCCTCCGCCACCGGGCAGACAATCGCGTCCCAGATCGACCTGACCACCGGCGTCGCCCCGTTCACCAAGCAGGGTTACGGCGCGAAGCCGTACGCATCGGCCAGCGCCAGCCCTGGCGGCGCCATCGTCGGCGGCGACTTCACCAGCGTCTTCCAGCGCCTGCGGGTCCAGCTGACCACCAAGGTCGCCGCGGGCGACGCCCAGATCGACACGACGTTCACCGCCCTGAACACCTCGAACCAGACGCTGGCCACGAACGGATGCAGCGAGGGGAGACCCACCACATGATCATCACCCGACGCTTCGGTAAGGGCTTGCGCCGGCGCTTCGATCAGCGCACCGACTCCGACGAGGGCTCGATGGCGATGGCCATGATGGTCACCCTCGTCGCCATGACCTTGACGGCCGGTCTCGTCCCGCTGGTGCTGAACCAGCTCAACACCACCCGTTCCGTCGACGCCCGCACGGTTTCGCTCGACGCGGCCCAGGCCGGCATCGACGCCGCCGTCGGCCAGCTGCGCGGTTCCACCTCGCTGACCACCCTCACCGACGGCACCACCAAGCTCGTCGGCAGCCTCCTGAGCCTGCCGCCGTGCCTGGTCTCCGGCACCGCGGACCCGATCGCGGGCATCACCTCCAGCGTCGCCGTCCTGCGCTACAACGTCAAAATCGCCTACTACGGCGTCCCTGACGCCGCCACGGACGAGACCCCCACGCTCCTCAGCTGCCCCACGGCACTGCTCCCGCTGACCACCGTGCCCTCGACCGCCGTCCTCACCTCGACGGGCTCGAGCTCCCCCACCGGCTCGCTCGACCAGGGCAGCACCAACACCCGCACCATCCAGGCGACCTACACCTTCAAGGTCAACAACGAGAACATCACCGGCGGTGCCATCCAGCTCGCCGCCCCCACCACGAACCCGCTGTGCATGGACGCCGGCCCCACCGCCTCCCCCGCCGCAGGCGCCCCGGCCACCGTCGCGCTCTGCAAGACCGGCGGCAGCAGCGACCAGCGCTTCGCCTACACCACGGACCTCGCGATCAAGCTCATCGGCTCGGAAACCAGCGCCGCACCGACCGGCATGTGCCTGGAAGCCCCGGTCCCGCACGCCACCGACGGCGCCGTCACCTTCCAGCCCTGCGCCGGCCGGGTAGCGAAGCAACAATGGAGCCTCGACGACAACTCGAACTTCCGGGGCACCGGCAACGGCGTCAGCCTCGACAGCTTCTGCCTCAACGCGAAGACCGCCGGCAGCGCCGGCCCGATCGTCCTGGGCAGCTGCAGCGGCACCACGAACAAGAACGTCTTCCGCTCCCAGGCAGGCGTCGGCGCCGGCATGGCCTCGGCGACCACCAAGCAGCTGGTCAACTACAAGCAGTTCAGCCGCTGCCTCGACGTCACCAACTTCGACTACACCAACAAGAACGTCGGCTACGAGATCGTCTGGTACTGCAAGCAGGCCCCCGACGGCAACGTCCCGATCAACCAGCAATGGGTCCTCCCCGCCATCTCCCTCGACCTCGCCACCGCCGTAACCGGCCGCATCCGCACCCCCGCCGGCTACTGCCTCAAAACCCCCACCACGACAGCCGGCTACGTCACCATGGCCGCCTGCACCCTCACCGGCGTCCTCACCGACCCCAACCTCGGCTGGAAGGTCTACGGCGACACCGGCAACTACGCCACGAGCTACCGCATCGTCGACGCCAACGGCTACTGCCTCACCCCCACCGACCTCACCGTCGCCAACCCGGACACCCACTCCGACGGCACCGCCAAGGTCAAGGTCGCCCCCTGCACCAGCTCCGAACTCCAGAAGTGGAACGCCCCGGCCAACTTCAACCAGCCCCTGGCCGTCACCAACACCCAGGAGAAGTAGCGCACCCGGCCCCCTCTCGCGGAGCAGAGCCCGTCCCCATCAGACGACTCTGCTCCGCAAGGTGCACCCACCGCACGAACGCCACCACCGCACGAACGCCACCACCGCACGAACGCCACCATCGCGAGAGCGCCACCACCGCGAGAGCGCCGGCGCCACCTAACGCGGGAGGGCCGGCCGGCTGAGCACCAGCTCGGCTCGCTGCTCCTCGGTCATGCCGTCCCAGGCCGTCTGTCTGCGCGCGGACATCGCCGCAAGCTCCTCAGGCGACAACCGCTCGCTCAACTCCCGCCGGTGCGCGGCCATCCGCTCCAGCTCCTCAGGCGTATACGTGTGCTCCACCGCCGTCATCCCTTCGATCAACCGCACCAACACCGCCGCGGACGGATCGCCCGCAGCATCGAACTGGGCCAGCACCACCTCGAGCCGCCCCCGCAACTCACTCGCCCGGGTGATCCGATCAACCACCTGATCGAGCTGCCGCAACAACAACTCCCGCGCCTCCAGCCCACCGTTGCCGCCCCCACCGTCGCCGCCCCCACCGTCGCCGCCCCCACCGTCGCCGCCCCCACCGTCGCCGGTGAGCAGGCCGGCGATCTCCGCCAGCGGAAAGCCGAAACCCCGCAGCGCGACCACCCGATGCAGCAGCCGAACATCGCCGGCCGTATATCGCCGATGCCCGGCAGCATTCCTCCGCGAAGGCCGCACCAGCCCGATCTCGTCGTAATGGTGCAGCGCACGCACGGTCAAACCCGTCGCGGCGGCCAGCTCGCCCACGCTCCAGGTGGGCTCTTCAGCTCCCATGAATCGACCGTACGACCTCCCCTTACGGGAGGGGCAAGTGCCAAACCGTGGTGGGCCCGGTCACAGTGGGACAGGCGAGATAGGGCAGCGCGACCTGGCACCCATAGGACCGCGCGGTATCCAGCGATCCCACCGTGTGCGGCACTCCGTCCGAATCCAGCAACTGCACCCACGTTTTGCCCGCGATCCGCAGGTCAGCGCGAAGCTGCAACCCCTGCGCCGTCCAGTCGACCTCAGCCAGCAGCCGCAACACCCTGCCGGTCCGCGCGTCGATCGCGGCGTATTCGGGTGGCCGCACCACTCGGCGTTCGTGATCGTCTATTCCGGAGCCGACCCCCGCGTTGATCACCGGCGTAGGGCGGTTCAGAACGACCGTGCCATCCGCCAGTGGGGACACGCCGGACCAGCCCGGGGCCGTCCAGCGCACCGAGCCGTCCGCCGGGTCCAGGCCGCTGACCTCGTTGTTGCCGGCAACGCAGAGCATCGGGCCGCAGGTGGTGACGGCTCCGTAGGGGATCTTGCGCGCCTGCCATTCCAGGACCAGACCGGGCAGCCGGTACGCCGTGAGCGCCCCCGTCTCCGTCACGTACACCCGCTCCCCGGCGGCGTCGACGATGACGTCGGTCGTGTCGGGCTTACGGCGTACGCCCAGATCTCCCTCTCCCAGCACGGACCCGTCAGCGAACCGCAGGGTGGTGACGTGCCCGTCGAGACCCAGCACCACGATCCGGCCGGCGGCTCTGAAGTCGTGCGGGTCCGAGAGAGCGTCGATGGAGCGCCGCCAGATGGTCGTGCCGGTGCGGCCGTCGGCGAGCCTGAGCTCCGCAGTGGTCTGGGTGAGCTCGGTCCGCAGCAGCACCTTGCCGGCGGCCGTCGTGACCACCGAGGTGTTCGCACCGGTCACGCGCCAGAGGATCGTGCCGGTGGCGGCGTCCAGGAGGGTTATCCGGGGGTCCGAGGCGGACCGCGCGAGCAGCAGAGTGCCGGTGTCGTCCAGGGTCAGCACCTGCACGAGCTGGGGAACCGTGGTGGCCCAGAGTTCCGTGCCGGCGCCCTGACTCCCATCGCTCAGGGCGTACCGATGGATGCCCGCTTCGACGGAGGGGTTGCGGCCGAATGTGGCGGTGAAGAGCGCGTCCGACGACAGTTTGTAGGCCGCGGCAGCGTCGGTGCCGGCGGCGAGCACCTCGCGCAGCTCTCCTCGCTGTGGCGCCGACGCGGTCAGGCTGAGCAGGGCGGCAGCCAGGAACCCACCCACCAGCACCGGTCGCAGACGCGGGCGCGGGAATCGCGCCACCGGCGGCTCGGGCGGCGGCGGTGCATCGAGATCGATCAACGGCACGGTGTCCGGCACGCTTGCAAGCATGCCCGCTCCGGGCGTCCATGGGTACGCCTAACCACCGCGTGGTGACTGTGGGTAGGCTGCCGGTATGTCCTACACGGTCCCGCCGACCCGCACGGCTGCCGTGGTGCGTCAGCTCCGCAACGAGATCGTCACCGGGGAGCTCCCGCCCGGCACGCTCATCAAGGACGCGGAGCTCGCTGCCCGCCTCGGTGTCAGCATCACGCCGGTCCGCGAGGCGATCGCCCAGCTCTCCGTCGAGGGCCTGATCGACATCGCGCCGAACCGCACGCGCCACGTCACCAAGATGACCCAGAAGAACGCCCTCGAGTTGATCGACGTCATGAGCGTGCTCGCGTGCGCCGGCTTCGAATGGGGCGTCGAGAACCTGACCGACACCCACCTCGACCTGATGCACCAGCGCCAGAAGGAATTCGTCGAGGGCCTGCGCACCGGCAACGTCCTGGGCGCAGCCGCCGCCGGCGCCGATTTCAGCACCATCGTCATCCTCGCCAGCGGCAACCGCGAACTGCAGTCCATGGTCGACCTGGTGGTCGCCCGCACCAACCGGATCCTGCTGATGACCCCGGAGAGCGACATCTGGCAGGTCTGGATCGACGGCCACCAGGAGATCCTGGAGCTGCTCGAACGCGGCGACAGGACCGGTGCGACGACCCGCTACAAACAGATCTACACCGAATACCGGGCCAAGGCGGAGAGCCACCTCTTCGACGAATGAATCAGGCCGTTGCCAGCTCCGGCAGCAGGGGCGCGAGCAGATCAAGGGCATTTCCGCGTACGGCATAGCGCGTGATCCCCCACCGCTCGCGATTCCGGCGCACCGCCCCGACGATCTCGTCCGGGGTGCCGACGAGGAGAAACGGCACCTCCCGCAGGTCGCGCACACCCATCCCGAGCCGGTCGGCGGTCTCCGCCAGCGCGGCTGCGGGATCGTCGGTGATCTCGACCTGTTGCACCAGCGCTTCCAGCACCGGCTCACCGTCCGCGCGGGCCAGGGCCACCTGCGCATCGATGTCATCGAGCCGCCACCGCGCCTCGTGCTGATGCCCGTCGGCCCTGGTCCGCCCCAGCCCGGTCAGCCCGATGATGTCGGCGTGCCCGCTCGCCCAGCGCAGCAGCCGCGAATTCGCGGTGCCGACCAGCAGCGGAATCCGCTCCTGCACCGGCCGCGGCTCGCTCAGCTCGGCACCCAGCATGGTCAGCTCAGGCGTCGCCACGGTGACCTTCTCCCCGGCAAGCAACCGCACGGTCGCCTCAGCCACCGCGATCGCCCGATCAACCCGACCCCGCACATCCGGCCGCACCTGCCCGACCGCATCCCACTCCGCGGGCGTGTGCCCGGCCCCCAACCCGAGCACGGCCCGCCCACCCGAAACCACATCCAGGGTGGCAACATCAGCCGCGAGCAGAATCGGCTCCCGCACCCCGGCATTCACCACGTACGACCCGAGCCTGATCGTCGACGTCACGGCGGCCGCCGCGGCAAGCGCCACGAACGGCGACGCACAAGACCCCGGATGATCCGCGACCAGCAACGCCGAAAATCCCGCCCCTTCGGCCCGGCGCGCGGTGCCGAGCCAGCCCGCAGCATCTTCCGGATCCGCCTGAACCGAGAACTCAGCCATTCCCCGATTCTCCGGACCAGCGCCCCGCCCCGCTGTCCCGCGTACCGCTTTCCGCTCCTGTTTCCGCTCCTGACGAACGCCCGTCCGCGTAGCGGCGAGCGACCTACCTGGTAGCGGCGAGCGACCCGAGCGAAACAGCGCTCTCGGACCCTGCCTCGGCGTGATAGAGCACCAGAAGCTGCCCGTCGCTGCCGCCGATCTCGAGCTTCTCCCGGCGCAGGGTCAGATCACCCACTTCCGGGTGATGGAACACCTGCGGACCACCCTCACGGACCTTTCACCGACGAGTTGTACGCACCTGGGGTCATCGATCGCCGTACCCACCGAAGCCCGGAACCCGGAACCCGGCGACCATGCCGGCCAACGCCCGCGCCATGGCGTTGGACGCCAGCACGTCGAAAAACCGCCCCTCAACTCCCAGGCGCCGACCCCGCCCCGCTCACGATCCCCGAATCCCCCTGCACCAGCGCCAACGTGGCATGCACCTGAGCCAGCGCGGCAAGCGCATGCGCCCTGGCCACCTGCTCGGGCGAAATATCGGAAGGAATCACCGCCCCGCTCCAGATGCGCAGCTGCTTGGTCGCGGCGGCCAACAACTCTTCAGCCTGCCCGGCATGCTCTTCGGGGGTCATACCCCCAGCTTCCCAGGACCCCTCCCGCCCCCAAACAGCCGCCAGCCCCAATCCAACCGGGCCTCGCAGAGGCGATCATGAAGCTACTTGGGGCGCGGATGCACGGATCTGCCGATGACAACAAGATGGCCAACAAGCTCATGGTCGGTGAGCACGAGGATCACCCTCCCGGGATCCATTCGCCACCACTTACGGCTATCCGAATACTCACTATCTGCTATTCGCATTTGTGTGATCCCGCTCAACCCGACAATGGCACACCCGCCCTTCCGATCATGGGAGTCCCTGAGAAGAATCAAGGAATGAAATACGTTCAGCTGGAGATTTTCACGACCGTTGAACTGGCGTGGATGCGTGACCCGGCACGACGCCGGAACTACGCTGCGGCAACCGAAGAGTTCCGGCGTGAGCACAAGGTTCGGCGGGCTTTTGGAAAAGCTCTCGGCCACACCACCCGGCTACGGCGCGACTCTCCCGAAGCCCGGACACCGGACGGCAAGCTGATATGGATCGAAGCCGCACGAGCACTGTTCCGTGAGGCGAACTCCTACCGGGCGCAGGCCGTCGCCGAGTTTGAGCGCGACCGCAGGCGTGCCGCCGGTGACCTGTTCGACTGGGCCCGGTTCACCCACCGCTGGCTGGTGAAGTACGCCGCCGACTACTGACCCACGAACACCGGACTCTGCGTCAAACCCGGGCCTTGACACGACAATCAACGCGCGCACTTGAAAGCAGGAAACTCAAAGTCCACGACCGGCGGCGAGTCCGGCAGGAATGGGAGCGACGTGGGCGAAGTGACGGCTTTACGCGTACTAGCCGGACGCAAGCAGGAATTCCTGCGGAACGGAGGAAATCCTACGCGTCTTATTCACGAGGCCCGCCGCAGGCAAGGCGTGCCCTGTCTCAGTAACTCGTCACCGTGCGTGAACGATGGGGCTGACTGACGACCCCTGAGCGGGTTCTTGGTCGAGGTGGGGCCCAAAACTCGCGAACATCGAAATAGGTGAGATCTCGGTCGTGCTGAAAGTCGCGAACATCTGGCGCCCGGCCCCGTGAACAAAACCACCTGCCGCACCACAACGCCTGAAACACCGCCCACGCCCCCAGGCGCACCCACCGCCACTCGAAGCGCAACCACCGCACCGTGGGGGTCCGGGAGGCTCGGCCCCCGGAAGCCGACATAACAAAAAATCCCCGTCCACGCTATCCGCGGACGGGGATCACCCAATTTCGGGTGGAGCTGAGGGGACTCGAACCCCTGACCCCCACACTGCCAGTGTGGTGCGCTACCAGCTGCGCCACAGCCCCTTGCCTTGTGTTTCCGGTTCACCCGGGCACAGGAAGAAATAGTACACACCCCCGGAGGGCCCGCCGCAGGGGGTCCCTCCGGTAGCCACCACCCCCACCAACCAAACCCGGAGTACCGGCCCCCGCTCAGTTCAGGGAGACGTCGGGCGGGAAGTGGGCGACCGCGGCGAGGATGTCGCCCTGGCGGCGGAGGACCATGGCCCAGAGGTCGTCGGGGCGGTGGACGAAGGGGTCGCCGGGGAGGGCGTCGAAGACGAACCAGGAGCCGGAGGCGACTTCTTCTTCGAGCTGGCCGGGGGACCAGCCGGAGTAGCCGGCGAAGACCCGGATGCCGGCGATGCTGTCGCGGATGCGGTCGGGGTCGGCGGAGAGGTCGACCGTGCCGAGGGCGCCGGCGACCTGGTGGAAGCCGGAGATGCGTTTTTTGACCTCGGGGCGGGTGCGGGCGAGGCAGATCGCGGATTCGGGCTGGACGGGGCCGCCTTCGAAGAGGACCGCGGGGTCGCCGGCGAGTTCGCCCCAGCCGCCGAGGACGTCGGAGACCGGGACCTCGGTGGCCCGGTTGAGCACGACGCCGAGGGCACCGCCCGTTTCGTGGGCCACGAGCAGCACGACCGTACGGTCGAAGTTGGGGTCTTTCAGTGTGGGAGTCGCGACCAGGAGCTGACCGGTCATCGACTCCACTGACCGACCTCCGATGCGCTGCTCTTCACTGAACACAACAGCCTCGCCTTCGCGCCATGCTTGGACATTAGCTTGCAGTCCGGCCAGCGATAAGGGCTGCGGGTGAACGAGCGGCTCCGGGGGTGGAGATCGACGCCATCGGGGTATCGCCGGCGGCGGCGCCCGGAGCGGGTGGCACCGTGTCACGGCCATGACAGAGCGTCCACGGATGCCGGCAGGGCGGGTGCGTGCAGGCCGGTGGCGCGGCTCAGCAGGGTGAGGACGTGTACGGCGAGCAGGTGACCCGGTAGTCCGTCGCGCCCGCGGTGTCCACTGGTCAGGTCGTGGTCGAGCAGCACTTTGGTGTCGGCCGTGTTGGCCTGCTGCAACGCCATCGACAGTTTCCAGGCGTGCCACGGCGGCACCCGGTCGTCGTTGGCGCCGGTGGCGAGCAGGACGGACGGGTATCGCCGGTTCGGGCGTACCTGGTGCAGCGGTGAGTAGGTGACGAGCCAGCCGGCCGCGGCCGGGTCGTCGGGGTCGCCGTATTCGCGCAGCCAGGTGCCGCCCAGGCCGCCGAGGTGGTAGCGGAGCATGTCGGCCAGCGGTGCCACGCCTACGACGGCGGAGAACAGCTCCGGTTCGCTGGTCATCGCGGACGCCACCACCAGGCCGCCGTTGCTGACTCCCATGGCGGTGAGCTGACCGGCCCGGACGTAACCCTGGTCGGCGAGGTGCCGGGCGGCCGCACGGAAGTCGGCGACGGTGTTGTGCTTGCCCGCGCCCCGGCCGGCCGCGGCCCACGGTTCGCCGCGTTCGCTGCCGCCCCGGGCGTGCACCCAGGCGACCCGTCCGCCGGCGTCCAGCCAGGTGGCGAGCATCAGGTCGAAGCCGGGTTCGAGGCTGATGCCGAAGCCGCCGTACACGGTCATGAGGGTGGGTCTGGTCCTGATCGCACCGGCGTCGGGTTCGGCGACGGTGATCGGCACCTGGGTGCCGTCGGCGCTGACCGACACGAATTCACGCAGCGTCGAGTGTTCGACACCGGGCATGGTGAGCGGGTCACCGGCGGTGATGCGGTGCAGCCACGCACCGTATCGGGGGTCCTCGGCGAGCATCCACGCGGCGTCACCGAGCCGGCCGGGACTGGGGGCGACGTCACCGAGCTGTACGGCGGCCGGCCACCGGAACGAGCCGGTGAGCCGGGGCGGCGGTCCGGGGTCCCAGAGCTGGACGACCCGGCTGGTGCTCTCCCTGCGCAGGAGCAGCAGGGCGGTGCGGCCGTCGGGGCCGCGCAGCAGCCGTACGAGTCCGATCGTGCTGCCGTCCTGCGGGCCGAGCACCTGCTCGGGCAGTACCGGGCGGCCGGCTTCCAGGGCGGCGAGCTCGATGCCGATGACGTCCGTTCCCGCCAGGTAGAGCCGCCCGTTGTCCATGCCGGTGTCGGCGATCCCGGTCAGGGGCACCGGTACGGCGATCCAGTCGAGCTGGGCGCCGTCGCGCCACCGGGCCAGCCAGTACGCGGCCGGCCGTCCCGCGGCGGCACGGACCTGCAGCAGCAGGCGCGTACCGTCCGGGGTGGCGGACAGCCCGGCACGCACCGGGCCGGGGATCGGCAGCCGCAGTTCAGTGATGTCGCCGTCGGGAACCCGCAGGGCCCGCAGGCGGTGGTCGGCGCGGGTGCCGCCGGTGTACGCCAGCCAGTCCCCCAGCCACGTGACCGCTGCGTACGGCGCCGCGTCGGGCAGGAACCGCACGGGATCGCCGGTGATCGAGTCGTACAGCCAGAGCCCGCCGCCCTCCCGCCCGGCCTCGTGGATCTGGACGGCGACCAGGATGCCCGTGGGGTCGACGTTCCACCCCGCGAGCTTGCCGCGGGCGCCGGCCCGGGTCGGGTCGACGAGCACCTTGCGGACGCCGGCGAGCTCAACCGTGATCACGTGGTCGGTGTGTTGCGTACGTTCCTGCCGGAAGGTCCGGGGTCCGCGTTCGACCGGGGGCCGGACCGGGAGGCCCGCGGTGCGCCGCTGGGTCTCCCCCAGAGCATCGGCCCAGCCGTCCCGGTCGGTCCCGGTCATCTCCTTCCACAGCTCGTTCTGCTGGTCGGCCAGCCATTCCTGCGTCCGGGGGTGGTCGGGGTCCTCGAGCCACCGGAACGGGTCGTCAGTCACGGGACACCGCCACGGCGAGCTCGGGGATCTGTTCCGGCAGTTCGGCCGGGGACGTCTGCGAGGTCGCCCGGAGGATCACGGCGGCACCGACGAGAGCGAGGATGAGGACGATCGCAGCGGCACCGAACATCGTCGGCGCGACGCCCCAGGCGGCGACGGTGAACCCGGCGATGATCGGCCCCAGCGGGCCCGCTGCCATGGCGAGCAGCCCGATCGAGCTGTTCACCCGCCCCTGCAGACCGGCCGGGGTGAGCCGGATCTGTTCGGTGCTGACCACCACGTTGACCACCGGGCCGGCCGCGGCGGCGAGCCCCAGCACGACGGCGGAGGGCCATCCGGTGGGGACGACCAGGAGCAGCAGCAGTCCGACGGCGACCAGGGCGGTGCCACCCGCGACGCCGATGGCCGGCGTGAACCGGCTCGCGATCGGTGCCGCGGCGATGGCGCCGGCAAGGGCGCCGACCCCGATCGCGGCCATCTGCACGCCGACGGCCAGGCCGCCCTTGCCGTTGTTGTGCGCGGCGGCGACGAGGATGACGAGCAGCGAGTTGAACACGAGGTTGAGCAGGGTGGCGTTGATGGCCACATAGCGCAGGAACGGGGACTTCAACACGAACCGCAGTCCCTCACCCGCGGCTTTCAGCACCGGCTGCGGTTCGCTGTCGGCGGGCAGGGCGAGACGGAGCGCCGCCATGCACACCGCCGCGAACAGGTAAGTGAACGCGTCGATCACGAACACCGTGGTGGCGTCGAAGGCCACCAGCGCGCCGCCGAGCACCGGGCCCGCCACCATCGCGACCGCCGCCCGGCTCTGGATGAACGCGAGCGCCTTGGGCAGCAGCGGTTCGGGGACGACGCCGCGAACCGCCGCGCTCTCGGCCGGCGCGAGGCAGCTGCCGACCGCGCCGACCACCACGGAGGCGAGGACGAGGACGAGCAGGCTGGCCGCACCGGCTGCCAGCGCGACGGCGAGCAGCGCGACGGCCGTACCCGCGATGAGGTTGGCGATCACCATCAGCTTGCGCCGGTCGACCCGGTCGACGAGCACGCCGCCCGGCAGCCGGGTGGCGACCGCCGCGGCGGCCATGGCGAAGCCCACGATCCCGGTGTGGGACAGGTTGCCACTGAGTTGGAAGGCGAGGACGGGCATGGCGACCACCGAGGCGGCGGTGCCGATGGCGGACGCGGTCTCCCCGCCGAACAGCAGCCAGAATCTGCGGTCGAGTCGTGCGTCGGTCATGGTGTTCCTCCAGTTCGGTCGTTCACGGCGTTCCTCCTTCGGCTCGCTCCGTCACGGGACGGAGGGGGCGGGCGGCCAGGACGGCGGGAATCACCGCGGCAAGACCGCAGATCAGTGGGATGATCACGACGCCCATGACGTCGAGTACCGGCAGTGCGCGTCCCGTGGCCCGGGCCAGGGGCAGCAGGCCGCCGATGCCGACGAGCAGCCCCAGCACGATGCCGATGGCCGCCGCGGCGAGCGCTTCACCGGCCACCAGGCGCAGGAGTTGGTCCTTGCGACCGCCGAGCAGGCGCAACGTACGGTTCTCCGGTCCTCTGTCCGCCTGAGCGAGACCGGCGCTGTTGGCCAGCGAGAGCACGGCGTAGCCGGCGAGCACGAGCGCGATGATCAGCGGGGCGAGGCTGTCGGCGCTCTCCCGGGGATCCAGGGCGTCCAGATAGGTGTCACGATCGATGACCGCCGCTCCGGGCGTGGCCGGCCAGGCGGCCGGATCACCACCGAGCAGGATCATGGCGAGCATCGGGTCGGGGCTGTGGGCAACCGCCAGCTCCATCGGCAGCAGAACCCCGGCAAACCCGAGATCGTTTCCGTACGTCGTGACGAGCCGGAGGTCGTGCCGGGTGCCGTCGTCGAGCAGCAGCGGAACCTGCTCACCGATGTCCCACTTGTGCTGCTTGGCGATGTCCTTGCTGGCCGCGAACGTGTCGCCGGTCAGCGCGGTGAGCCCACCGGCAGCAGACCCGAGATCCAGCAGCCCGGCCAGCGCTGCGCCGTCCGCCCCGGCCGCGGCGATGCCGGTCGGACCGCCCTGCGACGTCTCGGCTGCCGGCTGAATCGTGGTGTCCAGGAGCCGGGCCGCCGTGCCGGTGTATCCGGCGGGAAGGGCGAGCGGCAGGCCGGCCGACCCGGCGGGCACGACGAGATGACCGGCCTGTACGCGCTGGGTGGTCTGCTCGACCACACCGGCGTCCAGCGTCCGCGGCGCGCTGAGCAGCGCGGTGCTGAGCCCGACGGCGAGCAGTGCCGGACCGGCCAGACCGGCCGTCCGCAGCGTGGACATTCGCAGGTTGGACGCGATCAGGTGCCCGACGCCCCGGTCGAGGCGGGCGACGAGCCCGGCCAGCGGCGTGAGCAGCGGAGTCAGCCACGGGCTCAGCACCGTCAGCGCGGGAACCAGGATCAGGACGGACACGGTCGCCGCAGCGCCCATGACGAGGGCACCACCGCCACCGTTGACCAGCATCGGTGCGGCGCCGAGAGCGAGCAGGATCAGGCCGATGAGCAGCCGCGAGAACCGCCGCCGCAGCTTCACCGCGCCGGAGCCGCTGTTGAGCGCGGCTGCCGCGTCGAGCCGGCCGGCCTGCCGGGCACCGCTGAGGCTCGCCACCAGGGTCAGCGACACGGTCAGCAGCACCGCGAGGGCGAGCGCGCCCACCGCGGCACCGCCGAGCGACACCGCCGGGGTGTCGGTGGGCAGGATGTCCGCGTCGACGAGTGCCGCGCGGGCCAGTTTCGCCCCCGGGAGTGCTCCCAGCAACGCGCCGAGCAGGGCCACGGGCACCGCGATCAGCGCCGCGTCGCCCAGTACCATCCGGCGCAGCCGCCCGCTGGACACGCCCAGCGCGCGCAGCACGGTCAGCTGCGGCGTCCGCTGGCTGGTCCAGAGCGACATCGTCGTTCCGAGCACCGTCGCCGCCGACGTGATCAGCGCGAACAGCAGCAACGACAGCAGGTTGATGCCGCCACCGATCTTGTTCTCGGTGACGCCGGTGTCGCCGGTCCTGTAGTCCTCGGGGGCGAGAACCCGCAGGCCCGGGAGCCCGGCGCCGAGTGCGGCCCGCAACTCGGCCGCGTCCTGCCCGGCGGCACCGGGGACGAGGATCGCGTGGGGCAGCGTGCTGCCGGCCATCGTGGCGAGCTCCGGGTCGGCGAGCAGCAGCACCGGGCCGCCCGCTGCCGTACCTTCGGATGCGCGCAGGATGCCGGAGACCCGGCGGCTGACGACGCCTGCCGCGCTCACGGTCGGCACGCTCGCCCCGACGTCGATCCCGGCCTCGGCGGCGGTCGCCCCGTCCACGACCAGTTCGTTGCCGGCCGGGGCGGCACCCCGGTCGAGCTGATAGCCGTCAGCCACGGCGGCGGAGAAATTCCAGGCCCGGGTGGTACGCCCGTCGACGTCGGGCAGCAGCGCGTCACCGCGCACGATCGACACCGTACGGTCGCGGTATTCGACCGCCTGCTGTGCGCCGGAGACGGCCCTGACCCGCGCGAGGGCATCCGCGGGCAGCGCTCCCGCCACCTGATCGTCCGGTGTGGTGGCGACGACAACCGCGGAGACCGAGCCGAGGCCGGCCCGCTCGGGCTGCTCCCAGCCCGCGAGCGTGGTGAAGAGCAGTGCGGCCACCCCGACCACGACTGCCGTGACGAGACAGGTGATCGCGACGCCGAGGACGCGCCCGGGACTGTGCCGGGCGTCGCTGACGAAGAGCCGGAGGCGTGCGCTCATCGGTGCGACACCACCCGGTGCGCGATCTCCTCGGCGGAGGCGCCGTGCAGTTCCGCGCTCAGGACCCCGTCGAACAGCAGCAGGACCCGGTCGGCAGCGGCCGCCGCGGCGGCGTCGTGGGTCACCATGACGATCGTGGTGCCCTGCTCGGTGGCGAGGCGGCGCAGCAGGTCCAGAACCTCGCGACCGGCCTCCTGGTCGAGCGCACCGGTCGGCTCGTCGGCGAAGAGCACGACGGGCTCGGTGAGCAGCGCGCGGGCGATGGCGACCCGCTGGCGCTGGCCGCCGGAAAGCTGGGCCGGGCGGTGCTTGAGTCGCTCGCCGAGGCCGACGAGGTTGAGCAGCTCGACGGCACGCCCCCGCAACGCGGGCCGGCCGGCGAGACGCGCGGGCAGGTAGACGTTCTCCACCGCGGTCAGCGAGTCGATGAGGTTGAAGTGCTGGAAGACGAACCCGACGCGGTCTCGGCGCAATCGGGTCAGCTGCTTGTCGGAGAGGTTGTCGATGCGCTGACCGGCGACTTCGACGGTGCCGGTGGTGGGCCGGGTGAGACCGGCCGCGCACATCAGCATGGTCGTCTTGCCGGAGCCCGACGGTCCCATGAGGGCGGTGAAGGTGCCGGCCGGGAAGGCCGCCGACACACCACTGAGGACAGCGGTGGCGTCCGCCGCGCGTCCGTACCGTTTGGTGACATCCCGCAACCGCAGCGCGGGTGGGGCTTCGACGAGGGTCTGAGACATGTTTCCTCTCCCGGGTTTTCTTGGTCTTTTCGCGCGTTTCCCCGGGGGTGCGGGCTCGAAAGTCCGCACCCCCGGGGATAAACACACCGGCTGTTCAGATGATCAGGAGCAGTTGAAGAAGCTGAA
This sequence comes from Winogradskya consettensis, assembly GCF_018332715.1. GTDB lineage: Bacteria > Actinomycetota > Actinomycetes > Mycobacteriales > Micromonosporaceae > Actinoplanes > Actinoplanes consettensis. The sequence goes on along the minus strand of NZ_BOQP01000011.1, from coordinate 112,391 downwards.
TGAGCTCCACGGAGCGTCCTCGGGACGGGTGTCCTCCGTGGTCTCCTGCAGCGACAGGACGGCGTTCATCTTTCACCCCCCTTGCCGGATAAATCCGTCACGGCTCTGTCGGATCAGTGGCAGTTGAAGACGGAGAGCGAGCTCCACGGGGCGTCCTCGGGACGGGTGTCCTCGGGGGTCTCCTGCAGCTTCAGGATCGCGGTCATGTCAGTACCTCCAGGTAGAAAGTGGAACGGTGGGTGAAGGGGTTGCTCAGTGGCAGTTGAAGACGGAGAGCGAGCTCCACGGGGCGTCCTCGGGACGGGTGTCCTCGGGGGTCTCCTGCAGCTTCAGGATCGCGGTCATGTCAGTACCTCCAGGTAGAGAGCGAATCGTTGGGTGAACGGGTGATCAGGAGCAGTTGAAGATGGAGAGCGAGCTCCACGGAGCGTCCTCGGGACGGGTGTCCTCGTTGGTCTCCTGCAGCTTGAGAATGCTGGTCATGTGTTTCACCTCCTCGCGGATCTCGACGCGGCTCGGGCCGGCCGGCCTAGGAGCAGTTGAAGAGGCTGATCGAGCTCCACGGGGCGTCCTCGGGACGGGTGTCGTCCGGGGTCTCCTGCAGCTTCAGGATGCTGGTCATCTGTGTCACCTCCTCCGGTGTCTCGAAGCGATGTGGGCCGGTGGGCTCACGAGCAGTTGAAGAGGCTGATCGAGCTCCACGGGGCGTCCTCCGGGCGGGTGTCGTCCGGGGTCTCCTGCAGCTTGAGGATGCTGGTCATGTGTTTCACCTCCTCTCGGTGTCATGGGGTGGTGCCGGCCGGTCAGGCCACCGGCTCGACCGGGTGGTGCGCCACGGGGGCGAGCGCACCGGGAAGGGCGGCCCTGTCGGGCTCGTCAGCTACGGTCAGCGCCAACAGGGCGCCGGCCGAGCCGGTGGCCAGATCGGTGGAGAGCCGGATCAGCTGGTCTCCGTGCAACACTCGGCCGTTACCGACCGGGGCGGCGTGCAGGGACAGCAGCCGGCGTTGGTCCGCCAGAGCCTCGTGCCAGTCCGGCCACCGCGTCGCCACGTGGGCGAGCAGGTAGACGATTCCGGCACGTCCGTTGAAGAGCCCGCCTTGCGCCATCGCCTCGACGGCGCCGGCCCGGGCAGCGGCCAGGACGATTTCCGTCACCGGCACGCGGGTCTCGGGTGGGAGGGCGAGAGCGGCCAGTGCCACTCCTGCCGAACCCTCATTGAGGTACGGAAGCAGCTTGCCGTCCGTCAGCAGCTGCAGCGTGCCCTCGGCTCGCCGGCCATGTCTCAGGTCGGTCAGCAGCGCCTGCTCCGCGAGCTCCGTCCACCGAGGATCACCGGTGAGCAGCGCGCAGCGGGCGAACAGCACCGCCGGTCCCGACCAGCCTCGCATCAGCCCCGGTCGGCGCAGTGCGTCCGGATCGCCGGCCTGGTCCGCGACGGTCTGCGCCAGGCGTAGCCCGTCGCTCTCCCGGCCGACGTCCAGCAGCAGCTGGGCGAGGCCGGTGCGGCCGTCGTAGAGGCTGGCGGATCGCGGTGGCGGGCGGTCCAGGATCCGGTCGATGAGCGCCCCGGCCTCGTAGGTCGCCCCGAGCCGGTGCAGCACCAGGGCGCCGCCGGCGAGGCCGTCGTAGAGCCCGGACGGTGTGTCGGGTCCGGCTCTGCGGCAGGCTTCCGCCAGCCAGTCGAGATGATTGTCGGGTACGCGTACCTGGGCCGCCTGCAGCGCGAGCAGCACACCCGACGCCCCGTAGGCCAGTCCTACCGCACCACCGGGCCGGTCCAGTCCGATGTCACCCGGATACAGCCGGTCCGGCCGGCCGAGGGTGGCCGCGGCGCGGATGCCCTCGATCAGGTCGGCCGCCGCCGGTGGATCCGGCGGGCCGCCGACTGCAGCGGTGTCCTGTAGTGCCGGGGCGCGGCGCAACCCGTCCGTCATCTGCTGGACGGTGCCCGCGCTCAACCCGTACGTCCGGGCCGCCAGTGTCAGCAGCGAGCCGGCGATCGCAGGCTGCTGGGCCATCAGCGCGGTCATGTGACCGTACGAGGTGAGCCGGCAGCAGGCCAGCGCGAACAGGTCGGCGTCGCGGGCACTGGTGAGAGATGGATGGCTGAATCCCGGCGCACCGAGCGCGCCGTGATGGGGTCCGTCGATGTCGGCGGCGAGCTCGAAGTCGAGCAGCACCACCCTGCCGTCCGGTCGCAGGACGATGTTCTGACTGTGCAGGTCACCGTAGGCGACACCGGTGGCGTGCAGTTCCAGCAGACATCGCTCGACCTCGTCGAAGATGGTGGTCACCCTGGCGGCATGGGTGCGCAGGGCTTCCGGGCCGGGCCGGTGCCGCAGCAGCGGCAGTTCAGCTCCGAGCCAGGCGGCGACCGTACGCCCCTCGATGTACTCGATGACCAGGTATTCGTGTTCCCAGGCGGTGAAGTAGCCGTACACCTCGGGAACGAAGTCGAGATGCCCGAGCCGTTCGAGGGTCCGGTGCTCGTTGCGCAGCCGGTGCACCGCGTCGCGGCCCCGGGCGTCGAGCCCGGCGTGCGGCCGGGCCTCCTTCAGGACGACGGTGCGCCCGTCCGGCCCCTCGGCCAGGTAGACACCCCCGGCGTTGGAGAAGTGCAGGGCCTTGGTGACCACGTAGTCACCCACCCGCGCCTCGGCCGGCGTCTCGTCCAGCGGTGGCCAGAACTCGGGCAGCGTCACACCGTCGGGCAGGGTGAACCCGGGGGTCCGCCGGTCGGGGACGAGCGTGCCGGCGGCATCGCGGAGCGCCGCGACCTTCGAGCCGTCCGGTTGCTCGCACCACATCGGTACGAAGGCGCCGTACCGCAGATAGACCGGGCCTTCCCGGAACCGCAGATCCGAGAGGACGTACGGGCCCGGCGTGCCACCGAGCTCGGTGTCGAGCGCCGCGACAACGTCGTGCAGTTCCGCGGCGGTGCGGGGATAGACGGTGACGACCTTGCCGCTCGAAGCCCGCGGCGCGTACTTGCTGTTGGTCACCGTCACCACGAACCGGCTCCGGAGGAACTTCCACGGCACCGAGAGGCGCTGACAGATCGCCCAGACGGCGTCGACCAGCTCACCCGCCCCGTCCGGGGTGGCGCTCAGGTGCACCTTCCAGCCCTGGTCGGGCACCGGTACCCCGTCACTGGGCAGCATCACCGTCCAGACGCCCTGCTGCTCGCGCCGCCACCCGTCCGGCACGGCCCGGGTTACCGCCGGCAGCCGCGTCGAATGGTCGTTGCAGCGGGCCAGAGGCTCATAGAAGCGCTTATCGGATACTGCATAAGATTCATATCTGAGATCCATGTCATTCCTCCTTTCCGATGCCGTTCGCGGATCTTTGTGATGTCGTCAGCAGCACCAGACCTCGCCCTCCCCCGTGGCCGAGACAACCGGCTTGACCTGCGGGTTAACCGGCGCCTGAGCACCGGAGAAGACCAGTGCCGCGATCAGCGCGGAGACGATGGCGACCGTTTTTGAGCGCGACAGAGCTACCTTCGACATCTGAATTACCCCCGTGAATGCTGCGAGTTCCCGTTTTCCGTTTCGGCGTCTCGCTTCTGGAACCAATACTGGTCCCCGCAATGGCATGCCGGAAGGGTTTAGGCCTTGCACGGACACGCCATGACACGTCCCTGTCACACATGTGCAGCCGGCCGGGTGCCCGAGCCAGGAGGAAACGGACCAATCATCGCCACGCACGGGGTGCGGTAAAACGCAACCCCGGAAAGTCAATGGACGGAACGGCTGGTCCTACCTAGACCTTTACCGAATGCGGGGTCAGACCACAAGCCCCATCAGCGGTTAAGATACGACAGGTCCCACCGGGGGGTGACGCTCCGCTAGAAAGGGCATCAGTGGACGCAAAGAGGGCATCCGAATCCGTCCCGCAGCAGACCCTGGACATCTACCGCACGCTGCGCCTGCGCGAGGACGAGGGTGTCGCGGCGGTTCTCTCCTCCTTGGACCTCACCGAGGGCGAGGAGTCCGACGCGGTTACCGTCCTCAAACAGTTGAGCCTGCTCACCGAGCGCCAGCAGACCGGCGAGCTCGTCCTCGTCCGCCCCGAGGCGGCCCTGCTGCGGGTGGCCCACGAGAGCGAGACCGTCTACGGCGAGCTGCAGAGTCAGCTGAGTGACAACTTCGCGCTGGTGCGGCGTCTGGTCGACGACTTCATGCCACTGTCAGTCCAGGACCCCAGCGACACCACCATCCAGGTGATCACCGATCCGCACCGGCTGGCCGTCATCCTGGACGACTTCACCGAGCACACCCAGCGCGAGATCCTCTCCATGCACCCCGGGCCGCTGCCGTCGAAGGCCATGGTCGAGGACGCGCTGCCCCGCAGCCAGATGCTCGCCGAGCGGGGCCTGCGCATGCGCAGCATCTATCTGCAACGGCTCATCTCGGCGAGCTACGTCCTCGACAATCTGCGCCAGCTGGCTGACCTCAAGTACGAGATCCGTATCGCCTCGCTGCTGCCGGTCCGGCTCATCATCTCCGACGGCCGCCAGGCCATCATCCCGGTGGATCCCGAAAATGGCCGGGCCGGTGGGATTCTCATTTCAGGAACCCTTTTCGTACGTTCCCTGGTGCGCATCTTCAATTATTTCTGGGACAGTTCTTCCAGTTTCGACGAGATCTCGAAGAGCCAGCTCAGCGTCGACATGTCCGTGGAGGAGCAGGCCGTCCTGCGCATGCTGGCCTCCGGCGTCAAGGACGAGAAGATAGCCCGCAGCCTGGGAGTTTCCCTGCGCACCGTGGCCCGCATCGTCGCCGACCTGATGACCCGACTGGAGGCCGAGAGCCGTTTCCAGGCCGGCGTCCGCGCCGTTCAGCTCGGCTGGCTCTGACCGCACGAAGAAGGCCCCCACCGCATCGGTGAGGGCCTTCGTTCATGACGGGACTACTTGGTGATTTTCACCGTGTAGACCTTGTAGGCCGAGGTGTTACCGGCCTTGTCCTGAGCGCGGTAGGAGATCTTCAGGGTGCCCTTCGCGACACCCTTCAGGCCCGTGCTCCACGCACCCTTGGTGTTCGGGGTGACGCTGATCAGCTTGGCCTTGGCGAGCGCCTTGCTGTACGACGTCGTCTTCACCCACTTCGAACCGGTGTAGTAGTACCACTTGCCCGAGCGCTGCTCGACGAGCTTGACCTGAACCTTGGCGACGCCCAGGCCCTTGTCCGCCGTCGTGCCGGTGACCTTCTTCCACGACGACACGTGGCTCGCCTTGGCGGGCGCCTTGACGCTCACGGTCGGCTTGTAGGTGTCCTTGGTGACCTTCACCGAGCCGACGGCGACTGCCTTACCGGCTCCGACGGCGTTGTACGGCGTAGCCGTCACCTTGAACGTGCCGGCCTTGACGTACTTGTGCGCCACCGCGGAGGTGTTCGGCGAGAACGTCGACGTCGCGCCGTCGCCCCAGGCAACCACGATCTTGCTGGCGCCGGTCACGCCCTTGATCCCGACGGAGACCGACTGGGTGGCCCAGATCGAGGTGGTGCTCAGCTTGAACTGACCCGGCTGGGCCGTCACCTTGACCGTGGCGGCCTTGACGACGCCCGTGTTGCCGGCCTCGTCGGTCAGCGCGACCGAGACCGCAAAACTGCCGGCCTTGGTGTACGCGTGGGTCGCGCTCGTGGCACCCACCGCAAGCGTCTGCGGCGCGCTGCCGTCGCCCCACGTGATGACCCGCTTGATGTTCGCCGCCGCGGTGGTGTCGTCGGCGACCTTGACCTGCGTGAGCTTCACCGTCTGGCCGGCCCAGAGCGCCGCGGCGCTCAGCGTGTACGTGCCGGTCGGGGCGGTGATGTCGAGAACCCCGGCGGCGGAGCGCGGTGCCGGGTCGGCGGTGATCGGGGTGTGCGCGGCGAAGTAGTTCACCAGCATGGTGAGGTCGTTGTCGCCGGTCGTGATCCGATCGGTGCCCTTGCCGAGGGTGAGGAAGTTGTCGCCACCCGCGGCGAGGAACGAGTTCGACGTGACCCGGTAGGTGCCGGCCGGGTTCAGCGTCACGCCGTTGAGCTTCAGCGACGACGCGATGATGCGCTCACCGCGTGCCTTGGCGACGTCGTAGGAGTAGGTGAGCCCCTTCGACGAGCCCAGGTGAAGCACCGGCCGGGAGGCCCCGTCCGGCTGCCACTGCTCTTCCAGTACCTGCTTGATCTGGGCACCGGTGAGCGTCTGGGTCACCACGTCGTTGGCGAACGGCTGCACGGCGAACGCGTCGGAATACGTGACGGTGCCGTCGGTGCCGTACTTGAGGTCCGCCCGCAGGCCGCCCGGGTTCATGAGGGCGATCTGCGCACCACCGCGACCCGCGGCGCTGGTCTGGTCGAGCTGGACGTCGGCGATGAAGTTGCCCATCACCGATTCGGCGCCACGGTCCTCGGCACCGGCAGCGGTGTACGCCCGGTTGATGTCGGCCGTGATCTTGCCGAGCGGCTGCTTACCGAGCTCGGTCGCGGTCGCCTTCGCCTTCGCCACGATGTCCGCGACGGCCGGGTCCGGCGTGTAGCCCGTGACGTTGAGCAGCTCGGCGGTGGACGCGGTCACCGACTTGGTGGCCGGGTCGTACGTGAGGACCGCCTTGCCGAGCCGGACGCCGTAGTCCTCGGCCTGGATGACCGGGCGCTTACGGTCGGTACCGGGGACCGGGACCTCGAACGCGTACGGCTGGTGCGTGTGCCCGCTCAGAATCGCGTCGATGTCGGCGCTGACCCGGGTGAAGTCCCCGAAGACTGGGTCGGCCTGCAGGGCTTCCGCGGTGCTGATGTTCTCGGTCGCCGCGCCCTCGTGGGCGAGCAGCACGAGCACGTCGGCCTCGCCGTTCGCCTCGTTGCCGTCGGAGAGCTCCGTCGCGAGCTTGTTCGCCTCGGCCACCGGGTCGCGGAACTCCACGCCCTTGATGCCGTCCGGGCTGACCAGCGAACCGGTCTGCTCGGTGACGACGCCGATGTAGCCCACCCGTACGCCGCCGAGCGTCTGCACCGAGTAGCCGGGCAGAACGCGCTGGCCGTCCTTGTAGACGTTGGCCGCGAGGTACGGGAAGTCCGCGCGGTCCGAGACCCGGCCGGTCAGGTCGGCGAGGCCCTTGTCGAACTCGTGGTTACCGACGGCGGAGACGGCCAGGCCACCGGAGTTGAGCGCGTCGATCGTCGGGTTGTCACCGTCGATCGCCGAGATGAACGTGGACGCGCCGATGTTGTCGCCGGCCGAGACCCACGCGGTGTTCGGGTTCTGCGCACGCAGCTGGTTGACCGCACCCACGAGCTGGGCGGCACCGCCGACCCCGGCGGTCGGCGACTCGAGCCGGCCGTGGAAGTCGTTGATGCTCAGCAGCTGCAGGTCGACCGGGCCGGCCGCCTTGGTGTTCAGGCCGATGACGACCGGGTCGTGGTCGCTGGCGCGGTACGGGCCGTCCTCGTAGAACGGTGCGTAGCCGTCGTACTCGTACGCGAACGACTCGACGGAGTTGATGTTCCAGATGTCGACGCCGGTGACCCGGTCGGCGAGCGACGGCGTGGCGAACGCGTGGTCGAGCGAGCCGGACTCGCCGCCGAAGACGTACGAGTTCTTGCCCGGCGCGAACGTACTGTGCAGATCGGTGTAGCCCTTGTCGTACAGGACCTGTACCGGGTCCTCCTGCGTGTAGGCGTTGAAATCACCCAGCAGCAGCACCTTGTCGGTCTTGCTGTCGGCCTTCACGCCGTCCACGAACGTCGCGAGCGCGGCGGCCTGACGCTTGCGGTCGCCGTTGTACGGGCCCTGCCCGTCACCGGTGTCGACGTTGTCGCCGGTCGGGGCGACCGAGGCGCTCTTCGACTTGAGGTGGTTGGCGACGACCGTGAAGTCGATCGTCCCGGAGGTGAACGTCTGCGCGATCGGCTCGCGCGCGTTCGCCCACACGGTCTCGTCGTTGACCGAACGCGAGGCACCCTTCGGGGTGACCTTCGCCGGCTTGAAGATGATCGCGGTGGTGATGTAGTCCTGCTGCGCGGCGCCCGGCAGCTCGGCCGGTGAGCGCACGTAGTCCCAGGTGCCCGCGCCGTCCTTCGCGTTCAGCGCACCGACCAGGGTCTTGAGCGCCAGCTGCGGGTCGTTCGCCTCGAACCGGACGGAATTCTCGATCTCCATCAGCGCGACGACGTCGGCATCCAGCGCGGAGATCGCCGAGACGATCTTCGCCTGCTGCTTCGCGAGCGCGGCCGCGTCGGTCGCGCCCCGGGCCTCGCCACCGAAGTGGACGAAGTAGTTCAGGACGTTGAAGCTCGCGAGGCGGATGTCACCGCCGACGTCGACCGGGTTGGCCGTGCGAGCGTTGGTGTCCGCGAACGTCGTCCGCTGGGCCGCCGGGGTGGTCGCGTCGACCGGGGTGGCCGGCTGCAGACGCCACTCGGCGAACCCGTACGACAGAACGACCGGACCGAACGCGGCGACCGTGTCACCGACGCGCAGCGGGTCGTCCTTCGCCAGGTACGGCGGGGCGAGACCGGCGGTCGAGAGGTTCGTGGTCTTGCCGTCGTCGAGCAGGATCCGGTCGAGCTTGTTGTCGGCCTTCACCTTCGCCGCGGCGTCGGTGCCGGGCCGCGCCACGTCGGTCGGAACCTTCGCCGGCTTGTCGCCACCGGCGAGCACGATCTCGCCGTAACGGTTGGTGTTGTAGACATCGGAGACGGCGTACGCCCCGGACGGCGCCACCAGCATCGACTCGGCGGACTCGCGCGCCGCGTCGTCGAGCGGGAGCTTCAGCGCGACGGGCGTCGGCAGCGTCGCGTCGTGCGAGCAGACCTGGGTGTCGGTCTTCGCGGCGAGGGTCAGCTCCGTGAAGGCGTTGTACTCACTCGGCGTACCGCTGACCCGGACGACGTCACCGATCGCCACGGCCGGCAGGTTCGCCGCGACCGCGTACACGAAGAGACCGTCGGAGGCGGTGCCCGCGGCAACCGGCCGGTTCCCACCGGAGCCCGCGGTCTGGATGTAGAAGCCGTTGTAGCCACCGGTGCGGTGGTCAGCGGTCACGACGCCCTCGACGGTGACGCGGGTCCCGGCGAGCGGGGTGTCCGCACCGGTGCCCTGCACCTCAGCGATCGTGTGATCCGGCGTCACGGTGCAGTCGGCCGGCTCCTCGGGATCGGGATCGCCGGGTGTCCCCGCCGTGTTGAGCGCACCGAACGTGCTGGTCAGCGGGCCCTGCCACACGCCGTTGATCTTCTGCAGCGACTGGCCGACCGGGGCACTGGTCTCGCTCACCCCGATGTCGACGCCGGTCTTGCCCGCAGCCGGCCCCCCGACCGCGGTGAACGTGCCCTCGTAGGTGAGGAATTCCGCGACCGTCCCGTCGGCGGCGACCAGGGCCACACCGTCGGGCGCGCCGTTCTGAATCCCGTCCACGCCGTAGGTCTGGACCTTCACACCCGCGGCGGGAACGACCCCGCTCAGCGCCTTGGTGTCGTAGGCCGCTCCACCGTTGCCGTTGTACAGCACGATCTGCCAGCCGGTCAGATCGAAGCCCACGGGCGCCTCGACCTCGATCGACTCGCCACTGTCGGTGCCCGCGTTGTCGTAGTGGATCTCACTGATGAACGGCGTGGTCCCGGCTTCCGCAGCGCGCGCGGGGGAACCGGTGAAGCTGAGGCCCAGCGCGGTGGCTACCGCAGCGGCACCCGCTTTGCGCATATATCGACGCATAGAGATTTTTCCTCCGAGGACTGGTATCCGCCGGATCGTAAACACATTGGATGACGTTCCTTTCTCACTCAGGTAACGGAAGAGCAGTCAACGCCTAAAATGACCGCGCCATTGTGCGCCTTTGTACGCCCGGTCAATCCTATTTGTACGCAGCCGCCCACCCCTTTCGCGCCGATGCTATGGAAAACGCCGCAACGCCGTTATGGCCCCACGCCGCCCACCAGGGCCGAGCCGCGAACCGCATCCGCCATCACCCCGGCCGCAACCGGCACCACCCCGATGGCACCGCCCACCCTGATGGCACCGCCCACCCTGACGGCACCGCCCAGTCCGATGGCACCGACCAGCCCACCCACCGGCCCGCCTTATGCATCGCGACGGAAAAATGTGACGGTCGCAGCGGCGAGCAGGATCAAGGTCCAGAGCCCTGTCACGACTATTCCTCGTACGCCCTCAGCAGCCCGACCGGCATCCGGCACATAGGTCACCCACCGAGCACCCCCGCGCAGCAATGGCGCCGCCACGAAGAACCATCCGAGCAGAACCGTCAGGGCAGGAACGCCACCACGCATCAGCAACGCCACCGCTGCCGCCAGCAGCGTGACGAGGGTTAGATACCAGGCGTGCCCGGCCACGACACCGGCGACACCGCCCATCACACCCAGCACCGTCACCTTTGCGGCCAGGACCTTCCCTCGGCGCGGCACAGCGACAAGGCTGGTCCGCATCTGACCACCCGCATACTCCGACGCGACCGTGACAACTGCCAGCACCAAGAACCCGGCCTGCGAGTACTGCACGTCGCCCCTGGCCACGGCGATCAGCGCGGCGAGGCTCAGGAGGCTCAGCCAAGCCGCGGGCAGCGTACCCATCTTGAGGATCTCGGCACGCAGCGTCACGCGTCGCTCCGCTGGAATCGGTACGCACCCACCGCGAGGAATGCAATGGTCCAACCGAGCATGACCAGACCGCCGGTCACCGGGCCGATCTCCACTCCCGACGGTGAGTCGCGCAGGAACATGTGCGGTCCGGCCAGGTCGGGGAAGTAGTTGGCGGCGGGCACCACACGCGAGAGCAGATAGGTGAAAGAGACGACCGATGAGTTGAGCAGCAGCACCACCAGCGGCACGATGCCGTTTCGAGTCAGCAACGTCATCCCGTAAGCGATCAGCGCCGTCAGCACCCAGTAGACGATCAACCCGACGCCCCGCCCGACCACCCCGGGCCCGAGGTTCTCTCCCGTGCCGGCCAGCAGCGTCAACATGATCGCGGTCGCGAGCAGAGCCGTCGTGCCCACGGTCAGCGCCAACGCCACGGCCTTCGCCGCCAGGAACCGCATCCGGGACGGCACGGCGGTCAAGCTCGCCACGATCTGCCGGGTCGACGCCGCCTCCTCGCCGTCGTCGCGATACTCGCTGCTCACCGCCACCACGCCGAGCAGGATCGCACCGATGACCCCGAACATGAGCTCGAGGAACGCCACGTCGACGGCAGCACTGCGCTCGCTCGGCGCACTCACCGCCGCGATCGCCGGAGCGCAGAGAAGCCCGAGCGCCACCCCGGCCCGCGCCGACGGGAGCCGCAGAAGCTTGCACAGCTCCACCCACACGAGCCTCATGACGACGTCAACGCGAAGTACGCGTCCTCAAGCGAGCCGTGCCCGCCGGTGACGTCGTCCAGCGTCCCGCGAGCGGCGATCCGCCCACCACTGATCACCACGACGTCGTCCACGATCTCGGCCAGCTCACTCATCAAGTGGCTCGACAACAACACCGTCCCGCCTGCGCGCGCCCGCGTCCGAACCAGGTCGCGCACCCAGCGGACACCACCCGCGTCCAGCCCGTTGAACGGCTCGTCGAGCACCAGCACACCGGGATCCCCGAGCAGCGCCGCGGCGAGCCCGAGCCGACGACCCATGCCCAGCGAATACCCCCGTACATGTTTACCCGCCGCGGACTCCAGACCGGCCAGCTCGATCACCTCTTCGACCCGCCGCCGCGACAACCCGTTGCTCGCGGCAACCCACCGCAGATGGGCGCGCCCGGTGCGTGACCGGTGCGCGCCGCTCCCGTCGAGCACCGCACCGACACATGTCAGCGGTCTGCGCAGCGCGGTGAACGGGCTGCCATCGACGAGCGCGCGACCCTCCTGCGCGTGATCCAGGCCGAGCAGGATACGCAAGGTAGAGGACTTGCCTGCGCCGTTGGGGCCGATGAATCCCGTCACCCGCCCGGGCCGCGCCACGAAGCTGACGCCATCGAGGACGGTCACCCGGCCCCGCCGCTTACTGACGTTCTCGATCTCGATCACACCGCAATGCAACCGGATCAGGCCTTGCCGCACATCGGACCACGGCCCGTAAGACCCTGGTCTTACGTCTACGCTCCTGGTGATGAGCGCGACTCCGCGACCCGTTTCACCACTCGAGTTCATGCCACTCGCGGGCCTGGCCACGATGGTGCTGGCAGGCTCCACGTGCGCGGTCGGGGGCAGCGGCCCGTTCGCAGTGCTGATGCTCGCGTCGGTCGCCGTCCTGACCACAGCCATGGCGTCGTGGTCGGTCCTGCACGTGCGCCGCAACCGGCTGAACTACCAGGACCGGCTGGCCGCTTGGGCCGCCACGGAGGCCACCCTCGCGGAACGGTTACGCATCGCCCACGACCTGCACGACATCGTGTCGCACGGGCTCGGGCTGATCACCGTACGGGCGGCCGCGACCCGGCACCTCGCGCGCGGCGGCCCCGGCGACGACGCCGAGATGCGAGCGGCCCTCGCGGACATCGAGGACGCAGGCAGGCAGGCGACCGCGGAGTTACGGCGAATGCTGGCCGTGCTCCGCGCACCGGACGACCTGGGTCCGTTGCTGCCTCTGGAGACGCTGGCCCGCTTGCCGGAAATGGTCGCCGGTGCGGAGGTCGCGGGTCTGCGTACCCAATTGGAGATGGAAACGGCCGGGACGGTCTCACCCGGCGTGCAGGTAGCGGTCTGTAAAACCGTCCGGGAGGCATTGAACAACGCGGCGCGGCACGCCGGGCCGACATCCGTCGACATCCGGATCGCACAGGACGCGGGCGCGGTTCTCGTGACCATTCAGGACCACGGCCCCGGCGATGCCTGGAAACCGGCACCGGGCGCGGGTCACGGACTCGCCGCCCTACGGGAACGCATCACCGGACTCGGTGGCAGTTTCACCACGGGACCCGCGGGACACGGTTTCCGGGTGGTCGCGCGTATACCGGATGAGGTGGTCAGGTGACTGCTCCGGGCGTACGCGTCATGCTGGTCGATGATCAGCCACTGCTGCGCCGCAGCCTGGCAATGATCATCAACGACGCACCCGGCCTCGAAGTGGTGGCCGAAACCGACAACGGCCTGGACGCGGTGACAATTGCCCGCACAATCCGCCCCGACGTCATTCTCATGGACATCCGGATGCCCCACCGGGACGGCCTCGCCGCCACCCGCGACATCTGCGCCGAACCGTTACTAGCGCCGACCCGGGTCCTCGTCCTCAGCATGTTCGAGCTCGACGACTACGTCTATCAGGCCCTGCTCGCCGGCGCCTCGGGCTTCCTGCTGAAAGACACCCGCCCCCAGGACCTCATCGACGCGATCCACCGCACCCACCAGGGCGAATCCCTTTTCGCCCCCTCAATTCTCACCCGCCTGATCGCCCACTACGTAACAGCGCCACGCCTGCCGCAACCTGTCTCCGTGCGCGGCCTGACCAGTCGCGAGACCGAGGTTCTGACCCTGATCGGCCGAGGCCACTCCAACCAGGAAATCGCTGATCAACTCAACATCGCGGTCAAGACGGTCAAAGCACATATCACACACCTTCTATCCAAAACGTACGCCCGAGACCGCGCCCAACTGGTGATCGCCGCCTACAACGCCGCCCTCGTCCACCCAACCCCTTGAGAGACAATCCGCCGCCCGCCGTTTAAGGTGTCCGGACGTCCTTGCGCCACTCCCCCGACGAAAGGCACCCTCGTGACTCGGCAGATGAGCCGTTACGGGATCCGAGCCGCCTCGGTCGCCCTGCTGGTAGCAGGCACGATCACCGGCGTCTACGTCGGGCAGAACCGCCAGGACCAGGAAGAACTGAGCCAAGCCGCCTCGATCACCAACCTGGACATGGCCGAGTCCTACGCAGCCGACATGCAGCTGCTCAAACAACGCCAGAACGAACACGCCGCCGCCCGCTCCTGGCAGCGCCAGGCAGAAGGCCAGGCCGCCACCAGAGCCGCCACCGAGGCAAAAGCCGCCGCCAGCAAGGCCAAGAAAATCGAAACCCAGGTCATCGCCGCCAAGAAGGCCGACGAAGCCCGCAAGAAAGCCATCGAAAACGGCGGCCCCGTCCCCTACGACGGCCCCATCCCCTCCTCCTGCTCCGAATACAGCGGCAGCCGCGCCATCGGCTGCACCCTGACGTTGTCGGCCGGCTTCGGCCTGGACCAGTTCCCCTGCCTCGAAAAGCTCTGGACCAAGGAAAGCGGCTGGAACTACAAGGCCGCCAACCCGTCGGGCGCCTACGGCATCCCCCAGGCGTTGCCGGGCAGCAAGATGGCCTCCGCCGGCTCCGACTGGAAAACAAGCCCGGCCACCCAGATCAAGTGGGGCCTGGGCTACGTCAAGGGCCGCTACAGCACCCCCTGCGGCGCCTGGTCCTACTTCCAGGCCCACAACAACTACTGACCAGCTAACAGCGGCCACGCTCACCCACGAGCAAAGGGCAGCGTCACGGCGTGTTTCTTTCTAAGAGATGCTCGTACCCGCGCCGGAGCCGACGAACCGATTCAGCAATGGCTGCACGCTGAACTTTTATCACGTGCGGGCTCTGCCACCACCCGGCTCAGAGCCCAAGACGCACGCCCTCGCGCTTCTGCAAGCGGGTGGTCGACAGGATGGGCACATTCCGGATGGCCAGCCTCCATCAAGGGGTCCAAGGCTGCGGCGAGGCTTCACTGATAAAACGCCGACCTCCGCGCCAGCGCCGACGCGCGGCCCCACCCCAAGCGCACCCGTCCCACTCACCCGACCCCCGCACTGCGAGGCGTCCAGGGCTCGGCCCCCGGTAGCAGACATAACGAGACGACCCCCCACTCGCGCTTTCTGCGAGTAGGGGGCCGCTAGGACGACTCGTGGAGGTGTCTCGAAGCACGGTCCCTGAGCTGGAGGAAGGCGTCAGGCGGCGGTGCGCTTCGCCGCAGCCAGCGCCTCGCGGACGACCTGCGTGCTCGCCGGCGTACCGGGAAGCTCTCCGTAGGCACCGTAGGGAGTCACGTAGACCGGGGTGTCCCGCTGGGCGCGCCAGTTCTCGGCGAGCGGGCCGGCGTCCACGGTGTCGAAGCCGAGGCTGTCGAGGAGTTCGCTGACCGCCTGCTTGGCGGCGGCGTCGTCACCGGCAATCGGCAGTGCCGACCGGTCCGCACTATCTGCCGGCCGCGCCAGGGACCCCAGATGCCCGAACCAGATGTTGTTGAATCCCTTCACCACGCGGCTTTCCGGGAGGTGCTTCTGCAGCAGCTCACCGGTAGTGCTGGAGCCGTCCTCCAACTCGTCGAAGACACCGTCGCGCTCCGGGTAGTAGTTGTTGGTGTCGATGACCACCTTGCCCGCCAAGGGTTCCACCGGAACGTCCCGGTACGCCCGCAGCGGCACGGTCACCACCACCACGTCGCCAGCCGCGGCCGCCTCCGCAGGGGTAGCGGCGCGCGCCTTCGGCCCCAGCTCGGACACCAGGTCCCCAAGGGTCTGCGGACCCCGTGAGTTGCTCAGCACCACGTCGTGGCCAGCGGCGACCGCCAGCCGCGCCACTGTGCTGCCGATGTTGCCACTGCCGATGAGTCCGATCGTCGTCATGTCATCGGAAACCTCGGCGATCCCCCACCGATTCCGCCTGGCGGCACACCATGACAGTTGGCACACCGGGCGGGACGGTGGTGCGTGATCGGGCACGGCCCGATACGGCCGAAGGCGCCACCTGTGAGAGGTGACGCCTTCGGTGATCTTGCAGTGGAGGTGCCGGGAATCGAACCCGGGTCCTTCGTTGTTTTGTCAGGGCTTCTCCGAGCGCAGCTCACTATGCCTCTACTCGGCCCCACCGCTCACGTGAGCAAGTTGGTGTGACGGGCCCAGTCGCTGATTAATCTCGCCGCAAGGTCCCCGCGACCGGGACCTGTTGGCCAACCTCCTAGCTGATGCCGGAGTTCTGAGCCGGAGGTGTGCTCAGTCCGACAGAGTTAGCACTCGCTCAGGCGGCGAGGGCGAACTCGGTGCGCTTTGAATTGGCGCTTGTTGTTTTCCGACGACCGATTCTCGAGACGACGTCGGCTTCCTCGGCTCGCTTCCCCTGTCTCCACGTACGAAGTCGAAACCAGTCACCCCCTTGTAGGGCCACCGCGAACAGCGGCAGCCACACAAGACTAACGCGTCCCGCCCAGGACTTCATTCCGGTATTCAGCCGATCTTGCAGGATGTCCCTCGGGCGGTGCAGCTGGTGGGGGTGATCTTGTCCTTGACCTGCTTGTTTGCCGAGAAGCCGAAGGTGGCTGTGGCGCCGGGGGCGAGGGATCCGCCGGTGAAGGTGGTGCCGGTGAGCTGGGCGTTCCAGGCGTTGGTGATGTGGACGCCGGCGGTTGCGGCGTATGTCACATTGACACTCCAGTCGGTGGAGGCGGCACCGTTGTTGGTGACCTGGAGGTAGGCGATGAAGCCTGTGTCCCAGCTCGCGGAGGTCTGGTAACGGGCGCTCAGCACAACGGCTGGCGGCGGGGTGGTGGTTGTGGTCACGGCCGGCGTGGGCGATGACGAGACCGCCGCAGACCGGGATCGGGAAGGTGACGGCGACGGAGACGTCGACGGGGAGGAGGAAGCGGATGGTGAGGACGACCTGGAGGGCGAAGCGGAGGGAGAGGGGGAAGCGGAAGGTGAGGGCGACGGCACCACCAACGCTGCGGGGACGACCGAGGTGGAGGGCACCACGAGGCGGGGGCCGCTGTGGTGGGTGGGGCCTGCCGCCCGGACCGCTACCCACCCGACCAGCAGCACCAGCAGGAGTGCGGCGGCTGTGGTCAGGGAGTAGCGGGGGAGGCGAAGAACTCGGACTTGGTGCTTGCCGGGCAACGGCGGTCCCTTCGCGCGGTTGATCGATGCCGCGGGGAGGTTACCTGTCAGTCCATGCCTTTGCTACGGCGGCCCATGGCCTTGTTGATCTCTTTCTGGGCGTCTCGGCTGGCGAGGTCCTGGCGCTTGTCGTAGGACTTCTTGCCCTTGGCGAGGCCGAGTTCGACTTTGGCGTACCCATTGTCGAAGTAGACCTGGAGCGGGACGAGGGTGACGCCGTCGTCGCGGAGCTTGCCCATCATCTTGGCTATCTCCTCGCGGTGCAGGAGGAGTTTGCGGACGCGGCGTGGCTCGTGGTTGGTCCAGGTGCCCTGCGTGTACTCGGGGATGTGCATCCCGTGCAGGAAGATCTCGCCGTTGTTCTCGTGGCCGAACGCGTCGACGAGCGACGCGCGGCCAGCGCGCAGCGACTTGACCTCGGTGCCGGTCAGCTGCATACCCGCCTCGTAGGTGTCGAGGATCGAGTAGTCGTGCCGCGCCTTACGGTTCGAGGCCACGACCTTGCGCCCCTGTTCGCGCGGCATGGTGTCACTCCCAATACAAGAAAAGGGCCTGACCGTCCGGCCAGGCCCCGCAATCTTACCGTTGCGCTAACAGAAACAGCTCGGCAGATATTTGAGCGGATTCTTCGGTACGCCGTAGAAGCGCGTCTCGAAGTGCAGGTGGTACCCCGTGGACGCCCCTGTGGTGCCCACCTTGCCGATGACCTCGCCGCGGCGGACGTACTCTCCGGGGTAGACCATGATTTTGGATTGGTGGCCGTAACAGGTGGAGAAGCCCTTGCCGTGGCTGAGGCACGTGTAGTTGCCGTAGCCGCCGTTCCAGCCGGCCCGGATGACTGTTCCGCTCGCTGCCGCGTGGATGGGTGTGCCGCCTGGCGCCGCTATGTCCGTGCCCGCGTGTAACTGGTAGACGTGGTAGTACGGGTCGTAGCGGGAGCCGAAGTCGCTGGTCTTCCAGCCGTGCACGGGCATGAGCAGGGCGCCACCGGAGTAGGCCGCGCCGCCGCCGTTGCGGTCGTCCCAGCCACGGAGCGCGTTCTGGATCCGGGCTTCCTCGGCCTTGGCCTGTTCGTATTTCGCGAGGACCGCGGAGCGCTGTGAGCGTGCGACGTGCAGGGCGTCCTTGCGGCTCTGGGTCAGGTGGATCACTGCGGCCCGGGCCTGCTCCGCAGCCTTCTGGGCGGCCCGTGCGGCGTTCAGCTTCGCGGTTGCCTCACGCTCGGCGTCCTCGGCGGTGCGCTTGGCGAGTCCGGCCTTGTCCTGTTCGATACGCGCGGAGCGCCGCGCCGCCATGAACTGGTCGACGCCTTCCTGCTGTTTCTGCATGACCTGACCGACGAGGTCGAGCCGGTCCATGGCGTCCCGGGGTCCGGTGGCGTCGACGAGGACGTTGATGGCGGCGAAGTTGCCACCCATGTACGTGGCCGAGGCGATCTCGTCGACGCGTTCGCGGGCCTGGTCGACCTGATCCTGCGCGGCCTGGAAGCTCGCGGCGGTGATCTCGAACGCCGCCTGGGCAGCGTCCGCCTTGCGCCGGGCTGTAGCGGCCTGCACGGAGGCGGCGACCACAACCCCTCGGGAGGTGGCCACCTTCTCCTGGGCTGCGGGCAGCGCTGCTGTGGCGGCCTCGAGGCGGCGGGCGGCGTTGCGGGCGGTCACGGTGGCGTCCTCGAGGATGGCCTCCGCCCGGTCCACGGCCTTCGACGCTCGTTTCGCGTCGTCCGACGGGTCGGCCCACGCGGCGCCGGGTGCGGCCACGGCCGGTGCGGCGAGGCAGAGCACGCTGAGACAGAGAACCAGCGTGGCACGCAGCCGGCTATGTCGCTGTTTGGACCCCACGAAAAGTCACCGTACTACGACTCTTCGTAACTATCAGTCAAAACCGCCCAAACAGTAATCGCCGCGCATCCTGCGTACGGAATGCGCGGCGATCTTGACTGTGATTCGGCCCTGGGAGCCTTAGACCTTGAGGTAGAAGCGCAGGGTGACCCACGCTGTGATCGCGCTGACCAGGGCTCCGACGCCCGCGAGCAGCGGCAGCATCAGCCACACGTTGCCGTCGGGGATCGGGGTGAGCACGTTCGTCAGGGCCTGCAATCGGCCGTCGAGGAGCGTGACCTTGCCGACGAAGATGAACACGAAGCCCAGGATCGCGCCGATCAGACCGGCGACCACCGCCTCGAGCACGAACGGCGCCTGGATGAACCAGTTGGACGCGCCGACGAGTTTCATGACCGCGACTTCCCGGCGCTTGCTGTACGCCGCGACCTGGATGGTGTTACCCACCAGGAGCAACGCCGCCAGCGCCATGAAGCCGGCCACGATCAACGCCATCACCTGGATCGCGTTGAAGATCTTGAAGACCTTCTCCAGCAGCTCACGCTGGTCGACGATGTCCTGGATGCCCTGCTGACCCTTGATCTGGTCGGCGAACGTGGAGTACTGCTCGGGGTCCTTGAGCTTCACCCGGAACGACTCGGGGAGGCTGTCCGGGCCGACCGACTTCACGAAGTCGGGCGAGTCGCGCCAGAGGACCTTGAACTTGGCCAGGGCGTCTTCACGGCTCTCGTAGGTCTTCGACTGCACGAGCGGGTTGCTGTCGATCGACTGGTCGATCGCCGCGCGCTGCGCCTCGGTGACGTCGTCACGGAGGAAGATCGAGACCTCGATCTCGCCGTAGTAGAAGCTCTTCATCTGGTCGACCTGCATGTACATCAGCACGCTGGCGCCGAGCATCGTGAGCGACACCGAGAGAGTGATGATCATGGCAACCGTCATGGTGACGTTTCGCCAGAGGCCGACCAGCACCTCGTTGAGGATGTATTTGGCGCGCTGCATCGGGGGTTCCTTCCGGGACTCCGCGTTCTTCGATCAGGTGTGCAGGGTAGGGCGCGGGGCCCGGACTCAGCCGTAGACGCCGCGGGCCTGGTCGCGGACGATGCGACCACTCTCGATCTCGATGACCCGCCGGCGCATCTGGTTGACGATGTTGGAGTCGTGGGTGACCATCACGACCGTCGTGCCGGTCCGGTTGATCCGGTCCAGCAGCCGCATGATCTCGATGGACGTGTCGGGGTCCAGGTTGCCCGTGGGCTCGTCCGCCAACAGGATCAGCGGCCGGTTCACGAAGGCCCGGGCCACGGCGACACGCTGCTGCTCACCGCCGGAGAGCTCGTGCGGGTAGCGGTGCTCCTTGCCGCCGAGACCGACGAGCTCGAGCACCTCGGGAACGACCCGCCGGGCGACAGCCTTGGTCTTACCGATCACTTCCAGGGCGAAAGCGACATTCTCGTACGCGGTGCGGTTCGGCAGGAGCCGGAAGTCCTGGAACACGCAGCCGATCGAGCGACGGAAGTGCGGGACCTTCCACGACCGCAGCGTGGTGACGTCCTTGGCGTTCACCACGACCTTGCCCCTGGTGGGAGCCACCTCGTGCAGCAGCAGCTTGATGATCGTCGACTTCCCGGACCCGGAGGGACCGATGAAGAAGACGAACTCACCCTTGTCGATACCGACGCTGACGTCGTCCAACGACGGCCGCGACGCCTTTGGATACGTCTTCGTCACGTTCTCGAGCTGAATCACGGGTCGAGAGTCTACGCGGTGTAACGAAAACTCCAAGCCCAGCGGTCACCATCTTTTGCACATCTACCGGCAAGATCCGCACGCGGCGTGAGCGCCGTCTGACTCTTCGTTTAGACGGCGTGTCGCCCCTATCGGACGACCGGGCACTGACGCGCTCAGCCGGCGATCTGGGTCTGCTTACGCCACCGGATGCCCGCCTCGATGAATTCGTCGATGTGGCCGTCAAAAACCGACGGCGGGTTGCCGGTCTCCTGCTCAGTGCGCAGATCCTTGACCATCTGGTAGGGGTGCAGGACGTACGAACGCATCTGGTCACCCCACGATCCGGTGGTGTCCTGCTTGAGGCCGGCCATCTTGGCCTCCTCCTCCTGGCGCTTGCGCTCGAGCAGCCGGGCCTGCAGGACCCGCATCGCCGAAGCCTTGTTCTGAAGCTGCGACTTCTCGTTCTGACACGTCACGACGATGCCCGTCGGAATGTGCGTGAGACGCACGGCGGAGTCCGTGGTGTTAACGCTCTGTCCACCAGGCCCCGACGAACGGTAGACGTCGGTCCGGATTTCGTTCTCCGGAATGTCGATGTGGTCGGTCTGTGCCACAACAGGCATCACCTCGACACCGGCGAAGCTCGTCTGGCGGCGGCCCTGATTGTCGAACGGGCTGATCCGGACCAGGCGGTGGGTGCCGGATTCGACGCTGAGCGTGCCGAACGCGTAGGGCACCTTGACCGCGAAGGTGGCGGACTTGAGGCCCGCCTCCTCGGCGTAGGAGGTGTCGTAGACCTCGGTGGGGTAACCGTGGCGCTCAGCCCACCGCAGATACATCCGCAGGAGCATCTCGGCGAAGTCGGCTGCGTCGACACCGCCGGCACCGGCGCGGATGGCGACCACTGCCTCGCGGGAGTCGTACTCCCCGGACAGCAGGGTGCGGACCTCCTGCGCGTCGATGGCCTTCTGCAGGCTCAGGATCTCGGTGCCGACCTCGTTGACGGAACCCTCGTCGCCCTCGGCCTGGGCCATCTCGAGCAGCAGGGCGGCGTCGTCGAGACGACTGCGCAGCGATTCCATCTTCGAGATCTCGCTGGCGGCGTACGAAAGCTTGGAGTTGACCTCCTGGGCACGGGCCTGGTCGTCCCACAGGTCGGGGGCGGAGGCCTGCTCCTCGAGCTCAGCACGCTCCCGCCGCAGCCTGTCGAGGTCGAGCACGTTCTCGATATTGCGGAGGGTGGCGTCGAGCGCCTTGAGCTGGTCAGGAAAGTCGGCTGCACTCACGACTGTTAAGAATACGCCGCCCGGCCGCTGTTGCGGCCGGGCGGCCCATGCTGCGTAATTCCGTCATCACTCCGCAGGTGCGGCCTTGAGCCAGGTCAGAGCCGCCTTGTGGTACGCGACCGCGAACTCGAGCGCCGCGGCACCGTACTGATCGCCGGCCTTTTTGGCCTCCTTGGCCTGCTCGCGCGCCATCGCCAGGGCCTCGGAGTGATACTCGTTGGCACCGGTGTAGAGCGTCTTCAGCTGGCCGCCCGCGTGCTGCTGACCGAATGCGACGCGCAACGCGACCGGGTTACGGATCGCGTCACGGCCGGGAGATTCGGCGAGCCACCGGCTGAAAGCACGTTTGCCGGGGGCGGTGATGGCATAGGGCTGGCTGGACCGCGGTCCTGGCTTGCCGAGGCGGACGTATCCCATCTCGGCCAGGACCGGCAATTCGCGGTAGACCTGGCTCCGCGTCATCGACCAGTAAGGCCCGAGGCGGCGTTCGGCAGCCGCCATGAGCTGTCCGCCGGTCATCGGCCCGTCGTGGAGCAGACCGAGCAGAGCGGCAGCCGTAGGGTTGATTTGAGAGTCGGGCATGCCTTCTAAGCTGCCACTTTGTCGCTGCGGCGTCCAGGATTTCGCCCGATCCGTCCAATTTGCGTCTCCACATACGACTGTCCCGCACAGACAGTCCGACCACGAGGGTCGTGACCGGGCGTTTTGCCGTTGTGAACGAGTCTCGGGGGGTAAAATGGAGCGCGAAATCGGTCAGACGGCGCTCGAAGTCCGGAACCGCTTCAAAACTGGCGGATCGCCGGGTCCGATGTGACGCGAAATTTCTGAAGAAACGACTTTCGGGACAATCAGCCCATCTAGGACTCGCCGCCGCCTCCACCGAGCTCGCGGCGGCGGCCCGCGTACCCTTTGGCCATGCCTTCTCCTTCGCGGGGCATCCTCTCCGCGCTCTCTCTGGCGTTCACGGGGTTGCTGTGGGCGGCCGGGATGCTCTGGTCGGCCCGGGTCTCGATCACCGGTCAGACAGACGCCGAAATCGAGGTCACCTCCACGGCGTACGCGATGCCCGGCACGGTCTCCGCGATGCTCGTCGCCGGCGCGGCGGTCGGCCTGGCCGTCCTGGCCCTGGTCTCGCGCCGCGGCCGTGAGGTCGGCACCACCGTGCGCTTCGTGATCTCCACCGGCAGCGGCGTGATCATCGGCGGCCTCGGCGCGCTCGCCATCATCACGATCAACACCGAGGGCTGGATCTACGCGGTCACCGGCGGCACGATCGCAGCGGCAGCGACCATCGGTGGCGCGCTGGCCGGACTCCCCCGCCAGCGGATCACCGCGGCGGTCAGCTGGGCAGCGATCGCGGTCTTCCTGGTCGGCATGGTGCTCGCGTTCCTGCAGGACGACCTGCTGCCGGTGTTCGGCGCGGGCAGCAGCTCGGCGTCACAGGCCAACGCGGCCAGCTACTGGGGTTACGCGCAGGGCATTCTCGGTGGCCTGGCCGCCGGCCTCATCACCTACCGCCTGCTGCGCAAGGACAAAGGCCTGCGGTGGCCGCTCTTCGGTCTGGCGGGCGCCGGGCCGGGCCTGCTCCTGGTTCTGGGAGAGATTCTCGTACGCACGGCAGGTGCGCGGGTGTTCGATCTCGCTGGACGGGTGAGCGTGCTGGACTCGACGATCCAGACCATGCTGAGCGGGACCCGGCTCAACAACGCTCTGATGGTGCTCTTCGTCGGCGCGTTCACGGCCATCGTGGCCGTCGGGCGCACCCTCAGCTCCCCCGCCGACGTCGAGCCTGCCCCCAAGCCGTCCCGGCGGGCCGCTCCCGTCACGGCGCCCGCCTCCTCGACCACTGACGCTGACCAGATCGAGGAAGCCGCCCGCGCGGAGTAGTGCATCAGAGGAGCTCGTCGAGCTCCGTCACGGCGTACCACTCGAGCTCGTGATCCTCGGCGCCGTCGACTGTGAACTGGGCGTCGGGGTCACCGGCCAGCGCCTCCAGCACCACCTCAGCCGCGGCGGCGACCTGTTCGGCGGCGTCGGCACTGTCCACGTGGATCGCGGCAACGGACTTGATGGAGAGCGGCTGCGGCAGCGTCACCATGCTCGACCCCAGCTCGTTGTCCTCCCGCACGAGGGCGCTCGCCGGGACGTCGGCGGAGACCACGACCCGCCGGCTCGGAGCCTTCGGGTCGTGGCGCAACAGCTGCAGGGCGGCCTGGGCGGCGCGGGTGAACGCGACGTACTCGAGCTCTTCCTCGTCGCCCTCCGCGTACCACTCGCGCAGCCCCGGGGTGACCGTGTGGCCCTCCGTGACGGGCAGCTGGCCGGACTCCTTGAGCATGGCCAGCAGGGGCACAGTGGCCGGCACGTAGACCCGGACCTGCTCGGTGATCGGCACTTTTGTCTCCCCGACGTCGTGGTTGCTCCCCTTTATCTCATCAGCAACCGCAGGCGTCCGTGGCAGGGGCTGTCAGCGGGTCCGGAATTCGGGTGACGTCGCCGGTGGGCGTACGCAGCGCAAAGCCCTCCCGGATCCAGTACTCGACACCACCGAGCATCTCGCGGACCTCATAGCCGAGCTTGGCGAACTCCAGCGCGGCCCGGGTGGCACCGTTGCACCCCGGCCCCCAGCAGTACGTGACGACCGCCCCTTCGATCTCATGTGCCCGGCCTGCGATCTCCGCGGTCGGCATGTGCACCGCACCGGGCAGATGCCCCTGGTCCCAGGCCTGCTTCGAGCGTGAGTCGACCAGCACGAAGCTGCCCGGCTCGGCGTTGCGGACATCGGCCACGTCGGTCTGCGTGGCAAGGCGTTCGGCGAAGATCTCCGCTGCTGTTCTCATGCCCACAACGCTATTTTCGCCGCCGTGTGATCAACATCCCGACTCCACGGCGCTGAGCTGCTTTTGCACCCGCATCCACGGTAGTTTCCGCGAGTGACCGTTGAAACCGCACTTGACCGTACGGACTGGCGCCTGCTCGCCGAACTGCAACGCGACGGCCGAGCCACGTTTGCGGAACTCGCCCGCGCCGTGGCGATGTCACCCAGCGCCGTAGCCGAACGGGTCCGCCGCCTCGAGGAGACCGGAGTGATCGCCGGCTACCGGGCTTCGCTGGACCCTTCGCGGATCGGCTTCGACGTGATGGCCTTCGTCCGGCTGCGCTACCCGACCGGCAACTACAAGCCGTTCCACGCCCTGCTGGACACCACACCCGAGATCGTCGAGGCCCACCACGTGACGGGCGACGACTGTTTCATCCTGAAGGTCCTTACCCGCTCGATGCGCCACCTCGAAGAGGTCACAGGCCGGATCGCGGGCCTCGGCGCCGTGACGACGAGCGTCGTCTACTCCAGCCCGCTGCCGGGACGCGCCCTTTCCTCAGGGGACCTCACCTGAGTCAAACGGTGGCAAACTAATGCTCATGAGCGAAGGGCCCGAGGAGAAGCGTACGGAGCCGAGGTTCCTGCTGCTCTCGGACGTCGCCACCGAGCTGAACGTCTCGGACTCGCAGGTCTACCACATGGTCCGCAGCGGTGAACTCCCCGCGATCAAGGTCGGTGGCCGCGGTCAGTGGCGCGTGGAACGCGCCAAGCTCGAGGAATACATCGAGCAGAAGTACGCCGAGACGGCCGAGTGGGTGCAGGACAACCCGCTCACCGACTGAGCTCACACCCCCGCCCTGCCGCCTCCGCGCGAAGTTATCCACGGGGTTATCCACAGGTTCTGGAAGTGGCATTGACCGGTCGCCGCGCGCACCTCGACACTCGTAGTCGTAGGCAAACGAAGGCAAACCGAAGGATCGGGGTGCAACGTGTCGATCGCTGAGCTGGCACAAACAGGACCAAAGCCGGGAATCAACCTGCGCCGGGCTTACGTCGTCGACCCGCCCTTCGACCACTTTCCGGCCGGCACTCCTGGGGATTCCAGCCGTGGGCTTCCTTCTGGGGACCGCAGCCGTGGCCTTGCTTCCGGAGATGACCGGCGTGACCCCTTTCCGGGGGAACTTGCGCCTGATCTTTCCCTTGAGGAGCCCAGGCCCAATTTTTCTCCTGCGGACCTTCGCCCTGATCCTTCTCCTGGCGTCAGCCCTGGTTTTTCTCCTGGCCTCAGCCCGCGCACCTCCGGCCCCAGCCCGCGCACCTCCGGCCCCAGCCCGCGCACCTCCGGCCCCAGCCCGCGCACTTCCGGCCTCAGCCCGCGGCTCACTTCCGGTCTCAGGTCTGGCTTCTCTCGCGGCCTCGGTGCTGCTGAGCTCGAGGCTGACTTCGATCCGCCCGCGCTGGAGCCCGCCCCGACGCGCCTCGGTGCCGCCCCGCTCACCCTCGCCACCCGCCAGCAACCCTCCACAACGGTCCCGGCACGGCGGCTGCCCCTCCCCTCCACCCCGACAGAAGCCGAAGCAGCGGTCCACCACTTCGCGAATTCCTGCGTCGAAGTGGTCAACGGCTACCGCCCCGCGGCGCACCTGCAGAAGCTCGCCCAGCCCCGAGAAGCCCCGACGGTGATAGCCCAGGCCCTGATCGCAGCCCAGCGAGTGGCAGCAGACCGCCAGGACGCCCACCAGTCCCCACGCCGCCGGCCCCCGTCCCCGGTCGCACTGGTCCACATGACCACCTGCGAACCCCACCCGTCAGCCATAGAAGCAGCAGTGGTCCTGGTCTCCCCCGAACGAACCTGGGCCCTGGCCTTCCGCCTCGAACACATCTCCAACCGCTGGCTGGCAACCACCATGCGCCTCGTCTGACGACCCAACGCCGTCATCCCCCGGGGCGTCCGCTGAGCACCACAGGCGGCGGCCGTCCTGGGCCTCACCCCGTATGCCCGACCAACCCGCGCGGGCGTGTGCACACCCAGCCCTACATGGGCGCGGTGCGTCCATCCCCGCGCGGGGCGTGGCACATCCATACCCGCGTGGGCGTGGCGCGTCCATCCCCGCGCGGGGCGTGGCACATCCATACCCGCGTGGGCGTGGCGCGTTCAGCTCCACGCGGGTCTGGGCGTGCTCAACCCCACCCGGGGTCTGGGCGTGCTCAGCCCCACCCGGGCATGGGCAAGGTCAGCGAGGGGGTTGAAAAGTGGTCAGCCAGGTGGTTAGGAGGGGCAACACGGCTCGGAGGTCGGTGCCGTCCGTTGCCGCGTGGGCGGCGGCGCGTGCTGTTGGACTTGCGTTGAAGGCGATCGCCATTCCCACCTCGGCGAAGAGAGGCAGGTCCGAACGGCTGTCACCGATGGCAGCACACTGCGCCGGCTTCACGCTCAGTTCGGCGGCGGCACTCATCGCGAAGTCACGCTTGTCCAGCTCATCGAAGTGCTCGGCTACCTCACCGGTGTAGCGGCCACCGATGACCTCCAGCCGCGGACCGCTCGCACGGTCGAAGCCGAAACGCCTACACAGATAGGCACCCACGGCATCCCACGCCAACGTGGCCAACACCGGAGCAAAGTCGTGCTGCCGGCACCAGTCGACGGTCTCCGCGATGCCGTCGACGAGCGGCAGTGAATCCAGGATGGCGCGCACCTCGGCCGGAGTTCGCGTCGCCCAACCGCGGGCGTCCAGGACGGAGACCTCCTGGTTGCTCAGGCTCCCGGCCGCATAACGGGCCTCGGCCTCCCGCACAACGCCGGCGTGACCGAACGACTCGGCCAGATGCTGCCCACTGCTGGTATGCGGCACCAGCGTCCCATCGACATCAAAGAAGACCACTCCGCGCACCACAGCCCGAAGGCTAGGCCATCACCAGAGAGACCCAACCCAGGAAACCCGGTCCAGGAAACCCGGCCCACGGAGCCCGCCCCACAAGACCCAACCCACGGCCTCAGCCCTCAGCCCTCAGCCCTCAGCCCTCAGCCCTCAGCCCTCAGCCCTCAGCCCTCAGCCCTCAGCCGAAGGATCCCAAGCCCACGGAACCCGCCTACAAAGCCCCCGGACCCCAGCCAGGGAACCCCCAGCCCAGAAAGCCCCCGCCCAGCGAACCCAGCCCGGGGAACCCAGCCCCTCGAACCCCGACGGCCGCGGCCCACCGACCCCCGAACTAAACGGCCCCAACCCGCGGCACCCGGCCCACGGTCCAGGGCCCGGCACCGGAAGCCCAACCGACGCAGCCCGGGCTCCCGCAAAGCCCAGCCGGACGCCGACGGCAGTGACCTATGGATGGCCCCGGACGAGGAAATCAAAATCCCGACGCTGGTCATCCACGGAACGAAGCCCTACCCATAGAGCCCGGCCCAAGAGCCCGACCACAAAGCCAGGCCCACAGCGCCCTATCCACGCGAGACAGAAGCCCGACCCCAATTACGCGAAACGGCCCCCACGCGCCGCGTAGAGCGGGCGTGAGGGCCGGTCGGGGAGCTGGCTGAGGGTTAGCTCGGGGCTCCGTGGCAGCGCTTGTACTTTTTGCCGGAGCCGCAGTAGCAGGGGGCGTTGCGGGAGGGGCCGTTGCCGGCCTCTGCCTGGCCTGAGGTGCGGTTCTGGGTTTGGCGGTGGGCGCCGGTGTGGGCGGGGCTGGCCGGGATGACCGGGGCTGTGCCGATGCCCAGGGCTGGGGCCTGTTGTTCGGGCTCCTGCTGGATCTGGGGGGCGCCGGCGCCGGCTTCGCCGTCGATGGTGGGGGCTGTGTACTGGAGTTGCTGGGGGCGGCGGGCGGGGCCGCCCAGGCCCTTGGCTCGGACCTCGACGTGCTGCTCCGGCTCGTTGGCTCGGGGCATGGCGACTGCCTGGCTCGGGTCGAGGGTGACCGTGGGGGATTCTTCGACCTGGACTTCGAGGTTGAAGAGGAAACCGACCGCTTCTTCCTTGATGCCCTCCATCATCTGGTTGAACATGTCGAAGCCCTCGCGCTGGTACTCGACGACCGGGTCGCGCTGGGCGTAGGCCCGCAGGCTGATGCCTTCCTGCAGGTAGTCCATCTCGTAGAGGTGTTCGCGCCACTTGCGGTCGATGACCGCGAGGAGGACCTGGCGTTCGAGCTCGCGGACGGCTTCCTCGCCGAGTTCGTCCTCGCGGGCCTGGTAGGCCGCTTGGGCTTCTTCCTTGATGCGCTCGATGAGCCATTCCTGGTCGATGGCGGAACGTTCGCCGCCGGACTGCTCGACGACGTCCTCGATGGTGAGGCTCAGCGGGAAGAGGCGCTTGAGGTTGGTCCAGAGCTGGTCGAGGTCCCAGTCCTCCGCGTAGCCGTCGGAGGTGGCGGCGCGGACGTACTCGGCGGCCGTGTCATCGATCATGTGCTGGGCCTGGTCGTGCATGTCCTCGCCGTCGAGGACGCGCTTGCGCTCGGCATAGATGACCTGGCGCTGCTTGTTGAGGACCTCGTCGTACTTCAGGACGTTCTTGCGGATCTCGGCGTTCTGGGCCTCGATCTGGGTCTGGGCGCTGCGGATCTGGCGGGTCACCATCTTCGACTCGATGGGGACGTCCTCCGGGATGTTGAAGCGGTCCATGACCGCCTCGACAGCACCGGCGCGGAACCGCTTCATCAGGTCGTCCTGCAGCGACAGGTAGAACCGGGACTCGCCCGGGTCGCCCTGACGGCCGGAGCGGCCGCGGAGCTGGTTGTCGATGCGGCGGGAGTCGTGGCGCTCGGTGCCCAGGACGTAGAGACCGCCGGCGCCGATGACCTCGGCGGCCTCGGTCTCGCAGGCCTCCTTGACCGAGGGCATGACCTCTTCGAGGGCCTTGGCGTATTCCTCGGGGCTCTCGACGGGGTCGAGGCCACGCTGGTGCAGCTCGGCCGCGGCCAGGAACTCGGGGTTGCCGCCGAGCAGGATGTCCGTGCCACGGCCGGCCATGTTGGTGGCGACCGTGACGCCGCCCTTGCGGCCGGCCTGGGCGATGATCGTCGCCTCCTGCGCGTGGAACTTGGCGTTCAGCACACTGTGCGGGATGCCGCGGCGGCGCAGCAGGGTCGAGAGGATCTCGGAATTCTCGACCGAGACCGTGCCGACGAGCACCGGCTGGCCGGTGGCGTGCCGCTCGGCGATGTCCTCGATGACCGCGTTGAACTTGGCCTTCTCGGTCTTGTAGATGACGTCCGGGTGGTCGAGGCGGATCATCGGGCGGTGCGTCGGGATGCTCACGACACCGACCTTGTAGACCTGGTTGAACTCGCCGGCCTCGGTCTGCGCCGTACCGGTCATGCCGCCGAGCTTGCTGTAGAGGCGGAAGTAGTTCTGCAGCGTGATGGTCGCCAGGGTCTGGTTCTCCTGCTTGACCTCCACGCCCTCCTTCGCCTCGATGGCCTGGTGCATGCCCTCGTTGTAGCGGCGCCCGTGCAGGATGCGGCCGGTGAACTCGTCGACGATCAGGACCTCGCCGTTGTCGTCGACGATGTAGTCCTTGTCGCGCTTGTAGAGCTCCTTCGCCTTGATGGCGTTGTTCAGGTAGCCCACCAGCGGCGTGTTGACCGACTCGTAGAGGTTGTCGATGCCGAGCCGGTCCTCGACGCGGGACACGCCGCGCTCGGTGATGGCGACGGTGCGCTTGGCCTCGTCGACCTCGTAGTCGAGCTCACCCTCCTTGCCCTTCTGCAGGCGGTTCACGATGGCGGCGAACTCGCCGTACCACCGCTGGGAGTGCTCGCCCGGGCCGGAGATGATCAGCGGGGTGCGGGCCTCGTCGATGAGGATCGAGTCGACCTCGTCGACGATGCAGAAGTTGTGGCCCCGCTGGACCAGCTCGGACGCCGACCACGCCATGTTGTCGCGCAGGAAGTCGAAGCCGAACTCGTTGTTGGTGCCGTAGGTGATGTCGCACGCGTACGCGGCGCGGTGCTCGGCCGCGGGCCGGTTGGGCAGGATCACGCCCACGGTCAGGCCGAGGAACGAGTGCACCCGGCCCACCCACTCGGCGTCGCGCTGGGCGAGGTAGTCGTTGACCGTGATGATGTGTACGCCTTCACCGCTGAGCGCGTTGAGATAGGCGGGGAACACGCCGGTCAGGGTCTTGCCCTCACCGGTCTTCATCTCCGGGATGTTGCCGAAGTGCAGCGCGGCGCCGCCCATCAGCTGGACGTCGTACGCCCGCTGTCCGAGCACCCGGCGGGCACCCTCACGAGCCACGGCGAACGCCTCGACGAGCATGTCGTCGAGTTTCTCACCGTCGGCGTAACGCTGCTTGAACTGTTCGGTCCACTCCCGCAACTCGTCGTCGGTGAGGTCGGTGTATTCGTCCTCAACCGAGTTGACCGCTTCGGCGATCGCCTTGAGGCGGCGTACCATGCGGCCTTCGCCTGCGCGGAGGACTTTTTCGAAAATCGACACGGGTCAACGCTCCCCTAGACGGTCTGCCGAACCATCGTAGGCGTCTTCTCTGCGCACCGGTGAGCCGAGCCTCGGGTTAACCTCGCAAAGGGCATAAAACCCGGCAGTTAGTTCGCTGAGAGCGGAGCGCGCAACCCGTTGGCGCCCCCGTGCGTCCCCGGGGCAGGATGGCCGCGTGCAGACGCCCGATCTTCGTGTGGACGAGCTCCGCATCCGCCCCTGGCACCTCGATGACGCCGATGCGATGGTCCGGGCGTGTCAGGACCCGGTGCGGCACCGCTGGTCGCCAGAATTGCCCTGGCCCTACGGCAGGGAGCATGCCGAGGGGTTCATCCGCGAGCACGACGGGCTGCACCTCGCCGTCTTCGACGAACACGATCTGGTGGGCAGCGTCGCGCTGCACTCGATCAACGAGGACGCCGGTACCGCGGAGATCGGTTACTGGTCGGCACCATGGGCGCGCGGACGCAGAGTCACCGAGCGCGCCGGGCGGGCGTTGCTTCGCTGGGCGTTCGAGGAGGGTTTGGCCAGGATTGACTGGAAGGCCCGGATCGGAAATCACGCCTCGCGCCTGACCGCGCTGCGACTGGGATTCACGATCATCGGGACCCGGCCCGGCGACAAGAAATGCCCGGCCCAGTGGGTGGGCGCGCTCACGGAGACGGGCCTCACGCCTCCGGGCACGGACGTCGCTTCGTCGGTACGCAGGACAGCGCGCGCCTTCTACGCCGGCCACCCGGTTCTCGAGGCAGGCCCTGTCACCCTCCGTAAGCCGGAGGAGAAAGACATCCTCAGCGTCACTCAAGCGTTCAACGATCCGGAGGTTGTCCGCTGGTTCGCGCCGCCCCAGCCCTATCACGAGTCACACGGACGCCGTTATGTCACTGTCAGGGTGAACGAGTGGTGGGACAGCGGCGCGGAAGCGGTTTTCGCGATCGTTGACCACTTGGACGCGTACACGGGATCGATTGATCTGAGAGTGAGCGACAACGACCCGGCGGTGGGCGAGGTGGGTTATTTCGTGGCGCCCTGGGCGCGCGGGCGTGGCTATGCGGTCGCGGCGACCAGGGCGATCAGCCGGTGGGGTTTCGAGGAGCTCGGTCTGCAGCGCATCGAGCTGCGCTGGGAGGCCGGCAACGAACTGTCCGGCAAGGTCGCGGCCGGGGCGGGCTTCACGACCGAGGGGTCGCTGCGGCAAGCTTTGAAGATCAACGGAACACGGCGGGACTGCTGGGTGGCGTCGCGCTTGAGAGAAGAGGCTGTGTGAGGGTGCCCACGATCACTGGCGAGGGCGTACGGCTGCGCGCGCTCGCCCGGGGTGACCTGGACGACCTCCTGGTCGCCTACAACGACTGGGAGCTGCGGCGGTTCC
Organism: Winogradskya consettensis; assembly: GCF_018332715.1. Lineage (GTDB taxonomy): Bacteria > Actinomycetota > Actinomycetes > Mycobacteriales > Micromonosporaceae > Actinoplanes > Actinoplanes consettensis. The sequence continues at coordinate 80,080 of NZ_BOQP01000011.1, read as the reverse complement.
TGCCCGCCCTGCCGATCCCGTTCACCCGCACGCTCGCCGAGGAGTACCTGCACGACGTCGTGCCCCGGATGTTCGAGGTCGGCGGCGGGTTCTGGGCGATCGCCGACCCGCAGACCGACGCGCTGCTCGGCGGCATCGGCATCGACCGGGTCACGCTCGAACGCGGGCAGGCGGAAATCGGCTACTGGACGGCACCGGGTGCACGGGGACGCGGCGTGGCGACTGCCTCGGTGCGGGCGCTGACCGAGCATGCCTTTGAGAGCGGGCTGGCCCGGATCGAGCTGCTCACGCACTGGGAGAACGCCGCGAGCCAGCGGGTTGCCCTTGCCGCCGGTTTCACCCGGGAGGGGGTACGCCGGGGAGCGCTGCCCGACCGTGACGGCGGACGGGACGACCTGATCGCGTACGCGAAGCTGGTCGGTGACCCGCCCGACCCGATCGAACGTCTCCTGCCCGACCTGCCCGGCGGAGAACTGAGCGACGGCGTCGTGACACTTCGCCCGCTGACCCCGGACGACCTCGACTTCTACGCCGAGCTGCACACACTGCCGGATGTCGTGGCGACCAGTGTCCCGCCGATCCCGCCGAGCCGCACCGAGATGGAACGGCGCTGCGACCGTACCCAATCGCACTGGCTGGCCGGCGACCGCGCCGACCTGATCATCGTCGACGCCGAGACCGGAACGCCCGCCGGCGAGATCGGCCTCTACTACCAGGAACCCCGCACCGCCCAGGCCATGATCGGTTACAGCATGATGCCGGCCTGGCGGGGACGGGGTTTCCCGACGCGTGCGGCCCAGCTCCTCGCGCTGTGGGTCTTCGCCGAGACGGGGATCGCCCGGCTCATCGCGGGTGCCCTGCCCACAAACCTGGGCTCACAGCGGGTGCTCGAGAAGGCGGGCTTCAAACGGGAGGCCTATCTGCGCTCCCGCCTGCCCGGCGCGGACGGGCGCCGCACCGACGATGTTCAGTACGCCCTGCTCGCGGAGGACATGCTGGACGGTCTGGTCAGCGTCGACAGCTGAGCCCTCTGTCGGCTCGGCGGGTTGTGCCCGCCGAGCCGTGGGCGTGCGGCGGTCAGCCCGTTGTTTCCAGGCTGAGGATGCCGTAGTCGTAGCCGCGGCGCCGATAGACGACGCTCGGGCGGCCGCTCTCCTTGTCCTGGAAGAGGTAGAAGTCGTGACCGACGAGCTCCATCTGGAAGAGAGCGTCGTCAACGGTCATCGGATCCGCGGGGTGTTCCTTCTCGCGCACGATGCGCCAAGGCTGGTCCTCGTCGTGCTCCAGCAGGTCCGTGCCGACCGATGAGCCACCGTCGGGCGGTGACAGGCTCGGCAGGTCGGTCGGGAGCCCTGCGGTCGCGGCGGCCACGGAGACCGGCGCGTGGCGGCCGCGATGGACGCGGCGGCGGTCGGCGGCGCGGCGGAGGCGCCCGTCGAGTTTGTTGAACGCGGCGTCCAGCGCTGCGTAGAAATCTTTGGCACATGCCTCGGCCCGTACCACGGGGCCTCTGGTAACGACGGTGATCTCCACACGCTGGCAGTTGTCCGACTGCCGCGGGTTGCGCTCGTGGAACAACTCCACGTCGACTCTGATCAGCTTCTGGTCGTACCGCTCGACTTTTGCCAGTTTTTCGGCGACGTGTTCCCGATAGTGCGCGGGAACCTCTACGTTGCGGCCCTTGACGACAATGTCCACTCGTGACCTCCCCCAACGTTGCACTTGATCGCGGTGTGCGGGTGTCGGCGACGGCGGGAACCCCTACAGCTGAGCAATCCCACGCACGTGACCGAATCGGCTTACGAGGACGCTCCTTTCCGGTGCGGCGGGTCTGATGATCGACTTCGCTCCGGTGGCGGGTAAGACAGACGCGCTTACCCTCGTCACCAGAACGCTAACCTGCCGAGGCCTGCTCGTCACCCCTCGTTCGGGAACCCGTTAGCGGGACTTCCGACCCTGGCACACCCGGCGGACCACCGCCGGCACCCCGCTCGGCCCGGCCCCTGCGCAGCCGCGTCGCCGCCACCACCGCAGCCCCCGTGACCTGCATATCCACCTCCCGGAGCCGACCCGTCACCGCTGCCAGCGTGGCCCCCGTCGTGACGATGTCGTCAACCACTATCAGGGTGCCTCTGATCGTCGGCCGCCGCCGCGGAATGCGGATCCGAACCCCCTTGATTCGCAGCGAACTCTCAGCCGCAGCCAAACGCCCGTTCACATCCAGCAACACGGAGTCAGCCCGAGGTAACGCCCGCAACATGTGCGCAACCTCAACGTCCCACCCGGCCGTCCGCAACCACCGGACCGCTTCCCCGGCCAACCGCCCCATATGGTCACCGTTCCGAGCCCGCACCGCCCCCGCGGTCGAAGGCACAGGAACCACCCTCAGGGGTACGCCCGGACCCCCGCCCCCACGCACAGCAGCCTCAGCCACCGCCGCCCCGAGCAACACCCCCAGAGGCCGCTTCAACCGATACCGCCCCCGTTCCTTGTACGCCAGCAGAGCCCCCCGCAACGCCCCCGCGTAAACCCCCGCCGCAAAACACACCGGCATCCCCCGAGGCGCCGGCGTCGGCCTCGTGGCATAGGGCCGCAGCACCTCCCACTCAGCAGCGCACTCCCAACAGACCGCACACCGCAACGGAACCCGCTCAGCCCCACACCCAGCACAAACCCCAGGCAGAACCAGATCAGCCAAATCCCCACCAACCCCACCCACCCATCCCCGCGCCTCCGCAACAACCCGCCCAACCAACCCGACAGCTGGAGCTGGAGCTGGAGCTGGGACCGGGGCTTGGGCCGGTAGCGGAGCTGGGGCAAGCGCCAGGGCTGGGGCCCGGTCTGGGGCTGGGGCTGGAGCTGAGGCCCGGCCTGGAGCTGGAGCTGAGGCCCGGCCTGGAGCTGGAGCTGAGGCCCGGCCTGCAGCTGGAGCTGAGGCCCGGCCTGGAGCTGGAGCTGAGGCCCGGCCTGCAGCTGGAGCTGAGGCCCGGCCTGCAGCTGGAGCTGAGGCCCGGCCTGGAGCTGGAGCTGAGGCCCGGCCTGGAGCTGGAGCTGAGGCCCGGCCTGGAGCTGAGGCCCGGGCTGAGGCCGGCGTAGGGGCGAGAGCTGGAGCTGGGGCTTCAGCACGCGGCAGAACGCCCGGACGGTTTCGGGCAGAGCCGGCCGGCTTGCTCAAGCGGCTGGGCGTGGGCAGAGGAAAGCTGCCCGGAGCAGGCGAACGCGAGTGGCCTGGTGGCCGCGGATATTGCCCGCCGCGCGCAGGCGAAGGCGAATGACCCACCCCAGCCAATGGCGAACCGCCGGAGCCAGCCGGAAGCGAACGCCCCTGCCCTGCCGAAGGCGATCTGCCCGACGCAGCCGGAACGGAACGACCCGACCCACGCGGAAGCGGAGTGCCCTGCCCAAGCGAGCCGCCCGACCTGTCCGAATGCGACCTAACCGGTCCGGGCGAAGCCGAGCTGTCGGGTCCGAGCGATCTGCCCGACCCAACATGAGGCAAATTTCCCGCCCCAAGCGAGCCGCTCGACCCAGCCGAACGCGAACTGCCCCGCTCAAGCGGACCGCCCGGCCCATGAAGGAGCGAATCAGCCGACCCAGCCGAACGCGAGCCGCCCGCCCCAAGCGAGCCACCCAGCCCAGCCGACCGCGAGCCGCTCCGCCCAAGCGAACCGCCCGCCTCAAGCGAACCGCCAGGGCCAGCCGAACGCGAACCGCCCAGCCCAGCCGAACGCGAACCGCCCAGCTCAAGCGGACCGCCCGCCCCAAGCGAGCCGCCCGGCTCAAGCGAGCCGCCCGGCCAAGGCGACCTGCCCGATCCGAGCGGGTGAACGCCGCTGGGCGTTGGGGGGTCGGAGTGGCCGGTGGGCATGGGGGTCAGCGCAGGAAGAAGGGGGAGACGGGGATGACGCCGGGTGGGGGGTTGGTGACGGGGTCGGCGAGGTCGGTGACGTTGATGCGGAAGGGTTGGGTTTGGATGTCGAAGGTGGCTCCGTTGGCCATGTATTCCATGACGTCGGGGAGGGATTTCTGGGTGATGGGGTTGACGGGGTAGGCGGCGAGGTAGCTGACGTGTTCGTTGCCGATGTCGGCGAGGACTTCGGAGGAGCGGGCGCCGTCCAGTTCGGTTTCGATGATGGCGACCCGGTCGCCGTCGCTTCGGGTGCCGGCGACGATGAGGGAGCTTTCGGTGCCCCAGTCGGCTGCGGTGACGTCGGCGAGGCGGTAGATCTCGACGCGGCGGGGGGTGGAGAGGGCGGGGCCGGAGCCGTCGGCGGTCATGGCGGCGACGTAGAGCTCGCCGTTGACGACCAGGGCCAGGCGACGGCCGTCGGGGGCGACGGAGACCGCTGAGATCAGGCCGGACGGGCCGGGCCAGTTGACGCGTTTCAGGGTGGAGTCGTCGGGCGAGAAGCTGTAGAGGCGGCCGCCGACCGTGATGAGGCCGATGGCTCCGGTCTGGGCGTCGTCGGAGGTGATCGCCCACACCGGCTGGCCGGTCGAGCCGCCGGGCAGCGGCACCGCGTGCAGTTTTGCCTGCTCGCCTCGCGGGGCCGAGCCGACCTGGAGCGACTGTTTGCCGGCGTCGCTGGTCACCAGGGCGGCGTAACCTCGATCGCTGAAGCTGCGGGCCAGGGCGGCCGCGCGGACCTTGCGGTTGTTCTCGGGGCGGATCACCGGGATGGGGTCGGTCGAGGCCGCCGACTGCGACACGCGCCGGATCTGCTCGTTGTAGATCACGAAGCGTTCGGGGGTGGCCGCGAGCCGGTACGAAGCGTTGCTCGTGTAGTAGTCGTTGCTCTCGTAGTCGGTCTGGGGGCCGTTGCCGACCTTGAGCTCGAGCACCCGGGGCAGGAACTGGCGCAGCGACCACATCAGTTGGCGGCGCAGCCGGTCGAGGGCGGCCTGGGCGTCCGGCTGCTGGGCGGACCCACCGCTCAGGTTGATCTGGAGCTTGTTGTTGGTGACCGCGGGCACGTTACCGATCAGCGCTGTGCCGTCCGGCAAAGGTTCGGCGGCGCCGGCGAGCCAGGAGGCGGGGCCCTCGATCATCCACTTGACGATCTCCTGCGGGACCTGCTCGGAGGGGACGTCGGCGGAGAGGTAGCGCACGTCGGGGACCAGCGCGGTGTGGTCACGGTTCCAGAAGTAGATCGTGTGCTGGTGGTAGTAGTCCTCGAGGCCCTCGTCGGTCAGGAGCAGGACCGGGGGCGCCTTGGTGACGAACAGGCCGTCCTTGCCGGTGATGCTCGAGACCGTCATCGAATACGTCTGGACGCCCTTGTCCTCCGAGGCTTCCAGGACTCCGTTGTGGGAGAGCACGCCGACCGTGAGCGCGGTGACCTTGACCTCGTCGCTGCCCGGGTTGACCAGGGGTGTGCCGATGAGGTGGATGACCTTGACGTCGGTCGGCGCCTTGAGGGTGGTGGCGGCGAACGACGGGGACAGGAAGGACTGCACCTGCTTGAGGGAGGTGTCGGGGTCGCTCGCCGCGGCTGCCTGCAAATAGAACTTCACCAGCAGGGCGGTGTCGTCGCCGGCTTCCTCGCGGGTGGATTTGTCCGGCGGGTCGTCCTGGCCGAACGAGGCGCCGGTGCGCGGGCCGTCGCTGACCTTGGAGACCTCGGTGTTCTCCGGGATGCCGCAGCCGGCGAGCAGCATGGCACCGGCCAGCACGGTGGCGAGCAGTCCGCGTTTCATCACAGCACCTCCGCGGGCTCGTCGCCCAGTGCCGAGGGGGCAGCGGGGGAAGTCTGCGGCGCTGAGGAGTCCACGGCCGGAGCAGCCTCGATGGCTCTGTCGCGGTCGCGGGGGATCAGCGGGAGGGGCGCTGCGACCAGTCGATCGCCCGAGCGGACCGGGACGGTGAGACGGAACTGGGCGCCGCCGCCCGGCTCGCCCCAGGCTTCGAGCCAGCCGCCGTGCAGGCGGGCGTCCTCGACGGAGATGGAGAGGCCGAGGCCGGTGCCGCCGGTCTGGCGGGCGCGGGACGGGTCGGCGCGCCAGAAGCGGTTGAAGACCAGGCGCTCCTCGCCCGGTTTCAGGCCCACGCCGTGGTCGCGGACCGTGACTGCGACGGCCGCGTCGTCGGTGGCGAGGGTGACCTCGACCGGTCTGCGCTCGCCGTGCTCGACCGCGTTGCCGACGAGGTTGCGCAGGATGCGCTCGACGCGGCGGGGGTCGACCTCGGCGATGACCGGGGTGTCGGGCAGGCGCAGCTCGATCGTCACACCGACCCGTTCGGCGAGGCCGGCGAGGCGCTCGGCGACGCGCTCGATGATCGGGACGAGATCGGAGTGCTCGGCGTCGAGGGCCGCGAAGCCCGCGTCGAAGCGGCTGATCTCGAGCAGGTCGGTGAGCAGGCTCTCGAAGCGGTCCAGCTCGGCCTGGAGCAGCTCCGCGCTGCGGGCCACCGCCGGCTCGAACTCGTCACGCTCGGAGAAGATGAGGTCGGCGGCCATCCGCACGGTGGTCAGCGGGGTGCGCAGCTCGTGGGAGACGTCCGAGGTGAATCGCCGTTGCAGGCGGGACATCTCCTCCAGGCGCACGATCTGGCGCTGCAGGTTGGCCGCCATCTGGTTGAAGGAGGCCGCCAGCAGGGCCAGGTCGTCCTCGCCGTCGACCTTCATCCGCTGGTCGAGCAGGCCCGCGGAGAGCCGCTGGGCGGTGCGGGCGGCGACCCGGACCGGTGTCACCACCATGCGGGTGACCAGGCCGGCCAGCAGTCCCAGGAGCAGGACCAGGGCCAGGCCGGTGACGGCCACCGTGGCACGGATCTCGTTGGCGGCCTTGTCCTCGGTGGTCAGCGGGACCATGTAGTAGAGCTCGACGTGACCGAAGCTGGTCGGCACCGGCGAGCCCCAGACCAGGTATTTGACCGGCTCGCCGCGCACGTCGATGGTGCGGATCTGACGGGCGACCTGGCTCTCGTTGGCGACCGAGTGGCGCATCTCCCGCGTGAGCAGCGCGCTGGCGTCGATCCGCTCGTCGGAGATCACCGGTTTGAGATCGGGGTAGTTGTCGGCGCGCAGCTCGAGGAGCGCGCCGCCGCTCTCGGTCGGGTCGCCGTCGCTGAGCCGGGTCACCGTGTTGCTGATCGTCGTCGGGAGCTTGGGGTCACGCTCGGTGCGGTGCACGGTGAGCTGCGAGACGGCGTAGTCGACCTTGCCGGACATCTGCGAGCTCACCTCGTCGCGGGCCCGGTCGAGCAGGATCTGGGTGCTGCGGTCGGCGATGAACCAGCCGAAGCCGCCGACCAGCAGGCTGGACGCGACGAGCGTGAGGGTGACGACGCGCAGGTGCAGCGAGCGGCGCCAGGCCCGGCGGGCGGGTGCGGACACCTTGCGGGCCCGGCGCACGACTATGCGCCACTGCCGCCGCACCACCCTCAGGGTGCGGCGGATGGGCATCGGAAGCCAGGCAGGAGCGCGCATCGGGGCCAAGGTTAGCCCTTCTCAACCCCGGCGCCCGCCCCGCCTGTGGACGAAACCCGACAGATCAGTCCGAGGATCAGCCGGTCCCGGCCTTGTAGCCGACACCACGCACCGTAAGGATGATCTCCGGCCGCTCCGGGTCGGGCTCGATCTTGGCGCGCAGCCGCTGGACGTGCACGTTGACCAGCCGCGTGTCGGCCGCGTGGCGGTAGCCCCAGACCTGCTCCAGCAGCACCTCGCGGGTGAAGACCTGGCGCGGCTTGCGGGCGAGCGCGACCAGCAGGTCGAACTCGAGCGGTGTCAGCTTCACCTCCTCGCTGTCGCGGGAGACGGTGTGCGCCGGCACGTCGATGGTGATCTGGTTACCGGGCGGCCCGATGGTGAGCATCTCCGGCGCGGCGTCCTCGCCCCTGCGCAGCCGGGCACGCATGCGCGCCACGAGCTCCTTGGGCTTGAACGGCTTGACCACGTAGTCGTCGGCGCCGGACTCGAGGCCCAGCACGACGTCGACGGTGTCGCTCTTGGCGGTGAGCATGACGATCGGGATGCCCGACTCCGTGCGGATGGCCCGCGCGACGTCGATGCCACTCATGCCGGGCAGCATGAGGTCGAGCAGGACGATGTCGGGCCTGTTCTCCCGGAACGCGGCGAGGGCACGTTCACCGTCGGCCACGAAGGAAGGCAGGAAGCCCTCGCTGCGCAGGACGATGCCGAGCATCTCCGCCAGCGCGGGGTCGTCATCGACGACGAGTACGCGGGCTCTCATGCGATCCAATATTGCACTGTCCCCTTCCGGCCGGTGTGACCGCCCGTCGATCATGGTCCGGGCCGGAACAAAAATACCGCCTCAGGCAAGTAATGCGCTCCCCCAGAAGTCCCCAGCATCCGAGACTCCCGGCGGACAGGCGAAGAGACCGAGTGATACCGCTTTGAGGTATTCGTTCATCTCGTCGTGCCGGGCAAGGTTGCGCTGAATCGGGACAAACTGCTTACGCGGATCCCGCTGGTACGCCATGAAGAACAGCCCGGCGTCCAACCGCCCCAACCCGTCGGACCCGTCGACGAAGTTGTATCCCCGCCGCAACAACCGCGCGCCGCCGTTGAGCGAGGGATGGGCCAGCCGTACATGCGAGCCCTCAGGCAGCGCGGCAGGGTCGGGTTCGTCGAATTCCGCGGTACGCCCGAGTGGCGCGCCCGTCCCCTTGTGCCGTCCGACGATGGATTCCTGCTCCGCCAGCGACGACCGGTCCCAGGTCTCGATGATCATGCGGATCTTCCGGGTGACCAGGTACGCCCCGCCCGTCATCCACGCCGGACCGTCCTGCGGCTGCACCCAGAGATGCTCCTTGAGCAGGCTGGTCTCCTCGAGCTTCAGGTTGGCGGTGCCGTCCTTGAACCCGAAGAGGTTGCGCGGTGTCGCCTGCGCCGTGGACGTGGAGGACGTACGCCCGAATCCCAGCTGCGACCACCGCACGCTGACGACACCCATGCCGATCCGCGCGAGGTTCCGGATCGCGTGCACGGCCACCTGCGGATCGTCCGCGCAGGCCTGCACGCACAGATCGCCCCCGGACAGCGCGGCGTCGAGCACGTCACCCGGGAAGTGCGGCAGCTCGTCGAGGGCCGGCGGAAGCTGCGCGGCGATCCCGAACCGGTCCTTCCCGTCGGCGTCGCGGAACAGCGTCCTGCCGAACCCGACGGTGATGGTCAGGTTGGCCGGGGGCAGCCCGAGCGCCTCGCCGGTGTCGTCCGGGGGTGCCTCGGGTACGCCGTTGACCGCCCCGATCTCCCCCGCGTCCCGCCCTGCGGTCATCCGAGCGGCGGCCGCCGCCCAGTCCCTGAGCAGGGAGATCAACCGCGCCCGGTCCTTGGTGATGACGTCGAACGCCACGAAGTGCAGCCGGTCCTGCGCCGGGGTGACGATCCCCGCCTGATGCTCGCCCGCGAACGCGACCGAGTTATCCGTTTCGGACGCGAACGCCTGCACCACACCGGCACCGACGGAGGCGGCTCCGACAACGCCGATACCGGCGAGCCCGATGGCCCGCCGGCGCGACACATTCCAGGAGAAGGACATCAGAACCTATTTCTGCGAGACCACCGCGGCGACCTTGGAGATCGGCTCGGCGAGCGCGTTGATCGCGTCCGAGAGGCTCTTCAGGTCGGCCTGGGTGAGCTGGTTGTGCAGCTTCCAGCCGTCGCCGTCGCGGTATTTGGCGAGCGTGGTGTCGACGTTGGCGAACTCGGTGTCCAGCGTCTTGACCAGGGCGGCGTCCCGCTCCTCGAGGACCGGGCGCAGCGAGGCGATCGCGGCCTTGGAGCCCTCGACGTTGGCGTTGAAGTCCCACAGGTCGGTGTGCGAGTAGCGGTCCTCCTCGCCGGTGATCTTGCCGGTGGCGACCTCGTCGAGCAGGCCCTTGGCGCCGTTGGCGAGCTGTAGCGGGGAGAGCTTCTCGGCGTTGGCCTTGGCGACGATCTCCTTGACGTTGGTCAGCAGCTCGTCGGCGATCGGGCCGTCCTTGCTGATGTCCGGCGTGGCCGCCCAGAGGTCCTTCTCGATGCGGTGGAAGCCGGTGAACGCCATGCCCTCCTCGGTGACCTCCTCGCGCCCGTCGATCTTCGGGTCGAGGTCGCCGAAGATCTCGGCCACGGGCTCGATGCGCTCCCAGTACGTACGCGCGACCGGGAAGAGCGCCTTGGCCTTCTCCACGTCGCCGCCCTTGACCGCGGTGACGAACTCCTCGGTCTTCGGCAGCAGCGCCTCGGTCTGACTCTTGACGTAGCGCGAGTAGCTGGCGGTCGCGTCGGCGAGCTTGGCGTCGTCCGTGAGCGGGGCAGCCGAACCGGAGACGGTGAACGCCGCGCGGAGGCCCTTGCCGATCATGCCCGGCTTGCAGGCCGTCTCGTAGGAGCCTGCGGGCAGCTCGACGTGCAGGTCACGCGAGAGCCCGGGGGCGATGTTCTCGACCTCACCCATGATGCGGTCGCCGGCTGCGTACACGTAGAACTCGGTGATCTTGTTTCCGCCGTTGGTGATGGTGAAAACGCTGGTGCCCGCGTTGGCCGAGGTCGCCGCCACCTCGCAGGCGGTGTCGTTGGCCTTGACCACGATCGGGCCACCCGAGGCGCTGTCCGAGGAGGAGGAGTCATCGCCGCCGCACGCAGCGAGCGAGCCTCCGAGGAGGCCGACCGCGGCCAAAGCAACAAATTGGGTGGTACGCATGTCTCTCCTACGGCTGAGGCGCGGGCGCCGGTTGGGGGGTGGGCCAGAGAAAAATGACAAGGACCGGGATTCCGTACGCCGCCCACGCGATGGTCTCCAGCACGGACGCCGTCGGGGTGACGTTGAACATCCCGGTGAGCAGCGCGGTGTACCAGGCGCCGGGGTCGAGCGCACCGCTGATGTCGTACGCCAGGTTGTTGAGCCCCGGGAGCACGTTGGACTCCTGGAAGTCGTGCACCGCGTACTTGAAGATCCCGGCGGCGACCAGGATGAGCAGCGCCCCGGTCCAGGAGAAGAACACGGCGAGGTTGATCCGGATGGCTGTCGCATACATCAGCCAGCCAATGACGACGGCCGACAGGATTCCGGCGATCAGCGCCAGCAGCGGCTTGGTGTTCGACGATGCGCCCTGGACCGCGGAGTAGAAGATCAGCGACGTTTCGAGGCCCTCGCGGACCACCGCGAGAAACGCCATCACGCCGACCGCGACCGAGCCGACGGCGAGCGCGTCGTGCAGCTTGGTGCGCAGCTCACCGGCGATGGACCGGGCGGCCCGGCGCATCCAGAAGATCATCCAGGTGACGAAGCCGACGGCGAGGACCGAGGTGACCGCCTCGAAGAGCTCGCGCTGCTCGTATTTCTGCAGCAGCGTGGTCTCGGTGTAGCTGAGCAGCCAGCCGAAGAAGACGGAGAGCGCCACGGCCAGGGCGACACCGGCCCAGACCTGCACCAGCCGGTCCTTGCGCTGCGACTTCACCAGGAACGCGATCAGGATGCTGACCACGAGCGTGGCTTCCAGCCCCTCACGGAGTCCGATGAGGTACGTGGCGAGCATGGCACTCCGTTGCTAAGGGTTCCCTAACTTAGGTTCGGCATACCTTAGGCACGGCCCTGCCTACCGAGTCAAGCAGGCATTACTTGGAACACGGGCGACTTGAGAGGCCGCCCGTGCGGCATTCTTCAGCGGTCGAACTCGCCCGCACGCACCCCGGCGACGAACTCGGCCCAGCCTGCTTGACCGAATTCGAGCACCGGCCCCTCGACGTTCTTGGAGTCGCGGACAAAAACCGCCGCCGCGGCGGACGCCACTTCGACACAGTGCCCGGCTGCCCCGCTACGCGTGCTCTTTCGCCAGGTCAACGCGTTCTTCTGCAATGTCATACCCTTCAGCGAATGGATACCCGCTGACATAACGGACAGCGGCGACACTCAGTCAAGCCGTTCGCCCGTTCGAGCGATGACTTCTCGCGTCTCATCCACCGAAAGCGACCGTCGCCGCAGGTCCGCGAAGGCCTTGCGATACACCAGCACCTCGGTGTCCTTAGTCCGTAACTGCCCACCGGTCAGCGCCTCGCTGTGCACCACCGCGGGCCGGTCCTCGAACTCGAAGATGACGAACGCCTCCCCGAGCGCCGCGTGTGCCCCTGTGGCGAACGGCATGACCTGCAGCTCGACCCCGGGACGCCGGCTGGCGTCGAAAAGCCGCTGCAACTGCCGCCGGAGCACCTCCCGCCCGCCGACCTCCCGCCTGAGCACCGCCTCGTCCAGCACGACGCAGAGCCGCGGTGCAGGATCTCGGGTAAGCACGCTCTGACGCGCCATCCGCAGGGCGGTCCGCCGCTGCACCGTCTCGGGGTCGTGCACATCGGCGCCGGTCTGGATGATGGCGTGCGCGTACTCATCGGTCTGCAACAGGCCGGGCACGAGCTGCGCCTCCCACTCGCACATGAGCACTGCCTCGGCCTCGAAGGCGACATATTCGTCGTAGGGGTCGGCCACCGACGACCGGTAGGGCGCCCACCACACGCGCGCCCGCCCCCGATCGGCAAGATCACGCAGCCGGATCCGCTCCCCCACCGGCGCCGCGAGCGCGTCGAGCAGCCGCTCCAGATCGGCGTCGCTGATCCCGGTCCGCGCGGTCTCGATCCTGCTCAGCTTGGACTCCGACCAGCCCAGATCCGCGGCCACAACAGCACCTCGCCGCCCGCCGCGCAGCCGGCGCAACTCGTCGGCCAGCTCACGACGGGCAGCCATCGACGTCGATCCCGCCATACCACTCACCGTACCGGCCACGACATGCAACTTGCAGACCACTATCTGCACTTGCAGATCGGCGCGGAGCATGTGCTAATGGGATGAGCTGGACAAGCGCCCCAGCCCTCACGGGGGCTGCCGGGAGCTACAGGTGCAGGTCGCCAGGCGGGAGGCTCTGCACCCTGCGCATCGCCTGCGGGGGCGGCGCGCAGAACCGGAAAGCGAACCGGCGGCGGCAACCACCGGTTCGCTTTTCCATGTTCCCCAACCCCACAGGCCCCAGCTCAGCAGGCCCAGCTCAGCGGGCCCCACCGGGCCGAGCGGCGGAATACACATCCAAGAACCGTTCACATGCTTGCTCGTACGTTTCACCGCGCACTTCCTCGAGCCGGGTCAACGCCAGCGCCCGCTCCGCCGGAACCGCGACCCCGACGCCCAGCTCCGGAGCGAGCCGGAGCTGCGTGTCGAAGTAGCCGCCCCGGCTGCGCGCCGCCCCCAGCGCGAGACCGATCGAGGTCACGACCATTACCGGGGTACGCGCCGGAACGCACTCGAGCCACGCGATGTGCCGCCCCTCGAGCTCGGTCAGGTCATCGGCGTAATCCTCGTCGGCGCGGAAGATCCACAGCCAGATCCGACACTCGAACCCGTCGACTGCGGCCTCGTAATGCTCGTCCTCGCCCGCCAGAACCCCGGGCCCCCCGAGCCGGACCGCCTCGAGCTCACCACGCCCGAGCCGGCGCTCGCCGCCCTCGGCCAGCCGTCCGTCGCTGCCCCGGCTCCGGTGCAGGACATCCAGCGTGGGCACGCAGTCGACGCCGAGCAGATCGCGCAGCGCATCCCGGCCCGCATCCACGATCTCGGCGAGGGTGATCGGCTCGGGCAACGACCCCGAAGATTCAACAGCCACGGGCGTCACCGTAACGACGCCGGCCAAATAGCGAACGGGACGACGGGTCAAAGACCCGCCGCCCCGTTCATCCCCCCGGTTTGGTACCGCGCGCGTCGTGGGACCCCCCGATCACCATTGACGCTGCGTGTTTATAGATTCACACTCCGCAACCCTCATGTCAAGCAAATCCGGAAATTTCGTCTTACGTAACCCCAAGAAAGCCAAAGGACGCGCACCCGCAGGGGGTTACGCGCCCTTCAAAGCCCCAAACCCGTCCGCCCGAGCCGACCCGCCCGACCGACCCGCCCTAGCCGACCCACCCGACCCGACCCGGCCGACCCCGACCCTGCCGACCGGCCGATTTGCGCCGGCGGAGCGAGCCAGCCGAGTTGCGCCGTCAGGAAGCGACGGCCGCCACGAAGATCTCCCCGAGACCGGCTGCGGTGGCAGCTCCGGTCTCGGCCGGGATGTAGGCCGCCATGCCCGGCGTGACCTCGACCGGCGTGCCGTCCACGGCCTCGGCGACATACACGTCCCCTGCCGTGCCCAGCACGATCCGTGGCCCGGTCGGCGGCAGGCTCAGCGGCGGCGTGGATGTTCCCAGCTCGTACTTGAAGAGGGCGAACTCCCGCACCGGCACCTTCCAGGTGACCACAGCGGGGCTGACCGGGGTTGCCGGCAGGATCGGATCCTCGAGAACCTCGAAACGCAGGACCCGCAGCAGCTCGTCGACGTCCACGCGCTTGGGCGTCAAACCGCCCCGGAGCACGTTGTCGCTGGCCGCCATGATCTCGACGCCCAGCCCTGAGAGGTAGGCGTGGAGGTTGCCGGCGGGCATCCAGATTGCTTCGCCGGGCTCCAGGCGTACGTGGTTGAGGAGAAGCGCGACCAGAACGCCCGGGTCTCCCGGGTAGAAGCCCGCGATGCTGGTCGCCAGCGGTGAGGTGCCGGCAGCGACGACCTCCTCGACCAGTGCGGCGCGATCATCGGCGGGCCAGGTCAGCAGCGTCCTGACCGCCGTGGACAACCCGGTGACGCCCGTGCGCAGGGCGGCCACGACCGGGCCTAGCCGTTCGATGCCGAAGGATTCCAGCACAGCAGCCGACTCGACCGGGTCACGGAAGCCGCAGAGCGCCTCGAACGGCGTGAGCGCGACCAGCATCTCCGGCTTGTGGAACGCGTCGGTGTAGTTCTTCGGGGCGTCCGGGTCGGCTTCCTGAGCCGCCCACGCGATCTTCGCGTAGTCGGCGTCCGGGTGGGCCTGCAGGGACAGCGGGGCGGCGGCGGCCAGGACCTTCATGAGATACGGCAGGCGTACGCCGAATTCGTCGGCGACCTCCGTACCCAGCTGGCCCTTCGGATCGTTCTCGATGAGGGTCGCCAGCGAGACACCGTCAATCGTGGACGGGTCTCCCGGGTGGGCACCGAGCCAGAGCTCCGCCTCCGGGGTGTCGCTCGGCGACGGCCGGCCCTGCAGCTCGGCGAGCGCTGTGCGCGATCCCCAGGCGTAGGGCCGGATGACTCCGGTCAAGGGAAATACCGCAGCCACCGTGGCCGCCCCCGTTTCGTCAGTTGGCGACGGCCGCGTCGGAGGCCGTCGGGTTCGGAGCCTTCTTGGGGCTGTAGATGTCCGGCTCGAGGTAGATCACCCGGGCGACGGGCAGCGCCTCGCGGATGCGGATCTCGGTCTCGTTGATGTGCCGGGCCACCTCCTCGGCGCTCTCGGTCGGCGGGACCGCGATCTTCGCCGCCACCAGGAGCTCTTCCGGGCCGAGGTAGAGCGTCTTCATGTGGATGATGCGCTCGACGCCGGGGCCGGCGACGATGGCCTGTTCCAGCTTCTTGACGTCCTCGGGGTTGGCGCCCTCGCCCAGCAGCAGGCTCTTGGTCTCGATCGCCAGGACGATCGCGATGGTCACCAGCAGCAGGCCGATGGCGAGCGTGCCGAGGCCGTCCCAGACGCCGTTGCCGGTGATCAGGGTCAGGCCCACGCCGATCAGCGCGAGCACGAGGCCGACCAGCGCGCCGGCGTCCTCGAGCAGGACCACGGGCAGCTCGGGGGCCTTGGCGCGGCGCACGAAGTTGACCCAGGTCTGCTTGCCGCGGGTGTGGTTGGACTCCTTGATCGCCGTCCGGAAGGAATATCCCTCGAGGCAGATCGCGATGACCAGGACCGCGAGCGGCACCCACTGCCACGCGTCGATCGCTTCGGGGTGCCGGACCTTGTGGTAGCCCTCGTAGACCGCGAAGAGGCCACCGACGCTGAACAGCACGATGGAGACGATGAACGCGTAGATGTAGCGCTCCCGGCCGTACCCGAAGGGGTGTTCGGGGGTGGCTTTGCGGGTGGAGCGCTTGCCGCCGAGCAGGAGCAGGGCCTGGTTGCCGGAGTCGGCCACCGAGTGGATGGCCTCGGCCAGCATCGACGACGACCCGGTGAGCAGCCAGGCGATGAACTTGGTGACCGCGATGCCGAGGTTGGCCCCCAGCGCGGCGAGAATCGCCTTCGTTCCGCCGCCTGCGCTCACTGAAGTGCCTCGGGCATGGGGTTCGACAGTTCCTTCATCTCGTTGATGGCGGGCACGGCCATGGGGTCGAGGCCGTGCGCCAGGGCAAGGTAGATCGAGGCGAAGTCGGGCACCGCGGTGAGCGACGCCAGCCGCTCCAGCGCGGAGCCGCCCTCCGCCGTGAGGACGTCGCAGCGTACGCCACGGCGCTCGGCGAGGACCTGGACGGCTTCCGCGCGACGCTCCTCGACGGCGACCGGCTCGTCCGCGTCGTCCTCGGGGTTGAGGCCACCGTCGCGGAGCACGACCAGGCGCAACCTGGTGCTCTCCACCTCGTCGCCCGGGTCGGCGAAGATGTCGCGGCCCGACTCGGCGAGCCCGCCGAACGGTCCGTCGAGCAGACCGACCCGGCCCCGGCCGGCCTCGCCCAGCGCACCGGCCATGACCGGGTAGCGGGCGTTCGCGGCGAGCGTGTCGGCGAAACGGCGGGCGGCGACCGTGGCGAGCGGGGACGAGCCCCAGACGATCGGCACCGAGCCGGCGAGGCCGAGCGCGAGCGACTTGGCCGGGTTGACGAAGGCCTCGGCGCCGGGGCGGCAGCGCTCGGCGTCCGCGTCGAGCCGGGCGGCGGTCTCGGCCAGGTCGGCCTCGTTGACCTTGACCAGGCCGAGCGCGCGGGCCGCGAGCAGCACCGGCACGGCGAGGCCCCACAGGCTGGCCCGGGCGGGCGCGCGGCGGGGCACCGGGATGAACGGCGCCCGGGCCCGCTCGGCCATGGCCTGCAGTTCGGAGTCGGGGTTGCCGATCGCCACCAGGCGCGCGCCACGGCGGGCCGCGGCGTCGGCAGCGGCGAGCGCCTCGGGGCTGCGCCCGGAGGCGGACACGGCGATGACCACGTCAGCCGCGCCGACCCAGCCCGGCACGCCCGCGCTGCGGTGCCCGATCACCGGGACCGGGCAGCGCGGGCCGGCGACCGTGGCCAGGATGCTGCCGGTCAGGCCGGCCGTGCCGATGCCGGCGACGACGACCGCCCGGGGGCGGCCCTCGTCGGCCAGGACCTGCAGGTTGGCCTCGGCGGCCAGCGCGGCCGACTCGCGGACCTGCGCGCCCGCCGAGGCGGTGGCCCGGAGCATGCCGCCCGGATCCTGGGCCAGCATCGCCTTCTCGTCCTCGAGCCGCGACTCGTCGGCGATCCGGCTGCCGGTCAGACCGACGCCGTTCTCCCTGGGACTCGCCATGGTCAGGCCACCTCACTGTGCGGGCCGGAGCCGGGTAGCGCTTCGTCCAGCAGCAGCACCGGGATGTCGTCGCGCACCGGGAAGACCCGCCCGCACTCGGTGCAGGTCAGGGTCGACGCGGCGGCGTCGAACTCCAGCGGTGCGTGGTGCGTGTCCGGGCAGGCCAGAATCTCCAGCAACTGCGGGTCGAGGGCCACCGAACGGCTCCTTCGTGACGCGGGACTAGGGGCAGTTTCCCCCTACTAGGACCAGGTGATCCTAACCGCGCACGATGCTGAGCACTTCGTCCCGCAGGGCTGCCATCCGGTCCGGCTTCGGCGCCTCGACGTTCAGGCGCAGCAGCGGCTCGGTGTTGGAGGCGCGCAGGTTGAACCACGAGCCGTCCTTGAGCTGGAACGTCAGACCGTCGAGGGTGTCGATCTCGGCGTCCGGGAAGGCGGCCCGCACCTTCTCAGTCGTGGCCTTGGCGTCGGCGACCGTGGAGTTGATCTCACCGGAGGCGCTGTAGCGCTCGAACTCGGCGGCGAAGGCCGAGAGCGGCTCGTCCTGGCCACCGAGCGCGGCGAGCACGTGCATGGCGGCCAGCATGCCGGTGTCGGCGAACCAGAAGTCGCGGAAGTAGTAGTGCGCGGAGTGCTCGCCGCCGAAGATGGCGTTGGTGCGGGCCATCTCGGCCTTGATGAAGGAGTGGCCGACCCGGCTGCGCACCGGGGTGCCGCCGTTCTCCTTGATGATCTCCGGCACGGCGGCCGAGGTGATCAGGTTGTGGATGACCGTGGCGCCCGGGGACTTCGCCAGCTCACGCTTCGCGACCAGCGCGGTGACCGCGGACGGCGAGACCGGGTTGCCCTTCTCGTCGATGACGAAACAGCGGTCGGCGTCGCCGTCGAACGCGAGCCCGAGGTCGGCGCCGTGCTCGACCACGCCGGCCTGCAGGTCTACCAGGTTCTTCGGGTCGAGCGGGTTGGCCTCGTGATTGGGGAACGAGCCGTCGAGCTCGAAGTACATCGGCACGATCTCCAGGGGCAGGCCCGGGAGGATCTGGTCGCCGAGCACCGCGGGGACGGTGTAGCCGCCCATGCCGTTGCCCGCGTCGACCACGACCTTGAGCGGGCGGATGCCGCTGAGGTCGACCAGCTTGCGCAGGTGCTCGGCATATCCGGAGAGCAGGTCGCGGTGCTCGATCGCGTCCGGCATCTCGCCGACCGAGTCGAGATCGCTGAGCAGCTGCTCGGCGCGCTGACGCACGATCACCAGGCCGCTGTCCTGCCCGACCGGCTTGGCGCCGGCGCGGCAGAGCTTGATCCCGTTGTACTGCGCGGGGTTGTGGCTCGCGGTGAACATCGCCCCGGGCAGGCCGAGCACGCCGGACGCGTAGTAGAGCTCATCGGTGGAGCCCAGGCCGATGTGCACGACCGCCGCACCGGCGGAATTGGCTCCCGCGGCGAAGGCGGCGGCCAGGGCCGGGCCGGTCTCACGCATGTCATGGGCGATGACGATCTTCTCGGCATCGTCACCGGACTCCCGCAGCATCTCGACGAACGCGGTGCCCAGTGCACGGGCTACGGTCTCGTTGAGCTGCTCGGGCACGACGCCACGGACGTCGTAAGCCTTCACGAGCTGGGACAGGTCAGTCAACGCACACTCCTTGGGCGATTTACTGTCCCGCAGAGACTAACGGAGCACTGATAGCGACAAGGTGGCAACTGCGTGCCACCACCGGGTCGGTGTTGTTACAACGAGCTTTCTCAGCGGACAAAAAGGAAGGCGGCCCGGAATACTCCGGGCCGCCCTGAACAAAATCCGAAGATCAGCCCCAGAAGACGTACGTGGCGTTGTAAGCGACAGCAGTGGTGGAACCGTCGGTGCACTCACCGGCCGGGGCAGCGCCACCGGAGGTGTTGAGGCGCTGGATGTAGGCGGCCCTGGAGAGGATGCCGGTGCCGGTGTGGCTGTTCACCTGGAGCAGCAGCTCGGCGATGGTGCCGGTCTTCGGCTTCTCGGCGACCTTCGTGGCGGTGACGAGCGACGAGTCACGCGCGGACTGCCAGCTCGGGCCCTTGAAGTGGTGGATCCAGCCGCCGGTGCCGACCAGCTGGGCCTCGGGGACCGAAGCGCCCGCGAAGGAGCCCGCGGCGCAGGTGTAGGTCTGGGTGCCCTTGACGACCTTGTAGGTGCCGATCTTCCGCAGGCCGGCCGGCGGGTTGATGCCCACGGGAGCGGTGGAGGCGGAGGCCGAGGGAGCGGCGGAGGTGATGACCGGACGCGGCCGGGCCGTCGTCTCGGCGGCGGAGGCGTTGAAGGTCACGGCGGTGAGCGCGCCGACGACTGCGACTGCAGCGCCGCCGAGGATCGCGGTACGGAGGTGGGTCCGCATGGTGGTGCTCCTTATTGAGACTCGGGTGTCCAACGAGCAGCACGGAGCCGGGCGGAGCATCGTTCGAGAAATTCATCGATTGCCCCAAATGGCCGACGTACATTACCCGAAAAGCCCATCTGGCTCAATGGATGTCGAAATGACCCCTCTTCAACGTGAAAATTGCTCAGGGTGAAAAGTGGTCCCGTGAGCGAAGATCACTGGTCCGGGATCGCCGGCATCTGGAGCGAGGTGTGGGGCGCGACGGCCGAGCCCGCGTGGCGCGCCGTCCTCGACGCGAGTGGCGCGGGGCCTGGGGCTCGGGTGCTCGACGTGGGGTGCGGCGGGGGCGAATTCCTCGCGTACGCCCAGAGCCGCGGACTGTCGACGGCCGGTGCCGATCCCGCACCCGGCATGCTCGCACTCGCCGCGGCCCGGGTGGCCGACCTGCGTGAGGCCGGCGCCGAGGATCTCCCCTGGCCCGACGCGAGTTTCGACCTGGTGACGGCGTTCAACTCGCTGCAGTTCGCCGAGGACACCGACGACGGGCTCGCCGAGCTGATCCGGGTGACCGCGCCGGGCGGGCACGTGGCGGTCGCCAACTGGGCCGAACGCGCGCTCAACGACCTCGACGCGGTGGAGCAGGCGCTCGCGGACGGCCCGCCGGCCCCGGACGGCGACCTGCGGGTGCCCGGCGGCCTCGAGGAGCTGCTCGAGGACGGCGGGCTCACCGTGATCGCCGCCGGGCTCGCCGAGGTGCCGTGGCGGGTGCCCGATGAGGCCACCCTGGTCCGCGGCATTCTCCTCGGCGAGGACCCCGGACTCACCCCCGAGGTGATCGGGGCCGCGCGGGCGTACCGAAATGATGGTGGGGGTTACCTGCTGGTCAATCACTTCCGTTTTGCGGTTGGCCGTCGGATGGCGTGAGCAGGCGGCTGCGGATGAGGAAGCGGACGCCGTCCGGGGCTTCGAGGCTGAACCCGCTGCCCCGGCCCGGGACGACGTCGACGGTCAGATGCGTGTGCTTCCACGTTTCGTACTGTGCGGTGCTCATCCAGAAGGAGACCGGCTCGTCGAAGCCGTCGATGTGCAGCTCCTCCAGCAGGATGTCGCTGGCGCCGGTCCGGAACTCCCCTTCGAGGTAGCACATGGGGGCGCTGCCGTCGCAGCATCCGCCGGACTGGTGGAACATCAGCGGACCGTGCCGCCCCCGCAGCGACCGGAGAACATCGGCCGCCGCGGGAGTGACCTCGACACGCGTACCCGTACCCATCAGAAGAAGCCCATGGCCTTGGGTGAGTAACTGACCAGCAGGTTCTTGGTCTGCTGGTAGTGGTCGAGCATCATCTTGTGGTTCTCGCGGCCGATGCCCGACTGCTTGTACCCGCCGAACGCGGCGTGCGCGGGGTACTGGTGGTAGCAGTTGGTCCACACCCGTCCGGCCTGGATCTCGCGACCCGCGCGGTAGGCCTGGTTGATGTCCCGGGTCCAGACGCCGGCCCCGAGCCCGTAGAGGGTGTCGTTCGCGATCTTGATGGCGTCCGCGTAGTCGGTGAACGAGGTCACCGAGACCACCGGGCCGAAGATCTCCTCCTGGAAGATCCGCATCGAGTTCGAGCCCTCGAAGACCGTCGGCTGCACGTAGTAGCCACCGGCGAGGTCGCCACCGAGCTCGCTGCGAGAACCGCCGATGAGGATCTTGGCGCCCTCCTGCTTGCCGATGTCGAAGTAGGACAGGATCTTCTCGAGCTGGTCGTTGGAGGCCTGCGCGCCGACCTGGGTGTCGGTGTCGAGCGGGTTGCCCTGCTTCATGTTCTCCACGCGCTTGACGCCCGCGGCCAGGAAGTCCGAGTAGTGGCCCCGCTGGATCAGCGCGCGCGACGGGCAGGTGCAGACCTCGCCCTGGTTCAGCGCGAACATCGCGAAGCCCTCGAGGGCCTTGTCCATGAAGTCGTCGTCGGCGCGGCTCACGTCGTCGAAGAACAGGTTCGGGCTCTTGCCACCGAGCTCGAGCGTCACCGGGATGATGTTCTCGGAGGCGTACTGCATGATCAGGCGCCCGGTGGTGGTCTCGCCGGTGAAAGCCACCTTGGCGACCCGTTTCGACGACGCGAGCGGCTTGCCCGCCTCCACGCCGAAACCGTTGACGATGTTCAGTACGCCCGGCGGCAGCAGATCGCCGACCAGCGAGATCAGGTAGTGGATCGAGGCCGGGGTCTGCTCGGCGGGCTTGAGCACCACGGCGTTGCCGGCGGCCAGCGCGGGGGCGAGCTTCCACACGGCCATCAGGATGGGGAAGTTCCACGGGATGATCTGGGCGACCACACCCAGCGGCTCATGGAAGTGGTACGCGACGGTGTCGTCGTCGATCTCCCCGAGGCTGCCCTCCTGGGCGCGCAGGGCGCCGGCGAAGTAGCGGAAATGGTCGACCGCGAGCGGCAGGTCGGCGGCGAGCGTCTCCCGGACCGGCTTGCCGTTCTCCCAGCTCTCGGCGACCGCGAGCTTTTCGAGGTTCGCCTCCATCCGGTCGGCGATGCGGTTCAGGATGTTCGCGCGCTCGGCGACCGAGGTGCGGGCCCAGCCGGGTGCCGCGCCGTGGGCCGCGTCCAGCGCCCGTTCGACGTCGTCGGCGGTGCCGCGGGCGATCTCGCAGAAGGTCTGCCCCGTGACCGGGGACGGGTTGTCGAAGTACTGGCCCTTGGCGGGCGGTACGTACTCGCCGCCGATCCAGTGGTCGTAGCGGGTCTCGTATTTGACGATCGAGCCCTCGGTCCCGGGCGGGGCGTAAACGGTCATGCCCGCGGACGTTAGTTACGGGAACGTTGCACAGACGTTGCAAGCCCGTACTCCGCGCGCAGGCGGGCGATTTGTTCCCCGGACCCGGGGAGCGCCTCCCACATCTGGAGATCATCCGCGCCCCAGGCCGCATTCACCCAGGTGGACAACAGTGCGGAGTCGGCGGAAGCCAGCACGGCGGATCGCAGCCGGGAATGGATCTGATGCCGCAGGGCGACCACACCGGGCGCGTCCGACGACGGCAGCAGCGGCCCGGCATAGGACTCCAGCGCCTCCGCGACCAGCCCGCGCTCCAGCAGCCGGGTCACGGTCACAAAATCCGCGACCACCTCGGTGCGCAGCCGGTAGGGACGCGAGTCCAGCAGCTCGGGGCCCAGGATCCGACGCAGCCGCGAGAGCTCGGCCCGGACCGTCACCGGGCTCAGGTCATCCGCATAGAGATCAAAACCCAATTGGTCACCTGTACGCCCGGACGGGTGCAACAGCAGCAGGCACAGCAGCTCCGAGTGCCGGCGCCCGAGCCGGATCCGCTTTCCCCTGACCGAGAGGACGGCATCCTCGCGCCCCAGCACGCAAACGGTGGCGGCCTCGGGACCCTGCGATCGCAGGTACGCCTCCGCTGCCAGGGCGGTCGCGCGCACCAGGGCGAGGCTGTGCGGATGAGCGAGATGATCGCCGCCGGTCACGTCGACCGCCCCGAGCAGCAGCCCGGTCGCCGGGTCGTGGATCGGTGCCGCCGCGCAGGTCCAGCGCTGCACACCCCGGGTGAAATGCTCGGTGGCGAAGATCTGCACCGAGTGGTCGAGCGCGAGCGCCGTACCCGGGGCGTTCGTCCCCGCGTGCGCCTCGTCCCAGCGTGCCCCCGGCACGAAGTTCATCGACTCCGCACCGCGCAGCACCGACGGGTGGCCCTCGACCCACAGCATCCGGCCGTGCGCGTCGCAGATCGCCATCAGGTGCGCGCCGTCCTCCGCCAGCCCGCCGAGCAGGTCCCGGAAGATCGGCAGGACCCGGGCGAGCGGATGGGCGGCACGGTACGCGTCCAGGTCGCCATCGGTGAGGTCGATAGGTGCTGTGCCATCGGGGCTGACCCGCGCACCCGCCGAGCGCCGCCACGAGTCGGCGACCACCGATCGCACCTCCGCGGTCCCCCCGGTGAGGAACCGCTCATGGGCGCGGCCCACCTGACTCATGCGTTCGGCGGGGTCAGCGCCAAGGTCGAGGGCGAGCCAGGGATTGGGCATGCGGTACCTCCAGACCCCCATCGTGACCCACGTCACGTCCCACGACAACAACTGTGACGTCTGCGTTTGATAGCCCCCGGCTCGGGTCAGGACCCAACTCCGCCGACTGATGGTCCAGGCTTGGGTAGCGGCAGAGCATATGTTTGGGAGGTGGACTTCTATGTGGCGGGTTCTGCGGCTCATGGCGACGACGAGGTAGCGGTCACTCATCCGTACGACGGGCGCGCTGTCGGGCGTACGACCTGGGCAAAAGATGACCAGGTCGAAGCCGCGGTCGCCGCAGCCGCAGCGGTCGCCGCCGAGGCCGCGGCCCTGCCCGCGCACGTCCGCGCAACCGCGCTGGACCACGTCTCCCGGCGAATCGCCGAACGCCGTCAGGAGATCGGCGAGCTGATCACGGCGGAGAACGGCAAGCCGCTCAAGTGGGCGCTGCTGGAGGCCGACCGGGCCGTCTCGGTGTTCCGCTGGGCCGCCGAGGAGGCCCGCCGGTTCTCCGGAAGCCTGCAACGCCTCGACACCGACCCCGGTGGTACCGGGCGCATCGCGGTGGTCAAACGCGTGCCGCGCGGCCCGGTCCTGGGCATCTCGCCGTTCAACTTCCCGCTCAACCTGGTCGCCCACAAGATCGCACCGGCCATCGCCGTGGGCGCGCCGATCGTGCTCAAACCCGCTCCGGCCACCCCGCTGACGGCGCTGCTGCTCGGCTCGATCCTGGCCGAGACCGACCTGCCGGCGGGCATGTTCTCCGTGCTGCCGATCCCGAACGACCGCGCTTCGGCTCTCGTCACCGACCCCCGTCTGCCGATCGTCTCGTTCACCGGCTCGGGCCCGGTCGGCGCGTCGATCCGGCGGGCCGCCCCCGACAAGCACGTGACGCTGGAGCTGGGCGGGAACGCCGCGGTGCTGGTCTGCTCCGACTACGCCGACCTCGACTGGGCCGCCTCCCGCATCGCGACGTTCGGGACGTACCAGGCGGGTCAGAGCTGTATCGCCGTCCAGCGGGTCTTTGTGCACGCCGGCCATGACCTGCTCCCGCGTCTGACCGCCGCGGTCAACGCCCTGGTCACCGGCGACCCGTCCGACCCGAAGGTCGACGTCGGCCCGATGATCAGCGAGGACGCGGCCAAGCGGGTCGAGTCCTGGGTCGATGAAGCCGTGGCGGCGGGTGCTTCCGTGGTGACCGGCGGCAAACGCGACGGCGCGACCTACGCCCCGACGATCCTCACCGGCGTCCCCGCCGATGCCAAGGTCGTCGCCGAGGAGATCTTCGGCCCGGTCCTGGTCGTCTCGGAGGTCCCCAGCGACGAGGCCGGCTTCGCCGCGATCAACAACTCGGCGTACGGGCTGCAGGCCGGCGTCTTCACCCACAACCTCCAGACGGCGTTCACAGCCCACCGCACCCTCGAGGTGGGCGGCGTCATCGTCGGCGACGTCCCCAGTTACCGCGCGGATCAGATGCCCTACGGCGGCGTGAAGGGCAGCGGCGTGGGTCGCGAGGGCGTCGCCAGCGCCATGGAGGACTACACCGAGCCGCGCGTCATGGTCCTCACCGGAGTCGATCTCTAGAGATCATCTCCCCCATCTGTGCCAGGCCTGTGCGGGCCGGCGCCATCAGGCAACGTACCCGAGCATATTTCTCTTCGTCCTTAGTGCTGCTTCCGCGGACGGAGATAGAGAAATGCGCAACCTCAAGCTGATGGTGACCGGCCTCGCGCTGGCCGGACTGGCCGGCTGCGGCACGGCCTACGCGGCTGCCTCGCCGTCCGCGTCGTGGGTCGCGCCCTCGTCCTCCCCCACCGCGACGTCCGCCGCGACCTCCGCCGAGACCTCCGTTCCCGCCTCGCCCTCCTCCGAAGCGCCTTCGCCCGAGGCGCCCGCCGCTCCTTCCTCCGAGGCGCCCGCCGCTCCTTCCTCCGAGGCGCCCACTCCTTCCTCTGAGGCTCCGTCATCGTCGCCTGCCGCAGCGCATCACGGCGGGCCGGCGAACAGCCTGATGAAGACGGGTACGAAGGATGTGGCGCTGACCTTCGACGACGGCCCGGACCCCGTGCAGACGCCGGCGCTGCTGGACCTGCTCGGCGAGCAGGGCATCAAGGCGACGTTCTGCCTGGTCGGCCAGCAGGCGGCAGCGCACCCCGACCTGGTGCGCCGGATCGTCGAGGAGGGTCACACGCTCTGCAACCACAGCTGGAACCACAGCCTGACCCTCGGCAAGGGCAGCCCGGCAGCGATCCGCAAGGACCTGCAGAAGACCAACGACGCCATCCACGCCGCGGTCCCCGACGCCGAGATCAAGTACATGCGGGCCCCGGGCGGCAACTTCACGCCGGCCCTCGTCAAGGCGGCCTCGGACCTGGGCATGACCTCGATCTACTGGGACCTCGACCCCCGCGACTGGGACCACCCGGCCGGCGAGACGGACGCCACCCACACGGCCCGGGTGATCAGCACGGTGAAGAAGCACACCACCAAGGGCGCGATCATCCTGTCCCACGACTACGGCCAGCCGGACACCATCAAGGCCTACCGGACGCTGATCCCCTGGTTGAAGACCCGCTTCACGCTGATCGCGCTGCCCGTCGACAACGCTCTCTGACCCACATCGGGTTCGTCGCCCCGGCCATGACGGCCGGGGCCGACCCGTTTCAGTGGGAAGGCGGAATGACGCGGAGGTGGCCGCGGCGGCCGGTCTGGTGGCCCGGGAGGTTGTCGTGCTCCTCCGGGCGGGGCGGCGGGGCCGGGCGGGCTGCCTCGCGGACGGCGTCGGCGAGGGCCACGAGGTCGTCCGTGGTGGGCGGCGGCGGGGCGAAGTCACCGTCGTGGCGGACCAGATCCCAGCCTCGGGGGGCGGTGAGGCTGCGGGCGTGGGGTTCGCAGAGGTCGTACGTGTGCGGCTCCGCGAAAGCGGCCAGCGGGCCGACCACGGCCGTCGAATCGTTGTAGACGTAGGTCAGGGTGGCGACCGCCTGTCGGGGACAGCCGTTACGGGAGCAGCGCCGTGGGGACCTCACGGCGGCACGTTATCTCTAAGCACGCTCGCACGGGGCCCGATGCAGCCGCGACACGCCGACCAACGATGCATCACGATTTTGACATGATGCCCCGACACGCCGCCCCAATGGGACGAATTACCGCACTCGAAACGCGCTCGACACAGCCTGACCACGGGCGGCGGCGTTTGCGGGCTAGGCTGGCGGCGTGACTACCAGTCCCGACCGCCAACGGTCCGGCTCCGAGCCGGGGCGCACGGCGCGCGCAGCCGGACCGGGCCGTCCCGCCCGCCGTGACAGGCACGGGCGCGGGCTGCGTGGGCGGCTCGTCCCGGCCACCGTCCCGCTCGCCCGCACCAAGGCAGAGATCTTCGACGACCTCGTCCTCGACACGGTCGAAAGCCTCGAACGCCGCTACGCGAAGGAGCTGGCCGGCGTCGAGTTCGCCGTCGAGGACGTCCCACCGGACCTCAACGTCTACGACTCGGATGTCCTGGAGGACGGCGAGGTCCCCCTCGCCCGCCTGCTCCCCGGCCGTCCCGGCCGCCAAGAGCTGCCGCCACGGATCGTCCTCTACCGCCGGCCCCTCGAATTCCGGGCCATGGACCGCGAAGACCTGGCCGACCTCGTCCACGACGTGATCATCGAGCAGGTCGCCAACCTGCTCGGCATGGATCCCGACGAGCTGTCCTGATCCAGCGGGCCACTGTCCTGATCCCGCGGGCCACTGTCCTGATCCCGCGGGCCACTGTCCTGATCCCGCGGGCCACTCGGCTCGGTGAGGACCGCGGCGCCATGACATGGCTGGGTGGCATGGCTGGGTGACATGACGGGGTGGCATGGCGGGGTGACTCGCGAGGCCCGGGCGATTCCGCGCGAACTCGGTTTCGCGCCGGGCCGCGAGTGGAGAGCGGCATTTCGGGGCGGGCGTGCTGTTACCTGAGGTCGCCCGCACCGCGCGGCCCGGCCCATGAGGCCCCCACCTCGTGGGCTCGCGACTTTCTGATTCCGGCCGTGCCTAGCTGGCGATCGTGGGAAAAACGTACTGATTGCCCTGCCGGATCGCGGCAGCAGCGCTGTTTTCGCCTTGTCGGCCTCTCGTCGATGGGCCCCCCAGCGTCAGGACGAGAGTTTTCCAGATCGGTCAGGCAACCCGGCGCTTGAGCTTGCGGCGTTCCCGTTCGGAGAGGCCGCCCCAGATTCCAAATCGCTCATCGTGACCGAGTGCATACTCAAGGCATTCGGCCTTGACGTCACAGCGGCCGCAGATTCGCTTCGCCTCGCGGGTCGAGCCGCCTTTTTCCGGGAAGAAAGCTTCCGGATCCGTCTGCGAACACAGCGCCCGCTCCTGCCACTCGGGCGCGTCCCCGAGCAGGTCTACCCCTTCTACCTGCGCTTCCATCGGCGTGCCTCCTTTTCCGCGCCGGCAGCGATGCCAGCGCTGACCCCCCACGCACGCGGCGTGTTTCTTGCAGGAAATGAGCGGTTCGCGACGCCCCTTTCCTGCAACCCCACCGAAATTACACGCGTGTAAGACGTGCGTCGTCAAGCCGAACCTGATAAATAGGCCCGTTTCCACGAGGCGCCGCCATCACCTCACGGTCCCGTTCCTGCCCTATCTCTCCGGGCGGTCGCGAGGTAACGCTCAGTCGGCGCGTCTAGTCCAAATTACCCCAATTTGTAATGTACCCACCACTCCTCCCGAGACCACCCGTGGTAAGGCACACCCGCAGCCGCGCCAAAATCCGACACCCACTCGCGTCCGCTCCCCCGCGGACCACCCTGCCGACACGCCGAATCACGGCAGGGATTTGTGGATCACCGGGATCGAGCAGACCCGGGAGCGGCGCGCACCACGGCTCAGCGACGGCTGTAGACAGTGGTCCGTTCCGCCGAGGGACGACCGGCCCGGGCAGCGAGCTCCTTCAGCTCCGCGACCGTCCGGGCCGAGCCGTTCTCGGATCCGGCCATCCGGGAGATCGTCTCCTCCATCAGGGTGCCGCCCAGGTCGTTGCAGCCGGAGTTCAGCATCGCGATGGTGCCCTCGTCGCCGAGTTTCACCCACGAGCACTGGATGTTGTCGATGCGGCCGTGGAGCAGGATCCGGGCCATCGCGTGGACCACCCTGTTCTCGCGCCAGGTGGGACCCGGGCGCGCGATCCCCGCCAGGTAGATCGGGGCGTTGGTGTGGATGAACGGCAGAGCCACGAACTCGGTGAAGCCGCCGGTCACGTCCTGGATCCCGGCGAGGACGCGGAAGTGGTTCAGCCATTGGCGAGGGTGGTCGACGTGGCCGTACATCATGGTGGAACTCGACCGGATTCCTACCTGGTGGGCCGTCGTGACGACGTCGATCCAGGTCGACGCCGGGAGCTTGCCCTTGGTGAGGACCCAGCGGACGTCGTCGTCGAGGATCTCGGCGGCGGTGCCGGGGATGGTGTCGAGGCCGGCCTCGCGCAGCTCGGTGAGCCAGTCGCGGACGGAGACACCCGCCTTGGAGGCGCCCGTGACGATCTCCATCGGGGAGTACGCGTGGACGTGCATCCCCGGCACCCGCTCCTTCACGGCGCGGACCAGGTCGGCGTACGCGGTGATGGGCAGTTTGGGGTCGATCCCGCCCTGCATGCAGACCTCGGTGGCGCCGTCCCGCCAGGCCTCCTGGGCCCGGTCGGCGACCTGCGAGACCGACAGGCGGTAGGCGTCCGCATCCTTCTCGCGCTGGGCGAAGGCGCAGAAGCGGCAGCCGACGTAGCAGACGTTCGAGAAGTTGATGTTGCGGTTGACGACGTACGTGATGTCGTCGCCGTTCACGTCCCGGCGCAGGTCGTCGGCGATGCGGGCGATCTCGTCGAGGGCGGAGCCGTCCGCATTGAACAGGGCCATCGCCTTGTCCTCGTGCTCCGGCAGCAGCAGTTGCGCCGGGTTCGACGCGGCGAGTCGCAGGCCGGCCAGGACATCCGTCGGAAGCGAGGGGCCGGCGGTGTCCACGCTGACGTGGGACGCCACTGACGACCAGTCGCCGTAGACCGAGTCGAAGTCGCCGCGGCGGTCCTCGGTGCGGCCCGTGGTGTCGATCGTGGCGAAGAGGTCGGTGCGGCCCGTCGCGTACGCGTCGTCGGGCTCCTGCCAGGGCAGACCCACCGGGACGGCGTCCTCGCGGGCCAGGCCGGACGGGTCGGCGAGCGCGGCCACGTGCGCGGCGAGGCGGGGATCGAGCCAGCCCTCGGCGCCGCGGCGAACGTACTCGGGATAGATCGTGAGGCGTTCCCGGAGCTCGAAGCCCGAGCGGGCGGACATCTCGCGGAGCTGCTCGATCTGCGGCCAGGGGCGCTCGGGGTTGACGTGGTCGGGGGTCACCGGTGAGACGCCGCCCCAGTCGTCGATGCCGGCGCGCAGCAGCAGGTCGTACTCGGAGTCGATGAGGTTCGGCGGCGCCTGGACCCGGGCGCGGGGGCCCATGATGATCCGGGAGACCGCCACGGTCGCCGCGAGCTCGCGCAGCTCGGCGTCGGGCATGCCACGCATCGCCGTGTCCGGCTTGGCGCGGAAATTCTGGATGATGACTTCCTGGATGTGGCCGTATTCGCGGGCGGCGCGACGCATCGCGAAGATGGCGTCGGCCCGCTCGGCCCTGTTCTCCCCGATGCCGATCAGGATGCCGGTGGTGAACGGGACGCCGACCCGGCCGGCGTCGGCGAGGACCCGGAGCCGGACTGCGGGCTCCTTGTCGGGCGAGGCGTAGTGCGGCTGACCCGGCTCGGACCACAGCCGCGTCGCGGTGGTCTCCAGCATCATGCCCATGCTCGGCGCGACCGGCTTGAGCCGTTGCAGATCGTCCCAGCTCAGCACGCCGGGGTTGAGGTGCGGCAGCAGGCCGGTCTCCTCCAGCACCGCGATGGCGCAGGCACGCACGTAGTCGAGGGTGGAGTCGTAGCCGCGCTCGTCGAGCCACTGCCGCGCGGCGGGCCAGCGGTCCTCGGGGCGGTCACCAAGCGTGAACAGCGCTTCCTTGCAGCCCTGCGCGGCACCCTCGCGGGCGATGGCGAGCACCTCGTCGCGCTCCAGGAAAGCGGCGGGCAGCTTGTGCGGGACCGTCGCGAACGTGCAGTAGTGGCATCGGTCACGGCAGAGCCGCGTCAGCGGAATGAAGACCTTCTTGGAGTACGTGACAACGCCCGGCCGTCCCGCCTCCCGCAGACCCGCGTCCCGGATGCCCCCGGCGATCGTCAGCAGCTCGTCGAACTGGGCTCCCTGCGCCGCGAGCAGCGCACCCGCCTCCTCGGGATCGATCGCCTTACCCTCGGCGGCACGCTTGAGCGCTCGGCGGATGCTTGCTTCGGTCGGCGTTGTTTCCACGGCTACCACCCGTGCAGCCTAGGCCGAAATAAGGTCAACTGACGCTATGGAGACGTCGGCGCTACAGGTTGTGGTCTCGCGGTGGTCGTCGCCGGGCTCTACATCAGCCAGGCCGGCACGCTGCTGATCGCCGCGCAGGAGCGGATCCGGGTACGCGCTTTCTGGCAGCTCGCGACGTTCCTGCTCGACGGCACCCTGTTCGTCCTCGTGGGGCTCGAGCTGCGCAGCGCCGTCAACGACCTGACCTCGTACCCGTTGGGGACTGCCGTTGTTGATGCCCTGCTCGTCGCCGCCGCGGTGATCGGCACCCGGCTGGTCTGGCTCAACACCACGCCGTGCCTGATCAGGGCGCTGGACCGCCGCCCGCAGCAACGGGCCCGCCGGATCGGTTTCCGGGGCCGTCAGCCGAACGCCTGGGCCGGTTTCCGGGGCGCGACCTGATCATCGTGGTCACGTTCGGCGTCATCCTGGTCACCCTCGTCGTGCAGGGCCTGACGTTGCCCGCTGTGCTGCGCTGGGCACACCTACCGACAGACAATTCCGAGACCGAGATGGCGTACGCCGAAAGCCGCGCCGTCGAAGCCGCACTCCAACTGCTCCCGGGCGAAGCCGAGCGGCTCGACGTCGACCCGGAGATCACCGCGCTCGTCCGCTCCGAGGTCGAGGAGCGCCGCACCGAACTGACCGAGGCGGGCCCGGCGCCGGACGGCCTCAACCGCCGCGGGCAGTACCGCGCGCTCCGGCTCGCCCTGATCAGCGAAAAACGCCGGGTCGTGGTGCTCCTGCGCGACGAACGCAGGATCGACGACATCGTGCTGCGCAGGATCGAGTCGGTGCTGGACGCCGAGGAGCTGCGCCTCAGGGCCGACACCGCGGACGCCGGGGAGTGAGCCCGGCGCCCGCGGTCATCGTTCAGCTTCGCGGGGGCTCGTCGCCGACGATCTGGGTGCGCTCGTCCTGCTCGGGCGCGCGGGTACGGAATGCCTCGGTCGGCTCAGAGAAAGCGCCCGGCTGCGGCTGGCCCTGCTGAGCCTGACCCGACTGGGCCTGGCCCGACTGGGGCTGGCCCGACTGGGGCTGACCCGACTGGGGCTGGCCCGGGTGAGGTGCGAACGGGCCGGGAGGGGCCGGCGGCGCGGAATGCTGCTGGGCCGGCGGGCCTGATGTCGGGGGCTGGGCGACGACGGGCTGCTGGCCGGTCGGGCCACCCCAGGCGGGCTGCTGCGGCTGACCCCACGTGTCCGGCGGGGACGCGGCCGGCTGGCCGTAGGGCGCTTGGCCATAAGGCGCCTGCCCGTAGGGTGCCTGACCGTACGGTGCCTGGCCCTGCTGACCCGGGTAGCCCGGCTGGCCCTGCTGACCTGGGTGACCCTGCGGGCCCTGCTGACCTGGGTGGCCCTGCTGACCTGGGTAGCCCTGCGGGTCCGGGGGGAAGCCGGGCTGACCCGGCTGAGCGGGCGGGTAGCCCGGCTGGCCGGACGGGAAGCCCTGCTGACCATGCGGGCCGTAGGGCGGCTGGCCCTGCGGCGACTGGCCCTGCGGCGGGAGACCCCACGCCTGCTGCGGGTTGCCGTACTGACCCGGACCGGTGACCGGCTTGGGGCGCGGCGCGTAGTAGAAACTGCGCCAGATCAGGAAGACCGCGTAGGCCGCGAGCGCGAACACCGCGAGCCACGCAGCCCGGACCAGGAACTCCTCGAAGGCGATCCGGATGGCGCTGCCCGCGATCGACACGATGGCGATCAGGAAGCCGAAGACCACGGCGAAGAAGCCGGCGACGGCGTACTCGACGAGGGCGACGATCGTCACCAGCCGGGCCTGCGGGTGCCGGGGCTGGAACAGGTGCGCGAGCAGGACAGCTGCGAGCGGCATCACGATCAGCTCGATGTTGACGAAGCTGTAGAAGCTGTTCTGCGCCCGGGTGAGGAAGGTCAGCCCCACGTCCGAGGGGATGAGCCGGATGATCGCTACGAAGAGCCAGACCGCGGGCGCGCCGACCAGCGCGTACACGGCGAGGTCGCGCAGGGGGCGGAGCAGCTCGCTGACCGGGCGGCCGGGCCGGGCGCCCGCACCCGACGGCGCGGGCGGCGAGCCGGGCTGTTCCGGACCCGGGCTGGGCTGGGCCGGGCCGGAGCCGGGCTGGGCCGAACCGGGCTGTGGCGTACTGGTCACAGCTGCTCTCCTGGATGGGGGATTCGGGGCAGGGGCACTCAGCGTAGTCCCGATAGCCACATCACACCCGCCACCCACGGGCCACGAACCGGGCTCCGGTGCGCAAGGATGGACGAATGCGGATCGTGGTCCTGACCGGGGGCATCGGTGGCGCCCGTTTCCTGGTGGGCGTGCGCGCTTATGCGCGGAGCATCGGTGCCGAAGTCACGGCGGTGGTGAACGTCGGTGACGACGTTCGCATGCACGGCCTGCAAATATGTCCGGACCTCGACAGTGTGATGTACACGCTGGGCGGCGCGGCGGACCCCGAGCGCGGCTGGGGCCGCGTCGGTGAGACCTGGGTGGTCAAGGAGGAGCTCGCGAAATACGGTGCCGAGCCGACGTGGTTCGGCCTCGGCGACAAGGACACGGCCACTCATCTCGTACGCACCACGATGCTCAGCGCCGGCTATCCCCTGTCGCAGGTCACCGCCGCCCTCTGCGAGCGGTGGCAGCCGGGGATCACGATGATCCCGGCGACCGACGACCGGCTCGAGACCCACGTGGTCGTCGACGTCGAGGACGAGCGCAAGGCGATCCACTTCCAGGAGTGGTGGGTGCGTTACCGCGGGAACGTGCCGACACACCGGTTCGTCTTCGTGGGCGCGGACGCCGCGAAGCCCGCCGCCGGGGTGCTGGAGGCCATCGCCGCCGCCGACGTGGTGCTCGTGGCGCCCAGCAATCCTGTGGTTTCCGTCGCGCCGATTCTCGCCGTGCAGGAGCTCAGGGACGCCGTGAAGAACGGTCCGGCACCCGTTGTCGGGGTTTCGCCGATCATCGGTGGCTCGCCCGTGCGCGGCATGGCCGATCGGTGCCTCGACACCCTGGGCGTCGAGGTCAGCGCGGCCGGCGTGGGCGGGCTCTACGGCGCCCGGTCCGGTGAGGGCCTGCTGGACGGCTGGCTGGTCGACACCACGGATGACGGGACCGACGTTCCCGGCGTACGTGTAAAAGCAGTTCCGTTGTGGATGAAGAGTGA
Source organism: Winogradskya consettensis (assembly GCF_018332715.1). Classification (GTDB taxonomy): domain Bacteria; phylum Actinomycetota; class Actinomycetes; order Mycobacteriales; family Micromonosporaceae; genus Actinoplanes; species Actinoplanes consettensis. The sequence continues at coordinate 45,824 of NZ_BOQP01000011.1, read as the reverse complement.
GGAGGCGACGGCCTCGATGGTCGCCGCCGCTCTGGATCTTGCGGGGGTTGCCTGATGGAGGGGCTCGAGGTTCTGCCGGTGCGGGGCATCGGCGACGTGACGGCCGGTGACGACCTCGCCGAGCTGATCACCCGCAACGCCCCCTGGCTGCGTGACGGCGACGTGCTCGTCGTGACCAGCAAGATCGTCTCCAAGGCGGAGGGCCGCCTGGTCGAGGTCCCCGCCGACGGACCGGAGCGCGAGGCCGCCCGGGTCCGCGTGCTCGACTCCGAGACCCGCCGCGTGGTCGCCCGCCGCGGCCCGACCTCGATCGTGCAGACCCACCACGGCTTCGTGATGGCCGCCGCGGGCATCGACGCCTCCAACGTCGACAAGACCCACCTCGTCCTCCTGCCGGCCGCCCCCGACGACTCGGCCCGCCGCCTGCGAGCCGACCTCGCGACCCGTGGCCTGCACGTCGGCGTGATCGTCTCCGACACCATGGGCCGGGCCTGGCGCAACGGCCTGACCGACGTGGCGCTCGGCGCGGCGGGCATCGACCCCATCCGCGACCACCGCGGCGAGATCGACCCATACGGCAACGAGCTCCAGCTCACCCAGATCGCCGTCATCGACGAGCTGGCCGCCGCAGGCGAGCTCGTCAAGGGCAAGTGCGACCAGGTGCCGGTCGCGGTCGTGCGCGGCTACCCCGGCGCGGGCACCCGGGACGACCCCGGCCCCGGCGCCGCTGTCCTGCTCCGCGACGCAGCCAGCGACATGTTCTCCCTCGGCACCGCGGAGGCCCGTGCCGCGGGATTGCGCGACGCGGCAGCACTCACCGACACCGCCACCGACCGTCCCGCGTCCGAGGAGTCCGTCCAGCGGGCGATCGAGGTCGCGGGAATGTCCGACGCCGTGGACGTCCAATCCCCGCAAACCCTGCGCTGCACCGCGCCCTCGTCGTCGCCCTCAGCTCTCATGCGCTTCGGCGCCGACGTGCACCGGCTGCGTGCGGCGCTGGCCTCCGAGGGCCTGGCGTCGACGATCGCCTACGACGAGTCGGGCGCGACCATCGCCGTCTCCGGAGCCGCCGCGTGACCCTCTACGACGACGCCGTCAGCACCCTCAACGGCTGGAACGCCACCTCCGACGCCGCGGAGCTGGGCCGCAAGCGCACGCTGGAGCTCCTGACCGCAGGGCCGGCCACGACAACCCGCGCCCACCGCCCGGGCCATGTCACGGCCAGCACCCTGATCGTCGACGAGAACAGCCGCGTCCTGCTCTGCCTCCACGGTCGCCTTGGCCTGTGGATGCAGCTCGGAGGCCACTGCGAACCCACCGACGAGACGCTCGCCGCAGCCGCCCTGCGCGAGGCCACCGAAGAATCCGGCATCACCACCCTGCGCCTCGACCCCACCCCGATCGACATCGACATCCACGCCGTCCGCTGCGCCCCCGCCGACGGCCAACCGGCCGCCGAATCCTGGCACTACGACGTCCGCTACCTGGCAATCTGCCCAGCCGGCGCCATCGAGCAGATCAGCGACGAGTCAGCCGATCTGGCCTGGTTCCCCGCCGACGCCCTCCCGTCACCCCTGGCCAACGGCGTGGTCCAGCAACTGGCACCCGCTTTCGCCCGCATGGACCGCTGAGCGGCTGCGCTCGCCAAGGTCAGGTATTCCATTCCGCGTAGGGGACGGCGGCGTACACCGCGTTCAGATCGTCTTGGGTCTGGGCGCTGACCCACAGCCACACGCCGCCGTCGCCGTCGCCGTTGGTGCGAAGCAACTGTCCCGGCCCCGACCACCAGCGCACCGGCGACTCTTCAACGTCGATCCACATGGGCAGGTCCGGCAGCGGCACGCGATCGAAAGCGGCCATGGCTGGTCCGACCATTGCCGCCGGCAGTTCACACGCGTTGCACAACCGTTCGTCGTGGTCCTGAATCACCGCGGTCAGGGCCAGATCGACACAGGCCAGCGACACCTGCTCAAGGTACGGCTGCCAGTTGCCATCACCCGTGTTGATCACCACTGGCGGGTCCGGCCGACCGGCGACATCGAGCGGGATACCCCACATCGTCTCTGTGATCATCGGGTCGGCGTAGTGGAAGACCAGGACGTTGTCCTGCAACTCCAGCGCTCCGGGGTCCAGGACGCCGCCGACCGCATACGCCTCCCGCAACGCCACCGGCAGCGCCCCATCGAGTCGAGCCGCAAACCGAGCCGGGTTGCCACTTTCCCCCAGCTCCCAGGCTCGTGCGAACCGACGCAGAAATTCCCACGCTCCCGCCGCGTCACCGAGCCACGCCCTCAACTCCGCTGCTGTGTCGAATCCCGTCACGGCTGCCCCTTCCGAACAACTGATCCGGCCCGGACGCCGACCGAACCGTGGGACCCCCGGCCCGGGTGCTGGTCGGATCGCTGGGCCTTCCGGCATCCGGCGGGGGCCGGGACAAACACCAGCCCCCGGCCAAAGCCGGGGGCTGGGTGTAGTTTGCACCGTTTGATGCCGGGCCGGCCTAGATGTAGCTGAGGCGGCCGGTTTCCTTGAGCTCGTCCACGATGGATTTGACCTCCTGGGCGCGGTCTCGCGGGCAGACCAGCACGGCGTCGGGGGTGTCGACGATGATGAGGTCGCGGACGCCGAGTGCGGCGACGAGGCGGCCCGAGGTCGGGACGACGACGAGGTTTTCCGACTCTCGCAGCATGACGCCGACGCCGGCTGAGGGGTCCTGGCCGACGACGACGTTGCCGGACTGGTCGGCGGCGAGGACCTCGCCGAGGGTGTGGAAGTCGCCGACGTCGTTCCAGCCGAAGTCGCCGGGCACCGTGCCGACCCTGCCGACGGCGGCTGCGCCTTCCATGACGGCGTAGTCGACCGAGATGCGGGGCAGCGTGGGCCAGACCTCGCCGAGGACGTCCTCGCGGGTCGGGGAATCCCAGGCCTGCGCGATCCGGGCGATGCCGGCGTGCAGCTGGGGTTGCTGGCGAGCGAGTTCGTTGAGGAAGACGTCCACCCGCCACACGAACATGCCGGCGTTCCACAGGTAGTTGCCGGACTTGACGTAGCTCTCGGCGACTTCGTAGGAGGGTTTCTCCTTGAACTCCTCCACCGCGAGCACCGGGCCGTCGCCGACCGGGTTGCCGCACTGGACGTAGCCGTAGCCGGTCTCGGGGCGTGTCGGCGTGATACCGAGGGTCATCAGCAGACCCTGCTCGGCGCCGTTCATCGCCTGCCTGATGACGTCGATGAAGTGCTCGCCGTTGGCGATGAGGTGGTCGGCGGCGAACGCACCCATGATCGCCTCGGGCTCGCGCCGGGCGATGACCGCCGCGGCGAGGGCGATCGCCGCGCAGGAGTCGCGCGGCGAGGGCTCGACGAGGATGTTCTCTTCCGGCACGGCAGTGAGCTGGCGTGCCACGGCGGCGGCGTGCGCCACGCCTGTCACGACGAAAATATGGTCGGTTTCTGTCATGGGCAGCAGCCGATCGACGGTCGCCTGCAGCAGCGACGCGTCCGTTCCGGTCAAGGGGTGCAGGAACTTCGGGTGACCCGCCCTGGACAAGGGCCATAGACGAGTGCCACTGCCACCTGCTGGGATGACGGCGTAGAGCCCACCCTGGTTGTCACTCATGCGCACGGAGTGTAGCGAATAATTACGACGCCACGCGGTTCCATGTCGTTACATGAACCTCCGCGCTTGTCGCCCACGTGAACTCCTTGGCCCGATCGAAGCCTGCCTTGGCCAGAGTGAGCCGCCGGGGCTCGTCGTGCAGGAGGTCGGCGAGGTCCTCGGCGATCCGGTCCGGGTCTTCCGTGGTGTAGGCGACGGCGTCCCCGCCGACCTCGGGAAGTGACAGGCGCGGGGTGGTGAGGACCGGCGTGGCGCAGGCCATCGCCTCCAGGATCGGGAGCCCGAAACCCTCACCGAAGGACGGGTAGCAGGCCACGAGGGCGCCGCCGAGGAAACCGGGCAGGTCGGCGTACCGAAGATAGCCGGGACGCAGCAGCCGCAGGTGCGACGGGACCTCGGCCACCGCACGGTCGATCTCGTCGTCGTGGCCCTGGCCACCGGCGACGACCAGTGCGGGCGGGTGCGGCCAGTCGGCGACCGCGCGGGCCCAGCCCCGGATCAGGTTGGGCACGTTCTTGCGGGGCTCCTTGGCGCCGAGGAACGCGACGTAGCCCGAGGAACCCAGGCCGAGCCGGGCCCGGACCCGCGCCTTCTCCTCGTCGCTGGGCGCGTGGAACGCCGTCTGGTCGACCCCGTGGTAGGCCACGTCGATGCGCGTCGGGTCGGCGTCGAGGAGCCTGATCAGCTCGTCGCGGGTGGCCTTGCTCGGCACGATGACGCGGGCGGCCCGGCGCAGCGAGGTCTTGATGGCGCTGCGGAAGAACGTGCGCTTGGTGTTGTCGTAATGCTCCGGCTCGGTGAAGAAGGTCGCGTCGTGCACGGTGACCGTGACCGGGCAACCCGCGCGCAACGGGCACGTGTAGAACGGCGAATGCAGCACCTTGGCGCCGACCTGCTGGGCGAGCAGCGGCAGACCGGTCTGCTCCCAGGCGAGCCGGGCGGGACGATGGGCCACCGCGGACGGGCCGGCGATGACCTCGGCGTTGGTGAGCATCCGGGAGTAACGCTCCGCATCTGAACGCTGCGCCACCACGGCGAGGTCCAGGCGGTCGGGATCGATGCTTCCCAGCGCGCCGAGCAGCCCGTCGACGTATCTGCCGACACCGCCTCGGTCGGCGGGGACGCTAGTGGCGTCGACGAGGACTCGGGGCGGACGACCGGCGGTCACTTGCAACTCCTCAAAGCTGTGGGCCAGACCACGGCCAAGGGTACGCCGCTCGATGCATCCCGTGTGAACTGCGACGCCCCACGTCATCTTGCCGTTACGTGTACTTCCGGTGCGCGCCGCCCACATGCACTCTCCGTGATGCGACTATCGTCTTTCGTGATGAACGAGACCATCCCCGCCGCATTCGCGCAAGCAGTCCGCCGCGACCCGACGGTCCCCCTGCTGACCTGGTACGACGACGCCTCCGGCGACCGCACGGAACTGTCCGGCGCAACCATGGACAACTGGGTCTCCAAGACGGCCAACCTCCTCGCCGACGGCGCCGGCCTGGGCCAGGGCGACACGGCGGCCGTGCTCCTGCCCCCGCACTGGCAGACCGCCGCGATCCTGCTGGGCGCCTGGTCAGCGGGCCTCACCGCCGCCCCGACCGCCCAACCCGGCCCGGCGGACGTGCTCTTCACCAGCCCCGCCGAGCTGGCCTCAGCCGCCGCCTGGTCGGCCGGCGACCGCTACGCGACGGGCCTCCTGCCGCTCGCGATGCCGCTGCGCCCGCTCCCTGACGGCTACGTGGACTACACGATCGAGGTACGAGGCTTCGGCGACCGCTTCGTCGCCTCCCAGCCGGTAACCCCGTCGGACCAGGCTCTGGGCGACATCACCCACGCTTCCCTCTCAGGTACGGCATCAGCGCGCGCGTCGTCCCTCGCCATCACGCCCGGCGCCCGGGTCCTGATCGACGCCACGGCCCACCCTGACCCACTCGACTGGCTCCTCGCCCCGCTCTTCGCCGGCGCCAGCATCGTCCTCTGCGCCAACCTCGACCCGGCTGTCGTGGACAAGCGCGCAGCCTCCGAGAACGTCACGCTGATTCTTCAATAGCCGACGGCGACCAGCAGGTACTCCGGGTCGGTGTGCGAGATGTAGGTCGATTGGGCCGCTACGTCGTCGTACGCGAAGCCGTAAGCCTTGTGTCCGATAGCGTTGTCATGCCAGAACTTGGCGTAGTAGTTGGCCGGTGATTTCTGGTAGAACGCGCTCGGGCTCGTGCTCGTAGAGTTCCGGTTGAGCTGCGCACACTTATCGGGCTTGCCGGAGAGCGACCCGGCGCAGCCGAAAATGTCCGAGGTCGCAATGTCACCCGGAAAATAGCCGGCGTATTTGCCCCCGGCCCGGAATTGCGGATCGCCACCGGGCGAAAGAATCCGCGTGGTCCCCTCAGCCAGGTGATCGAACTCCGCGGGCACAGCGTCCCTGAAGCGCCGGAACGTAGCCGCCCGCGACTCCGCGAACGTCGCCTGGTCCTCCCCGACTGTGAGGTCCGCACCACTGCTGGAGTGCAACCGCATCGCCAGCTTGAGCACAAACGCATCAACCCGCGTGGTGTTCCCGTTGAACTGATCGGCCCCCACCGTGAACTCCACGAAGTCGTTCAGCGCGGCATCCGGCGAGCCCAGGTGGAAATACATCCGCCCGGCCGAATTCGCGGGCATGTCCAGGAACGGCTGCTCCGCGATCGAATGGGTCTGCCCGTTGAAACTCCAGTAGACCTTGCTGTCGGGGAACTTCCCGTTGGTCCGGTTCAGCACCTTCACGGTGAGCACATTCCTGGCCTTCGGAATCCCGCTCGCATCCCAGAAGGCCCCGCTGCCGGCCGCCTTTTTGCTCACCGTGGGCCGTGCGCTGCCGGATCCCGCTACGCTCGCCGATGGCTGCGCGCTCCCCGATGCCGCGCCCGCTGACGGCCATGCGCTGCTGGATGCCGCGCCTCCTGACGGCTGCGCGCCGCCGGGCGCCGCGCCCGCTGACGGAGCCGCACCGGCCGCCACCGACCCCGTGGGACTCCCCGCCACGGCCACCGGGTCGGCCACCCCGTCACCGCCACCCCGCAGCACGACAAAACCGATCACAGCAGCAACAGCGACAGCAGCCCCGCCTGCGGTCCAGACAAGCCCCGCAGACGAGCGACGATGGGTTCCCACCCGCCCAGCCTCCGCACCTCCCCGCCACCCGTCAACGTGATGAGGTCGGCCCCGAATTTCGGTTATCCCACCGGCTGTCGGCCGCCTCCATAGGCGGGATCAATGCCGGCCATCCCCCGTGGCCTCACTGAACACAACGCCTCAGCGAACCGCCTCGCTTCCACCCGTGGCCCCCGCTGAACACAACGCTTCGGCGAGCCGCCGCGCTTCCACCACGACGCGGCTGGACCCGGACCGGGCAGCCACCGCGTCCAAACCGTGGACCGGCAGCCGAACCCCCGTCGCCACCACCGTCTCCATCGCGAGGGCAAGCAGCTCGGGCGTGCCCCGCGGCACCTTCGGCGCGACTCCCAACGACCGGGGCAGGGTAATTCCGGGCGGTGGTGTCTCGGGCGGAGCGCCACGCAGCAGGTGGGGCAGCGCCGCCGCCAGCAGGCGCCAGACCGAGAGCGGTGCACCGGCGGACGCGGCATCGCGAAGGACCTCGACGATGCGGGTCGGCTTGAGCGGCCCTGACGTCGAAAGGATGCCGATCAGCTCGCCGACGCCCTCCGGGTTGAGCGTTCCGGTGGCGGCCATCGTCAGGAAGGCGTCCAGCGCGGCGATCCGATCGGCAGGCCGCCGGGCGCTCACCGCGTATGCCAGTCCCAGGTCGAGCGCCACTCCCCCGTCCCCGTCGCAGTCGGCCAGCAGAGGCAGGACGGCGGTGCTGCCGTCGTCGATGTCCCGATCCGCAGCCGCGGCCAGGAGTGGCAGCGCCGCCGCGGCGACAACGCCCCGATGGTGCGGCATGGCCAGCGCCCAGTGCCGCGACCAGTCCTCCTCGGCACGCGTCGAGTAGTACTCGCCGGCGGTCACGTCGAGCAGCTCCACCAGCTCGAATTCGAGGCCGGCGGGCGGTGCCGTCTCGACCAGAAGACGCCGGGGCCACAGGCCGAAGGACTCCCGAACGTCCGCGTCGTCGAGCTTCCGGCTGAACTCGACCGACACCGTGTACTGGCCCGGCTGCGGCAGCCCGCCAGAGCGGAGCCGCGCAGCAAGCGCCTTCCCAGCTCTGCTCCCCAGTGCGTCCGCCCGGGCTGCCAACCCGCTGTCAGGGGCCAGCGGCAGCCGGAGCAGCGCCTGCGTCAGGTCCACGGGCCACGGTTCGCGGTCCCCGAGCGCGGCGATGCGTTCGAGCAACACCGAACCGTCCAGCGAACCCGTCATCGAGGTCGGCGCGCAGAGCAGACTCGGGGTGCTGCCGAGCCGGGCGGCGGCTTCCTCGAGACGACGACGCACCAGGACCGCGGGTGCGGCCCGTGCCGGATCCGGCTCGTTCTCGCTGGACCAGTCCTCCGGCTCCCGTTCGCGTTCCAGACCCGCCGCAGCCCGGAGCAGGTCACCCATCGATTCGCAGAGGCAGTGCGGCTCGTTGCGATGTCTCCGGAAGACCCACCCGCGCGCATCCCGCAGGAGGGGTCGCAGTGCGCCCGCCAGCCGTCCGCCATCCACCGCGGCGAGCCGGACGAGGCCGTCGAGCACCCGCTCCACCGGCCCGTCGGGAATCCTGCGCCGCAGAAGGAGCGCGACTTCCTCGACCAGGGTGTCAACGTCGGTTATGGGAGGAGGCGCGGGTTGCGGCAACGCAAGCGCAGGCAGATCATCACCTCGAGGCGACGAAAACACCACCGGGGCAGCCGGTCCCGCGACGCCGAGCCAGGCGACCTGCGCCTTCACCAACGCCTTCTCGGGGCGCGCGAGCACCACCCGCGACGCGTCCAGCAAGGCATCCCGATCAGGCAGGTCGACCGTACACAGAACCCGCTGAGCCATGGACGCGACGCTCACCGGCCCGTCGGTCAGCAGCCGCAGATAGTCCCCGGATCGTGCGACGACTTCGGCGGCGGTCGGCGCAAGCGTCTCGTGCAGCACGATGAACGCCCGCAGCGCCTTCGGCCGGTCCCCCCGCAGCAGCCGGTCGAGCGTCGCACCGATCAGGTACGCACGATCGAGCACCCCTTCCCTGCTCAACTGGGCGACTGCATCGGCGAACCCGTTCTCCCGGCCGGTACACAGGTCGGGGAAGTGCAGTCGCAGACCGACGGCATCGACCTCGAAGAGCCTCGGCAGCAGGACCCGCAGGAACGGGTCGTCCCGTAACCGTTCGGCGAGAGGCCGGTCGAGCTCGCGCATCCCCAGGTCGGTCGCCCAGCCCTCGACGAAGCGATCCCCCGTGGGCGGTGGGGCTCCTTCCGCGCGGATGAGCCCGGCGACGAACCGCCAGTCCGGCTCGGGGACGGTGGCCAGTCTGTTGGCGAGTTCAACAAGCCAGGGAACGCCGAGCGCACGGGCCACTTCGAGCACCGGCGCGACGGCCTCTTCCGCAAGGCCCACCGATGGCCGGCCGAGGATCTGCGCGGCCTTCGCGGCGGTGGGCTGGCATCCGACGACGGCGACGCTCAGTGCGGCGCCCCGGGTGCCGTCCCACCAGACCTCACGGTCGCGTGTCATCGCCGCGAGTGCCGTGCGGGCCTTGCGGCGACCCGGCTCGTCGAGGCTGCGGACGGCTGTGACCACCGAGGCCACGTCGCCCCCCTCGATCGCGATCCGGAGACTCATGTGTTCGCCCCGGCCAGTCGGCGGGCCTCGGTCACGAGACGGCCGCCACCGGGACGGGCGGCGGCTGCGGCAAGGCCGTCGACGTCCAGGCGTACGCCGGTGGTTGTGGCCGTCTCGGTTGCCAGGGTGAGCAGGTCGGGGGTGCCGCGGGGTGGTTTGGGGGCCTGGAGCATCGAGGGCAGGGCCGCAGCCAGTACGCGCCAGACCGAGAGTGGGGCTCCGGCAGCGGCGGCGTCGCGGAGGGGTTCGAGGAAGCGGCTCGGTTTCAGTGCGTCGCGGGCGGCGAGGCGGCCGAGGCTGGAGCCGACGGCGGCCGGGTCGAGGGTGCCGGCCGCGGCGAGGGTGAGGAACGCATCGAGTGCCGCGACCCGGTCCTGGGGATGACGGGCGGCGAGGCCATACGCGACAGCCGTCGGCAGCGCGACCCCGCCGTCCCCGGCGCATTCGGCCAGGAGCGGCAGGATCGCGGCGCCGTCGCGGAGGTCGCTGTCCGCTGCCGAGGCCACCTGTGGGAGGGCCGCCGCGGCGATCAGGCCGCGATGGTGGGGCAGCAACGCCGGCCAGTAGCTCGTCCAGCTCCGGTGGTAGCTGGTCTCCACGGTGCCGACGATGCCCGTGAGCAGGACCTCACTGTCGGGATCGGTGCCGGGCGGCGCGGTTGTGCGGGTCAGCAACCGCCAAGGTGGCAGCCTCTCCCAAGCTTCGTCCTGCCAGAAGCGACCGGTCTTGTTCGGACGGCGTTCGACGAGGACTTCCTCCTGCACCGGCTGCGGCAGACCACCGGCCCGCAGCCGGGCTGCAAGCGCGTCACCCGCCGGTGTGCCGAGGGCCGCCGCGCGGGTGGCTAGCGGTTCGTCAATGCCCGGCGCGATCCGCAGGAACGCCTGGAACAGGTCCCACCGCCACGGCGCCCGATCACCGAGCGCGGCAACGCGTTCGTAGAGGGCGGTCGCGTCGATCGCGCCCGTCGACGAGGTCGGGGTGGCGAGGAGGCCGTGATAGCCGACCGGGCCTCCCCCCGCGGGCAGGGTCAGGCCGGCTCTGTCGAGAGGCCGGGATCCGCCATAGGTGAGCAGGGCAGAAATCTCAGCGAGCCGTAACGCGAGGAGCCGGTGCAGGGGCGGAACGCTGCCACGGCCCTGCAGCGGATGCTCATGGGCGCGGAGGATTTCCCCGAGCTTGCCGAGCCAGGTGGCGCGGGCACCGGCGGACGGAGCGGCCGCGGCCCACAGGACTCCCCCGATCGCCGGACACAGACACAGCGCGTCCCAACCGTCCCGCCCGAAGTTGCCGGTCTCCAACATCGGCAGCAGCACGCCGGCAAGAAACGTCGGCTGAACCGCGCCCGCGAGAGAGGTCGACTGTGCCGCGCTCGGGACAGAGGTCGACCGTGCCGCGCCCGGGACGGAGGTCGACTGTGCCGCGCTCGGGACGGAGGTCGACCGTGCCGCGCCCGGGACGGAGGTCGTGGCGGACAAGCGGACGATGCCGTCGAGGACTCGTTCGAGCGGGCCGGCGCTGAGATCGCGGAGCAGCAGCGCCACCTCCTCGCGCAGCTCGTCCACATCGGAGATGGGCGGCGGGGCGTCTGCCGGCCGGGTGGGCGCAGGCAGGTCGTCACCGCGCGCCGTCACCACCGCGACCGCCGGGGCAGGCAGGGCCCCGGTGAGGGCGCGGGCCCGGTCGCGGATCTCGGGCGCGGGGTGATCCGCGGCGACGGCGATCACCTCGGCGACCTCCGGTGATCGGGCGAGTTTTCCCAGCCAGGTGAGCTGTTTCTTGACCAGGGTCTTCTCGGGGCGGGTCAGCACCACCCGGGACGCGTCGAGCAGCGCGAACTCCTCGACATCGGCGCCGAGCAACGCTTTCTGCGCCATAGCCGCGACGTTTCCCGGAGCGTCGGTGAGCAGGCGCAGATAGTCACCGGCGCGAGCAGTGACTTCCTCACGGGTCGGGGCGAGGTGGTCGTGCAGGACCACGAACGCGCGTAACGCCCCCGGCCGGTCGCCCCGGACCAGGCGATCAAGAGTGCCGTCCAGGACGGTTGCCCGGTCGAGCGTGCCGTCCGCGCAGAGCTGGGCGAGGGCGTCGAGGAGGACGTGTTTGATGCCGGAGCGGCGCGACTCGAAGAGCAGGCGGGTGCCGAGCCCGTCGATCTCGAAGATCCTGGGCAGCAGCGCGGGCAGGAACGGGTCGGTGCGTAGCCGGTCGACCAGTGGGACGCTGCGCTGCCGGGGGATGTGCGGGAAGTCGAGCTCCCACAGCCAGCCCTGGACGAAGGCCTCGCTCGTGGGTGGCGCGGCGTTCTCGGCGTGGAGCAGGCCCGCGACGAAGTCCCAGCGTTCCGCCGAGTCGCCGAGGCGGTGGGCCAGGTCGGTTAGCCAGGGAATGCCGCGCGCACGTGCGACGGTGACCACCGGGCCGACCGCTGCGGCGTCGAGTGCGATGTCTCGGCGGCGCAGGACCTGGGCGGTCTTCGCGGCGGTGGGCAGCAACCCGACCGCTGCCAGGACGGCCAGGGGCGCCTCGCCAGAGTTCCACCAGCGGTCGAACTGCTCACGGGTCAGCGTCGGCGACGCGGCGAGCACGGCCTCGACCACCGCATCGGTCTGCCCACCGTCGATCAACTTGAGAAAGTTCACGGCCGAGGGCCGAACAGCCTGAGCACGGGTCACGGCCGAAGGCCCAGAAGCCTGAGCACGGGTCACGGCCGAAGGCTCGGAGGCCTGAGCACGGGTGACGGCCGAAGGCCCGGCAGTCTGAGGATGGCTCATGGGCGGAGCTCCAGTTGGACGGCGAGGACGTGTTTGCACGGGCCGCGTTGGCCGCGGTGCTTGGCGTACCAGGGGCAGGAGCAGGAGGACTCGGCGACGCGGACCCGATGGTCACCGACCGTCGCCGCGCGGCCGTCCTCGTCGAGTTTGACCAGGCCGGACGAGACGAGCGCGCGGGCACCGATCAGGCGGGGGTTGTCACGCTCGGCCCGGCCTGCGTCGTAGGGCATGACGCGGTGGAAATACGCGCCTTCGTGGACGTCGTAGCCGACCCGCCCGGCCGTGCCGAGCTGGGCCAGCGCGCCGAGGACGCGCTCGGCAGTGAGCCCCGCGGAGGCGGCGAGACCGGCGACGTCGATCGCCGGATCCCAGGAGAGCAGGGCCGAGATCAGCTCGGCGTCGTCGACGACCTCGTCTCCGGACAGCGCGGTGAGCGCGGCGCCCTCGCCCGAGAACCCGCGGTAGGGCTCGGGGCTGAGGGTCAGCGACAGCCGCAGCACTCCGGTGTCCAGCTCCCAGGTGCTCGGCAGGGGTCCCGAGCCGGTGGTGACCGGCGGCCCGTACACCTTCAGGGAGCGGGCGAAACGCAGCATTCCCCGCAGGGCGGCCAGCCGGGAGCCGTCGGGGACGCAGATCGCGCCCGGCACCGGGCGGGAGGTCAGCCGCAGCCCGCGGCCCGCGGGGATCGCCCAGAGCACACCCTTGGGCAGGCGGCGCAGGAAGTCGGCGGTTGCCACGCCACGCTGCTCGAAGCCGGCGGACAGCACCTGCACCTCGGCGAAGCCGCGGAGCCAGCGCGGTGGCAGCGGCACCTTCTTCTCGACGATCGTGGCGTCCATCGTGGACACGGTCAGGTCGTCGGGCCCGACCGACAGGCGCAGCGGGTCGAGCCCGGAGATCCGCGCCAGCGACGCGCGCAGCGGATCGTTGACATCGACGTTGGTGGTGCCGTGTGCCACGATCTCGCCGTCCAGGCCGTCGGGCAGCGCGTCCAGCCGGGCATACACCCCGCAGCAGCCGGAGAAGGACTCGAAGCGCAGGCGGTCGGAGCCCGCCGTGACCACCGGGTCGAGGCTCGCCGCGCGCACCGGCTGGAAATATCGCGTGCGGGCGACCTCGGCCACCGCGAGCAGCCCGGCCGCGGCCGCCTGCGGGGTGGTCAGGAAACCCGTGAAGAAGCGCGGGTTGGCTGCCGGGCCACCGCTGGTCTGCAGCGCGAGGCCGGCCTCACCAAGCCCGGAAGACCCGAGATATCGGTACGCCTGAACGACTGTCACGCCCCCGGACTCTAGGAACCGGGTACGACACTTTCGAACGCGGCCAGCGACTCGGGGTTCGCCAGGGCGCCCATCGCCGCAGCTCGGTCAGCGGGTGTGCCAGTCAGGATCCGCTTCACCGGCACCTCGAGCTTCTTGCCGGACAAGGTGCGCGGCACCGCGCGTACCCGATGGATCTCATCCGGGACGTGCCTGGGTGAGAGCGCCGCACGCAGCTCCGTCCTGATCCGGCCGCGGACCCTGTCGTCGAGGTCGACGCCGTCGGCGAGCACCACGAAGAGCAGGAGCCGGTCGCTCTCGTCGAGATGGATGACGAGCGAGTCGGCGACCTCGGGGAGCCCCTCGACGACGGAGTAGAACTCGGCGGTGCCCAGCCGTACGCCGCCACGGTTGAGGGTCGCGTCGGAGCGGCCGGTGATCACGCAGGTGCCGTCCTCGCCGATGGTGATCCAGTCCCCGTGCCGCCACACCCCGGGGAAGACATCGAAATACGCCTCGAAATAGCGTCGCCCGTCGGAATCGTTCCAGAATCCGACCGGCATGCTCGGCATCGGCGCCGTGACGACCAATTCGCCGAGCCGGCCGATCAGCGGTTTGCCTTCCGGGTCGTAGGCCTCGACCTTCGCCCCGAGCGCCCGGCAGGAAATGACCCCCTCGGTCACGGGCAGCAGGGGTGCGCCGCCGACGAATCCGGTGCAGACATCGGTGCCGCCGGACAACGACTGCAGTTGCGGATCGGGGCCGAGCGCCGCATAGATCCAGCGGAAGCCCTCCGGCGGAAGTGGCGCGCCGGTCGACCCGACGCCGCGGATGACGTTCGGCGGTGGCTGCACCCCGGCCTTACGGCAGGCGAGAATGAACGGCGCGGACGTCCCGAAATAGGTGACTCCGGCGTCGGCGGCGAGCTGCCAGAGCGTACCCAGATCGGGGTGTCCGGGGTTGCCGTCGAAAAGGACGATCGCGGCGCCGACCGCCGGGCCGGAGACCAGGAAATTCCACATCATCCAGCCGGTCGTGGTGAACCACAGGAAACGGTCGCCGGGGCCGAGATCGTGGTGCAGGGCGAGCATTTTGAGATGCTCGAGCAGGATGCCGCCGTGACCGTGCACGATCGGTTTCGGCAGCCCGGTGGTGCCCGAGGAGTAGAGCACGTAGAGCGGGTGGGCGAACGGCACGGCCGCGAAGGTCAGCGGCTCGGGACCGTCGAGCGTGGCCCAGTCCCCGTCGGTGCCGAGATAGGGGATCGTGATCAGCTTTTCGACGCTCGGCAGGGCGGCGCGAATGGCGGCGACCTCGTCACGCCGGTCGATATCCTTGTCTCCGTAGCGATATCCGTCGACCGCGACCAGGACCTTCGGCTCGATCTGTGACCAGCGGTCGATGACGCTGCGGGAACCGAACTCCGGCGCGCACGAGGAAAAGACCGCCCCGAGACTCGCGGTCGCGAGCAGCAGCACGAATGTCTCCGGAATGTTCGGCGCATAGGCCGCGACCCGGTCACCCTCCCCGACACCCAGACCACGAAGCCCGGCTGCGACCCGGCGGACCTCATCGCGCAGCTGCCGGGCCGTGAGCGTGACAGCTTCCCGAGCCTGTGAGTACGCGAAGACAACAGCATCGTCGTCACCCAGCCCCGGCATCCGCAACACGTTCTCGGCGTAGTTCAGCGTCGCCCCCGGAAACCATTCGGCACCGGGCATCGTGGTGTCGCCGAGCGTGGCGGTCGGCTGCGCGTGTGCGACCACCCCGAAGTGGTCCCAGATCGCCCGCCAGAATCCGGCGAGATCGGTGACGGACCACTCCCACAAACCGGCGTAGTCGTGCACGTCGACGCCGCGCTCATCGCGTACCCAGGAGAGGAATTGCCCCATTCGGGAGGTCTCGAGAACGTCGGCCGGTGGCGTCCACAACACTGTGCCCGTCGTCATACCGCCACCTTAACGGTCATTCAGCGGGGGTGGCCCGGGCATCCTGAATGGCTTTGCGGCGGGCGAGCCTGTGCTCGCGCCGGATGAGCGCCTCCCGGAACCGGCGCTCGTCGTCCGGCGACTCCGGCAACACGGGCGGCACCGGCCGCGGTTGACCGGAAACGTCCACCCCGACAAAGACCAGGTAGGCGGTGGCCACGGTGAGCGGCTCCCCATCGGCAGTGTCCCACCGCTCCGCGGTCACCCGCACGCCAACCTCCATCGAGGTGCTGCCGGCCCAGTTCACCTGCGCGTACGCGTGGACGAGGTCCCCCACCCGCACCGGCTCGACGAAAACGATCTCGTCGATCGCGGCGGTGACGGCCGTGCCCCCGCTGTGCCGCGCGGCCGCCGCCCCTGCGACGTCATCGACGAATTTCATCAGCACCCCGCCGTGCACCGTGCCGTACAGGTTGACATCGATCGCGGTCATGATCCGGCTCAAGGTGACGCGCGAACGCGAGGTGGGCCGCCCCTGGGGCTGGTCGCTCATGCCCCTCACGGTAGCGATCCCCGGGTTGAACACCCCGGCTACGGTTCCCGCCGTGAGGCATCTCCGATCAGTTCTGTACGCACTCGTGCTCGCCCCCGCCGCCTGGATCCTGTGCGGCGTCGGCTTCGACCACGATCTCACCGGCCGGGCGCTCGACAACGGCGGAGGCCCGGAGTCGGTGGGTGGCCCGCTGCTGCTGTTGCTGGCCGGCGCGGCGTACGCGATCCTGCTGCTCGCGCCGATCTCCCCCGCCGGACCACTGCTGGCGGGTCTGGCGTTTCTCGGCGTCGGCTTCTGGGCCCGCAGCGCCCCCGACGCGTACGCAGGTCTGTGGCCGGCGGACATCGCCAAGGACGGCTTCAACCTGAGCACACCCGGTTACGGCCTGGTCATGCTGCTCGCCGTCCCCCTGATCTGCACGGCACTGAGCTCCCGCCGCTGGGCAGCCTACGAACCGCCGCAGATCGTCTTCCTCGGCACCATCGGCCGGGCCCGGGGCGCCGCCCGCCCCTACGGCCCGCCCATCGCATCGGAGCTCACGACGGCCCTCCCGCCCCACCCGAGGCCAGCCGCCGACGCGACCATCACGATCCCAAGGCCGGCCGCCGACGCGACCATCGCGATCCCAAGGCCGGGCGCTGACGGAACCGTCGCGATCCCGATGTCGGTCGTCGACGCCGACAGGACGCAGGCCCTGCGCACCCAGGTCATCAACCCGGCGACGCCGCACGCGTCGGATGCCACCCAGCGGATCTGACGATCAGATCCGGTACCCGACGCGGTCCATCTCCTCGAAGGGCGTGACGCGCGGGTTACTGCCCCAGGCTCCCGACGCCCTTCGCGATCACCAGGACCGAGATGAACAGCGCAGACGTGGATTCGATGCCCATCAGGACCTTCGCGCGGGTGGACAGCGGCATCGTGTCGGTCGGGCTGAACGCCGACGAATTGGTCAGCGACATGTAGAGATAGTCGACCACGGTCGGCACCCAGTCGCTGGCCCTGCTCGACCTGATCCGCACTTCGACAATGGCATCGGCGTCCTCGTCCTGCGGAAACCGGAAATCCGCCGGCGGCAGCCGAACGCGGGGCAGGTGCGTGCGCGCGACCGGTCCACCCCGATCCAATTCCCAGTACGCGATGCCGTACACGATGACATTGGTGAGCCAGACCTGACCCGCGGCGATCAGCAGCTCCACAGCCTCGTCACTGCCGGTGGTGACCAACTGCCGCAGCAACAGCACCAGAGCCACCGCATTAGCCACAGCAATGAGACACACGAGCGTCAACGCCGCAATCCGCGACCACGGCGTATCCCGCGTCATCCGATACGGATTGACACAGACGAGGGCCACGAGAAGCGCGACCTCGAGCCCCGGAATAACCAGCCGAGGCCCGATGACCAGCTGCTCGGGCAACAACGCATAAAGCGCAATCGCCACCACAACCACAAGCGCGGAGGGCAACCGCGCCTCACCCCGCCGCGCCCTCGCCGTAGCCACCATCACCCCAGCATGCTGCCACCACCCACGGTGATCAAACTCCCGCCACCCGACTCGCCGCCCGAACAACGGTCAGGGCCTCGGCGCTCCCAGCCCGCGCACGAACGCCCGCGCACGAACGCCCGCGCACGAACGCCCGCGCACGAACCGTCGCCCACCCACGGACCAGTCATAGGCCGCTCTGATCCCACCCACGAAGTACACCAGGGTGGAGGGATCGGCGGGTTTCGGGCACCATGGGGCGGTGAGTCCAGTGAGCCGGCGCCGTAAGGGTGCCAAGCCCAGTCAGAGCGGTCAGCGGGTTCTGCGCACCGTGCAGCCGGCAGCGCCGGAAGAGCCGTGCGACTGCCCTAATTGTTCGGGTGTGGAGCTGGATCTCGAGGATCTCGCCAATACGCTCGTCGGCGGGGCCGGGGAGTTGCTCAAGGTCGAGGATCCGCTGGATGCGGAGTTCTTCGCCGCGGGGTTCCTGGCAATCGGGGCGATGGCCGGGGAGACCTTCGACGAGGCGCTGCAGGAGGACATTCTGCCGGCCGTTGCCCGGCATGAGAGCCCCGAAGCGCTGGCCGTGCTGCTCGCGCTCGACGCGGTCGGGGCCGGGCCGGTGGCCGGCGGTGCTGCCCTGAGTCTCGAGGGTGCGGGGCTGGCGTTGCCGTCGTGGGCGGGCGAGTTGCGGGAGCCGGTTCGGCTCGGTCAGTCGTTGCGGTTCGCTGATTCCGACGGTGAGGCGTCGATGCTGGTCTGCACGTTCGAGCGGGCCGGGCGCGGGCACGGGTTCGTCGTGCACGCCGATCACACCGACTGCGACGCGGCGGCGGAGATCGCGCTCTTCCCGACCGAGGTTCTGGACGAGGTTCTCGAGGAGATCCAGTCCGATGCCCGGCATGCCGGGCTGACCGTGACCTCGGAGGTGCTGGATCCGGCCGAGCTCCGCTGGCAGGTCGAGCGTGCTCTCGACGCCCGCGAGGTGCACGACCTGGAGGACGGCGATCCCGAGCCGTCGTCCGACATCGTCGACGACGAGGACGTCCCGGACTACCACCTGCTGGCCGTCCTGCTCAGGGCCCGCATCCGTACGCTGCCGGAGCCCACACGCCCGCCCGCGCCTCACGGCTCCACCGGGTAAGGGGTCGCGTGCTCCGCGCCCGCATCGCTACCTCCTTGGCCTTCCTGCTCTTCGGCACGTCGCTCGGGGTCTGGACCGCCCGGATCCCCGCGGTCAAGGAGAGACTCGAGCTGAGCGACGGGCGGCTGAGCCTCGCCCTGCTGGCCTTCGCCGCGGGCTGCATCCTCGGCATGGCCCTGCTCGGCCGGCTGACCGATCGCTTCGGAAGTTCCCGGGTCCTCGTAGTCACGGCGTTGCTGGAAGGGCTGCTCCTCGTCCCGCCCGGCTACAGCACGAGCCTGGTGACGCTCTCGATCGCAGTGTTCTGCTTCGGCGCCGTGCACGGAACGCTGAACATCGCCATGAACGCGAACGCCGTCGAGGTGCAGCGCGCCTGGGGCAGCCCGATCATGTCGTCGTTCCACGCGATCTACAGCATCGGCGGTTTCCTGGGCGCCATCGCCGGAAGCGTGTTCGCGCACCACGGCGTGGGGGTCGGCCCGACGCTCCTGGCCGTCGGCGCCGTCGTTCTCGTGCTCGCCGGGTGGGCCGCCGTCTGGGTGCTGCCCGTGCCCGGCGTTCCGGCCGAAAGACCCGAGCCAGGCGATACACGTACGGCCGGAAGCTCGCTCCTGGTCTTCTTCGGCATCCTCGTCCTCTGCACCCTGGTGGGCGAGGGCGCGGCGGCCGACTGGAGCGCCGTCTACCTCCGGGACAATCTGGACAGTGAACCGGGCTTCGCCGCGTACGGATATGCCGCTTTCTCCATCATGATGACGGTCGGCCGCATCTTCGGCGACCGCCTGGTCCGCATCCTCGGCCCGGTCGGATTGGTCCGCCTCGGCGGCCTCATCGCCGCCGCCGGCCTCGGCGCGGCCCTCGTCATCAACCACCCGATCGCCGGCGTCATCGGTTTCGGCCTGCTCGGCATAGGCCTGTCCGGAATCGCACCCCAGGTCTTCTCCGCCGCCGGCAACCTCGACCCCCAACGCTCCGGCCGAGCCCTTTCGATGGTGGTCAGCATCGGCTATCTCGGCTTCCTCCTGGGGCCCATCCTGATCGGCACCGCAGCCAGCGTCGTCGGCCTGCCGACCGCATTGTGGATCCCGGTTCTGCTTGCCGTCTTCGTCGCCCTGAGCGGCAACGCCATGCGCACCCCGCGCGCCGCCGCCTCGCACCCGGCGTGACACGAACGCTTAAAACCGCAGCCGATAGGGTCGCCCGCAGGTGATCTTCGGGGAAGGGGGCGGGCGATGCCGTTGGATTCGTTGCGGTTGTTGGAGCAGCGTATTCGGCCGGATTTTCGTAAGGCGGTGACCTTTGGGATTTTGGCGCTCGCTGCGCTGATTGTCGGGTCTGAGCTGGGCGAGGTTCGAGACGGGCTGCGGCGGGGGCTCATCGCGTACGGGTGTGCGTTGTTGACCGCTGTTTTCGGGGTGGTGGCGAGCCGGACCGCGGCGAGTGAGGTGCATCGCGTGGCGGCTGCGCGTGCGGGCACCGCGGCTGCGGCCATGTTGCGGTTGCTGGTGCAGCTGGGTGGTTATCTGATCGTCGCGTTCTCGGTGTTCGATCTGATCGGGGTGGGGCTGCAGCATCTGCTGGTCGGCAGCGCGGTCACCGGTGTGATCCTGGGGCTGGCGGCGCAGCCGGTGCTGAGCAACCTCTTCGCCGGCCTGGTCCTGTTGTTCTCCCGGCCGTATGTGACGGGCGAGCGGGTGCGGGTGATGTCCGGTGCGCTGAACGGCCCGCTCACCGGCACCGTGATCTCCGCAGGGCTGCTCTACACGATGCTGGAGACCGACGACGGCCCGCTGAACATCCCGAACTCGGCGTTGATGGCCTCCGCGGTAGGCCCCGCGGCAGAGGCGGCAGCAGAAGAAGAGGCGAAGCCCGACGAAGCCGAGCCCGAGACGCAAGGTGCTGCGGCCGGGGCGATCGGCGCGGTTGATTGATGTTGATCAATGGCAATCCAGTAACGAGATAGTCACAAGTCGATGCCATGATCTAGGCGCGCCGGGACTCTATGCAGTCGTATGTGTTCAGGCTGCAACTCCGTCTCGGTAGCGCCCGGAGGCAAAGAGATGACTGTCCGTTTCCAGGTGGCCCGCGGGCCGGCGGCGATCGCGATCGCCGCCCTGCTCGCGCTCACCGCATGCAGTGGTGGTGACTCCGACTCGACGCAGGGCGAACTCGGCTTCGATTCCTGCGCGAAAACACCGCTGACCTGCAACACCGGCAAGACGAAAGCCGGCGGCACGATGGTGTACTACGAGGAGCAGGACCGCACCACCTGGAACACGGTCAGCGAGGACGGCGCGCACTACGTCACGTCGATGATGATGCGGCAGCTGTTGCCGTTCGTCTATTACGGGGCGCCGGACTACAAGGCCGCGCTGAACGGCAACCTGATGGCCGAGGAACCCAAGCTCGTCGGGACCGACCCGCAGCAGGTGGTCTACAAGATCAAGCCGGAGGCGGTGTGGAGCGACGGTACGCCGATCACCGCCGACGACTTCGCCTACCAGTTCCGGGCTCGTAACACCCGCGACTGCCCCGCGTGCGCGACGTCGAGCAGCGCCGGATTCGACCTGCTGGCGAGCGTGGTCGGCACGGACAACGGCAAGACGGTGACCGCGACGTTCCAGGACGGCAAGGCTTTCCCGGATTGGAAGTCGCTGTTCAACGACATCTATCCGGCGCATCTGGCGAAGCAGAACGGCGATGACGGAACGCCCGCCGGTCTGGCCAAGTCCTGGGAGTGGTTCAAGAAGACGCAGCCGACCTGGTCCGGCGGCCCGTACCTGATCGAGAGCTATGCCGAGGGTCAGCAGCTGGTCGAGGTGCCGAACCCGAAGTGGTGGGGCACGAAGCCGGCCCTGGACAAGCTGATCTTCAAGATCGTGACGGACCAGTCGTCGTTCGTGCCGGCGCTGCAGAACGGCGAGATCAACGCCGGTGACCCGCAGCCCAACCTGGACATGGTGACCCAGGTGCAGAACCTGCAGGACGTCAACTACCGGATCAGTGGCGGGCTCTCCTGGGAGCACATCGACCTCAACCTGCAGAACAAGTTCCTGAAGGACAAGGCCCTGCGACAGGCCGTCTTCCAGGCCATCGATGTGCAGAGCATCATCAACCGTACGGTGGGCACGTTCTGGAAGGACGCCAAGCCGCTCAAGAACCACAACTTCATCCCGGAGAGCCCGTACTACCAGGACGTGGTGACCGCGAGCGGTGCGGGCGCGGGCGACCTCGAAGCGGCGAAGAAGACGCTGACCGACGCCGGCTACACGGGTGTCGGCACGCAGCTCAAGACGCCGGGCGGCGAGCCGGTCACGCTGCGGTTCCGGCACACCGAGGGCAACGTCAACCGGGCCGCCACCGGCGAGCTCACCCAGGCGACGCTCAAGCAGCTGGGCATCCCGGTGACCATCCAGCCCACGAACAACCTGTCCGACACGCTGACCTCGGGCGACTTCGACATCATCGTGTACGCCTGGGTCAGCACGCCGTTCTTCTTCACGACCGCGCAGAGCCTCTGGGCCAAGGGCGCCGAGTCGAACTACGGCCACTGGGTCAACGACCAGGCGGACACGCTGCTCAAGCAGGGCATCCAGGAGGGTCTCGACGAGGCCAAGGGTGCCGCGCTGCTCAACCAGGCCGACGCGTTGATGGCCAAGGACTACTACGTCCTGCCGCTCTTCCAGCGGGCGAACTTCCTGGCGGCCCAGTCGAGCTACGTGAACATCCGGCCGAACGCCACGTCCACCGGACCAGTGTTCAACTCCGAGGAGTGGGGACTGAAGGCAACCGCGAATTAAGTACGGGGAGAGCACATGTTCGCGTACCTCATCAGACGCCTGCTCGCCGCTGTGCCCGTACTCATCATCGCGTCCTTTTTGTCCTATGCGCTGGTGGCTCTATCGGGTGACCCGCTCGAACCGCTGAAGTTGCGGAACCCACCCGCGCCGCAGCGGACCATCGACCTGGAGACAGCGCGGCTCGGTCTGGACGACTCCATCGTCGTCCGGTACGGGCACTGGCTCTGGGGCGTGCTGCACGGCGACTTCGGCGAATCGGTGCAGAGCACGTACGACATCGGCGCCAACCTGACCCGTTCGACCGCGGTCACGCTGCGGCTCGTCCTGGTCGCGATGCTGCTCGCCCTGGTCCTGGCCGTGTTCACCGGGGTGCTCGGCGCGGTCCGGCAGTATTCGAAGTCGGACTACGTGCTGACGTTCACGGGCTTCGTCTTCCTCGCCATGCCG
Organism: Winogradskya consettensis; assembly: GCF_018332715.1. Lineage (GTDB taxonomy): Bacteria > Actinomycetota > Actinomycetes > Mycobacteriales > Micromonosporaceae > Actinoplanes > Actinoplanes consettensis. The sequence goes on along the minus strand of NZ_BOQP01000011.1, from coordinate 23,074 downwards.
TTGTTCTGGGTCGCGATCGTGCTCAAGGACCTGGCCGTCCGTTACAACAAGGCGACGGGTACGACGGTGTTCTACACGATCGGCGAGAAGTCGCAGGGCTACGACGAGCTCTCCGCCGGCGCGAAGGTGGCGGATCTCGCGGGGCATCTGGTGCTACCGACGATCGCGTTGGCCCTCATCTCGTACGCCGCATGGAGCCGCTACCAGCGCGCCGCCGTGCTCGAAGTGCTGAACTCCGACTACGTACGCCTCGCCCGCGCCAAGGGCCTGTCGTGGCGCAAGGTCCTGGTCCGGCACGTGTTGCGTACGGCTCTCATCCCGCTGGTCACCGTCACCGCCCTGGACGTCGCCGGGATCCTGGGCGGTGCGGTGATCACCGAGACCGTCTTCAACTGGAACGGCCTGGGCCGGATGCTGCTGACCGGCGTCGCCCGCGGTGACACCGACGCGGTGGCCAGCTGGCTGCTGCTCGCCGGGCTCATCGTCGTCGCGTTCTCGGTCATCGCCGACGCCCTCTACGCCGTCCTGGACCCGAGGATCCGCCATGAGTGACACGGAACGGACGCAGACCCAGTTGGTGCTGCGCCGGTTCTTCCGGCACCGGGCGGCGGTGACCAGCCTGATCCTGCTCGTGATGGTGACGCTGTTCGCGTTCGCCGGCCCGCTGCTGTGGCAGTACAGCTACACCGACATCACCGACGATCTGTCCCTGCCCCCGTCGCCGGGGCACCCGTTCGGCACCGACCTGATCGGACACGACACGTTCGCCCAGGTCATGCGGGGCACCCAGCAGTCGATCAAGATCGCCCTGGCCATCGCGCTGATCGGTACGGTCTTCGGCACGCTCTGGGGCGCGATCGCGGGCCTCTACCGGGGCAAGCTCGACTTCCTCATGATGCGGCTCGTCGACATCGTGCTCACCCTGCCGTTGATCGCCGTCGCCGCGGCCGTCGCCGCCCAGGGCGTGGGTCAGAGCCAGTGGTGGGCCATCGCCGTCGTGCTGGGTGCGCTCACCTGGCCGTACGTCTCCCGTGTGGTCCGCAGCGTCGTGCTCTCCCTGCGCGAGCAGGAGTTCATCGAGGCGGCACGGGCGCTCGGCGCGGGCAACGTACGGATAATCCTGCGGCACCTGCTCCCCAACGCGCTCGGCGCGATCATCGTGTCGGCCACGCTCGCCATCGCCACCGGCATTCTCGGCGAAGCGGCCCTGTCCTTCCTCGGGGTCGGCGTCCAGGCCCCGGACACGTCGCTGGGGTTGCTCGTGTCGATCAACAAGGACGCGGTCAACACCCGGCCGTGGCTGTTCTACTTCCCCGGCCTGTTCATCATCGCCATCGCGCTGACCATCAACTTCATCGGCGACGGCCTGCGTGACGCGTTCGACCCCAAGCAGACGAGAGTGCGCCGATGACGTTGCTGTCCGTAGAGAACCTCACCGTCGGCTTTCCCACCGAGGACGGTCAGTTGCGGGCGGTACGCGGGGTCTCGTACGAGGTGAATCGCGGCGAGTCCGTCGGGATCGTGGGCGAATCCGGCTCGGGCAAATCCGTGACGTCGCTCGCGATCATGGGGCTGCTGCCCCGCAACGCGCAGGTCACGGGGTCGGTGAAGCTGCTCGGGGAGGAGCTTGTCGGGCGTACCGACAAAGACCTCTCGCAGATCCGCGGCCGCAGGATAGCGATGATCTTCCAGGACCCGCTCACCTCGCTGAACCCCGTCTACACCGTCGGTGACCAGATCGCCGAGGCGGTCCGCGCGCACCACGGCGTGTCGAAGCACGACGCGTTGCGCCGGGCGACGGACCTGCTCGACATCGTCGGCATCCCCAACCCGAAGCTGCGCGCCCGCAACTATCCGCACGAGATGTCCGGCGGCATGCGGCAACGGATCGTCATCGCGATCGCCATGGCGAACAACCCCGACCTGATCATCGCGGACGAGCCGACCACCGCCCTCGACGTGACCGTGCAGGCCCAGGTGCTCGAAGCACTCGAAGCCGCCCGCGCGGAGACCGGCGCGGCGCTGGTCCTCATCACGCACGACCTCGGCGTCATCGCGGGCCACACCGACCGGGTCTGCGTGATGTACGCCGGCAAACTCGTCGAGACCGGCACCGTTGACGAGATCTTCTACGGCCCGCGGATGCCCTACACCCTCGGCCTGCTGGGCAGCCTCCCGCGCATCGACGAGTCGGGCCGGCAGCGGCTCACCCCGATCACCGGTGCACCACCGTCACTGCTGAACCTGCCACCGGGCTGCCCGTTCTCGCCGCGCTGCCCGATGACCCGCGACCGGTGCGACGACGTGGAGCCCGTACTCACCGCAACGACCGGCCCTGACCACCGCGCGGCCTGCCACTTCCACACCGAGCTCGCCGAGGCGAAAGCGGAGGACGTGTTCTGATGACCGAACCCATCGTCTCGGTACGGAACCTGGTCAAGCACTTCCCGGTCCGCTCGCGGGGCGTCCTGCGGCGCCGCACCGGCGACGTGCACGCGGTCTGCGACGTCTCCTTCGACATCTTCGCCCACGAAACCCTGGGCCTGGTCGGCGAATCCGGCTGCGGCAAGACCACCACCGGTCGCGTCCTGCTCAACCTCGAACCGGCAACCGCGGGCTCGGTCCACTACCGGGGCCGCGACCTGGTCCCGCTATCCCGCGCCCAGATGCGCCCGCTGCGCAAGGAACTGCAGATCGTCTTCCAGGATCCGTACGCCTCCCTCGACCCGAGAATGACCGTCACCGAACTCATCGCCGAACCCCTGCGCATCCACGGCACGTTCCACGATCGAACCCAGATCCACGACCTGCTCCGGACCGTCGGCCTCGACGCCGAACACGGCAACAGGTACGCCCACGAATTCTCCGGCGGCCAACGCCAGCGCATCGGAGTGGCCCGCGCGCTGGCCCTGCGCCCCAAGGTCCTGGTCCTCGACGAACCCCTGTCAGCCCTCGACGTCTCCGTCCAGGCCGGCGTGGTCAACCTCCTCGAAGACCTCCAGGACGAACTCGGCCTCTCCTACCTCTTCATCTCCCACGACCTGTCCGTCGTACGCCACATCGCCGACCGAGTCGCCGTCATGTACCTCGGCCGCATCGTCGAAACCGCCCCGGCCGACCAACTCTTCCGCGAGGCCGCCCACCCCTACACCCAGGCCCTGATCTCCGCCATCCCCGTCCCCGACCCCCGCAAGGAACGAACCCGCCGGCGAATCATCCTGAGCGGCGACGTCCCCAGCCCCATCACCCCACCGACGGGCTGCCGTTTCCGCACCCGCTGCCCCAAGTACGCCACCCAGCTGACCGACCCGGAACGCCGCCGATGCGCCGAGGAAACCCCCACCCTCACCGACCGCGGCCAGGGCCACCAGACCGCCTGCCACTACGCCGAAGCCCTCACCCTGATCTAGCGCGAAAGTGTTAGTAAGAACGCGCCTTACTTACACTTTCTCAGTAAAGTGTAAGTAAGCTGGCATCGTGGTTACACATGAGCCGACAGCACCCGACTCCGTCCCGGTGCCGGCAGCCACCTACGAAGCCCAGACATGGATACCTGCTGACCAGGGCTATTACTCCCGGGCGGAGCTGCGCCGCCAACGTGGGACCTACCACTCCATCGTCACGGCACCGCTGGCCGGATGGCAACCGAACTTGACGAATGGCGTCACCGCCGACGTTGAAGACGGCACCCGTGCGCTGGCCGACTTCGATCGGCATGCTCTGCAGGTCCTGGGCGCAGAGAGCCCCGCCCTGGTCCCGATGTCCGCGATTCTGTTGCGCACCGAGAGCACGTCCAGTTCTCAGATCGAGAATCTCACCACCAGTGCTCGTCAATTGGCGCTCGCGGAAATCGGCCAGACCGAAAAAGCAAACGCCCAGACGGTCATCGGCAACGTCCGGGCCATGGAAGCTGCCCTGAGGCTCTCCGATCACATCGAGTCCGAATCCATCTTGACCATGCATCTCGAGCTGCTGCGGCACCAGCGCGGCTTCGAGCATCATGCCGGGCGATTCCGGCAAGAAGCCGTCTGGATCGGGAAGGACAACGCCGGACCGATCGGTGCCGACTTCGTCGCTCCCCGGTATGAGCGGATCCCCGAAGCCATCCAGGACATCGTCGACTTCGCGGATCGCGACGACCTACCGGTGCTGGTTCAGGTAGCGACCGCGCATGCCCAGTTCGAGACGATCCACCCTTTCGTCGACGGCAACGGCCGCACCGGGCGCGCTCTCGCCCAGGCCATGCTGAGAAGCAAAGGGCTCGTCACACATGTCACCGTGCCGATCTCTGCGGGCCTGCTGACCAACACCGATACGTACTTCGATGCCCTCAATGCCTTCCGGGAAGGTGACGCCGGGCCGATCGTGCATCGTTTCGCCGATGCTGCACGCTTCGCCGCCGCCTCAGGCCGAACCCTGGTGGACAACCTCGCCGCACAGTTGGCGGATGCCCGCGACAAACTCGCCGGAGTCCGGACCCACGCCACCGCATGGGCGGTGCTGCCCAGATTGATAGGACAACCGGTGGTCAACTCCAAATACCTGACCGCCGAGCTGGCAATGAACGACGTCACCGCAATGCGCGCCCTCGAAATTCTGGTCGAACGGGGTGTCCTGGTCGAATGCACCGGACTGAAGAGAAACCGGGTCTGGCAACACACCGGCATCCTGGACGTCCTGGACGACTACGCCTCCCTGATCCGTCGGGCCGCTCCCTGAGCGGCCACCTGCGAAGATCGGGTGCATGTCGCTGCCGCTCGAGGTTGATGCCGCGGTCTTCGACTGCGACGGTCTGCTCGTTGATACCGAGACCTGCTGGACCCGCGCGGAGACCGTGATCTTCGCCGAGAACGGGCACAGCTTCGGCTGAACGCGGGCGCGCAGGCGCTCCTCGGCGCGCGTGACCTGGCCCGGAGTCTGCACGGCCGGGTGCCGATCGCGGTGGCCAGCAACAACCCCCGCGCCTTCGTCACCACGGCCCTGGTCTCAGCCGGCCTAGACAACTTCTTCACCCACATGTACGCCGCCGAGGACGTCACCAACCCCAAACCCGCCCCCGACCTGCACCTCACCGCCTGCGCAGCCCTGAACGCCGACCCCACCCGGAGCATCGCCTTCGAGGACTCCCCCACCGGCGTCGCCGCCGCCCGCGCCGCCGCCATGCACGTGGTCGGAGTCCCCTCCCTACCCGGCGTAACCCTCGCCGCCGACACGATCTTCCCCTCCCTGACCCACCCCACCCTCACCCATTGGGCCACTACCGTCGCGTAACAAATACGGACAGTCCTCAAAGGATTGTTTACATATTCGGCGATGATCGGGGGTGGGTGACCATGGCGTAAGGTGTCGGCGTTCCACCGGCCTGTCGCCGATTCTCTGACCGTCGATGTGCGAAGTGAAGGTCCCCGGTGTCATTGAAGAAGAACCAGTGGTTTGCCGTTGCGGCGGGCCTGGTCACGCTTGGTTTGATACTTGTCGTTGCGACCGTGGTGATGCTGGTGAACAAACCTGGCGACAAAGCGACGACCACTGTCGCGCTTGCGGCGGATGCGTCCACGGCGCCCGTTCCGGCTTCGACCATCACCGTCTTTGTCAGTGGTTCGGCGGCGACTCCCAGCCCGTCGCCCTCGAAACATGCGAAGACAAAATCGCCAAAACCGAAGCACACCACGAAGTCGCCTACGCCCAAGGCGACCCCGTCGCCGACGAAGACCGTGGCGGCTACCAAGACGCCGACCTCGGCTGACGGGCGTTGCATCCAGTTGCCTTCGTCGACGATCAACGGGGCGAAGGTTTCGGCCGCGAAGTGTGACGGCTCGGCCGGACAGAAGTGGATTGTCACGCAGAACGTTTTCAAGAACGAGGCGTCCGGCAAGTGTCTCGACTTCGGCGGCAACGGCGGGGCCGACATCAACTACCAGATCCAGCTCTGGGACTGCAATCTCGGCGGAGCGCAGATCTACACCCACAAATCGGACGGTACGCTCTACAGCCCTCTCAACGACCGCTGCCTCACGATCCGCCCCGACGACGACGGTGGCCCGGCCCTCGCCGTTCTGCCCTGCACCACGGGCGCGAATGCCCGCTGGAAGCTGCCCGCGTAAGTCAGCTTCAGCGTTTGATGAATTCCCGAGAAACGTCGCAGACCTCGCGCCAGCCGTGGTCGGTGCGGGCCGCGTACGCCGCTGTCCTGAATCCTGAGGAAAAGCGGCGGGCCGCCACCCGTGGGGTGACGGCCCGCCGGACGCCCGGTTCTAGTAGCGGATGGTGATGTCGGCCCGGCGGTTGCGGGCCATACCGGCCGGGGTCTTGTTACTGGCCGACGGGTTGGCCTCACCCCGGGTGATGACTGAGGTCTTGATCTTCAGTCGGGCGGTGAGGAGGCGGCAGACCTCGGCGGCACGGCGCTCGCCGAGTTTCCGGCTGGCCTTGGCGTTGCCCCGGTCGTCGGTGTGCCCGACGCAGGTGATCGAGGCGACGCCGGTCAGTTTGGCCCGCAGACCCGTGAGGTAGCGGCGCTGGGCGGCGCTGACCACCGAGGACGACGTGGTGAAGTACACCGGCCGGGCCGCGGTGAATGCGTTGAGGACCAGATTGGTACGGCTGCTGGCCCGCAACGTACGGCCCGTGGTGGGCGTCGTCGTCACCGCAACGGCGACGGGGTAGCCACCGAGCCTGGCCGCCAGGGCCCGCCCGAGCGCGTTCAGCGTGATCGGCACAGCCGCCCGCCGGGTCGCCTTGGCCATGGTGCTCCGGCCGGCGCCGACGACGACCCGTTTGCCGGAGACCGTGCTCCACAGCACGACGCTGTTGCGACCCTTGACCGCGGTCGAGAACGAGACGACGACCGGGAACGTCGCCTTGGCCGGTTGACCCCGGGTGACGGTCAGTTTGGCGACGTTCACCTTCACCGTGCCCGTCGACGGCCCCGGGCCCGGGTTGTCGGTGCTGCTCTTGGTGACCACCGCGGTGTACGTACCCGTGATCATCGTGCCGATCGCATCGGTGATGCGATAGCTGACCGGGTCGGCCTTGCCACTGAAGCCCTTGACCGGCACGAACGAGATCGTTCCGGTGGTGGCGTCCAGTGCGTAGGTTCCCTGCCCGGCGACGGTGACGGTGGTGGCCGGGTTTCCGGACGCGTCCAGGAGCGTGATGCCACCACCGGAGGGCACCGGCAGCACGGTCTTCTGCGTAGTGTCGCCCGTGCCACTGCTGCCGGGGCTGGTCGGTGCCACGGTGACCGGCAGGGCCATCTTGCGTGGAGCACCCGCCGGGTCGACACCGACGGCCAGGAACGTGTGCTCACCGGCGGCGAGCCCTGCCGGCACCGTCACCGGTGCCGCGAAGTCACCGTTGCTGTCGGTGGTCACCTGGCCGAGCTCGATCGGGGTCGAGTAGATCGTCACGGTGGCCGTCGAGAACGGCGCGAAACCGGTGCCGATGACGATGATCTGCTGGGACGGCACCGCGAGGGACAGCTTGCCCTTGTCGGTCGTCAGGGTCAGCGGCACATCGGTCGGTACGGTCGCCGGCGTCTCGGGCTCGGTCGGCACGACAGCGTTCGACGCGAGCGACGGTCCCGAAGCACCACCCGGGCCGGATGCCACGACGGTCACGGTGTAGCTCGTTCCCGCGACGCCTCCGATGACACACGAGGTGGCCGGGGCCGTTGTCGTGCAGGTGGCCTGCCCGGGTGACGCGTACGCCGTGTAGCCGGTCACCTGTCCCGTGACGGCCTGCCACGAAACGCTGATGGACGACGTTCCGGCCCTGGCCACCGGTGCCGCGGTCAGCGCCGACGGCGGCGCGGGCGTGGGCGTGACCGGCGGCGCGGGCGGGTCGGGGATCGGCGTCGGGTCGGCGATGTAGCTGTAGGTCGCGCTCGCCTCCGCCGTTCCCGCGACGAGGGTGACCGTGACGACGTCCGGCGCCGACACCGCCGGGGTCCGGAACGTCAGGCTCGTGCCGTCGCCGTTCACCTGGAAGTCCGGGATCCGCAGCACGGTGTCACCGATCCGGACGGAGCGCACGGTGTCGAGGCGGTTGCCGGTGATGGTGACCGTGGTGCCACCGGAGACGACGCCGATCGCCGGGGAGATGCGGGTGATCTCCGGCGGTACGGGCGTGATGACCAGCGAGCCCGCGACGTACTGGAAGCTGGTCGGGTTGCTGTACGCCGAGTCGTTGGCGGCGTTCAGGGAACCACCGCGCGGCACGATCTTGTAGGTGCCGGGATCGGTGGGCGCGCCGTTGAGCACCTGGTTGCCCTGGTAGTAGTCGTAGTCGACACCGGAGACCTCGTCACCGTCGAACAGGCCGGTGATCTGCGCGGTCGGTGCGATGTCGTCGCCCACCGGGACGGTGAGGTCGTCGGCGACGACCGCGATCGTCTGCGGTGCGCCGAACACGCTGACCTCGATCGTCTCCACCGTCTCGGCCGGGTCGGAGGCCGCGGTCGCGACGTTGTAGTTCACCGACGATGCCTGCCGGCCCGTGATCACGCAGGTGCCGGCGCTGCTGGCGGTGACAGTCGTACCCGCGATCGTGCAGATGGCCGGGGTCTGCGAGGTCAGGACCACCTGGGCGAGAGCGGCGCCGGGGTTCGGCGCGGCGTTCGTGCGCTTGTCCGTGACGGTCGCGGTGACCTCCACCGGGGTGTTCTCGGTCAGCAGCACCGACTTGGGGCTGACCGACAGGGCGAGGACCGCGTCAGCCTTGGCGATGGTGCCGGTGACGGTCGGCCGGGGGTTGGTGAGGACGTAATTCGTCTTCGCCGACCCGGCGAGCGCCACGTCGTCCGCCAGGGTGACCGGCTTGTTGACCCCCGGGGTGGCGTCCGCGAACGTCCCCGAGCCAGAGTTGCCCACGAGGGAGATCGAGTCGCCGTCCACCGCGCCGGTGAACGTCAGCTCGCCCAGCGTCACCGCCTCGGTGCCGTCGTAGACCTTGTCCGCGCGGACCGCGCCGATGGTCAGGTCGCGCGGGGTGATGGTGATCCGGGTGACCGGCTTGTCGGCGACGTAGTAGATGCCGCGGTCGGTCCCGGACGTCTTCATCTCGAACGACTTGACCCGGACGTCCCACGCCGCCGTCGAGACCCCGTCGCCGCCACAGTTCGGGTCGGCGAGTGCCACGTTGCCGGGCAGGCCCTCGGTCCAGCCGTCGGTCAGGGGCCTCTGGTCACACGTCGAGTTGCGGTACTCCCAGACGACCTTGGTGATCGGGTCGGTGGTGGAGCTGGGTGTGACGGTGAAGTCGGTGCCGTCATTGAGCTGACCGCGGTAGGTGAACGAGGCACCGGTGGCGGACATCGGCGTGAGCGTGATGGGCGTACCCGTGATGGTCACCTGGACCGGAGCCGGGTCGTTGAGCCACACGTAGCGTTCCGCGGCATAGGTCGCCCGGTTGCGCGCCACCCGCACGTAGTAGTCACCCGCGGCTACCGGGGCACCGGCGGTGGCCCCGGTGGTGAAACCGTGCAGACCGTACGTCGCGGCGGTCACGTACTCGTACCCGGACGGGGCTGTCACGACGAACGGGTTGGCGCCGATGAAGCCCGACGTGGTGTTGCCGAGCGTGTACGACTGTCCCGCGGGGATCGTCAGCTGGTTCGCCGACCCGTTCGCGGTGGTCGTCACCGACGATGCGAGCCCGCAGACGAAACCGACCCGCTGGACCGCCTTGCCGCTGTCCGACGGTGTGATGACGAAGGTCTTGGCGCCCCAGGGGTTGCTGAGATCGGTGGGCAGCGCGGCCAGGTCGACGACGATCTGCCCGTCCGCGTAGCTGGTCGGGACGATGGTCACACCGTCGATCGTCACAGTGCCGGCCGACCCGAAGAGACCGCCAGAATTGGTGATCGTCACGACCGCGGGTGACTGGGTGACGTTGCCCGTGGCCGGTTGCGCGGTCCGAAGGCAGCTGCCGAAGTCCGGCGTCCGCGTCAGGGTGACACCGGCGTTCAGATAAAGGACACCGGTCGTCGTGTACGCCCGGCCGACATCGGTGACCACCGTGACCCGCTTCCAGCCACCGTTCGAGAACCCTCGCGGCGCCGGGAACGTCAGCGACGTCTCGGTGACGGCGGACGGGGCGAGCGTCACGTCGTTACCGCCGCCCTGATCCTCGACGATGACGCGGGTGCTCGCCGCCGCCGTACCGGTCAGGTTGGTCCCGGTCAGGGTGAACGCGTCGTTGAGATCGCCGACCGGGTCGAACTCGTTGCGGAAGGAATGGCTGAGATCGGTGGTCGAGGAGATGCGGTCGATCGTCGGCAGTCCCAGGCTCGCCGTGTAGAGCAGGGCCACCGCCTGCGTCGCGGACAGCGAACTGCCCGTGGGGGCGACGGTGACGGAGGCCGATCCGACCGGCATGGCCGGGGCGAGGAACGTGATCGCGGTGTCCGACCAGGACAGCGCCGTGACCGTCGTGGAGCCGACGCGCAGGGTCCCGGCCGGGCCGAAGCCGCTGCCCTGGATCCTGACCTTCATGCCGCCGGTGGTGGGGCCCTGCAGGACCAGGCCGCTGTCGTACTCATCCTGGCTCGGTGGCAGGAAGAAGGCGTTGTACGGTTCCGGTCCGACATAGGTGATGGCCGGGCCGGTGACCCGGACCGAGCTGCGGAGCGCGGTCGAACTGCCGCTGGGGGTCACGACAACCGGCAGCGAACCCGCCGCACCCGTCGGCACGGAGACCCCGCTGATCACCGTGCCACCGCTGGTCGCGGTGTAGGAGACGGCCGCCGCCGTGCCGACCTTGACGGTGCCCGCGGTGCCGAACCCCGCGCCGGTGATGGTGATCTTCGCGGCACTGCCCGTGTTGTACGACGGCAGGACAGCCGGCGAAACGGAGCTGATCCCGTTCTCGGGCAGGACGGTGATGCCCCCGGCCCGGGTCACGGCACCGGTGACGGCCCCAACCACCAGGTCCTTTGCGCCGACGGTGTCAACCGCGGGCACCTCGAAGGTCAGCGACGTGGCGCTGGACGCGGTCACCCGCGCCCACACGCCGTCGACGCTGACGCCGGCCGTTCCGGTGGCCCCGAAGCCGGTGCCGGTGACCGTGACCTCGTCACCGGCCTTCGCGCTTGCGGGGCTCACCTGCGAGATGACCGGCGCGGCACCGGGCGCTGCCAGGGTCAGCGACGCGGATTCGGAGATCCCGCCGCCCTGAGCCGAGGAAACCTGCACCGCGACCGGGCCGGGCGTCTGGGCCGCGGGCACGACAGCGGTCAGCTTCGTGTTGCTCACGCGGGTGACCAGCGGCGACTTGATCCCGCCGATGATGACCGTGGGGCGGCCGGTCGTGCCGAAGTCCGTACCCTGCACCGTGATGACCGAGCCACCCGACGTGGCCACCGTGGTGGGGCTGATCGACGTGATTCCGGGCCGGGCGGCGTACGTGAAACTGGCCGCCGTGGTCGCAGAACCGTAAGGATTGGTCGCAGTGATCTTGACTGGCCCGGCTGCGGCGGCGGGCGGCGCGGGGAACTCGATGGTGTCGTAATCCTGGGTGTACTGCTCGAAGGTGTCGCCGTCCCACCCCTCGTGCACCACGTCGTAGTCCGGGACGTCGACGCCGCCGACCTTGATGGTGGCCTCGTCCTCGCCCGAGACCAGGAAACGGCCCTTCAGACGGATCTTGGTACCACCGGCGACCGGGCCCGCCGACGGGGTGAACGACAGATCCAGCGGGGCCGGGGCCCGCCAGTTGATGCTCCGGGACCAGATCGGCACGCAGTCACTGTTGTAGCGGTACGACCGGGTCGGGCAGGCACCCGCGTACAAGGTGCGCGGGCCGCTGCCCCCGAACGCCTCACCGTCGGGGTATTCGACGTAGATGGTCGCGTTGTCGTCCCCGGTCCAGCCCCACCAGTAGACGTCGTCGAGGATCCGGCCCTGCGCGTCCTTGATCCAGTACACGACATCGGCCGGGCTGACCACGCCGTGCCCGCGCAGAACGATCACCGACCCCGAGGTGACCGGGTCCGGGATGTCCGCGCTGGTGATCTGAAAGTCATCGGTGAAGGTGTACGCGTTGGAGAGCGTCGTCCGGCTCTCCATGCCGTAGAAGTTGCCGATGCTGCAGTACGTGCTGAGCTTGAGGTCCGATATCCCCGGCTTGTGGTCGACCGCCTCGGGTAGTTCGAGCACGACCTGCGTCAGCCCGGTGTCCGGGTCGAGCGTGCTGCCGATGACACTCGCCGACCCGCTGGCCACCTCCGCCCCCACCCGGTAACACCACGGGTAGCCGGGGAAGGTGCCGTCCCGCAACGTGACGGTGGAGCGGGTTCCGCCGTACACCGTGGTGGTGGTGCCGGTGATGCCGACGATCTTGGCCTGCGGGGCGACGTTGAACCAGGCCGCGAGGTGATAGGTGTCGGTGGTGCTGCTGTTCGAAGCCGTGACCTTGATCGTCACCTCGTTCCGGCCGCGGCTCAGCGACAGCGCCACCGAGCCGTTGTTGGCCGGTGTCTGCAGCGCGCCCTCGAGCCGCACTTCCACCGTGGCCCCCAGGTCCGCGGCGACCGGGGTCACCGTGAGCGCGGGGCTGTCGGTGATGGCCTGGTAGTAGTGGTTGGCCGGCGAGAAGCCCGGCGCGAGGGCCGAGACGCTGCCCGACGAGGTGACACCCAGAGACGCTAGGCCGGCTTCGGCCGAGACGCTCGCGATCGATGCCAGACTCTTCAGCGGCGTCCGCGCCGCGAACTGCTGAGCGGGGTCATTCAGGGTCACCGCCGGCGGTGGCGTGTCACTCGGCGGCCCCTTGGGTTCGGCCGCGGCCGCCCCCGGGACGAGGAAAGAAGCCGCCAGAACCGCTCCGGCGATACCACCGCTCAGCAGAAAACGAACGCCACGCACGTCTGCCCCCGGACCCCTCAAGACGATTAGACCTCTGCATCGTCGCGGAGCGAGGCCCACAATTAGGGGCAAACGTGAAGATATCTAGTCTTGAGCTTTCGACTCGGCCGCTGGGCGTCGGGTTCGTCGAACTCTTGCGAAGGGGAGTTGCGGGCCACTGCGGAAATGCGTGCCGCTTGCCGGCGATGGTCGCGATCGCTGCGGGGAACATGATCACGACGGCGGTCCACGCGATGGAGACGACGCCGAACACGAAGCCCCACGCGGCCACACCCAGATAGAGGATCAGCGCGGCGCACAGCTCGCCGCGGCCGACCTCGACATCGCCGTCACCCCGGTCAGCGCGGTCAGCGCGGGCTTCCCCGGCGCCGCCCGCTCCTTCTCACCCCGACGGACCAGGCAGTTGGTCGCGGTAACGCCCGCCTGCTCCGACCCACTCGCCGCCCGGCTCATCCCAACGTACGGTCGCGCGGCGTGCGGGTCCCCCGGGACGTCCAGGCCCAGCTCTTCGTGGGGCCTTGATCGTTCTTTGCACTACACGCTCTTCTTGACGCCGGGTCGAGGACGGTCACGCCGAGCTGCGCGCCCCCGCCGCCGGTTGTCGCTGTCGGTGGGCCCAGCGAATCGTCGTGGCCCGCCGGCCGCTCAAGGGCGACCGGACCCAGTGCGGCGCGCCTGATGGATTCACGCTCGGCAACCTGATGACTACCGAAGGATGACCAGGTCGCAAGTCGGGGCAAATAACTTGAAATAACTATCCCTAGCCTACCCCCCGATCAAAGGCTGGATCTCGATGAACATCTCCATAATGCGCACCGGGTTCGGCGCCGCCACGGCTGCGGCGCTGGTGCTCAGTTCGCCCGGCTCCGCCGAGGCCGGGACAACCTCCGCGGCGACGACGGTGATCTATGCGTGCGCCAAAAAGTCGACCGGCGTCGTGAGCGTCATCGACTACGCCCATGGGCGCCGATGCACGGACGGGACGCTGATCTCCTGGTATCGGATCAGCCCGCAGACGCAATCCGATCCGAACGATGGCGACGTCGCGCGCGGGCTGCGGGGCGTCGCCGGCATTCAAGGCCTCCTCGGTACCACTGGGCCGGCTGGGCCGATGGGTCCGCGAGGCGCCACCGGGCCGATGGGTCCGGTAGGTCCGGCAGGGCCCAGGGGCGCGGTCGGGCCCCTCGGTCCGCAGGGGCTTGTCGGTCTGCCGGGTACTCCGGGGCTGCCAGGGGCCAGGGGCTTGACCGGACTGACCGGTGCGCAGGGATTCATCGGTCCGATCGGGCCGGCCGGAGTCAAGGGTGCTACCGGAGCTACCGGTTTGACGGGCGCAACTGGCGCAACTGGCGGAGTTGGCTCAACGGGTGCGACCGGTGCAACAGGTGCAGTCGGGGCGACGGGCGCGGTTGGCGCGGTTGGCGCGGTTGGCGCGACAGGCGCGGTTGGCGCAACGGGCGCAGCCGGTGCGACCGGCGCGGTCGGCGCACCAGGAGCGGTCGGCGCAACAGGCTCGACCGGCGCTGCGGGAGCTGACGGCGCAATAGGCGCTGCGGGAGCTGACGGGGCGACCGGGGCTCAGGGTGCGACCGGAGTGGCCGGAGTGGCCGGGGCGACCGGGGCCGATGGGCTGTCGGCGTTCGCGTTGTGGCTGCAGGAGGGCAACAGCGGCACGGTCGGCGATTTCCTCACCTCCCTGATCGGCGCACAGGGAGCTCAAGGATTCTCGGCCTACCAACTATGGCTGGCGAACGGGCACGCCGGCACCGTGGACGAGTTCCTCGACTCGTTGGTCGGTCCGCGGGGTTTCGACGGCAGGTCCGCGTACGACCTGTGGAGTGACACCAACACCGGCACTCTCGACGACTTCCTGACATCACTCATCGGCGCGCAGGGAGCAACGGGCGCGCAGGGCGCAACCGGCGACTCGGCCTTTGATACGTGGCGGTCGTTGAACGGCAATGCCAGTGGCACCGTGACCGAGTTCCTCGCAAGCCTGGTCGGTGCGCAGGGCGCGATCGGCCCGCAGGGTCCGATGGGGCCGCAGGGCCAACAGGGCTTGCCCGGAGACACCGGCGCTAAGGGTGACACCGGCGCGACGGGTCCGCAGGGCGTGATCGGACCGGAGGGAGCGACAGGTCCCCAGGGTGCGACCGGCGCGACCGGGACAACAGGCCCCCAGGGTGCGACCGGCCTCGCGGGTGACGTCGGCGCGACAGGCCCGCAAGGTCCGACCGGCGCCCAAGGCGCAACCGGAACGACCGGAGCAACCGGCCCTCAAGGCGCGACCGGGACAACCGGTGCCACCGGCCCCCAAGGCGCGACCGGGACAACCGGTGCCACCGGCCCCCAAGGCGCGACCGGGACAACCGGTGCCACCGGCCCCCAAGGCGCGACCGGCACCACCGGCGTAGCGGGGCCTCAGGGCCCGGCCGGATCGACCGGCGCCACAGGACCGCAGGGCACAACCGGCGCCAAAGGTGATACCGGCGCGGCGGGCCCCCAGGGTGACACCGGCGCGACGGGCGCCCGGGGTCCCGCCGGCGCCGATGGGGTGAGCGGCTACTCGCTGGTGACGGGGACCGCCAGCAACAGCAGCTCCGTTGCCTCCTGCCCGGCGGGCAAGAAGGTCCTGGGCGGCGGCGGCAGCGTGGCCGGCGGCGGCCAGCTCAGTGCGAGTTACCCCTCGTCCCAGACCGCCTGGACCGCGTCCAACTCCGGCCTGGGAACGGTGACGGCGTTCGCGATCTGCGCGACTGTCGTCTGATTCCTCTGCTGAGGACGAGCTGCAGATCGCCGGGCGATCAGGGTCGGAACGCGGCGATGTTGCGGGCGGTCCAGTCGGCGAACGTACGCGGTGCCCGCCCGAGGATGCGTTGGATGTCCGGGCTGACGCGCAGCTCGGCCGGGGTGGGTGAGCCGAGGATGTCCAGGGTGTCGTTGGCCAGTTCGGCCGGCATCGCTTGGGACATCGCGGCCAGGGCCTCGGCCCGGGTGAGCTCGTGGAACCGTACCGGCAGACCGAGGGCGGCGGCGATCGCCCCGGTCTGCTGGCGCGGCGTGATGACGGCCGGGCCGGTCAGCTCGTAGACGCCGCCGCTGTGCCGGTCGTCGGTCAGGCAGGCCGCCGCAACCTCGGCGATGTCGGCCGGGTCGACGATCGGCACCCCGACGTCGCCGAAGGGCGCCGAAACGGTTTGCTGCTCGCGTACGGTCCCGGCCCACCACAGCGCGTTGGAGTCGAAACCGCCCGGCCGGAGCACGGTCCAGTCCATACCGGACGTACGCAGAGTGTCTTCCAGTTCGCGCATCTTGATCCGCGTCGTCCCGAACGGCCTGGTCACGACGCCGAGCGTGGAAAGCAGGACGACCTTACGGACACCGCTGGCCGCTGCCCGGGCGATCACCTCGACGGGACGGGCTTCGGCGCCGTGCAGAGCGCCGGAGAGCAGCAGGAACATCGCCTTCGCTCCGGCCAGTACGGGCTCGAGGCCGGCGGGATCGGCAAGATCAGCCACCACGTGACGTACGCCGTCAGATTCCTGCACCGCGTGCCGTGACAGCGTCGTCACCTGCTCGCCGGCGTCGATGAGGGCCCGCGTCAACGGCCGGCCGATGTTCCCGGTAGCTCCGGTCACCACGATCATGTTCAGCTCCTTCGCGTCGCTTGCTGATCACGACGTTAGGGAGCGCTGCTCACCATCGGTAAGTACATACCTCGGGGTAAGCTCCTGCCATGGCGGGAGGCTGGCAGTTCAAACCGGCCGTCGAGGGCACCCGCTATGAGGTGCTCAACACCGACTGCCCGGCGCGCGACGTGGTCGACCACGTGACCAGCCGGTGGGGGATCTGGGTGCTGATCTCCCTGCGCCACGGCGACCTGCGGTTCTACGAGCTGCGCGAAAGCATCAGCGGCATGAGCGAGAAGATGCTCACCCAGACGTTGCGCACCCTGCTCCAGGACGGCCTGATCTGGCGAAAGGTCGAGCCCACAACCCCACCCCAGGTCACCTACGGTCTGACCGATTTCGGCCGCGACGTCGGCGCCCAACTCGGGTCACTTTTCGACGGAATCACGCAGCGACTGCCAAAATACGACGCGCCGTAGCACCGGTCGGGTAAATCGCCGAGCGTGGACATTCCCGCGTCGCCCGCAGACAATGACTTCACAGGACTTCACATAGCTTCACACCCTCTTCACATATTGCTTGCTCGCTGTGAAGCTGGGTGATGAGATGGTGCTCATGAGCGCTCAAAGCGTCAGAGAAGCCCTCGCTACGTTGCGCCGGATAGGCGGCGAGCCGACACGGATTGAGGCGAAGCGCGCCGCCGGAGGGCTGCCCAAAGCTGTCCGGGAGACGCTGTCGGCCTTCTCGAACACGGATGGCGGGATGATCCTCCTTGGCGTGGATGAGGCGACCGGCTTCGGTCTGGCCGAGCTCAAGGATCCGAGCGCGCTCCGCGATGCATTGGTGCAGATGTCGCGGGACGACATCACTCCTCCGCTTCAGATCAGCACCGAGATCGTCGAAGTTGAGGGCCATCGGCTGGTCGTGGCCGAAGTTCCGCCGATGTCAGCGGATCGGCGCCCCGTCTACGTCACCACACAAGGAGTCTCCGGCGGTTCCTATCTACGCGGAGGAGATGGCGACCGCCACATGACCGAGGCCGAGATAGCCCTCGTCATAGCCGCCCGGACTCAACCCGTGTACGACCGGGAGCTCGTCGATGGGACCTCAATAGAGGACTTGGACGATGAGGCGCTACGGCGCACTCTGCGACGAATCCGGTCCGGATTTCCCAAGCTCGCACAGTCCGACGACGCAACGGTCCTCTTTCGCCTCGGCATCACCGCCGAAAGAGCCGCAAATTCCCCTTTGACGTTGGCGGGGCTGTTGGCCTACGGCCAGTTTCCGCAGCAGTTCTTTCCCCAGCTGATGGTCTCGGTCGTGGTGCACAGCCCCGACTCGAGCTCGGGGACCAGGTTCCTGGACAACCAGACGGTTCGCGGTTCCATCCCTGAGATGATCGAGACGACGCTGTCCATGATTCGTCGCAACCTTGCAGTTCGAGCAGTCATCACTGATCGTGGTTCACGCGTGGACGAGGTCGAGTACCCCCTCGAAGCAGTACGCGAAGCGGTCGTCAACGCACTGATGCACCGGGACTACAGCCCGGTCACCAGGGGCACTCAAGTGCAGGTCGAACTCTTCCCCGACCGTCTCGTCGTTCGCAGCCCCGGTGGACTCTACGGCGGAGTCATCGTTGACGAACTCGGCGAGGAAGGCATCTCATCCTCTCGGAATGCGGTAATGGCCAGCCTCCTCGCGGACACCTACCTCCCATCGTCGAACGAACTCGTGGCCGAGAACCGGTCTTCGGGAATTCCCGCGATGTTGGCCGTCGCCCGACGCCGAGGACTGCCTCGGCCGAGCTTCCGGAGCTCCATAGCCAGCTTCATCGTCACCATGGCACGCTCTGAGCTTCTCAGCCCCGAAACGCGCGCCTGGATCGCACACCTCGGAGCCCGCCTCCCTACACAGGCACATCAGCTCGCCCTCGCCATGCTGCGCGACGACTACCTGACAAACGAGATGCTCCGGCAATGGGGCGTGGACCGCGTCACCGCCGGCCAGGTACTGCGAGACCTTGTAGACCAGGGACTCGCCGTCAAGGAAGGCGGCAGACGCTACGCACGGTATGTCCTGGACCCCGAGGTCTCCGGCCGACCGGAGACTCCTGACCTCTTCTCGGCGCTTTCTCAACAATCCCCGCCTGACGTAGAAGAAGCGCTCAAGACACGCGGAGAAGCGACAGCCAGTGATCTTGCTGAAATGACCGGGCTATCCAGGAATACCGTCCTGAACCATCTGCGGGCTCTGGCCGAACAGCAAAAAATCGAGGTCGTCGGACCCGTTCGGAGCCCGAAGCGTAGCTATCGGTGGATCGGGCAGGACAGGTCGACTCCGCTCTGATCTGCAAGAACCCGCTGTCAGCCCTTGAGCATCTGGCGGGCCATGACGATGCGCTGGACCTGGTTGGTGCCCTCGTAGATCTGGGTGGTCTTCGAGAAAGGAGATCATCAAGCCCCTGAACAGGGACTTTGCAAGCTGGCGTCACACAGGTGTCACACAAGGGGTGCTGGAGTACGCGCCGCTGCGCAACTTTGCGCGGGAGGTCAATGCGCAACTCGGCTCGGGCCGGACGGACCGAGTCATGACATCAGCACCCGAGGAGCAACGCTCTTCCATCGGCACAGCATGGGACACCGAAGACGTCGCCGCGTACCTCAAGATCAGTACGCGTCACCTGGGCGACATCCGCACCGAAGATCCAACCTTTCCGACTCCCCGCATGCTGGGGAGTCTTCCTCGCTGGCATCCCAAGACGGTCGAAGACTGGCTGGCGGCCGCCGAGCCCGCAGCGCCGGCGAAGTCGGAGCCGAAGCCGCGGAAGCGGGGGGTCGAACGTGTCCGCTAAGCGAAAGGTGACCCGCCGTCGGGACAACGATCCGGTCCGGGTCTACGCCGACGGGCGCGTCAGCTACTGGACCGGCGGCAGGCCGGGTGAAGGAGATCGCAAGCAGGAGCGCTGCGGCAGCCGGGAGAACGCTGAAGAACGGGCTGAGGAGCTACGCGCACGCCTCCGGGAAGGGCTCAAGGGAGTCGCGCCCCGGACGGAGGTGACTCTGGACGAGTTGGCGCAAGCCGCCCTCGACAAACTGCGGAAGGAGAGGGCTCCCGAGGGAACGATCCGGCAGTACAAGTCCGACTGGAATGTCCACGTCCCGCCAGAGGTGGGCGCCGTACGGTGTCGGGACACCGAGATGTACCACTTCACGGACATCTTCAGCGGATTGATTGCTGCCAAAGCCTCTGAACAGGTCGTCAAAAACGTCGCGCGCACGGTTGGGCACTTCATTCAGTTCGGAGTTAACAACAGCTACTTCAAAGGAAACCCGTTCGGGACCTATGAGCAGCGTCGAGGCGTCGTGAAGGCGTACCGCACCCGTGCGGCAGTCAAAGGTAAGGGAGAGAAGATCACGCTGGACCTGTGTCCGGAAGTGGCAGATGTCGACGAGTACGCGGCGGCACTGGAGACCCAATACCCGGGCTACGGGAAACGCTTGACCTGGCTAACCTTCGGATCGGGGCTGAGGATCTGCGAGGCGCTTGCGCTGCGAGACGACTCGATCGATCTCAAGACGCTGGACATCCAGGTGGATTGGCAGCTCGATCGCTACGGGTCATGGCCGGACCTCGCCCTCCCGAAGGGCGGTAAGACCCGCATTACCCGACTGTGGTCCTGCTACGCCGAGGTCGCCGAGACTCTGATCGAGGACTCCCGCAGCCGGAAGGGACCGGAGCGGGGATGGCTCTTTCCGCGGCATCGCTCTCGCACGAAGTGGGCGGATCAGGCCGGCAAGCTCGCCGGCGCCGCACGGAAAGAGTGCGATTGGATCTGGACCTTCCACTGGTTGAGACACGGCTACGCGTCCTGAAGTCTCGCGCCGGCGGCGGAGGGCGGCTACGAAATCGCACCGGCACGGGTACAGAAGTGGCTCGGACACGGACAGCTGAGCACCACGCTCGACACCTACGTACACAAGTCCAGCGACGATGACGAGCACCTGAGAGCGACGATGCGCAGGCTTCCCGGTCGCCGCACAGGCAAGTGAGGCGGGTGGCTCGGGTCGGGTTCACGCCCGGCCCGAGCCACCCGCCGATCCGGTTTCCCCCGAGGCGATGAGCTGGCTGAACCGGATTCCTAGCGCATGAGCGATGGCGTGGAGATCCTTGAGGTCGCAATCCACGCGGGCCTGCTCGATATCGCGGAGAACGGAGGGCTCTACACCACTTCGTGCGGCCAGGTCTCGGATTGTCAGGCGAGCGGCTCCACGCGCCGAGGCGACGGCTCGCCCGAGCAGAGTGAGCTCGAACGGCGCCGGTTCGCCGGCAGGCTCGACTTGTTCATCTGACAGCGGCACGAACCCACAGTGCACTAAAGTGCATCACTGGTGCCAGATGCATCGCTGGCACCTTCGAGAGTCTTGAGGCCAAGGAGCGGGAAGGTGAGTCGAGTGATCGTCACCCTGGATCTGAGCGACGAGATCTACGACCTGGCACGTAGGAGGGCGGAATCCGAGTTCGTGTCCACCGAGACTTGGATCGGCTACACCTTCGAAAGATCGGTCAACCTCGAACGTCGACGGGCCGCTGCGCAGCGCGATAGCGCGCAGAAGGACAACGGCGAGAGCGGGCCAACCGCAGGTTAGGCGACGTCGTTCAAGAACCCCGTACGATGGCGGGCAGACTTCACCGTGCACCCGGTCGTATGGAGCTGTGTCTTGCATGAGCTGGACGAAACGCCGGTGAGTGAGTCGTTCCCCTACAACGCGACCGGCCTCGGGCAGGGGGTCGCCGCCGCGAGGCAAGCAGCTGGCTTGACTCTCGATGGGCTGGCGCAGCGTTCCGGAATATCGCGGCGGATGATCGTCGATATCGAGCAGGGCCGAAAGTCGTGCACGGTCAAGACTCTGCACGCCATCGCCCACGCGGTGTCGGTGCCGTTGGGCACTCTGGCCGACTCCGCCTGCGGGCACGAGCTCAAGCCGGCCCCGCCCACCGCCGCCCCAGAAGGTCAGTGACCTTCCGGGGCGGCGCAGTTCATGCGGCGCTCGGGTTGCACGCTTCGATGACTCCAGGTCGGAACCTCCGCGTGTTGCCGTCTGTCACCACGGACGGAATGCGTCCATCGGCTGCTGCTGAGCGCACCTGTCCGGTAGAGAGCCGCAACCGCTCGGCCACCTCGCCGATGCCGAGAAGATTTGCAGCGTGCCGCTCACGCCATTCCTGCGGGACAGCATCGACGTCGACCGGGTCGAAGAGCAACTGGTTGCCCTTCGAACCACCTCGCACGTACGCCAGTTTCCCGGGCGTGATCAAGAAGTCTCGGATGTAGTGCTCCGGCACCTCGAGGCGTTCGCTCACCTGCCGTAGGGTCAACCGGCCATCAGCAGCGCTGCGCTGACCGTAAGTCGCGTGGAACCGGGCTGCCAGCGCCTGAGTCTCGGGATTGTCCAGGACCCGCTGGTCATACCGCCGCGGCCGCTGCTCGCAGGCCACCTGACCGTTGTTGCTCCACGTACGAAGAGCTGAGGTGCTGACCCCGAGGTACGCGGCGGCTTCCCCGATGTTCAGCATGATGCGAGGTCGAGCACCGGGAGCAACGGCGACAGGCGCCTGGGCAAGGACCGTGCCAGGAGCGTCCCGAAGGTCGTGCTGGCGAGCCTCCGGGCCATCCCACAGGTCGAAGTAGGGAGCCGGCAGAGCGACGCCATCCGGCGTTGCACGGCAGGTGCCGCACAGCAGGCCATTGGACTGCTCGGTCTCGATCGTGGGCAGGATGTGCAGCAGCCAATGTCCTCGCTCGCAGCGACGCGGCCTTACGCGACGGCTGGAGGTCGAGGTTCGCTCGAGGACGCCTCGATATCTCTCACTCGGACCGGTGCACAGGTACAGGATGTCCTGCGACGTGCAGCCAAGACGGTTGGCGATGTCATCGGCCCGAATACCCTGCTCGGCATCGATACCCTGGCCGATGAGGGTGGCGATGACCGCCAGGGCCTGACGATCGAAAGACAGATTTCGGCGCACCCAACTGTTGGCGTGGATGATGTCGTCAGCGAGATAGCGGGCCATGACGAGCTGCCGATACTCGTCGCTTGTGCCGGACTCCGCAGTACCGGTCAACGCTGCCCAAATGACGCGCTTGGGTTCGGGAATCGGACAGTCGACCAACGCGCTGCGCGCTCCCCTTGTCGGCACGTTCACTGGCTGGTGATCTTTAAGCCACGATCGGACGTCGGTCACCACGTCATCACGGCTGCGTCCGAGCTTGTCCGCGGCCTCGTCAGCGGTAAGGCCGTCGCGAAGGACGAGGGTGGCGAGGGTCAGCCTTCGCGCCTTCAGGCGACTGGCTTGGTCGATGTCGCGTTTCCGGTTCTCAACTGCTGCGGAGATTCTCAGCGGGATGACGTTGCCGTCCGCTGTCGGCCAGTCGAGCGTGTCGGCGATCCGCAACATTCGCGGCAGATCGGCGTCAGGCTCGACGGTCATGCGTCCTCCCGACAGACGACAGATCAGGTCCGCGACGACTCGGGGCAGTGACATCCCAGCGCCGCCCTCCATCGGAACGTGTCAAGGAATTGA
>NZ_BOQP01000010.1 GCF_018332715.1 Winogradskya consettensis | reverse complement strand
CCAAGCGGGGCGGCGCGGCCACGCAGACCGGGTCAGGTCCAGGCGGGCGTTGCGGGCAGGCAGACGGGGTCGGGTCCAGGCGGGCGGTGCGACCAAGCGGGCAGCGCGGCCACGCAGACGGGGCAGGTCCAGGCGGGCAGCACGGCCACGCAGACGGGGTCAGATCCAGGCGGGCGTCGCGGGCAGGCAGACGGCACGGCCACGCAGACCGGGTCAGGTCCAGGCGGGCGTTGCGGGCAGGCAGGCGGCGCGGCCACGCAGGCGATCTGGCCAGGTGTTGCAGGCGGGCGAGCGCGGCGGCGGGCTGCGCGAGGGGGCGTTCCGACCAAGCGGGCGGGCGAGCCGGCGGGCGGGGTCAGGTCCAGGTGATGTGGAGGGGGAGGGCGGTGAAGGTGGCGTAGGGGGTGAGGGCGGTTTCGGCGCGTTTGCGGGCGGGCGGTTTCAGGGGGATGAGCGGGATGATCTGGACGGCTACGGCTTTTTTGGTGAGGGTGCGTTTCCAGGTGGCGGCTACGCGGCCGTTTTCGAGGAGGGTGGATTGGAAGATGCCGTTGCCGCCGGGGACGACGGCTTCGAAGTGGGTGGGGTCGAGGAGCATGGTGCGGTCTTTGTAGCCGAGCATGTATTCGTCGAAGCCGGGGAGGGCGGCCCAGTCGTCCGGGGGGGCCGGGGCGGAGTCGAGGAGGGTGGGGTCGGCGTACATCGTGGTGGTTTCGACGGTGACCGGGGTCAGGGCGGGGCCGGCGAGCGCGATGCCTTTTTTCGAGTCGGTGAGGGTGAGGCCGGTCCAGCGGGCGAAGTCGTGGACGGTGGCGGGGCCGTGGCTGCGGAAGTAGCGGTGGGCGATCAGGGCCAGGGCTTCGTCGCGGGTGGGGCGGTGGGAGTGCGGGACCCATTCGTCGAGGAGGACGAAGGTCTGGTCCTTGCCGCGGTGGGGGGCTATGCACGTGACGCCGCGCTGGGCTGCGTACCACAGAAGGTGGTAGCCGCGTTGGCCGGTGACCTCGATGCCGCCGTCGGTGAGGGCGGCCAGGCACTCGGCTCGCGTGAGTCTTTTTCCGCCCTGCAGGGCGGCGGTGAGGACCTCGACGGCCTGGTCGACGGTTTTCTCGGTGAGGCCGAGGGTTTCGCGGCGTTTGGCAACGCCGGCGAGGGCGCGCACGCCCATCAGCTCGAGCATCCAGTGGGCGTCGGCGGGTGGGACCAGGTGGACGGTGCCGCGCATGGGCCAGGTGCGGATGGCTTCGCGGCGCTCGAGGGCGGCGTCGATGTCGGCGCGGGTGGAGCCGGGGAGGCGGACGCCGAGGGACCAGAGGCCGCTGGCCATGTCCTGGGCCTGCATGGCGCCGAACCACTCGACGATCTCCGTGACGCTGCCCAGCCGCTTCTCGGGGGTGAGCAGCAGGCTGCGCATGCGCACGGCGAGCGCCGTTTTCAGATCCACGAAAAGCAGCTTAGGGCGGCCCTACGACAAAAATAGGACCGCCCGAAGGATCAACGGCCGCGTTGCGTGCGATAACGCCCGATCAGCGCGTCGGTCGAGGAGTCGCTGCTGCCCGTTGCGAAGGAGTCGCCGGTGAGCAGGGGGGCGAGCTGGTTGGCCATGACCTTGCCGAGCTCGACGCCCCACTGGTCGAACGAGTTGATCTCCCAGATGACGCCCTGGGTGAACGTGATGTGCTCGTAGAGGGCGATGAGCTGGCCGAGCACGGACGGCGTCAGCTTCTCCGAGAGGATCGTGGTGGTCGGGTGGTTGCCTGGCATCACCTTGTGCGGGACGATCGCGGCGGCGACGCCCTCGGCCTCGATCTGCTCCGCGGTGCGGCCGAACGCGAGCGCGCCGGTCTGGGCGAAGAAGTTCGACATGAAGAGATCGTGCATCTCGCCGGTGTCGTGGTTGGGCACGCTGAAGCCGATGAAGTCCGCCGGGATCAGCTTGGTGCCCTGGTGGATCAGCTGGTAGAACGCGTGCTGGCCGTTCGTGCCGGGCTCGCCCCAGAACACCTCGCCGGTCTGGAACTCGACCGCGGAGCCGTCCAGGCGCACGTGCTTGCCGTTGCTCTCCATGGTGAGCTGCTGCAGGTACGCGGCGAAGCGGTGCAGGTACTGCGAGTAGGGCAGCACGGCGTGCGACTGGGCGCCGAGGAAGGTGTCGTACCAGACGTTGAGCAGGCCGAGCAGGGCCGGCACGTTCTCCTCGAGCGGCGTGTTGAGGAAGTGCTGGTCGACGACGTGGTAGCCGTCGAGCAGCTCGCCGAACTGCTCCTTGCCGATCGCGATCATGACCGAGAGGCCGACCGCGGACGGCAGCGAGTAGCGCCCGCCGACCCAGTCCCAGAAACCGAACATGTTGGCGGTGTCGATGCCGAAGCCGGACACCTTCTGCGCGTTGGTGCTGACCGCGACGAAGTGCTTGGCGACCGCGGAGTCGTCACCGCCGAGACCCGCGAGCAGCCAGTTGCGCGCCTCGGTGGCGTTGGTCAGCGTCTCCTGGGTGCCGAAGGTCTTGGAGACGATGACGAACAGCGTGCTCGCCGGGTCGAGGTCGTGGGTCTTCTCGTACAGGTCCGTCGGGTCGATGTTCGACACGAAACGGCATTCGATGCCCTGCTGCGCGTACGCCTTGAGCGCCTCGTACGCCATGACCGGGCCGAGGTCCGAGCCGCCGATGCCGATGTTGACGACGGTCTTGATGCGCTCGCCGGTCGCGCCCTGCCACTCGCCCGAGCGGACCTTGTCGCTGAACGCGCCCATCCGGTCGAGGACCTCGTGCACGTCGGCGACGACGTCCTGCCCGTCGACGACCAGCGTGGCGTCGCGGGGCAGGCGCAGCGCGGTGTGCAGCACCGCGCGGTCCTCGGTCACGTTGATGTGCTCCCCGGCGAACATCGCCGCGGTGCGCTCACGCAGCTTCGCCCTGCCGGCGAGCGCGATCAGCGCGCTCAGCACCTCGTCGGTGACGAGGTTCTTGCTGTAGTCCACGTAGAGGTCGGCGACCTGGGCGGTGAGCCGCTCGCCGCGCCGTGGGTCGCTCTCGAACAGCTCGCGCAGGTGCACGCTCGAGAATTTCTCGGCGTGCCCCTGCACAGCCTGCCATTCGGCACTGTCGGAAACGTGTTCGCTCATTGCCTTTTGACTCCCGCCTGAACCGAACTATCGGTGCCATCGTGGCACGGATCGACGCGCCCCGCCGTGCATCTCGGAGGGCGAGACCTGTCACAGGGAGCAGAACGGGCCGGCGGGGCGAACGGATCATTCAGAACGAGTACGGCCCGAATCGCCCCCACGCGACGAAGGCGGACAGCAGCAGAAGCACCACGTTGGGCGCCAGGGCCTGGAATTCCTTACGCCGCGCGTGCACGACGATCGCGCCGATCATCATGAGCACCAGGCCGGTGGCGGCGAGCGGGACGAGGATCGGGGCGATGTCGAGCACGGCGGGCAGGATCAGCCCGATCGCGGCGAGGACCTCGAGCCCGCCGATGACCTTGGGCGGGAAGTCGTCGACCCAGGCCATGCCGGCGCCCTTGAGCGCTTCCTTGTCGCGGAGGACCTTCATGGAACCGGCGGCGAGGAACGCGGCCGCCAGCAGCCCGGCGACGATCCAGAGGGCGATGTTCATGGGGGATGGCCTCTCGATGAGTTGAACGTTCTAGTGAACGTAGCGGTTCACGCTTGAATGTTCAAGTCAGCTACGATCGGGTGGTGGCCGAGGACGTGAACTGGTTGGACAGCGAGCAGCTGCAGTCGTGGATGACCTTCATGGGGCTGCTGGTCGTGCTCCCCGGCGAGCTCGACAGCCGGATGCAACGCCAGGCGGGGATCACCAACTTCGAGTACACCGTGATGGCCGGCCTGTCCGAGGCACCCGGGCGCACCCTGCGGATCAGCGTGCTCGCCCAGCTCGCCCAGGGCTCGCTGTCACGGCTGTCGCACCTGATCAAGCGGCTGGAGAAACAGGGCTGGGTCCGCCGCGAGCCCGACCCGCTGGACGGCCGCTACACCAACGCCATCCTCACCGACGCCGGCTTCGCGAAGGTCGTCGAGACCGCCCCCGGGCACGTGGACGCC
The DNA here is from genome assembly GCF_018332715.1 of Winogradskya consettensis. Classification (GTDB taxonomy): domain Bacteria; phylum Actinomycetota; class Actinomycetes; order Mycobacteriales; family Micromonosporaceae; genus Actinoplanes; species Actinoplanes consettensis. The sequence continues at coordinate 66,104 of NZ_BOQP01000010.1, read as the reverse complement.
GTCCGTGAGCTGGTCATCGACGCCGTCACCCCGGCACAGCTGCGCAGCCTCGGCGAGATCAGCGGCCGCATCCTGCGCGGCATCCACCCCGACGGCGACTGCCCCCTGTGATCCACGCCTCATAGAGGCCACACAGAACGGACACAGAAGCTCGCCAGGCGCCGTCGCGAAGGTAAGCGCATGACGACGTTGATGGACCGTCCGGCCACCACACCCGAGGAAGCGGCGCCGAGGCACCGCCACCGCCGCGGGCCCGGATGGGAGAAGATCGCCCTCGGTGTCCTGCTGGCCGGCACCGCCGTGCTCTACCTCTGGAACCTCTCCGCCTCCGGATGGGGCAACAGCTTCTACGCCGCCGCCGCGCAGGCCGGCGCGCAGAGCTGGAAGGCCTGGCTGTTCGGCTCGCTCGACGCGGGCAACGCCATCACCGTCGACAAACCCCCCGCGGCGATGTGGGTGATGGGCCTGTCCGCGCGCATCTTCGGCGTCAACAGCTGGTCGATCCTCGCCCCGCAGGCCCTCATGGGCGTGGCGTCGGTCTACCTGGTCCACGCGAGCGTCAAGCGCTGGTTCGGACCGGTCGCCGGACTGCTCGGGGGTGCGGCGCTCGCGCTGACCCCGGTCGCGGTGCTGATGTTCCGCTTCGACAACCCCGACGCGCTGCTGGTGCTGTTGATGACCGCCGGGGCGTACACCACGATCCGGGCCGTGGAAAAGGCCTCCTGGAAGTGGCTCGCCCTGACCGGTGCCCTGCTCGGCTTCGGCTTCCTCACCAAGATGATGCAGGCCTTCCTGGTCCTGCCGGCATTCGCCCTGGTCTACCTCGTCGCCGCCCCGACCGGCATCGGCAAGCGCATCCGTGACCTGCTCATCTCCGGTCTCGCGCTGCTCGTCTCGGCGGGCTGGTTCGTCGCCCTGGTCTCGCTGTGGCCCGCCTCGTCGCGGCCCTTCATCGCCGGCTCCACCAACAACACGCTGTGGGAACTCGCCATCGGCTACAACGGCCTCGGCCGCATCCTCGGCGGCTCCGGCAACGGGGGCGGCGGAGGTGGCGGTGGCCAGAACACCAGCTTCGGCGGCGCCACCGGCATCGGCCGGCTCTTCGGCTCCTCGATGGGCCTCGAGATCTCCTGGCTGCTCCCCGCCGCCCTGATCGCCATGATCGCCGTCCTCGCGATGACCTGGCGCGCCCCCCGCACCGACCGGGCCCGCGCCGCCGCCATCCTGTGGGGCGGCTGGATCCTGGTCACCGGCATCACGTTCTCGTGGATGAGCGGCACGATCCACCCGTACTACACGATCGCCCTCGCCCCCGGCATCGCCGCGATGGTCGCCGTCGGCGGCCGCGTCCTCTGGCTCTACCGCGCCGCCCTGGCCGCCCGCCTCACCCTCGCCGCGATGATCCTCGGCACGGCCGTCTGGGGCTGGGTCCTGCTCGGCCGCAGCGACTGGCTGCCGGCGCTGCGCTGGATCACCCTGGTCGCCGGCGTCATCGCCGCGGTCGCCCTGGTCATCAACTTCAACCCGCTCAAGGCCCGCAAGCTCGCGGTGGTCGCGGTCCTGGTCGGCGTGCTCTCGGCGGGAGCCGGCAGCGCGGCCTGGGCGACGGCCACGGTCGGCGAGGCGCACACCGGCAGCATCCCCACCTCCGGCCCGGCCTCGGCGAGCGGCGGCGGCATGGGCGGCTTCGGCGGCGGTGGGACCGGTGGTCCCGGTGGTCAGCGACCTTCCGCCAATTCTTCGGGTACGCAGTCAGGTGGCGACACCACCGAAGGCTCGGGCTCCTCGTCGGATGATGCTGCGGCGGGTGCGGCGGACGGCGGCGCAACGGAGGACGGCGCTGCAGCCGGCGACGCCACCGGCGGCGGGCGGATGGGTGGCGGCGGCATGGGTGGCCAGAGCACCAACAGTGAGCTGACCGCCGCGCTGAAGGCGACCACCACCAAGTGGGCGGCGGCCGTCAGCGGAGCCACCTCGGCAGCCGACCTCGAACTGGCCAGCGGCACCTCGGTCATCGCCCTCGGCGGCTGGAACGGCAGCGACCCCTCCCCCACCCTCGCCCAGTTCAAGGCCTACGTCGCCGCGGGCCAGATCACCTACTTCATCTCGGGCGGCGGCATGGGCGGAGGCGGCGGCCAGGGCGGCACGGCCACCGAGACCTCCCAGATCACCACCTGGGTCTCCGAGAACTACACGGCCACCACGGTCGGCGGCACCACGGTCTACAACCTGACCACCGCCGGCTGACCTTCCCGCGCGGCCCCGCACCCCTCACCTTGGGCTGCGGGGCTTCGCCGTGCCGGTTACCGCCCGGGGTGTGCCGTGGTCAGGAAAGAGGTGAGCGCGGTGGCGAATGCGGCGGGGGCTGTGGCGTGGACGCTGTGGCCGGCGGGGACGTCGACCAGGGTGGTCCGGGGGCGTTCGGCGGTCATCTGTGCGGCATGCCCGGCGGACAGGACACCGCTGCGGGTGCCGTGCACGAGCAGGGCTGGGCAGTCGCTCGCGAGCCAGTCACCCCAGTGGTCGCCGTTGAGGGACAGCTGGGAGGCCACCATGTCCGACGGGTCGAAATCGAGGCCCCATCCGTCGGGGAACGAGCGGATCGCCTCCTTCAGATAGGGCGCGCTGCCGCCGAGAGCCGCTTCCAGTGCCGCGCGATCCGGGGCACGCCGCGGCCACGTCAGCGCGAACGACAGGTCCCCGTCGACCACGGCGCCGATGTCCTCGACGACCAGAGCACTCACGCGCTCCGGGTGCGCTGCCGCCAGTTGGTACGCGTTCACCCCGCCCAGCGAATGCCCCAGCACCACCGCCGACCCGATGCCCAGGTGATCCAGCAACGCCACCGCGTCGCTGACATAACCGTCGCGTGAGTAGTCGGCCGCCCGGCCGGAGTCGCCGTGTCCGCGCTGGTCCGGCGCGATCAGGCGCCACTCAGGGGCGAGGGCGCCGGCCAGCGTGGCGAAAGTGCGCCCGGACGCGAAGTGGCCGTGCAGTGCGAGCACCGGGCGGCCCGCGCCCGCCCGGTCGTGGAAGGCGAGACGGCGCGAGCCCGGGAGGGTCAGGCTCCGCGGAATTGGGCGGTGCATTTCGTGTCCACCTCCGCCCACGGTCTGCCGGGCGCTGACCGGGTCCACAGCGGACGCGATCCCATCGACCGGGAGCATAACCGGGCCAGCTCATTGCGGTCAGCTCACGGCGGCTGCTGCGGCTCGGCCGGCGGTGCGGCCGGAGAAGATGCAGCCGCCGAGGAAGGTTCCTTCCAGGGAGTTGTAGCCGTGCATGCCGCCGCCACCGAAACCTGCTGCCTCGCCGGCTGCGTACACGCCGGGCAGGGGGGTGCCGTCGGTGCTCAGGACGCGGGCGTCGAGGTCGGTCTGGAGGCCGCCGAGGGTTTTGCGGGTGAGGATGTTGAGGCGGACGGCGATCAGGGGGCCGGCTGCCGGGTCGAGCAGGCGGTGCGGGGTGGCTACCCGGACGAGTTTGTCGCCGCGGTAGCGACGGGCGCCGTTGATCGCGGTGATCTGGGCGTCCTTGGAGTACGGGTTGGCGATCTCGCGGTCGCGGGACTCGATGGTTCCGCGTACCGAGTCGAGGTCGAGAGCGGGACCACCCGAGGAGGCCGCCAGTTTGTTCATGCCCTCCACCAGATCGGGCAGGGTGCCGGCGATGATGAAGTCCTCGCCGTGCTGTTTGAAGGCCTCGACCGGCGGGGTGGCTCCCGGGCGGACCCGTTTGAGCACGTCGCGCACGCTCTTGCCGGTCAGGTCGGGGTTCTGCTCGGAGCCCGAGAGCGCGAACTCCTTCTCGATGATCTTCTGGGTGAGCACGAACCAGCTGTAGTCGTGGCCGGTGCCCATCAGGTGCTTCAGTGTGCCCAGCGTGTCGAAGCCCGGGAAGAACGGTGCCGGTAGCCGTTTGCCGGTCGCGTCGAGCCACAGCGACGACGGGCCCGGCAGGATGCGGATGCCGTGGTCCGGCCAGATCGGGTCCCAGTTGCGCAGGCCCTCGGTGTAGTGCCACATCCGGTCCGGGTTGATGATCCGGCCGCCGGCCGCCTCGGTGATGCCCAGCATCCGGCCGTCGACGTGCGCGGGGACGCCTGCCACCATCCGCTTCGGCGGGGTGCCGAGCCGGGCCGGCCAGGCCTTGCGGACCAGCTCCGGGTCGCCGCCGATGCCGCCCGAGGTGACGATGACCGCCTGGGCGGCGTACTCGAAGACGCCGGCCTCCACCCGCGAGCTGGAGACACCGCGCGGCACGTCGCTGGCTTCCAGGATCGTTCCGCGCACCCCCGTCACCGCCCCGGCAGCGGTGACGAGCTCGTCGACGCGGTGCCGGAACGCGAACGTGACCAGGCCCTTCTCCGCCGCGGCGCGTACCCGTCGCTCGAAGGGCGCGACCACCCCCGGGCCGGTCCCCCAGGTGATGTGGAAGCGCGGCACCGAATTGCCGTGACCGTCGGCGGCGGCACCGCCACGCTCCGCCCAGCCCACCACCGGGAAGAACCGCAGACCCATCGCGTGCAGCCAGGACCGCTTCTCCCCGGCCGCGAAATCGACGTACGCCTCAGCCCAGCGACGCGGCCACTCGTCCTCGGGACGGTCGAACGCGGCGCTGCCGAGCCAGTCCTGCCACGCCAGATCGTGCGAGTCCTTGACGCCCATGCGCCGCTGCTCGGGCGAGTCGACGAGGAACAACCCGCCGAACGACCAGAACGCCTGACCGCCCAGGCTCTGCGGGGGCTCCTGATCGAGCAGCAGCACCTTTTTGCCCGCGTCGGCCAGCTCGGCGGTGGCGACCAGTCCGGCCAGCCCGCCACCCACCACGATCACATCTGCGTCCATCCCCTCAAACTAGGCATCGCGGTGCCAATATGATGCTCCCCCGGCGCACAAAAGCAGCGCGCGTTTATCACCGAGGTGACAAGTGTTCGACAGCGCGACGGTCAGCGAACGGCTCCTGCGGACCATCCGCGCGCAGATGAGCGCGCAGGGCAGGTCACTCACCGGCGGCCAGGGCCGCGGCCTCACCCTCGGCGTGGAGACCGCCGCCGACGCGTTCGTCCGCCTCGTCGCCGACCCGGCCTGCGACCTCGGCCCCGCCCGCGCGGTCTTCACCCGGCTCGGGCGCACCGAGTTCCGTGAGGGCCACCGCGTCGACGCCCTGCGCGCGATCCTGACCGTCGGCGCCCGCGACCTGTGGGACTACCTGACCGGCCTCGACCTGCCACCCCGGTTGCTGTACGGCCTGGCGTCCACGCTCTTCGGCTTCGTCGACACGCTCGCCGGCGCCGCGGCCCAGGGCTACCTCGACGAGCAGGAGAGCCACGGACGCGACTGGGACACCACCCGGCGCAGGCTCATCACCCTGCTCGTCCAGCCCGACCCGCCCGGCGCCACCGTGCTGCAGGCCGCCGCGGACGCCGCACGCTGGCCCCTGCCCGCGACAGCGGCCGTGATCTGCGCCGAGGGCACAGACGGCGCCAACCTCAGCCGCGCGGCGGGCCACGGCACCGTCGCCACCGTCATCGACGACGCCACCGTCATGATCGTCCCCGCGCCGGACACCCCCGGGCGGCTCACCCATCTCGGCGCGGTTCTGCTGCGCCGGCATGCCACGCTCGGCCCGACCGTGCCGCTGGCCGCGACGCGGGAGTCCTACCGGCTGTCGCGGCGCGCGCTGCGGATCCTGCCGGGTGCCGGGTTGCTGCGCTGCGACGACCACCTCTTCGACCTGGTCACCGGGTGGGAGCCGGGCCTGATGGATCGGTACGCCGCCACGTGGCTGGCCCCGCTCGCCCCGTTACGCACACCGGAGCGGGAAACCCTGCACGCCTGGCTCCGGGCGCAGGGTCAGGTGCTGGCGACCGCGGAGGCGCTGCACGCCCATCCGCAGACCGTCCGTTACCGGCTCCGCAAGATCAGGCAGGTCCTCGGCGACCTGCTCGACGATCCCGACGCCCGGCTCCACCTGCAACTGGCGCTCGCCCACACCCTCCCTACGGCGTCCTAGGAGGCCAGTGCGAGCTTGGTCAGGCCCTCGTCGAGGACGCGTCCCGCCTCGGCGGCCGGCAGCGGGCGGGACAGGTAGAAGCCCTGCGCCAGGTCGACCTGGAGATCGCGGAGCACGCCCAGCTGCACCGCGTCCTCGATCCCCTCGGCGACCGTGGTCATACCGAGGCTGCGGCCCAGCCGGACGATCGTGCGGACCAGCGCCTCGTCCTCGCGGTCCCCGCCGAGGCGGTCCACGAACGAGCGGTCGATCTTCAGGATGTCCATCGGGTAGCGGCGCAGGTAGGCCAGCGACGAGTAGCCCGTACCGAAATCGTCCATGGCGAGGGTGACCCCCAGCGCCTTGAGCCGGTGCAGCTGGGTGAGATTCTCGTCGGTGTCGGTGAGCAGGACGCTCTCGGTCATCTCCAGGCACAGCCGCTCGGCGGGCATGCCCGTCTCGGCGAGCACCTCGGCGACCATCGCCGACAGGTCCCCGTGCTCGAACTGGCGGACCGAGACGTTGACCGCCATCTTCAGCGGACGCTCCCCCGCCGCGCCCCACGCGACCGCCTGGCGGCAGGCCTCGGTGAGCACCCACCGGCCCAGCGGCACGATCAGGCCGGTCGCCTCGGCGATGCCGATGAAGTCGAGCGGCGACACCATGCCGCGCACCGGGTGCTGCCAGCGGACCAGGGCCTCGAACCCCACGATCCCGGACGTCCGCAGGTCGACGGTCGGCTGGTAGTGCAGGACCAGCTCGTCGCGGGTCAGCGCCACGCGCAGATCCGCCTCCAGCTCGAGCCGCTCGACGAGCCCGGCCAGCATCGCCGGGTCGTAGCCGGCGACGCAGTCCCCGCCGGCCGACTTCGCGCGGTACATCGCCAGGTCCGCGTTGCGGATCAGCGAGTCGAGGTCGGCGGCGTCATCCGCGCAGGCCAGCCCGATGCTCGCCGACGTGCGCAGCTCCCGCTCGCCGACCAGGAACGGCTCCTGCAGGGCGGCGACGATCCGCGCGGCCACGATCTCGGCGTCCCGCCGCGCGGTGGGCGACGACTCCACGACCACACCGAACTCGTCCCCGCCGAAGCGCGCCACCGTGTCGCACTCCCGGACGGCCTTCAGCAGCCGCCCCGCCACCTGGATCAGCAGCTGGTCGCCGACGGCGTGGCCGAGGCTGTCGTTGATCTCCTTGAAACCATCGAGATCAATGACCAGGATCGCCACTTCCCGGGTACGCGTACCGCCCGCCACAGCCTCCGTCACCCGCTCGGTGAACAGCGCCCGGCTCGCCAGCCCGGTCAGGCTGTCGTGATACGCCTCGTGCACCAGCCGGTCCTGCAGCTCCTTCGCGTCGTGCACGTCACGCGTGTTGAGCACGAGCCCGCGTACGCCCGGATCGTCCAGCAGGTTGGTCATGGTCATCTCCGCCAGCCGGATCCGGCCGTCGGCGTGCGGGACCGGCAGCTCGAAGACCATTGCCTGCCCCGGCGCCCCCAGTGCGTCCACGAGCGCGGCCCGCAGCTGCGGCAGCCCCTCCTTCTCCACGATGTCGACCAGGCGGCGGCCGATCAGGACCTCCGCGGGCCACCCGAAGATCCGCTCGACCGACTCGCCCTGATAGCGGATGGTCGAGTCGGCCTCGATGATCGCCACCGAGTCGGAGCTCTGCTGCACCAGAGCCCGGAACCGCAGCTCGCTGGCGCGCAACTCCTGCGTGCGGGCGCCGACCCTGCGTTCCAGGTCGCCGGTGAGCTGCCGGTTCTCCAGCAGGGTGAGCAGCTGACGGGCCACGATCAGCAGGATCAGCACCGACCGGGAGCCGGAGTAGAAGGCGTCGACGCGCCCGTTCAGGGCGTAGAACACGACGCTGCAGACCAGCGCGGTGATCACGGCGACATAGGGCACCAGTAGCGCGAACGGCTGCCCGGCAAACTCCCGGACCGGGCTCGTGCGCCGCTGCGGACGGGGCCCCGGGGGCCGCTCCGGACGGCGGGCGGCCAGCAGGACCAGCCCGAAGCAGAGGAACCAGCCCGTGTCGAGCCAGCCCCCCGAGGCGTACGCGCCGTGCAGGGCGAGGTACGCGTACACGCTGTCGGCCACGCCCACGACCACCATGGCCGCGCCGATCAGCATGAGCGACCCGTAGTCCTGCCCCTCGCGGCGCAACTGGGCGAGCATGTACAGCACGACGGTGATCAGGACGACATCACCGATCGGGTACGCGAGCAGCACGGTCAGCGCGAGCGCCGAGTCGGCGCCGGTCTCGATCAGCGGGTGCAGCACCGCGATCCAGCTGATCAGCAACAGCGAGCAGGCGATCATGAGCCCGTCGACCACGCTGCGGACCCGGTTGGCCGGCGTCTGACGGGTCACCGGAATGAACAGCAGCCCCAGCGTGATCAGCGGGACCATGGCGAGGTAGCCCACGTCGGCCGGCCCCGGAGAGGCCACGACCTGGCGTTCGATGCTCTGCACCCACGTCCAGACCAGCTCGCCGGACCCGTACGAGAGACACCCCAGCCCGATCCCCGCCCAGGCCACCCCGGTGCGTCCCCGCCGCCGGACGGCACGCACGAGACAGGCACTGCCCGCGGCGACCGTCATCAGCAGCGACGCGACGTTGGACACCGCCTCGGTGACCACCTCGCCGCCCGGCGCCAGCAGCATGACGGCCGCGAACGCGGCCACCAGGAGCCCGACGGCCGCGGTCCAGGAATTCCGGCGCAGGATGCCGGTCATCGCACGCCCCTCCCCACGCCGGATGACGGTGCCGTGCGGCACGCCTTCCCCGACGAGATCGGGCGGTCGACGGGCCACCTGAGAGGATTCGCCGGAGACCTCGCAGAGTCGCCGGCCAACCCCTCCCAGTAATGGGCCAAGCCCTCCCCTCAGCCGGGGGTCAGTTCACCTCGCGGCGCAGGACCCGGACCGTTCCCGCTACCAGGGGCAGCAGAATCCAGACCGCTGCCGACACCGCGAGTCTCGCCCACTCACCGGCGCTCATGTCCGGCTGGCTCAGCGGCGTCGACGTCATGTTGATGTCGATCCACTCCGCTGCCGTCGCCAGCCACTTCACCAGCGACGAGAGCACCGTCCAGGCTGTCGGGATCGCGAAGAACAGCACGATCGCCAGCGGGGAGTTCATCAGCAGCGCACCGAACGCCGTGCCCATCAGGACGAAGACGACCTGGTTGAGCAGGAGCCGCCCGGCCTGGTCGGCGGTGAGGTGCCAGCTGCCGTCCCCGCCGATGCCGATCGCGATCAGGTTCGCCACGGCGCTCAGCGCGGCCGCTGCCACCGTGGCGGCGACGGCGATGAGGACGCACGCCAGCAGTTTCGCCAGGATCACCCGTCCCCGCTCGGGCACCAGGGTGAACGTCGTCAGCGCCGTGCGCTGCGACCACTCGCTGGTCATCGACAGGATGCCCAGCACCGGCAGGAGCACGCTCGCCGGCAGCAGCGCGAACGCCAGCAGCGGCTGGAAGGCCTGTTCCTCGCCCGGCGCCGCCAGGAGCATGATCGCGGCGGTGGCGGCCCCGGCCAGACCGATCACCACCAGCATCCAGAACCCGGACCGGGTATCCGCCAGCTTGCGGAGCTCCACGCGGGTGAGCGTCACCATCGAGATCTTTCCCGCGCGCTCGCCCGGCCCGGGGCCTGCGACGTCGGCGGGAACGGTCTGCGGACTCTGCACGGCGGTCATCGGACTGCCTCCTTCACCGAATCACCTGCGGTCAGGGTCAGGAACATCTGCTCGAGCCCGCCGCTGCCGGCCGGTCGCAGCTCGAGGAGGACGAGCGCGGCCTGAGCGGCAGCCCGGCCGATGGTCTCCGCGTCGGCCTGCACGACGACGCTCCCGTCGGCCGACGTCACAGCGGTCAGTCCCGCGCGGGTGAGCACCGCGTCGAGGCCCGCCATGTCGAGCGCCCTGACGACCGTGCCCGAGGCGGCCAGCAGTTCGTCCTTGTCGCCCTGGGCGACCACCCGGCCGCCGCCGATCACCACCAGCCGGTCCGCGACCGCCTCCACCTCGCGGAGCAGATGGGACGAGAGCAGCACCGTGCCGCCCCGGTCCGCGAAGTCGCGCAGCAGGCCCCGCATCCAGAAGATCCCCTCCGGGTCGAGGCCGTTGGCGGGCTCGTCGAGGATCAGGATGCCGGGATCGCCGAGCAGGGCGTACGCCAGGCCGAGCCGCTGGCGCATGCCGAGCGAGTAGGCCTTGACCCGCCGTTTGGCGGCGGTGTTGTTGAGCCCGACGCGGTCCAGGCTCTCGTCGACCCGGCGGCGGTCCAGGCCCTGGGTCATCGCGGCGAGGGTCAGGATCTCCCGCCCGGTCCGTCCGGCGTGCTGCGCGGACGCGTCCAGCAGCACACCGATGCGCCGACCGGGGTTGGCCAGGCGCTGATAGGGGCGGCCGTCGATGGTCGCCGTGCCGGAGGTGGGCGCGGTCAGCCCGCAGATCATCCGCATGGTGGTGGACTTGCCGGCCCCGTTGGGCCCCAGGAAGCCGGTCACCGTGCCGGGCCCGCAGGTGAACGACACGTCGTTCACGGCCGGGTGGGCCCCGTACCGTTTGCTCAGGTGGTCAACCGAAATCATGCGCCGAGCCTGCCGGGACCGGCCGGTTGCCCGCGACGGCCAGGAGTCTCTCCCGGGGCATACCTCGGTCCATGGGTCCGGCGGACCAAGGTATGCCCCGATCCCCGACTTTGGTCGGTATCGGCGCCGGTGCCGCCGACCTACCATGACGGCATGGGAGAACTGGCGGTACGCCCGGCGGCAGAGCCGTCCGAATACAGCTTTCTGCTCCCGGCGGCCCTGCGCGACCAGCCGGTGAGCCAGGGCGGCCCGCGCTCGATGCGCGACTGGTTCGTCGACGCCGCCTGCTTCCTGCTGAGCCTGGTCTGGGCGCTGCTCTGCACGGGTGACCTGTTCAGCGCCGAGCCCTCCATGATCGGCCAATGGGCGGGAACGCCCGAGTGGCTGATCTGGGCCGACCTGTTCCTCGGGGTGCTGTGCTCGGTCGCGCTCTGGTGGCGGCGCCGGTGGCCGGTTGCGTTCGCCGTCCTGATGCTGGTCCTCAGCCTGGTGTCGGTCACCGCCGCGGTCGCCATCCTCATCTCCCTGTTCACGGTGGCGGTGCACCGGCCGTTCGTGACGGCCCTCTGGGTCGGCGCGGCGGGGTTCGTCACCAACGCGGTGTTCTGCGTGGTGCGCCCCGAGCAGGGCGGCACGTTCGTGGAGTCGTTCGTGTGGGGAATCGTCTTCATCATCATCGTTCAGCTCTGGGGGATGACCGTGCGCGCCCGCCGCCAGCTCGTGGTCTCCCTGCGCGACCGCGCCGAGCGCGCCGAGTCCGAGCAGCGGCTGCGGGTGGCGCAGGCCCGCGCGCTCGAACGCACCCGCATCGCCCGCGAGATGCACGACGTGCTCGCGCACCGCATCTCCCTGCTCAGCCTGCACGCCGGGGCACTCGAGTTCCGGCCCGACGCGCCCCCGGCCGAGATCGCCGGGGCGGCCGGCGTGATCCGGGCCAGCGCCCACCTGGCCCTGCAGGACCTCCGCGAGGTGATCGGGGTGCTGCGCGAGTCCACGGACGATGCCGCCCCGGAGCGGCCCCAGCCCACGCTGCGCGAACTGCCCGCCCTCGCGGCGGAGTCCCGGGCGGCCGGCGTGAAGGTGCGCCTCGACGTGGCGGTCGACGAGGCGCAGCAGCTGCCGGTCGGCACGGGGCGCACGGCGTACAGGATCATTCAGGAAGGCCTGACGAATGCCCGCAAGCACGCCCCCGGCACCGCGGTGAAGGTCGCGGTCGGCGGTGCGGCGGGTGCGGGGCTCACCATCGGCATACGCAATCCGGCGCCGGTCGCACGGCCCGTCGTGACGATCCCCGGGACGGGCACCGGCCTGATCGGCCTGGCCGAGCGGGCCACCCTCGCGGGCGGGACCATCGTCCACGGTCACGACACCCAGGGCGACTTCGTCCTGGAGGCCTGGCTCCCGTGGCCGCCCGCATGACCGTGCGGGAGCAGGAGACGGTGCGAGAGCCGATCCGGGTGCTGATCGTCGACGACGACGCGCTCGTCCGGGCCGGGCTCTCCATGATCCTGTCGGGGGCCGGGGACCTCGAGGTGGTGGGCGAGGCGGCGGACGGGTCGGAGGTTCCCGCCGCGGTCGCCGCCCACCGGCCGGACGTGGTGCTCATGGACATCCGCATGCCGCGCGTGGACGGGCTGGCGGCGACCGAGACGCTGCGGGGGCGGGCGGAGTCACCCGAGGTGATCGTGCTGACGACCTTCGACGCCGACGAGTTCGTGTTGCGGGCGTTGCGGGCGGGGGCAAGTGGGTTCCTGCTCAAGGACACGCCGCCGGCGGCGATCCTGGACGCGGTCCGCAAGGTGGCGGGCGGCGAGGCGATGCTCTCCCCCACGGTCACCCGCCGGCTGATCGCCCACGTCGCCGGTCCCGACCGGCATCCCGGTCGCCGTCAGGCACTGACCATGATCGGCGCCCTGAGCGAGCGCGAGCGGGATGTCGCGCTCGCCATCGGCCGGGGCAGGTCGAACGCGGAGATCTCCCAGGAGCTCTTCATGAGCGTGGCCACGGTCAAGGCCCACGTCTCCCGGCTGCTCGTCAAGCTCAGCCTCAACAACCGCGTCCAGGTCGCCCTCCTCGTCCACGACGCGGGCCTGGCATGACGCAGGCCCGGCATCAGCGACCGAGGCGTCAGAGAGCGGTGGGCCACATGGGTTCGGCGGCGTGGCTCTCGGCTTCCCGCAGGACGCGGAGGATGTTGCCGCCGGTGAGCCGGGCCAGGTCCTGCGGGGTCCAGCCGCGGGAGGAGAGCTCGAGGAGCAGCCGGGGGTAGCCCGAGACGTCCTCGAGGCCCTCGGGGAGCAGGTCGCAGCCGTCGTAGTCGCCGCCGAGGCCCACGTGGCCGGGGCCCGCGACCTCGCGGATGTGGTCGATGTGATCCGCGACCTGGGCGATGGTGGCGGTGGGGCGCGGGTTGGCGGTGAGCCAGGGAGCGAAGGCGGGAGGGACGTCGTCGCCCCAGATGCCCTTGCCGGGTGGGTCGGCTACGAGATCCTCGCCGGGGCGCGGGGCCCGGGGCCACTCGTAGGGGACGGGGAGGTCCAGGCGGGCCCATTCCTCGTCCGCCGCCGCGGCCCAGGCCTTGACCTCGGCGGAGACGAAGGGCGGGACGAAGGTGGCCATGCAGACGCCGCCGTTGCCGGGAAGGCGTGACAGAACGTCGTCCGGGACGTTGCGGCGGTGGTCGCAGAGGGCCCTGGCGGAGGAGTGGCTGAAGATGATCGGGGCGGTCGCCACGTCCAGGGCGGCGTGCATGGTGGTGGCGGCGACATGGGAGAGGTCGACGAGTACGCCGATCCGTTGCATCTCCGCGACCACGGCGCGGCCCTCGTCGCTGAGGCCGCCGGCCGCGGGTTCGTCGGTGGCGGAGTCGGCCCAGGGCGTGTTGTGGTTGTGGGTCAGCGTCACGTAGCGCACACCGAGGCGGGCGAAGGCACGCAGCACGCCCAGTGACGAGGCCAGGCTGTGGCCGCCTTCGATGCCGATCAGCGAGGCGATGCGGCCCGAGGCGATCGCGGCGGTGACGTCGGCTGCGGTGAACGCGATGGCCAGATCGCGGGGGTAGGCCCGGACCAGGCGGTAGACGGCGTCGACCTGTTCCATGGTGGCGGCGACGGCTTCGGGCTCGGTGAGGTCCGACGGGACGTAGACCGACCAGAACTGGCCGCCGACCCGGCCCTCGCGCAGGCGGGCGATGTCCGTGTGGAACTCCGGGCGGTTCGCGGCGAGCCCGGCGACCCGATAACCGGCCTTCGCGCGCAGCGCCATGGGGAGGTCGTTGTGCCCGTCGATGACCGGCATGGCGGCGAGGGCGGCGTCGACGACGGGCGAGAGGGGTTCCACGGAGCCTCCTGGAGTTGATCAGGGCCTGCGAAGCATATGACCGGAACTGCCCAGGTGCCCGATATCCGCGGCCGGGAAATCCTCAAGTCCCGCCGAAAGGCTCACCCGCAACCTCCGCGCACCCTCGCGGGACCGGCCCGCGCTCCCCCCGTCCCGGAATCTTCACCGCATGCCCGGCCGAAACGCCGGGCGCCTTGCCCGGCCGGAACGCCGGGCAAAAGCCCGCCCGGCCGAGACGCCGGGCAGACGCGGGGGAGAAAACAGATGCTGAAGAAGTCGATGACCGCCCTGATCGCGATCGCGGCCGGCGCGGGCGCGCTCGGACCCGCGGCCCACGCCGCGGACAAGACCGGCATCACCCTCGCCGCCACCGACGACACGTACGCGTCGAGCAGCCGTAAGAACACGGTGTTCGGCGCCGACGAGAAGCTGGCCGTCGGGCACCTGGGCAGCGACAAGAAGGTCGGCTTCCTGCGTTTCGTAGTTCCCGCCGGCACCAAGGTCACCGGCGCCGTGCTGAAGCTGGCCGTGGACGGCAGCGCCACCGGCAAGTACACGCTGAACCGGGTCGCCGGCACGCGCTGGTCCGAGAAGACGCTGACCGCGGCGAACGCCCCCGCGCTGGGCGCTGTCGTCGCGACGGCGACCGTCACGAAGGCCGCCGACGTGAGCTTCGACCTCGGCAAGGTCGTGACCGGCCCGGGTGTCTACTCGTTCGCGCTGCAGTCGGGCGCCAAGGACGTGGTGACCCGGTTCCGCAGTGCGGAGAGCACCACCGGCCCGGCGCTGCGCATCAGCACGAGGACCGCGGCCCTGCCCGCCGAGACCATCCCGCCGGCGGTCGAGGACGAGGACATGCCGCCGCCCTCGGCGTCAGCGGGACAGTGCACGACGGGCGCGCTGCTCGTACCCTCCTGCGGAGTGCTCTGGGGTGCCGCCGCCGGTGGTTTCACGACGGCTCCGCGCGATGCCGCGCTGCAGGACTGGGAGAAGCTCAGCGGTCGCACGGCGAGCATCTTCCACACGTACCACAAGGGTGATGAGCCTTTCCCGACCAAGGCCGAGATGGCCATGGCCCGCGACACCGCCCACCCCCGGGTGCTGCTGATCAACTGGAAGATCGCGTACGGCTCCGACTGGGCCAGGGTCGCCAAGGGTGAGCAGGACGCGCGCATCGACCGGTTCGCCGCCCGGATCAAGTCCTCGTTCCCCGAGAAGTTCTTCCTCGTCCTCAACCACGAGCCCGAGAACGACGTCGTCGAGACCGGCACGGGCTGGCAGGCCAAGGACTTCGCGGCGATGTACCGCCACACGATCCAGCGGCTGCGCGCCCAGGGCGTCGGCAACGCGATCAACGTCCTCGCGTACATGGGCAACGAGAAGTGGATGGCGAAGTCCTGGTGGAAGGACCTCTACCCGGGCGACGACGTCATCGACTGGATCGGCCTGGACTCGTACGTCAGCGCCGAGCAGGGCGCCTACCACGCCGGCCTCTTCGGTGACCTGCTCGACCGCTCCGCCAAGGGTGGCCAGGGCTTCTACGACTGGGCCGCCACCAAGCACGCCTCGAAGCCGCTCATGGTCGCCGAGTGGGGTGTCTACCACCGGGTCGGCATGACCGCCGACAAGACCGCCGCCTTCCGCAGCGTCCTGCCCGAGCTCGCCAGGCGCAAGCAGATCAAGGCCGTCGTCTACTTCGACACCAAGCACGACGACCAGGGCGACCGCGACATCAGCATCGACAGCACGCCGGCCAACCTCGCCGCCTTCCGCAAGCTCGCCGCCGACAAGCTCTTCGACGTCAGGATCGGCTGAACCACGGATCGAGCCGCCCCGCGAACACGCGGGGCGGCTTCTTTCGTCAGGCATGGTCCGCGTGGGGGCGAGGTGGCGCGGGCGTTAGGGTCGGGGGATGCCGATCGGAGCGCAGCCGCCTGGGCGGCGGGGGACGGTGGGAGAGCCCTACAGCGCGCTCAACCTCCGGCTGGTTCTCGCCGCGTTCGGGTTCGTTGTCTGCGGTGTGTTGTCGGTGCTGCTGTTCCGGGCCGGGTGGACCGTGCCCGGGTGGTTGCTCGCCGCGTGGGCGGTGGTGGCCGTCGTGGACGCGGTTGTCGTCCAGTTGCGGCGGCGGGCGCGGGCGCGCGACGGGCGGGATCACTCGCTGTTCGAGTAGCACGAACAGGCGAGACTGGACCGAAATGGGCGCTTGTGGGCAATATGTCCCTGTAGCGTTCTGCGGGTGCGCGCCTACGTCCGCCCCTGCCTCGCCGCCGCCGCAGCCGCTTCCCTGCTGCTGACGCCGCCGCCCCCGCAAGCCTCCGCCGCCTCCCGACAAGGCCCAGCCGCACCGGAGCAGGCCGCTGTGCCGCACCAGGCCGGCGGCATCGTGGACGACACCCGGGAGCCGTCGCGGAGGACCTATTCGACGGCGGGGCTGGGCTTCGGGCGTACCGTCAGAAAAGGGCGGGCAGACGTCGGGGTCGGCACCGTCCGGCAGTGGCTCGGTCTGGATGATGCGAACGGGAACTACTACCGCAAGGATTTCACCCTGCGGGCGGTCGGGGAGCACATCGAGGTCTGGGTCGCGAACGATCTGCGGTTCCCGGAGCGTGACTGCCGGCCGCGCAACTCCACCGACGTGACCGATGCCCAGGTGAACGCGCTGGTCCACGAGTTCGACACCACGATCTGGCCGCGGGAGACGAGTGCGTTCAGTACGCCGGCCGGGCGGGACGGGACCGATCCGCTGATCACCGGGGATTTCACCGGGGACGGGGACAGGACGGTGACGCTCGTCGACAATGTGCGCGACGACAATTTCTACACGTTCCCCAAGGCGCCGACCTATGTCGCGGGCTTCTTCTCACCGCAGATCAACGAGCTGGTCGACCGCAACGTGATGACGATCGACGCGTACGACTGGAAGCACCGCACCGGCGCCACGCCGCCCGACGAGCCGACCGGGGACGTGTGCACGAGCCGGCCCGCGCGGCCCCGGATGTACGAGGGGACGTTCGCGCACGAGTGGCAGCACCTGTTGCAGCAGTACACCGATCCGGACGAGGTGACCTGGGTCAACGAGGGGCTGTCCGACTACGCGCAGACCCTGGTCGGCTATGTGGACGCGAGTGCCACGATCTACCACCCGGGTGCGGACACGCATCTGACCTGTTTCCAGGGGTTCGCGGTGGTGGAGACGAAGTACAACACCAATCCCCGGGACTGCGGGGGTGCGCAGAATTCCCTCACGCTGTGGGACGAGGGCGCGCCCGCGGAGGTGCTCGCGGACTACGGGAACGCGTACCAGTTCATGCTGTATCTGCGGGACCGGTTCGGGGCGGAGGCGCTGTCGCGGCTGCACCGTGACGGGGCGCATCAGGGTCTGGCGGGGGTGCAGGCGGCGCTGGGTGATGCGGTACGCCTCTACGGCGTCCTGCACGATTTCCAGACTATGAGCCTGGTCGACAAGGCGGTCGGCGATGACGGCGTCATGGTGGGCGTACCCCTGGCGAGGGTGACGGCGCCGAGTCTGCGCGCCACGGTCAACCTCGCGAACCCCGACTCCTACGACTGGGCCGGCGCGGCGCCGAACGGTGCCGACTACGTGCGGCTGCGCGATGCGAACGGGGACTACCTCACCGGTGCCGAGGTGAAGTCGGTGCGGTTCACGGGGGCGAGGACGCTGCCCGCTCTGCCGCTCACGTGGACGGTCCGCGACGGCGCGCTCTTCTCGGGGCGCGGCAACAACATCGACGCCGCCGCGGTGGTTGCCGTGCAGGTGCCCAAGGACGACCCGACGCTGAGACTGCAGGAGGCGTACGGCGCCGAGAACGGGTACGACTACGGGTACGTCACCGTGTCCACGGACGGCGGGAGGACCTACACCGCGGTCGCCGGCGATCACACGGTCGGCGGGCCGCTCGGCCCCGGCGTCACGGGCAGCACGGACGGGCTCCAGCCGCACACCTACGACCTGTCCGCGTACGCCGGGAAGAAGGTCCTGCTCGGTTTCCGCTATGTCAGCGACGGCGCGGTCGACGAGGGCGGCTGGTACCTCGACGACATCTCGCTGGGCGGCGTGACGATCAGCGACGGCACCGGCCTCGCGGCGTTCCGCTCGCCGACGCAGATCGTGCCGGACGCGGTGCACGCGTGGAACGTACGACTCATCGGGCTGGACGACGACGGACCGCGCGCGCGGCAGGTGCCGGTGACGCAGGTGAGTGCGCTCCGGGCGTACGAGAAGGTGGTCGCTGTCGTCTCCTACGACGAGCCGACCGGAGAGCTGGAGCAGTACGCGCCCTACGTCCTGGAAGCGAACGGCGTGACCCAGCCCGGCGGCAGCTGAGGACCGATCAGGCGAAAACCTCGTCGAGGAAGCCGGTGAGCCGCTGCCAGCTCCGGGCGTCGGCCTTCGGACGGTACGCGTCGATGCCCGGCAGCGTGAACGCGTGCGGCGCCCCCGAGTAGCTGATGATCTCGAAGTCGGCGCCGGCCGCCCGCAGCTCGTTCTCGTAGGCGACGAGCGCGTCGTCCGGGACGACCGGGTCGGCGGCGCCGGTCAGGATCAGCAGCGGTGCCTTGATGTCGCCCGGGTCGCTCGCGTCGTGGGTGCTGAGCGCGCCGTGGAACGAGGCCGCACCGCGCAGCGCCACCCCCGTGCGCGCGAACTCCAGCGCCGCGGACCCGCCGAAGCAGTAGCCGATGATCGCGATCCGCTCGGGGTCGACGCGCGGGTCCGCGGCGAGCTGCTCGTAGCCGGCCCGGACCCGCTCGCGCATCAGCGGGAGGTCGCCGTAGTACTTCATCGCCTCGGCCTGCGCCTGCTCGTGCTCCGTGGGGCGGATGCCGGTGCCGTAGACGTCGACGGCGAACGCGACGTAGCCGAGCCGGGCCAGCATCTGCGCCCGGACCTTCGGATAGTCCCGCAGTCCCGTCCAGTCGTGCACGACGAGGATGCCGGGGCGGCGCTCGGTGATCGCGGCGTCGTGCGCGACGTAGCCCTCGAGGGTGACGTCGCCGTGCCGGTAGTCGACGGTCTCCTCCTCGATCCGCGCGCCCGCGCCGGCGGGGACGGAGTCGAGGAGGGTCTGGTGTTCTGGTGTCATGCCGCCACCGTAGCCGTGATCTTGCGGAGGATGTCGGCGGTCGTGCCGGTCTCGCCGAGGCGGGGGAAGATCCGCTCCACGCTGTGGGTGTGGGCGTCCCCGCTCCGGTCGGTCATCGCGTCCGTGGCCAGCGTGACGTGATAACCGTGCTCGTAGGCGGCGCGGGCGGTCGACTCGACGCCGATGCTCGTGGCGATGCCGGTGAGAACGATCTGGGTGACGCCGCGGCGGCGCAGCTGCAGGTCGAGATCGGTGCCGAAGAACGCGCCCCAGTTGCGTTTGGTGACCAGGATGTCGCCCGGGTGCCCGGCCAGATCGTCGACGATCTCGTCCCAGCCCTGCGGCGGCGTGGCGCTCCGGGTGCTCGGGATGTCGGTGCGGCCGGGTGCCGCGTCCGCGCCGTCCGGGGCGAAGCTCACGCGCACCAGCACCACGGGGAGGCCGGCGGCGCGGAAGGCGGTGGCGAGCTCGGCCGAGCGGGCGGTCACCTCGGCGGTCGAGTGGGGCGCGCCGGTCGCGCCCATGATGCCTTTCTGCAGATCGATGACGACCAGAGCGGTCTTCGGGTCGAGGGTCGTGACGGGCATGTGCATCCTTACCTCTGTGCGTTGACCAGTTTCAGGGACCGGTCGGGGATGATCACGACGAGCATGAGCGTCGCCGCGCCGAGCATGAAGATCGCCAGGTGGTGCAGGCCGGCGGTGCCGGCGTCCGCGCCGAGGAAGGCACCGTTCGCGGCGGAGGCGAGGATCGCGCCGAGGTAGGTGAACGTGCGCAGCAGTCCGGCGCTCTGCCCCATCCGGTCGGCCTGCGCCTGGTGGAACACGGCGTTCTGGTTGGCCAGGTTGTTGAGGCCCTGCGGGATGCCGACCACGAGACCGAGACCGATCAGGGCGACCAGCGGGGTGCCCTGATCCACGACGAGCAGCAGCGCACACGCGACGATCTGGGCGGCCGCGCCGACGAGGAGTTTGGCGCGCACGCCGCGGTGCCGGCCGGTGAGCGTGGAGACCACGATGGCCATCAGGAACGAGGGCAGCAGGATCAGGCCGGCATGCGAGGCGCTGAGGCCGCGGCCCGCCTCCAGCCACTGCGTATACCCGTAGATGAAGGCATAGGAGACGGCGTACGCGAGCAGGTTGCGCCCGTACGTCGTCAGCAGCGGCCCGTTCCCGCCGAGCACCCGAAGATCGAGAAAGGGCTCCCGGGTACGCAGTTCGCGCACGGCGAAGCCCGCTCCCCCGGCGACGGTCAGCGCCAGCAGCCACAGCGTGACCACGTGCGGCTCCATCAGGAAGAACAGCAGCGCCGTCAGCGACACGGCGAACAGTCCGATGCCGATCACATCGAAGCGGGGCCGTTCCCGCGGGGCCGCCGTGCGCGGCAGTCGCCAGGTGCCGAGGACCAGGCACAGCAGCGCCATCGGGACGTTGATCGCGAAGATCGTGCGCCAGCCGCCGAGCCCGATGAGCAGGCCGCCGACGGTCGGCCCCACCACGGCGACGGTCTGCGCTCCCACGGCGAGCGCGGTCAGCACGCCGGCGGGACTCTTCGCGCCGGTGCGCTCGGCCTCACGGCGGACCAGGTACATCGCGGCGGGGTAGCCGGCACACGTACCGAATCCGATCAGGACCCGGGCGATCACCAGGACCCACAGGTCCGGGGCGAGCGCACCGGCGAGGCCACCGAGACCCAGCAGCACGGCACCGGCCAGATAGAGCTTGCGCGGACCGTACGTGTCGACGAGCTTGCCGACCACCGGCTGCCCCACGGCGGTCGCGAGATAGAGGCCGGACACCAGCCACGCCGTCTGTGCCGGGGAGGCACCCAGCGCGAGACCGATCGGGATCAGCGCGACGGCGATCATCGACGAGTTGACCGGGTTGAGGACGGTGCCCAGCAGCATCGGCGGGAGCAGTCGCCGGTCGAACGCCGCGGGCGCGGTGGTCATCGCGGTCACTGCTCGCTCACCTTCTCCAGCAGGGCCAGCGCGGCGATGATCGTCTGCCGTTCCTGCTCGGTGCAGCGCTCGTCCAGCGCCTTCGCCAGCCACTCCTCCCGCGCCTGCCGGCTGCCCTCGATCAGCTCCCGGCCGTGCGTGGTCAGGGAGATCAGCTGGCGGCGGCCGTCGTGCGGGTCGGGGCGACGCTCGATCATGGCTCGTTCGTCCAGCACGGCGAGGGTCGCGGCGATCGACTGGGGGCGAACGCGCTCGGCGGCCGCGAGATCGCTGGCGGAGGCCGCGCCGTCCTTGCTCAGCCGGCTCAGCACCGAGGTCTGCGAGGGGGTCAGGTCGTCCAGACCGGCGACCTCCTTGAGCCGGCGGCGCAGACGGCCGACCACGACCCGGACGTCGCGGGCAGCCTGTTCGGCGGATGTGGAGGTCATGGGTCCCACCGTAAAGCCTTCAGTTGAAACTGGCCAGTTTTGCCTGAAGGTTTTTACGTTGACAGTGTCACGATGACAGTGTCAATATGGTCGGCATGTGGACGATGGACGAGTTGGTGGATCGGGTACGCCAGGCGCTGGCGGCCGAATACGCCGGTGCGCCCAACGGCCGGGTCCGCGACGTCCCCGACCGGCGGGCCATCCGGTGGTACACGACCACCGGCCTGGTGGACCGGCCCTCGGGGATGCGCGGGCGCAGCGCGCTCTACGGCCCGCGGCACCTCGCGCAGATCGTGGCGGTCAAGCGCCGCCAGGCTCAGGGGCACTCCCTGGCCGCCATCCAGGCCGAGCTGACCGGCGCGAGCGACGCGGAGCTGGCCGCCGTCGCTCAACTTCCGGTTGTCGCGCCTCTTTCGGGGGAATCCTCTCCAGCACCGGCGCGCTTCTGGGCCGCCGCACCGTCCCTGCCTGCGGCGTCGTCCTCCGGCCCGCGGCGCCCGGCCGCATCGACAGAAGTCAGTGGCATCACCCTGGGAGGCGGAGCCGTTCTGGTCCTTCCCGTCCGTCTCTCCCCCGGCGACCTGGACGCGGTGACCGCCGCGGCCGCACCCCTGCTGGCCCTGCTGCACGACCGGGGCCTGCTGATCACCACCGAAGATGGGAGCCCGTCATGACCCTTTCCGTCACGCCGATGGAGCCGGCGGAGCTCGGCCGCATCCGGATCCTGCCCGACGCGGGGCTCGGCGCGCTGCGCACCGAGCGCGGCAACCTGCCCCTCGACCGTCTCGACGTGCAGGCCAGGATCAGCGGCCTGGTCGCCCGGACCACGGTGACCACCGAGTTCGTCAACGCGTACGACACGTCGCTCGAGGCGACCTATGTCTTCCCGCTCCCCGACCGGGCCGCGGTGACCGGCATGACCATGACCGCGGACGGCCGCACGGTCGAGGCCGAGCTGCAGGAGCGCGGCGCGGCGCGGCAGGCGTACGACCAGGCGATCGAGGCCGGCAAACGCGCCTCCATCGCCGAGGAGGAACGCCCCGACGTCTTCACCATGCGCGTCGGCAACATCCAGCCCGGCGAGCGCGTCACCGTCGAGCTCACCCTCGTCGGCCCCCTGCCGTGGGAGGACGACGCCGCGACGTTCCGCTTCCCGCTCGTGGTCGCACCCCGCTACGTGCCGGGCATGCCGCTGCCGGGCGAGCCGGTCGGCGACGGCCAGCTGCGCGACACCGACGCCGTGCCCGACGCCTCCCGCATCTCTCCCCCGGTGCTGCTGCCGGGCTTCCCCAACCCGCTGCGGCTGTCCATCGGCGTCGACATCGACACCGCGGGCCTGCCGCTGGGCGAGATCCGCTCCAGCCTGCACACCGTCACCACCGCCGGCGGGCGCGTCGAGATCGCCGCGGGGGAACGCGCCGACCGCGACTTCGTCCTGCGTCTGCCCTACGAGGGCAACGGGTCCGGCGCGGTGTTCGTATCCGACGAGACCGGCGGCACCTATCAGCTCGTGGTGACGCCGCCGGTTGTCGCCGACGGGCCCGCTCGGCCCAAGGACGTCGTGCTGCTGCTCGACCGCTCGGGCAGCATGGGCGGCTGGAAGATGGTCGCCGCCCGCCGCGCCGCCGCCCGCGTGGTCGACACGCTCACCGCCGGCGACCGCTTCGCCGTGCTCACCTTCGACCACCAGGTGAGCCACCCCGACGACCTCGGCACCGGCCTGTCCGACGCTACCGACCGCCACCGCTTCCGCGCCGTGGAGCACCTCGCCCGCGCCGACGCCCGCGGCGGCACGGAGTTGCTCACCCCGCTGCGCGACGGCCTGGCGCTGCTGTCCGACGTCAAGGAGCGTGACCGGGTGCTGGTCCTGGTCACCGATGGCCAGGTCGGCAACGAGGACCAGATCATCGCCGAGGTCACCAAGCTCGTCGGCACCACCCGCATCCACACGGTCGGCATCGACCGCGCGGTCAACGCGGGCTTCCTCGGCCGCCTCGCCGCGATCGGCGCCGGCCGCTGCGAGCTGGTCGAGAGCGAGGACCGCCTCGACGAGGCCATGGAGCAGATCCACCGCCGCATCGGCGCACCCCTGGTCACCGGCATCACCGTGACCGGCGTGGAGCAGGACCGTCCCCAGTCGATCTTCCCGGGCGTCCCGCTCGTGCTCTTCGGCCGCTACCAGGGCGACGCCCCGGCCACCGTCACCGTCACCGGCACCACCCGCGACGACCGGCCGTTCACCGTCGACGTCCCGGTCGACCAGCGCGAAGAACCGGCGATCACCGCCCAATGGGCCCGCGCTCACCTGCGCGACCTGGAGGACCGCTACGCCGCCGGCGACCAGACCCTGGAGGAGCAGATCGTCGCGACCTCCCTGCGCTACGGCGTCCTGTGCCGCTTCACCGCCTTCGTCGCCGTCGACACCGAGATCGTCGCCGAAACCGGCAAACCCCGCCGCGTCACCCAGCCCGTCGAGTCGCCGTCCGGCTGGCAGCGCTACGAATCGGTCGACGCCTCCTTCATCGTCGCCGGCGCCGCCCCGCCCGTGCCCCCGTCGTTCTCCGGCGCCCCGGCGGCTCCCCCGGCCCCCAGCTTCGCCCCGGTCCGCGCCCAGGCCGCGCCCGGCGCCCCGGGCGGCCCCGCACCTTTCGCCGCGGTCCCGTCGGCGATGATGCGCGCCCGCACCCCCGCCTCCGGCCGCATGGCGAAACTGGCCACCGCCCCCACCAGCACCGGCCTGACCCTCGACGAGCTCACCACCATCGTGAAACTGGAGGCCACCCGGCTCGACGAGGCCCGCGGCCGCTCCGCCCTCGAACGCCGCGACCTCCTCGCCGACCTCGCCACCCGCCTGACAGCCCTCCTGGAAGCCATGACCGCCCCCGAGATCGAGTCCCTGCGCGACCTTGCCCGCCGCCTGTCCACGATCGACGACCTGGCCGGCGCCTGGGCCGACGCCACCGAGACCCTCACCAATTTCGGCTCGGCCGGGTCCACCCGCAAGCCCTTCTGGAAACGCTGACCCCTTCCGGCCGCGGCTCCCGCGTGAGCCGCGGCCGGGTTCAGAACTTCTTGGCGATCCAGCTGACGCAACTGTCGCTGAGCTCGTCGAACGGGACGCCGTAATTCTTCTGCGCGGCTCTGTCGAGGGTCATGCTCCGGGTCCGGTACATGTCCTTGATGAAGCCGAGCATCGCCGGCTTGCCGTACTTCTGCGCCATGCAGTCGACGGCGAACGCGCCCCAGCCGTAGAACTGGTTGATGGTCGGCAGTTTCGACGTCACCGACGGGCGCCCGACGTCGAGGGAACGGTAGGGCTTCCGGCTCTTCACCAGGGTACGCACGGCCGGTGCGCGGTCGCTGGAGGTGGCCGGGCGCCCGTCGTAGGAGACGTATTCGGCGAAGCCCTCCGACAACCAGTCGTAGAACATCGTGACGGGGACCTGCCCGACCCCCGTGCCGTCGAACGCGACGACGTGACCGAGCTCGTGCTGGATGACCGCCCGGGCGTCAGCGGCGCCACCCAGCTCCGAGGCCTTGAGCACGACCTCCGACTGGATGTCGTTGATGGAGAACGCCTGACCCCGGTAACCTTCCTCCTCGCCCGACGTGAACCAGGCACTCCACTCCTTGTCGGTGGCGAGGTAGATCCGGTAGCGGTTCGGGGAACTACCCAGCTTCGCTGCGTACCGGTCCGTGACCGCGGCTGCCTTGTCAGCGATCGCGGCCAGTTCCTTGATCCGCTTGTCGTGCCCCCGGGTCGCCCCGACCGTCACCCGCTTGCCCCGCGCGAACACCATCCCGCCGTTCTGCCACGGCGTCGGCTCGTACCGCCCGGGCTTCTTCGACGTGCCGACGCCCTCGATCAGCCACCCGCCATCGGCCTTGCGCAGGCTCAGATGCTGGGTGATCGACGGCGAGCCCAGCGGCCCGGCCCTGCCCCCACCGGCGCACTCGGGCCGGCTGAAGCAGTAGGTGATGCCGTAGTCGGACTGCCAGCGCAGATCGTTCTTACTGGTGATGTCGATCGACCCGGTGTTCTCGTAGGCGAAGCCGGTGACGTCCAGCGCCTGCATGGCCGCGTAGAGATCCCGGTAGTACGCCACGACCTTCGGCTTGGCCGGATCGACGGTGGCGAGCCACCCGGTGAGGTCATGCCGCAGCAGCGCCTGGGCCTGCCGGTCGAGCACGTCCTTCACGATGAAAGAGGTCAGCCCCGAGTTGGGATCGTTGGCCGGGCTCATCGCCGTGCGCCCGGCGGGCAGCGTGAACGGCTCACCCGTCGCGACGTACCTGGTGAAACCCTCCGCCTTCCCGCTCTGCGCCGGCCCCGTCACCACCACAGCCACGGCAGCGCCTGCCGCAACGACGGCGGCGAGCGCGCCGCCGAGAAGCAGCCGTTTCCGGGACCGGCGGGCCGTGGATGCCACCGGGTGGGGCTGATCGGGATCGGGCGTCACCGGGTGGGGCGTCACCGGGTGGGGCGTCACCGGGTGGGGCGTCACCGGCTTGTCGGGCCGGGCGCCGGAACTGTCGTCGAACGAGGAGGATCGTAGGTGCACGATCGCCGATCCAACCAGCTCACGACGTTCCGCGCCGCCCCGCTCCTCACGACCGCGGCGCTTTCGACGGCCGCCGCCATCGATCTCGCGGCGACCCGGCGACCCGGCGGCCCGGCGACCGGCGACCGGCGACCGGCGACCGGCGACCGGCGACCGGCGACACGCTCCGTCACCAGCGCCGGAATGTATATGTCATGCGCTGAACAATGATTGCCACGCGCTTGACAGGTAAGGCCACTGCAAATTGCGCCATCCGGGGCCTCAGCGCAATGTTCGACGAGTGGCCGACCCCACAAATTCGTAAATATCGATCTCCAGAAACGACGAGCACGGAGTGTCACCCACGCGGATGGTGCGCTGAACCCCGGGAACTCGAGTCAGGGGCCCCTGACCACCGGCCGCTTGTCGGGAATCCCGGAATGTTCACTCGGAGATCACAGGACCAGGCGGTTCACGCCGTGCCGCTCGGGACGACCGCGGTGATCTCGATGGAGATGCGGCGGCCGCCGGCGAGGCCGACGATGGCGGCGGTGCGGGCGGGTGGGTCGGTGGGGAAGGTGTCGGCGAAGACCGCGTTGATCACGGGGAGGTCGGCGAGGTCGGTGTAGAGGACGACGGCGCGGACGACGCCGGGAAGGCTGGAGCCGCAGGCGTGGAGGATGGTTTGGATGTTGGTGAAGGCCTGGCGGCACTCGGGTTCGAAGCCGCCCTCGGGGACCGTACCCGTGGCCTGGTCGATGCCGGTCTGGGCAGCCAGGAAGAGCAGGTTGCCTACCTTGACCACGGGTGAGTAATGGCCGTTCGGGCGGGGCAGGCCCTCGGCCCGGACCACCTCGCTGGTCATCGGAGGCCCTCGGCGAGCAGTTCGGCCAGGCGGGCCGCGCCGACGTTGCCGCCGGAGAGGATGACACCGATGCGGGCGGGGGTGGGGGTCACGCGGCCGGTGAGGAGGGCGGCCAGGCCGGTGGCGCCGCTCGGTTCGAGGACGAGTTTGAGGCGGTCGACGGCGAAGCGGAGGGCGTCGCGCAGCTCGTCATCGCTGACCAGGACGATCTCGTCGACGAGGTCCTTGTTCAGGGCGAAGGTCAGCTCGCCGGGGGCGGTCGTGGCCTGGCCGTCGGCGATGGTGCGGGGGACGTCGATGGTGATCCGCTCGCCCGCGGCGAGGGAACGCCGGGTGTCGTCGCCGGCTTCGGGTTCCACGCCGATGACGCGGATGGCGGGGTGCAGGCCCTTCGCGGCGACCGCGGTACCGGCGATGAGGCCGCCGCCGCCGACCGGGACGACGATCGCGTCGAGTTCACCGACCTCGTCGAGCAGTTCCAGGGCGGCGGTGCCCTGACCGGCGATGACGTGCGGGTGGTCGAACGGCGGGATGAGGGTGAGGCCGCGTTCCCCGGCGAGGGTGCGGCCGATCTCCTCGCGGTCGGCGGTGTAGCGGTCGTAGAGCACGATCTCCGCGCCGTAGCCGCGGACGGCGTCGAGCTTGGCCACCGGGCTGTCCTGCGGCATCACGATCACGGCGGTGCTGCCCAGTTCGCGGGCGGACAGCGCGATGGCCTGGGCGTGGTTGCCCGACGAGAACGTCACCACGCCCCGGGTCAGCTGCTCGGGGGTGAGCTGGGAGAACGCGTTGTACGCGCCCCGGAACTTGAACGCCCCGACGCGTTGCAGGTTCTCCGCCTTGAGGAACACGCTCGCGCCGACGAGGTCGTCGAGGGTCCGGGACCGGATCACCGGGGTGCGGTGCGCGACCCCCTTCAGTCGCTCGGCCGCGTCGCGTACATCCTGCAAGATCACCATGCCGGTCAGCCTAGTACTCAGTAGAGGCCCTGTTTGGGGGCGTCCGGGGCGGGGCGGCCGGCGGCGACGATGTCGGCCTTCGTGGCGGTGAGCAGGTTCAGCTTCGGCGTGGCGGCGGAGTCCGTACCCGTGTCGAGGGTGGTGGTGAAGGGCTGGATCGCCGCGCAGACCGTGCCCTTGGCCGGGAGCGTCTTGTGGAGCAGGTAGTTGTCGATGCCCTTGGTGACGCAGGGGGACGAGGTGTACGCGGTGTGGCCGAAGTTGTTGCTGCTGAGGAGGCGGGCGTTGCCGAGCTGGTTCGCTGAGCCGACCGCTTCGTAGTAGTTGGTGGCCGGGTCCCAGTAGCTGCCGACGACCAGGACGGTGTTCTTCGTGGTCCTGGTGAAGGGGCCGGTGTAGGCGTCCTCGTCGCGGACCGTCCAGGTGTCGCGGGCGCAGGGGGCGCTGGCCCAGGCCCAGGCGGCGCCGAAGTACCTGGCGCGGGCGGAGGCCTTGGCGACCTTCGCGGGCCAGTTGGCGAGGTGGGCCGGGTGGCGGCCGTCGGTGCACATCACGGAGGCGTACGCGTCCAGGGAGTTGTCGTAGGCGAAAGCGCGACGAAGCCCGGCGGAGGCGGCACCGCCGTGCATCAGGGTCCAGACGTCCGCGGCGAGACCCGTGACCTGCTCCGGGGCGTCCTGGCCGTAGAGGGCGCTGAGGACGGCGCCGATGAAGGCGGCGTACGTGAGCTTCTCGCCCTGGATCGTGAGGGGTCCGGCTTTCAGCGCGGCCGTGATGGTGGCGAAGCGGGCGACCGGGTTGCCCGCCGCGAACTCGCACTTCGTGGTGCCGGCCCGGTCGCACAGGGTGAGAATGCGGCGCAGGGCCTTCTCGGCGCCGACGGCCGAACCGAGCCGGACGTCCTGGACGGTGTTCTGCGTCTTGGCCGTGCCGACCCAGTTGCGGGGGTTGATGACGCCGTCGACGGCGATGACGCGGAACCGGTCGGGGAACATGTTCGCGTAGTACTGGCCGAGGGCGGTGCCGTAGCTGAAGCCGAAGTAGTTGAGCTTGCTGTCGCCGACGGCGCGGCGCATGACCTCCATGTCGCGGGCGACCTCGGCGGTCGACATGGCTCCGGCCAGCGGACGGCCGATGGTGGAGCAGCCGGTGGCGAGTTTGCGGACGCTCGTCAGGTACGCCTTGGTCTCCGCGGCGCCGACGGGGAACGCGACGTTCATGCCCTTGAGGGCCTTGGACTGCGTACCCGTGTCGGGGAAGCAGGTGACCGGGTCGCTGGAGCCGATGCCGCGCGGGTCCATGCCGACGATGTCGAACCGTTCCAGGATCGACTGGCTGAACACGCTCGACGCGGCGAGGGCCAGGTTGGTCGCCGAGGCGCCGGGGCCGCCCGGGTTGACGAACAGGCTGCCGATCCGGTGCTTCTGGTCGGTGGCCCTGACGCGCAGCAGCGCGATCGTGGTCTGCGCACCGTACGGGTGGTCGTAGTCGAGCGGTACCTTCGCCGTGGCGCACTGGGCCCAGCCGTAACACGCGTACCAGTGCAGCTTCGGTGTGGCCACCCGCCCCACCCGCCGCGCCTCGGTCGCACTGGTCGCCGCACCCGGAGAGAACTTCGCCGCACCCGGAGCGGACTTCGCGGCAGCCTGGACGGGGGCCGGGGACAGCAGGGCCGACACGGCGAGACCGGCGGCGACGAGGCGGGAGAGGAGCGGCATGACCGTCTCTTCGGCTTCCTGTCCCGCACCGTCAGGAAAGGTCCGGTTTCAACTGTGGTGCTTGATCTTCACCGCGTAGGCCTCGGCGGAGACGTCCGGGTCGGGGTGGTCGCGCAGTCGCTGCAGTGCCTCCTGCCAGGGCGGGCTCCACTGCTGCGAGCCGCCCGGCGCGAGCAGGGCCAGCGCGAGAAGTCCCCCGGCCAGGTCGCCGCGCCCGGTGAGCCGCCGGGCCGCGGGCAGGCCGAGCTCGGGCCGGGCGGTGAACGAGTACCGGCGGTGGCGATCGAGGTCGGCGGCGAGCCGCACCGCGACTGCCGGGCGGCCGGCGACGAGATCTGCCACCTCGGCGAGCCGGTCACCGAGCGCGTCCACCCCGGCCGGGCGAAGATCCGCCAGCGCGGTGAGCAGTCCGGCCGCGTCGCTCAGGAACGCCGGGTGCGACGCGAGCTTCCGGGCGGCTACGCGTACGCGCTCCGCGTCCCGGACCACATTGTCGCGCGCCCACGAGGTCAGCCGGTCGGCGATCGCGTTCAGCCGCCGGCGCGCGGGACGGTCCCGGACGGCGCTGCCGGGTTCGGGGTCCGCGAGGTCCAGGGCTACGAGCCGGTCGAAGACCTCGGCCAGGAACCCGGCGCCGGGCCCCCGCACCATGGCCTCGGCGAGCGACCCCGCAAGCAGGTCGTGCACCCCGGATTCCGGGTCGGCGAGCACCCCGGTCACCAGGGCGGTCACGTCCGGCGCCCACGGGAGCCACGGGACGAGGCTGTTGTACGCGGCCGCCGCG
This sequence comes from Winogradskya consettensis, assembly GCF_018332715.1. Lineage (GTDB taxonomy): Bacteria > Actinomycetota > Actinomycetes > Mycobacteriales > Micromonosporaceae > Actinoplanes > Actinoplanes consettensis. Next base: position 35,807 of record NZ_BOQP01000010.1, on the reverse strand, counting down.
ATCTCCGGGTCGGGACCGGCGCAGGCCGCGACGACGAGCGGCGCGAACCGGCGGCGGCCGGGCTCGGCAAGGTCGTCGGGATCAACCGCCAGCACGGCCCGCACCTCGGACCGGTCCGCCGATGCCAGGGCCTCGGTGTAGATCTGCCAGACGGTCTCCGCGGGCAGGTAGGCGCGCAGCGACCCGACCACGGCGGCCCGCACGTCGGGGTGGGTGCCGGGGGTCCGCCACACCTCGGCGAGCAGGCCGAGGGAGTCCGGTGGCCCGTACCGGCCGAGGAGCCGCACCAGGGCCTTGAAGCTGCTCACCCGCAGCGCCGGGGCGAGCAGGACACCGCGCAGCAGGGCGAGCAGCTCGGAGCCGCTCACGAAGCGGGCCGCGCGGCCGGCGGCATCCAGTGCGACCCCGGCCCGGCCCCCACCCACCTGGTCGAGCAGCACCGGCAGCGCCTCGCCGGGCCGGTCCGTCCAGGGCAGCGCGCCCAGCGCTGCCTCGGCGAGGACGGTCCCGGGCGCGTCGAGGAAGGCGCCGAGCAGCTCGCGACCGGCGACCGGGACCCGGGCCAGATCCTTCAGCACCGCCGCCCGGGCACGGTCCTCCCGCTCGGTGTCCGCCGCGATCGCCGCCAGCACCTCGGCGTAGGCACGTTGCCGGCGGGGCAGCCACCGCCGCACGTGCAGCGGAGGGCCGGGCCGGGAGCGCGAGGCGGCGAAGAAGCCCAGGACCGGGTCGAGCAGGGTGGTGCTGTAGCCGGTGACCTCGCGCCACACCGCGTCGAAGCGCGCGGCCGCCGGATCCGCCTCCAGCAGCTCCGCGGTGCGTTCGGCCCGGGAGCGCGGGTCGTCCAGCCACAGCTCGACGGCGTCCTCGCGCACGTCACCGGAAATGCGGACGCGATCGGAGAAGCGGACGCCATCGGAGAAGGAGGAGGAAGCGGAGGAGGGAGCGGGCGCGGAGGAAGCAGAGCCGGAGGCAGAGGCCGGCAGCGCGGCGGTGCGCAGCAGATCCTGGATCTCCGGCACGTGGCGGGCCCGCGGGCCGAGGAGGCGCGCGAGGGCGACCAACGCGGTGGTGTCCGTGGCGATCCGCTTGCCCAGGGCGGCGGCGAGGAGGTGTTCCTTGCCGGGGAGCAGCGGTTTCTCGAGCCGGCCCGGGATCTCCACCCGGGTGGCCATGCCGAGCGCCCAGCGCGTGACCGCGTCGTCGGCGTCGCGCCGGGCCAGCACCTCGTACGGCAGTTCACCCATCAGCTCCTGGCTGCGGGCCGAGAAGTCCCGGGCATCGAGCGACGCGTCGGTGAACGCGGTGAGCGCGGGGATGACCGCCGGGACCAGGTGCGGGATGAGCGTGTGGAGCTGTTGCAGCGCAAGCCGGCGCACCTTGTCGCGCTCGTTGCGAGCCCCGGCGAGGCGCTGCAGCACCTCGGGCAGGGCGGCGGGTTCCCGGCGGGCCACCCCGATCATCTTCTCGTACGCGGCAGCGCGCCGGGCGGGGTCCGGATCGCGCGCGGCCCGGTCGAGCAGGGGCAGCGCCTCGGCGGCCGGCAGGTACTGGCTCCATTCGATCGTCAGTTGCTCGTCGGCCACGATATGCGGCAGGGCGAGCACGCGGCGCGCCTCGCGATGCCGCCACGCGGCGGGCAGCACGTCGACCCGGTGCGCAGAAGGAATGAGGTCCTGAGCCGCCGCGTCGTAGACCTCGCCGCGCCGCTGCGGGGCGAGGACCGGCAGCAGGTCACCGGAGAGCGCGTCGAGGGCGACCAGCTCAGCGACGCTCAGCTCCCGGAAGTGCCGGATGACCCCGCGGCCCCACCGGCGGTGCGAGACGCCCCGGGAGATCATCAGCGCCGCGACGCGGCGGGGGAAGCGGGCCGCGAGCGGCGCCAGGTCGATCGCGGGCAGCTCGCCCGGCGCATATCGTTCGAGCAGATCCAGGACCAGGCCCGGCTGGGTACGCGTACACGTGCCGACCGCCGTCACCAGCGCGTCCCAGTCCGGCGTCCCCATGGCCGCGAGCCGCGCGCCGGCGTAGTCGAGGAGCACGGCGGCGTGGCGGCGGGCGAGGACCTTCCACGAGACGATCGCGTGCGCGAGCTCCGGGAGCAGCCGCGCGACGACCGGTGCGGTGCAGGCGGGCAGCACCACGGCCGCCTCGTGATCCCCGTAGCGCTCGCGGACCAGGTCGATCACGTCGTCGCCGGACCCCGGGTTCCGGCGCAGCAACCGCAGGACGAGGTGACGCAGCACGGGGGTGGCGTCGGTCAGCAGGGCTTCGGCCGTGGACCAGCCGAGCCTCAGCGCTTGTCGCGCCGCTTCCCCGCGTACCGACGGATCCGGATCCTGCAGGGCCTCGACCACGACGGACCGTGCGCCGAACGCCGCGGCCGCCGTCACCGCCAGGTAGCGCTCGTCAGGCCCGCCCGCGGCCAGAGTGGCGATCCCGGCGTGCGGGTCGGGAAGCTCACGCAACGCGCGCAGCAGGGCGGGGATGGTCCGGGGGTAGGGCAGCACCTGCGGATTCTGCCCCACCCCCGCAACAACCCTGGGATCAGGGCGCGGTCAGCGGTGCGGTGAGACCGTCCGGGGAGGTACGCGGGGACAGCCTGCTCGCCGCCGGCACCGGGTTCGGGAAGCCCAGCGTCGCGAGCTTGCCGCCGACCTGGTTCTGCGCCTGGCAGTCCTCGGTGCAGGCCGTGGGCGGGTTCGCCACCTCGGTCGCGTCCTCGCCGGTGACCATGCCGAGTCGGCCGCCGCTGGCCACGTCCCAGACGCTCGTCGCGCCGCAGTGGTCCCTGGTCTCGGTGAGGCCCAGCGCGTTGGTGAGGTCAGGGCCGCACGACGCCTGCGGGATGCGCGTGGCGACCTGGGCGCTGTCGCGCAGGATCAGCTTCGGGGAGAGATCGCTGCCGATGTTGACCCGCGGGCTGACGCGTACGCACAGGTCGCCGGACGGACCGGTCTGCTCGCTCGTGCAGCCGGAGCCCAGCCACTTACCCAGGTCGGCGCGGAAATTGGGGTTGTCGTAGTAGAACGTGGTGTCCGCGAGGGTGTGCACGATCCGGGTGCGGGTGCCGTCGCCGCGGGCCACCTCCATCTGGAAGATGCCGCCCTGCGCGCAGTCCTTCGCCTGGATCTTCATGCTCAGCCCGCTCGTGCCGGTCCGCGAGATCGTCATGTCCTCGTCGCGCAGTTCCAGGCCGATACCGCTGGTCAGGGCGAGGCCGCGGTGATCGGGGACCTTGCCCGCGTAGACGGGCGTGAGCTTGCCGCCGGTCATGTCGCCGGTGTTGGCGGCGCCGGTGAACGCGTAGTCGTAGATGGCGAACGTCACCGGATCGATGGTGAACTGCGTGTACTTGCCCTGCACCAGGAAGCGGGTGGCGGGCGCGGCGACCGTACCCCGGAACCGGTCCTTCTGGCCGACCTTGCCGAGCACCGCGTAGCTGCCGCCGGTGCAGAACTTGGAGCTGGCCGCCTCCGCGGGGGCTGCCGCGACGACCGCGGCGAGCGGGACGGCCGCGGCGAACACGGCGAACGCCGCGAGGCTCTTGGAGCGAAGAGTTGACATGGCGTCGACTCTGTCCGGGTTTGCCCTAAGCGCGGGTTAGTCGCAGGTTAAAGCAACCCTAAGGCCGCCCGATCCGGTATCTTCGGCCGCTGATCTTGGCCGGCGGATTCGGTACGGTGACGTCCTCTCACGGCGGCGCATAGGGCGGTAATGGACGACACCGAAGATCCACTGCTGGTCCGCCCGTACGTCTCCGCGCCCCCGCCGGTCGTCTCCTCCCCCACCTGGCCCGCGTCGCCGCCCGCCCCCGACCTCGCGGATGCGACCGTTGTCATCCCCCGCGTTCCGCCCGCTGTCCTCCCCCGGCGTCGCCGCCGCTGGGCACTGCTGATCGCCGTCGTGGTCGCCCTCGCTGCCGCCGGCCTGGCCGTCACGCTCAAACCCGGGGCGCACCGTACGCCGCAAGCTTTCGTCGACGTCTCGCTCCCGCCGTGGTCCACCGCTGCGACTCCGGCCGGGGTGCCTTCCTCGGCCACGGCCACTCGTACTTCCCGTGTCCGGACCCGCTCCCCCATATCCACGCGGCCGTCGTCCTCCCGCACCTCGTCCGCTTCCCCCGCCCCCTCGTTTTCCGCTGCCCCGTCGCCGGCACCGTCGCCGTCCGTGGTGTCCGCCGTGGCGCGGACCGGGACGATCACCGAGACCGGCGGCTACTGCCTCGACCTCAACGGCGGCGTGGCGGTCGACACCAACCACGTCCAGGTCTTCGACTGCAACGGCACCGCCGCCCAGGTGTGGACCCTCGACACCGACGGCACCCTGCGCGTCAGCGGCAAATGTGCCCAGAGCAGCGACGACACCCGCGTCCGCATCACCACCTGCCGCGGCCAGGACACCACCCTGTGGCGGGTCGACGGCGCCACCGTCATCAACGTGGCGACCGGCACCTGCCTCACCGACCCCGCCGGCGGCAACCGCCTCGGCGCCGGCGTCCGCACGACCACCTGCAACGGCAGCAGCAACCAGCGCTGGAACCTGCCGTAGCGTCCGCACTGGCACTCGTCGGTCATGCTTCAAGGTGTGCGAACGATCCTCAACATCCTCTGGTTCATCTTCGGCAGCGGTTTCCTGCTCGCGATCGGCTACGGCATCGCGGCGCTGATCTGCTTCGCGCTGATCGTCACCATCCCGTTCGGCGTCGCGGCCATGCGGCTGGCGGTCTACTCGCTGTGGCCGTTCGGGCGCACCGTGGTGAGCCGGCCCAGCGCCGGGGTCGCCTCCGGCATCGCCAACGTCCTGTGGGTCGTGCTCGCCGGGTGGTGGTTGGCGCTCACCCACATCACCGCCGGGATCGCGCTGTGCGTGACGATCATCGGGATACCGTTCGGAATCGCCAACTTCAAGCTCGTACCCGTGGCATTCTGGCCTCTCGGCCGCGAGATCGTCGAGCTCGACCGATAGGACACGGCCTGAGCCGCCACGGCGCGTGTATGGTGGCTTTCCCTTCACCGGGCCGGGCCGAGACCGATAGGCAGCGCATGCCACGTGTGCCACCCCTGCTAGTGCCGGCGTACGCCGCTGCCGCGGGCGTGCCCGCAGCGGTCGCCCCCGGCAGCGCGGTGGCGCATTTCTCCTACCTGATCTGCTTCACCAGCCTCGTCGCACTCGGCTGGGCGCGGCTGCGCACGATCACCGGCCCCGTCCGCAGCGGCTACGCGTACGTCATCGGGGCGCTCACCATCTGGGTCGTGGGCGACCTGTTGTCCGACGTACTGACGTGGCTGCTGGGGCCGATGGGGGACGTGCAACCCTCCGATGTGCTCTGGGTCAGCGGTTACCCGCTGCTCGCGATCGGCCTGATCAGACTGGTCCGGGTGCGGGCCCCCGGCAACCTGCGCGAGGGCATGCTCGACGCGCTGGCGATGGCCACGGTGATGGCCTGGCTGTGCTGGCAGTTCCTGATCCTGCCGGCAGCCGAGCACCAGCAGCTCTCCCTGGCCATCGTGTTCGGCGCCTTCTACCCGCTCGGCGACGTCGTCCTCTTCGCCGTCGTCGCGATCCTCGTCCTGGCCCCCGGCTCGAAACACGGCCCGACCCGCTACCTGGTCGCCGCCCTCACCGTGACGATGGTCGGCGACGTCTGCATCTCCATGCTCCCGGCCCTGCTCCCGGCGCTGTCCCGCGCCGTGCAGGCCGAACGCCTCGACGGCGTCCTGCTCGTGGCCAACAGCTTCTTCGTGGCCGCGCTCGTGCACCCCCGCGCCGATCGCATCGAACCGGACACCGAGCACGAGGACCGCCTGCACCCCGCCCGGGTCGTCTTCCTGGGCATCTCCCTGGTCGCCCTGCCGATGTTCGCCGGCCTGCAGACCTTCGACAGCGTCCTGAGCCGCGTCTCCCTGCTCGTGTCGATCGCCCTGCTCACCTCGCTGATCCTGGTGCGCTTCGTCCTGGTCGTCCGCGGCCAGGAGGACATCCGCGCGGTCCTGGCCCACCAGAACCGCCACGACCAGCTCACCGGCCTGGCCAACCGCCAGGCCCTGCGGGCCGCCCTCGAAACCTCGCTCGCCGCCGCCCACGGCTACGGCCCGGTCATCTTCTACCTGGACCTGAACGGTTTCAAACAGATCAACGACCGCCACGGCCACGCCGCCGGCGACTTCGTCCTCATCGAGTTCGCCCAGCGCCTGCGCGCCTCCCTGCGCCCCGGCGACCTCGCCGCCCGCTTCGGCGGCGACGAATTCGTCGTCCTCGCCTGCGACGTCAAATCCCCCGCCGACGCCCACGCCATCGCCACCCGCCTGCGCAACCTCGTCACCGACCCCGTCTGCCAGGCCGACGACTCCTACCCCCTCGGCGTCAGCATCGGCATCGCCGCCGCCGGCGACTACCCCACCCCCGACACCGACACCCTCCTCGCCGCCGCCGACGCCGGCATGTACACCGAGAAACACCAGCACCGCCAGGAATCAGCCGCCCTCCCCGCCCCGGGCGAACTCCTCGAACACTCCGCCACCTGACCGGACCGGCCGCACCTTCAGCACGAGCACGTCCGCACGGAGCTCATGCTCAGCAATCGGCAACCGCCCCCCGATCGCGGTGGCGGCGAGCAGGTTGACCGCGGCATGCGGACCACACACCACGTCGGAGACCAACGGCCCCCTGTGGAGCCGATCGAGGAAATCGCGGCCCGCTGCCGCGGCGTCCGCAGCGTGAGAGCTGACGCCGACCGGAACCGGCTTACCCGTTCCTGACACGAACGCCTCGGCCAGCAGCAGCTGAGCCTGACCGCTCTGCCATGTCGCGGGCTGGGTGGTTGCCGTACAGGCGGGGACCCGTTCGGCGAGCGCCTTGAATATCCATGTCGCCTGGGCGATGCCGGTGGCTAGGACGCCGGCACCCGCACCGGCCGACCAGGGCCGGTTTCCCTCCCCGGCACGGGCCTTCCCCAGGTCCTCCCAACGATCCGGGACAGGGACGGCCATCGGCGCTTCCAGGAGCAGCGCGACCTGGTCACCCCGGGTGAGGGCGGCAGCCACCGCGTCGACCGCCGTCGCAGGATCAATGCCGGCACCGATCGGCTCAGCCCCACGCGTGTCCAGCGCCACCCAGGCGAAGCGTGACGGCGGACGAACCGAGCCGACATCCACCGCGACAACACAGACGTCCATGACCGGGATCAAACCGCGGCTAATTCGGTGGTGTCCAGTGGTAGTGGGTTGAGGTGGTGATTGCGTGGAAGCCGAGGCGGCGCAGGATGGGGGCGCTGGCCGGGGAGGCGTCGACGTGGAGCAGGGGGACGCCGCGGGTGACGGCGTCCTGGGCGCGGGCGGCGATCAGGGCGCGGTAGATGCCGCGGCCGCGCCACTGGGGCAGGGTCGTGCCGCCGAGGAGGGCGGCGAACTCGGTGCCCGGGTAGTAGAGGGACCAGGCGGAGCAGACGATCCGATCATCTGCCTCGGCGATCAGGATGGTGATCTGGGTGGGGTCGGCCGATACCTGGGACAGGAGCATGCCCGTGACCCAGGACAGGTCGGTGTCCCACACCTCGCTCTGGTGGTCGGCGATGCGGCGCAGGTCATCGGTTTCGTGGACCTGTCGCAGCACGATGCCGGCGGGCAGGACGGGCTCGGTGGCCAGCTCGGCGGCGAAGCCGAGCAGGGTCGTGGACGGGTCCTCCGGCACGAAACCGGCCGCGACGAGGCGCTCGGGGAGGTCCGCCGGCAGGTCGTGGGCCCGGAATTTCCATTCGACGCCCTGGCCGCGGGCCTGGAAGTAGTCCCGCTGACGGACGATCAGGCGGTCGAGGGCGGCACCCGTGACGCCGACGTCGCGCGGCGCCCGGATCCGTCCCATGTGGCCGCCGACGATCCGGACGACCGGGCCGTCGTGCTCGTAGGTCACGCCGGCGGGGAGGGTGCCGCCGGGCGGCATGCGCATCTGCGCGTCGTAGACGGCCAGGAGAGCAGCGGTATCCACCATCGTCCCAATATGACAGTCAGGGCAGGAGCCGCGTCCACTGTCCGGGGGCCGCGGTGAAGAACCGCATGATGGAGAACAGGCGTGCGTACGGGGTTGCGGTCCAATGTCGCGCCCCCGGCTCGGGCACCGGGTGGGCGAGCCGTCCCAGGGCCCAGTGCAGATGGTGCCAGAGGACGCGGGCGGGCCAGTCGCCCAGGTCGGGAGTGCCGAGGTAGCCGCGCAGCGCCCGGTCCGCCGCCGGCAGGGGGAGCTTCGCGAAGTCGATGGCGGGGTCGGCGAGGCGGGCGTCACCCCAGTCGACGAAACCGGTGAAACGCCCGTCGGGGCCGGCCATGAGGTTCTGGTCCGCGACGTCGCCGTGGAGCAGGACGGGCGGCAGGGGCGGACGGCGGAGTCTGCCGAACCAGCCGGTCAGCCAGGACGCCGTCGCCGCGTCGATGAGCCCACCTGTCGCGTACGCGTTGACAAGCGCAACGGGATCGTCCGGAGCGGGCGCGTCGAGGCCCGGTACGGCGGTGACCGTGTGCAGGACGGCCAGCCCTTCGCCCACCGCTTCGTAGAACCCGGCTGCGACGGGCGCGGTCACGGCGTCGGCGCCGGGAACCCGCGTGACGACCATGTAGCCGCCCGCGTATTCGACGATCGGTGGTGTCGGGACGCCGGCGGCTACGGCGTACGGGATGACGATCGCCTCGCGGGCCAGATCGGTGGCGGCCGCGGCGTCCCGGGGGATGCGGAGGATGAGCGAGTCGCCAAGGGCGTAACAGCGGTTGGCGGCGCCGCCCGGTATCTCGCGGACCGGGAGTGCGTACCGCAGGCCGATGGTGTCGGCGCAGGGGTTGAGCATCGGGGCGATCCTAATCGCCCGTTACGATCGTGGGCATGGCGACGCGGCTGGTGCAGATCAACATGAAGGCCCGGGACGATGCCGCGCTGGGCCGTTTCTGGGCGGCGGCGCTCGGGTGGGAGATCTCCAGCGAGGGGCCCGGCGTGACCAACCTCGAGCCCGCCGGCTTCGTCTACCCCGACCCCGTCGCCGTCGTCGGGGACATCATCGTCTCGCCGGAGCCCAAGACGGTGAAGAACCGCGTGCACGTCGACCTCGCCACCGCGTCGGCGGCCCATCAGACGGAGACGGTCGCGCGGTTGACGGGGCTCGGGGCGACGCTCGCCGACGTCGGTCAGGGTGATGTCCCGTGGACGGTCATGGCCGACCCGGAGGGCAACGAGTTCTGCGTGCTGGACTCGATGCTGCAGGAGACCGGCCCGATCGCGTCCGTCGTGGTGGACTGCGCGGATCCGCGGGTCATGGCCCGGTTCTGGGGCGAGGCCACCGACTGGACCGTGCACAAGGTGACCGATGACAGTGCGGTGCTGCGCTCCGCGACGGGCGTCGGGCCCTATTTGCAGTTCCTCCGCTCGCCCGACGTGAAGACCGGGTGGAACCGCGTGCACCTCGACATCCGCCCCTACCCGGCTGACGACCTGGAGGCCGAGGCCGCCCGGCTGACGGGTCTCGGCGCCACCCCCGTCGACCTGGGCCAGGACATCACGTGGAAGGTCCTGACCGACCCCGAGGGCAATGAGTTCTGCCTGCTCACTCCGAGCTGAATCACTCCGGGCTGATGGGCGGGAGCGCCTGGTACGCCGGGCGCAGCAGCTCGGCGAGGGGCACACCCCCGTACCGCAGCGGTGGCGTGTCGATCTGGTCGAGGAGCAGGTCGGGGCGGGCCGGGCGCAGGGGGGACGGCGACGGCGCGGTGGGCGTACCCATGTCCCAGAAGTTGGAAAGGTCACCCAGGCCGGGGGCGGCGGGCTCGGGCTCGACCACCGCGGGTTGTGCCGTCGCCCGGAGCTGGGTGAGGCGGGTGAGGAGCTCGTCGCGGCCGCGGCCCCGCCAGGTGAAGGTGCCGAACGGGTCGGTCTCGAAGGAGTCGGCGAGGGCGTAGACGGTGGCGGCGAGGTGGATGCAGGGCATGGGCCAGCGTTCGCAGGCGCAGTCCATGGCGACCTCGGCGAGCGAGAGCGGGAGCAGGGTCAGCCCGGCGCGGCGGAAGACGGCGTCGATGCCGGTGGGCATGCGCCCGGCGAGCAGGTCGGCGACGTAGCGGGCCTCGGCGGCCAGGTCGTCCTCGATGCCGGCCCACTCGGCGGCGCCGAACGCGCGGACGGCGATGCGGGACCGGAACGCGCGGGGGTCGTCGGGGCCGCGGACCTGGGCGACGACGAGGCTGCCGGAGATGCTGAGGCTGCGAACGTGCCCGGCGCGGGCGTCGCGGCGGCCGCGGGCGAACGTCGGGGCCATGCGCAGGGCCTCGAACATCGCCACGAACGACGCGGAGAACGACTCAGTCACCGACGGCCTCCGGGGCGAGCCGGGCGAGGTCGAGCAGCTCGTCGCTGGACAGGGTCGTCAGCCAGCCCTCGCCGTTGCCGACGACGCGCTCGGCGAGCACGCCCTTGTCCGCGAGAAGCCGGTCGATGCGCTCCTCGAGGGTGCCGAGGCAGACGAGCGTGTGGACCTGCACGTCGCGGTCCTGCCCGATCCGGTACGCCCGGTCGGTCGCCTGCGCCTCGGTCGCCGGGTTCCACCACCGGTCTACGTGGACGACGTGGTTCGCCGCCGTCAGGTTGAGCCCCGTGCCGCCTGCCTTGAGCGACAGCACGAAGATCCCCGGCCGCCGGTCGGCCTGGAAGTCGGCGACCATCGTGTCCCGCGCCCCGCGTGGGGTCCCGCCGTGCAGATACCGGACCGGCACCCCGAACCGCGCGGCCAGGTGCGGCACCAGCATCGTCCCGAAGCGCGCGAACTGGGTGAAGCACAGCGTGCTCTCCCCCTCGGCCAGCGCCGCGTCGAGGATCTCCTCGAGGCGTTCGAGTTTCCCGGAGCGCCCCGCGAGCGGTGAGCCGTCGCCGAGCAGCTGCGCGGGGTGGTTGCAGACCTGTTTGAGCTTCGTCATCGCGGCCAGGACGTACCCCTTGCGCCGGGTCTCGTTGTCCTGTTTCATCCGCAGCAGCATGTCGTCGAGCACCGCCCGGTAGAGCGTGGCCTGCTCGGTGGTCAGCCCGCACAGGTGCCGGGTCAGCCGTTTCGCGGGCAGGTCGTCGATCACGCTCGGATCGGACTTCACCCGCCGCAGCAGGAACGGCCGCGTGGCCTGCCGCAGCCGTGCGGCGGCGTCCTCGTCGGCATACCGTTCGATGGGTACGGCGTAGCGGTTGCGGAACGTGTGCGCGCTCCCCAGCAGCCCCGGGTTGAGGAAGTCGAGAATGGACCACATCTCGGCGAGCCGGTTCTCGACGGGCGTACCGGTCAGGGCGATCCGCGACCGCGCCGGGAAGCGTCGGACGGCTTTGGCGGTGCCGCTCGCGCTGTTCTTGATGTGCTGCGCCTCGTCGAGCACCACCCGGTCCCAGCCGACCCGCGCCAGCTCATCGGCGTCCAGCGTCGCGGTCGCATAGGTGGTCAGCACCACGTCGGCCCCGTCCGCGAGCTCGGCAGGCTCGGCCCGGTCGGCCCCGTGCAGCACCCGCACCCTGAGCGACGGCGCGAACCGCGCGGCCTCCCGCTGCCAGTTCCCCAGCACCGACAGCGGGCAGATCAGCAGCGTCGGCCCCCGCCGGCTCCCGAGCAGCAGAGCCAGCAACTGCACGGTCTTGCCCAGCCCCATGTCATCCGCGAGCAGTGCCCCCAGCCCCAGACCGTCCAGGAAGGACAACCAGGAATAACCCCTCATCTGGTACGCCCGGAGCACGCCGGTGAGTTCCGGCGGCGGCTCGATCAGCTCGAGCCTCTCCCCCAGCCGCCCGCCCAGCAGGTCGGCCACCCATCCCCGCCCCCGGACCTCGGTCACGGGCAGCGGCACCTCCTCGGGCGGCATCAACCGGACCAGCCGCAGCGCACCCCCGGCGGTCATCGTCCCGCCGCCCCGCTTCAGAAACTCCAGCCCCGTCCGCAGCCGCTGCGCGTCGAGATACACCCATCGCCCCCGCAGCCGGACCAGCGGAACCTTCACCCGAGCCAGCTCCGCCAGCTCGTCGTCGGTCAGCACCTTCCCGCCGAGCGCCAGCCCCCAGTCGTACCCGACGAGCGTCGCCAGGTTGGTCGTCTCGTCCCGCAGCACGTGCGCGGCGGCCTCCCGGCTGCGCACCTCCAGCGCCAGCCCGAACCGCAACGGCTCCCGCCACCACTTCGGCAGCAGCACGCCGAACCCCGCCTGCTCCAGCACCTCCGCATGCCCCAGGAACCGGTAGGCCCCCTCGGTATCCAGCACCAGCTCAGCCGGCCGCGCCACCCGCAACGCCGCCTCGAGATCCCCGAACACCCGCGCCGCCTGCCCCAGCCCCGCGATCAGCCGATCCTGCGGCCGCTGCGTCCACCGCCGCAGCGGCGCGATCGCGTCCTGCCAGACCTCGGTCGCGCTGACCAGCAGACTCGGCTCCTCCAAGGGCTGCAGCAGAAACTCCAGCAACCACGCGTCCTCAGGCCCGGCATCCGGCGGCGGCGCGGTGTCATGGGCGCTGGTCGCGTCGGGCTCATCGGGCTCGACCTCATGCAGATGGCTCAGCCGGAACACCACCCGCACCACGGACCCACTGCTCGCCTCGGCATGCCACTCATCCAGCGCCTCGGCCAGAATGTCCAGCTCACCCGGCTTCGCCCGCCACGCATCCACCGTGCCCGTGTCCGGCGCGGCCTTGGCGGTGTTGCCGTCCTTGGTGGGGGCGGCGTTGCCGTCGTCGGTGGTGAGGGCGGTGAGCCAGGGGGCTCCGGTGAGGGTGATGCCGGCCTCGGCGAGGCGGGTGCGGACGAGGCCGTCGACGAGGCGGTGCAGGGCTGCGTGGAGGGCGTCGGCGGCGGGGAGCCCGTCGACGTCCCCGGGCCGGGCCCGTTCGGCGCGGCAGGCGGGTGGCATGCGCTCGACCAGGGCGGCGTGCCGGGCCGCGTCGGGGCCGGTCAGCACCGGCCGCCAGAACCCCCGCGCTCCCTCGGCCCGGGACCGTCCGCGCGGCTCGCCGGGCCGCACCCCCGGCAGCACCCGCCCCCGCGCCACCAGATCAGCGGCGAACGCGCACACCTCGGCCAGATAAGCCACGGACGCAGCGGCCCGAGCCCCGAACTCGTCAGCCATCTCCTCGGTCACGAACGGCACCACCACCGCGGGCACCACCCACGGCCGCAGCTTCGGCACCCCCCGCCGGGCCGCCAGCCCCAGCCCCGGCGACGGCAACGGCCCCGCCGACGTCGACGGCAGCAACACCGTCGACGTCCGCAACTCCCCGAGCGTGCTCGCCCCCCGAGCCGTCACACCCCCGGGCACGAACGCGGACGGATGCTCCCCCCGGCGCACGCCGGCGGCAGGAGGCACGTTGCCGGCGGAAGCCGAGCCCGACGCGGGGCCGGCCTCGCCCCAGAGGGCGAGGGCCCCGTCGCGGGCGATGAACCCGTGCAGCACCGTCATCCGAGGCTCCAGACGAGGTCCGGCGCGCGCACCCGGGCGCACCGCGGCCCACCCTCGGCGTCGGTGAGCCCGACCCGCCCGACCAGCAGCAGATCCCCGTCATGGGCCGCCCGCAGGACCGCGGTCGGGATGTCGCCGAAGAACAGCTTGGCCCGCCGGAACATCGCGAACGCGTCGCCGTCGACGGAACCCCAGCTCAGATAGAGGAACCGTGCTCCCGGCCGCCCGTGCACGAACGGCCCGCCGACATCGAGCAGCTCGTCGACCTCGCGGCTCGTGACCTCGAACTCCCAGGTCACGGCGCCGGCGAACGCCGAGACCCGGTCGACGACCTCGGTGACCCGGCCGGGCCCGGTCCGCTGCACGCCGACGTGCACGTTCCTGAGGCGCAGGGCATCGGCTGCCGCCCCGCCACGACGCCCTGGCAGGTCGCTGCCCTCGATCCGGATCCGCACGCCCTGAACCTTAGGCCGACCCTCCGACATTTCCGGTACGGCCCTCGGCGGCCGAGCCCACGAACGTGCGCGCGACGTCGGCGGCCGGCAGCGGTTCGGCGTACAGATAGCCCTGGCCTTTGTCGCAGCCGAGGGATTGCAGCTCGGCGGCCTGGGCGGCGGTTTCGATGCCTTCGGCGACCGTGGTGAGGGTGAGGGCCCCGGCCAGATGGATGATCGCCTCGGTGACGGCGGCGCCGCCGGGGGTGCCGTTGAGCTCGGCGACGAAGCTGCGGTCGATCTTGAGGATGTCAACCGGGAGGCGGGTGAGGTACTGCAGGGAGGAGTAGCCGGTGCCGAAGTCGTCGATGGCGATGCGGATGCCGTGGGTGCGCAGGGAGCGGAGGGCATCGATGACGGCTTCGCCGTCGACGATGGCGGATTCGGTGATCTCCAGGATGAGGTCGCGGGGGTCGCGGCCGGTGCGGTGCAGGACGGCAAGGATGTCGTGGACGACGGTGGGTTCGCGCAACTGGCGGGGGGAGATGTTGACGCTGGCAGGGAACGGCTGGGCGGCGGCCTCGGCGAGGACCCAGAGGCCGATGCGGGCGATGGCTCCGGAGCGTTCCGCGATCGGGATGAAGCGGTCCGGCGGGATCCGGCCGCGGGTGGGGTGCTGCCAGCGCAGGAGGGCTTCGGCGGCGACCGGGCGGGCGTCGGCGAGGGTGACGATGGGCTGGTAGAGGACGTGGAGTTCGCCGCGGTCGAGGGCGTGGTCGAGGTCGTCGGAGAGCAGGGCGTCGTCGGCGCGGGGGTCGGTCAGGGACGGGTCGTGGACGACGCAGCCGTGGCTGCCGGCCCGCTTGCTGTGGTACATCGCGACGTCGGCGCGACGGGTGACTTCCTGCAGCGCTTCGCCGTCGGTGGCGACGGCCACGCCGATGCTGGCCCGGACGGGAACGAGGTCGTCACCGATCGCGACGGGATGCGCCGCGGCGACGGCGAGGATCCGCTCGGCGACCGCGCGGGCCCTGCCGGCGTCGGTGACGCCGGGGAGCAGGACGGCGAACTCGTCCCCGCCGATGCGGGCGGCGAGGTCACCGGCGCGGACGGCGTCGCGGAGTTCACCGGCGAAGTGGATCAGGACGGTGTCGCCGGCCGCGTGCCCGTACGCGTCGTTGATCAGTTTGAAGCCGTCCAGGTCGATGAGCAGCAGCGCCATCGACTCCCGGTGGCGTACCGCGCGGGCGGTGCGGTGTTCCAGCCCGACCCGGTTGGCGAGCCCGGTCAGCGGGTCCGACACGATCAGGTCGCCGCTCACCCGCATGTAGATGATCTGCCGGACGGCCATCGCGGCGGCCATCATGATCAGCCCGGCCACGATGCCACCCCAGCGCAGCACCTCGCCCTCGAGCGCGACGACGGCGATCAGCAGCCCGCAGGCGAGGAAGATCGCCGAGACCGGCAGGTAGACAGCCCAGGCCGGCGGATTGAGGCGGGCGGCGTGGGCCGGCTTCCCGACCGAGATCATCGGGGCCAGGGTGAGCAGCAGGGACGCGGCCACGACGCCGCTCAGAGACCAGGCGAGATCCGATGCCAGGTACGCGGCGAGCCCCACGGCGTTGACGGTGATCGGTAGCGCGTAACGGGTCACCGCCCCGCGCAGCAGCATCGAGGCGATGGCGGCGAGCAGCAGCAGGTCGCCCACGTGCGACCCGAGGATGTACGCCAGGTCCCGGGCCGGCGGCTGCCGCCCGAGCAGCGGGACGACGGTGATGTACCAGGTCAGCATGACCCCGGCGGCGACCACCGTGGTGAGCTCGGCGAGCAGCGCCACCCGGTCCCGGCCGGTGTACTGGCGTATCGCGCCGTACAGCACACCGCCGGCCAGCAGCACGTACATGGCCAGGTGTCCCGTGGTCCCGCTCCACCAGAACGCCGCGCCTCCGACCCGCTCGGACAGGATGATCGTGATGGCTCCGACGGCCGACGCCGCCCGGCCGGCGGCCATCAGGCGCCACGGCATACGCGTGAAGGGCGACTGCCTCGATGCCAGGAACCCGTAGCCCGCGCCGGCGACGTCGAGCACCAGGAGCAGCCCGCCCAGAACCCACAGCCGGGCATCGCTGTGCACCGCCATGTAGCCCTGCCCGGCCGCGGTGAGCAGGCTGAGCGCCACGATCGACACCACGGTCGGCCGTGACCAGCGGGGCCGTGCGGCCGGAGCAGAGGCAGACATGACCGCACCATCGAACCACGGCCCCGGCACGGCGGCCCCGGGTTTGCGAAAGCGCTCAGGCCTGGTCGCGCAGCCAGGCGTCGATCAGGCCGCGGAAGTGGGCGAGGAAGCGCTCGTGCTCGTCCGGCGGATAGGTGGCGCGGACCGTCTGGTCGAGCAGGGTGGTGAATTCCGGCGAGCTGACCCAGTCGTGGACCATCTCGTCGACGTGGGACAGGTGCTTCTCGCAGAATTCCTCGTACCGGTCGACCTCGAAGTAGTCGTCGGCCAGCCGGCGGTATCCGGCGAGTTTCTGCGCGTACGAGAGAGAACGGTCGTCGGCGATGGCGAAATAGGGGGTGGTGTCCATGTCGAGGCGGGGGCGGCGGCCGGTCACCACGCAGTAGACCGTCCAGCGAAGCAGGGCCGCCATCGCCCACGGGAAGTAGTAGTGCAGCGAGGTGACCGCGACGTCGGGGCACGCGTTCGCGTAGTCGATCGGGTGGACCTCGTCGCCTTTGACCAGCGATTCGCAGGAGTTGAATTCCCACCGGAAGAACGCGTTGACCAGTCGCGAGATGGTGACCACCTCGTCGCCCGTGGAAGGGCTCAGGAAATCGTGTTCCACGGCGTAGCGGTCGTACATGGGGAGTTCGGGCCGGAACTTCATCACCATGGTCTCCGGGCCGATCGTCAGGGAGCGGGCGAAGACGTCGTAGTCCTCCACCGCGGCCTGCAGATGCATGAGCCGTTCCCCGGACGCGTCATACGCGGCGTGCAGTTCGTCGACGTTACGGATCTTCGAGACGCCGACCCAGGCGCCGCCGTCGTACGGTTTCATGAACATCGGATAGCCCACCGACTCGGCGAGCGCCTCCAGGTCGAACTGCTGGTTGTACCGCCCCGAGGTGTACGCCCAGCGGGAGTTGTCGAGCGGGTTCTTGAACGGCACCAGCACCGTTTCGGGCACCTTGAGCCCGAGCCTCATCATCGCGCAGTAGGCGGCGTGCTTCTCCATCGACTGGAACGTGAACGGGCTGTTCAGCAGGTAGACGTCGTCCATCAGCGCGGCTTTCTTGAGCCATTCCCGCGGGTGGTAGTACCAATAGGCGAGCCGGTCGATGACCAGGTCGTGGCGGGGTTTGTCACGCAGGTTGAACGGCTCGATGGTCACCCTTACCGAATCGATCCGATGGGTACGCCCGGAGCCGTCCGTTATCGTCCCCACCCGCCGCAGCAGCGCCTCATAGGCGCGCGGCCAGTCGTCCTCGGTTCCCAGCAGCAATCCGATGGTGTGCTCGACGTCGGCCACGGGTCTCCTCCTCTAGGAAAACACCTTGTGCAGCAGCGCGCTCAGGTGCGGATCGAGCGCGGCACGCCAGGCGGGCCAGTCGTGACCGCCCCGTACCTCGGCATGGTCCACCTCGTACCCCTGACGCGCCAGGGCTTGCGCCATGGCCCGGTTGTTGGCCAGGTTCTCCTCCACCCTGCCGCAGGTGAGCGCGATCGGCACGCCGGGGCCGCCGGTGGCCCGTTCCACCCGGCCGGTGAAACGCACGATGCGCAGCCAGCGCCGGAAATCGGATTCCTGCCGGTCGAACCGCGGCTGGAAGAAGCTGCCCGACTGCAGGAGCAGGCCGGCGAACCGTTCGGGGTGGCGGCGCTGCGCGTGCAGCATGGCGAGGGCGCCGAGGCTCGCCCCGACCCCGACGACCGGCCGGTCCGTGCCGAGGACGGCCGCCAGCTGCGGGAGGGCTTCAAGAGCCAATGCTTTCGCGTACGCCGGACTGGCCGAATACCACTCCAGCCGATCGGCGGCGGGGAGCAGCACCACGTGAGCGCCGGGGATCAGCGTCGAGATCGCCGTGCGGTGCTCGTACTCATCGCCGTCATGAACGACGACCACCCGGTCCGTCGGCACCGGGGGTGACCACACCCGGGCATCGACATCGGCTCGCAGCGCGGGCAGTGTCAGCGGAACGTCTCGCCACATGCCCTGCAGACTAGGTGGCCCCGGCGGATCAGGGGGTGTAGGACTGGGGGCCCGTCGGGTGCTGGGGCAGGCCGAACATCTCGGTCAGGCCGGTGATGCGCAGCTGGTGGTGGACGAACTCGCTGGGGTTGCGCAGCAGGAACCGGGTGCCGGTCTCGCGGGCGGCGTTGTACCCCGCGACCAGCGCGCCGACGCCCATCGAGTCCATGAAGGTGACATAGGTGAGGTCGACGATCATCATCGTCGGGCGCTGCCCGTGCAGCGTGCCGACCAGGGCGTTGCGTAACGCGTCCACGGTCGCGGCGTCGAGCATGCCGCGCACGTCGACCACGATCGCGCCGTCGTCCTGACGCCGGGTGGTCATCACGGCCTCGCCCATGGAATCTTCCGCCCCATCCGCTGTCTCGCCCGTGGGTTCACGGTACAACGCCGTCCCGCCACCTCGCAGGTTGCCGCACCAATCCGTGACCAGGGCGGACAGGTGGTCCGCCGGGTTGCCCGGAGGCGTCCGCCGAGTGTCACGGGGGTGTCACCCACCGCACGCACGAGACGGCAACCCGGGCGGCGAAGATTCCCGCATCCCGCAGATCATCTTGCGGCTCTCCCAGGTGGACGCCACGGTGAGACCGATGGTCACCGATATTGCAACGGAGGGTGAGCATGACGACGAGCTCGAGCCGGAAACCGGGGATCTTCGCGATCCGCGACGTCCGATCCTTGATCACCGAGACCACCGAGGAAGGGCAGGGTCTCAAGAAGTCCGTCAGCGCCCTGCAACTGACCGCCATGGGCGTCGGCGCCATCATCGGCACCGGCATCTTCGTGGTCATCGGCGAGGGAGCGGGAGTAGCCGGGCCCGCGGTGATCCTGTCGTTCGTGCTCGCCGCGGTGGCCTGCGCGTTCTCCGCTCTGTCCTACGCCGAGCTGGCGTCGTCGATCCCGGTGTCGGGCAGTGCCTACACCTACACGTACGCCACCCTCGGCGAGATCGTCGCCTGGATCATCGGCTGGGACCTGATCCTGGAGTACGGCGTCAGCGTCGCCGCCATCGCGGTCGGCTGGGGCGGCAACCTCAACGCGTTCCTCGACGCCGCGTTCGGGGTCAGCCTGCCGGACGCCATCGCGAAGTCACCCGAGGACGGCGGCATCTTCAACCTGCCGGCCGTGTTCGTCGTGCTGGCCATTACCCTGCTGCTCGTGCGCGGCGTCACCGAGAGCGCCCGGGTCAACCTCGTGATGGTCGCGGTGAAGCTGTCCGTGCTGGTGTTCTTCATCGCCGTGGCACTGTTCAACTTCGGCACCGGCAACTTCCACAACTTCGCCCCGAGCGGCGTCGACGGCGTCACCTCCGCGGCGGCGATCATCTTCTTCGCGTACATCGGCTTCGACGCCGTCTCCACCGGCAGCGAGGAAGCCCGCAACCCCGCCAAGGACCTGCCCCTCGCGATCATCGGGTCGCTGATCATCTGCACGATCTTCTACGTGCTGACCGCGGTCGGCGCGATCGGCATCGCCAGCCCCGAACAGCTCGAGAGCAGCGACGCACCCCTGGCCGCGGCCCTCGACGAGGGCGCCGGGATCAGCTGGGCTGCCGGGATCCTGTCACTGGGCGCGGTCGTCGCCATCACCAGCGTCGTCCTGGTCATCATGTACGGCCAGACGCGCATCTTCTTCGCCATGTGCCGCGACGGGCTGCTCCCCCAGCGCTTCGCCAAGGTCAACCAGCGGTACGGCACCCCCGCCCGGCTCACGATCGGCCTCGGCATCCTGATCGCGATCCTGGCCGCGCTGGTCCCGCTCTCCGAGATCGTCAAACTCGTCAACATCGGTACGCTGTTCGCGTTCATCCTGGTCAACATCGGCGTGATCATCCTGCGCCGGACGCGTCCGGAGATGCCCCGGCCGTACCGCGTGCCGTGGTCACCGTTCCTGCCGATCGTCGGCGTCCTGTTCGCGGTCTACCTGATGAGCGACCTGCCGCTCTCCACCTGGATCCGGTTCGTGGTCTGGCTCGCCATCGGCCTGGCCATCTACTTCCTGTACGGCTACCGCAACTCCAAGCTCCGCAAGGACCACGCCGCCGGCATCACCTCCCCGCCGCCGTCCTTCCCCTCGCAGTCCTCCCCGCCGCCGTCCTCCTCGCCGGGCGCGGGTGGCACCACGGGCGGTGATCCGTCGTGACGGCGCCGGTGATCGTCGGCGTGGACGGTGGCGACTCCGGCCGCGACGCCCTGCTCCTCGGCCAGTGGGCGGCAACGGTCCTGGACGCCCCGCTGGTGGTGGCGGTCGTCCACCCGGCACCCGCGGCACTCGGCTCGGGCCGGGTCGACGCGGAGTGGATCGCCTCCCGGCACGAGGCGGCCCGATCCGTCCTCGACGGCGCCCGCGCGGTCCTGACCGGCCTGGGCATCCCCGCAACCGGCCCGGCTGTGGAATACCGCACCGTGGCGTCGACGTCGGCCGCGCACGGCCTGCACGATCTCGCCGAGGAGCTGGGCGCACAGACGATCGTGGTCGGCTCCGGTCGTGCGGGCCCCCGCCATCGCCTCTTCGCAGGCAGCACCGCCGACCGCCTCCTGGCCGGCAGCATCTGCCCGATCGCCGTGGCACCCGCCGGGATGCAACGCCCGCCCGGCACCCTCGGCCGCATCGGCGTGGCCTACGTCGACACCCTCGACGGCCGCGCCGCCCTGGACACGGCAGCCTCCCTGGCCTCCCGGACCAGGACCCCCCTGCGGCTCTACACGGTCGTCGCCGACGCCGACGCCACCCTGCCGTTCCTGGTCGGCCAGGACGCCGAGCACGCCTTCCGCGACACCGCCCGCGAAACCTACGAACTGTCCCTCACCCGGGCCGCCTCCTCGGTCCGCGAAACCACCGCCGACTGGGAGATCCGCACCGGCGACGTCGTCGACCAACTCGCCGAACTCGACGACATCGACGTCCTCTTCTGCGGCTCCCGAGGCTACGGCCCCACCCGCCGTGTCTTCCTCGGCGGCGTCTCCACCCGCCTCGTCCGCCGCGCCCGCCGCCCCGTCGTCATCGTCCCCCGCAGCGGCTGAGCCCTTCGCAGCGCCTGACCCCCGGTTCCGCCCCGCCCCTCCCCCATCAGGTGCGGGGCGGAACCGCAGGTCAGGCATTACCTTGACGGCGTGCAACCGAGGATCGCCGCGGCCGGCGTCGTGCTGCTGACGGCGGCGGTGACGCTGTCCGCGATGGCGTATTTCCTTGAATAACCCGACGGGGAGACATCTGGGGACAGCAGGACGGGCTCGTGCTTCTTCATCGTGGGCGACGAGCGATCCTGCGACGACGCGCAGCGCGATTCCTGCCGCCTACCGGTCGTGGAGTCCGCCGACACGACTGCGGCCCGGGCGGCGGCGACCCGGATCCGGAGCGGGATCGAGCAACGGTTCACCGCGTCCGGCGGCCGGGACCTCGGCGACGCGACGACGGTACTGGCCGACCTGGGTTACCCGGGCGTCACGGTTCGCGGCGGCGAGGCGTTCGCAGTGCGGTTCGGCACGACCTGCCTGGTGGGCCAGTGGGCCGGGAGTCCGGACCGGGTCGCCCTCACGGTCACCGGCACCTTGTCGGACGGAACCTGCCTGTAGGCAGCGGGCCTGCAAGCAACACCGGGCGCGATGCCGCCGTCAGGCGCGATGCCGCCGTCAGGCGCGATGCCCCCGTCAGGCGCGATGCCCCCGTCAGGCGCGATGCCCCCGTCAGGCGCGATGCCCCCGTCAGGCGCGATGCCCCCGTCAGGCGCGATGCCCCCGTCAGGCGCGGTGCCGGCCGCCGGGCCGGTGGGTGACCGACGGGCCGCCCGAGACGGGCCGCACCGCGCTGCACGATGACCCGTGCGAACCGGCCGGGTCCTGCGGACCGGCAGAGCCGTGCCCACCCGCCGGGCTGTCGGAATCGACCGGACCGTGCGAGCCAGCCGGGTTATGCGAGCCAGACGGGCTGTGCGAGCCAGACGGGCTGTGCGAGCCAGACGGGCTGTGCGAGCCAGACGGGCTGTGCGAACCGGTCGTGGGGTCCATGACCGGCACGTCATCAAGGTCTGCCGCAGCCGGCTCGGCGGGCGAGGGCGAGAGCGCGGCAGGCGAGGGCGACGGCGGCTCGGCGGGGGCGACGGCCATGTCGGTGGGGGCTTCGGCTGCTCGTCTGTCCCAGGTGGAGATTTCGGGGCGGGGTGGGCGGGTGCCGATCTCCATGAGGGGGACGTAGACGCGGGCGTCGACGGCTTCGGCGAGGAGGAGGGCTGCGACGAGGGCCGTGGGGCGTTCGGCGGGGTCCTTGTCGAGGCAGCGGGAGCAGAGGTCGAGGACTTCGGGGGCGAGGCCTTCGATGGGGGGCAGGGGGTCGGGGTCGCGGTAGCGCTGGGCGTAGATGAGGGCTGTACCCGATTCCGCATGCCAGGGGAGGCGGCCGGAGAGGCAGTGGTAGAGCAGGACGCCCAGGGAGTACATGTCCGAGGACGGGGTGGCGGGCAGGCCCTGGAAGCGTTCCGGGGCGACGTAGGCGGGGGTGCCCATGACCGGGGCGTCCGGGTCGGGGTCGTGGCTGCCCGCGGCGGCGGCGATGCCGAAGTCGAGGACCTTGGCGCCCGACGGGGTGAGCATGATGTTCGACGGCTTGATGTCGCGGTGCACGACGTGCTGGGCGTGGGCGGCGGCGAGGGCCGCGGCGACCTCCGCGCAGACGCGGACGGCGATGCGCCAGTCCAGGGGGCCGGCGGCCAGGTGCTCGCTGAGGGTCTGGCCGTCGACGAGCTCCATCACGATGTAGGGGACCTCGCGGTCGGGGGCCGGGGAGGTGCCGAAGTCGTGGACGCCCGCCACGTTGGGGTGGGCCAGGCGGGCGGCGGAGCGGGCCTCCGTGCGTACGAGATCGATGCTGGTGATCTCGCCCAGGGTGCCCGACATCGCCGGGGCCATGATCTTGACGGCCACCGGGCGGTCGAGGACGTCGTCGTGGCCGCGCCACACCTCGGCCATGCCACCGATGCCGATGCGCTGTTCGAGCCGGTACCGCCCGCCCAGCATCCGCATCGATCCCCCTCGTGTCACCCGGGGACCCGCCCTGATCTCCGGTCCAGGCTTCCTACCCGAGGCTCACCCAGCACAAACGTCACGGTGAGGCGTCACACTCACGCCGAGTGGCTCCGGCACGAGGATGAGCTGGTCCAGGTCCTTGCCGGTGCCGACCCGCAGGGACGCCGCGGCGGCCAGGCGCGCGGTCAGCAGCCGGCGCAGGCCACCGCGGCGCAGCACGGCGGGACCGGGCCGGGCCGCCGCGCGCAGACGAGCCGCGTGCCTGGTCACCGTGGGTGCGATGCGCGGGAAGTCCATGTAGACGGCCCGGTTCTCGCCCGAGCCGAGATATTCGAACGGGCCCGACCCCGCGAGCGGCTCCAGCGGGGTGCCGAGCAGACCGATCCCTTTGTACGCTCCGCGGTCGAGCATCGACACCGCGTGCCGCACACCGCGTCGCGCCCCGATGACCAGGAACGTCCGGTACATCAGCGAGCTGACCAGCAGCGCCGAGCGCGGGCCGCGGTACTCGGGCAGGACCGCGAGCGTGGCGCAGTCCCAGACCGTGCCGCCGTCCATGCCGTGGGCCGCCAGAATCTTGTCCAGGGGTACGCCGATGCACGCCGGGGCGTCGTCGAGGGTCTTCACGCCGGGGCCGGTGCTCTCGATCATCCGGGCGACGCCGGCGGGCACGCCGTGCCTGCGGTCCAGGGCGACGAAGAACAGGCTGTTGTGCTCGTACGCGCCGTACTCCGCGGCCATGACCTTGGCGTCGTTGCCGAACGCGTCCTCGAACACGTGGCGTTCCAGGGTGCGCCCGACGCCGGCGAGCGGGGTCGCGGGGCCGACCACGGCCGAGACGAAGCGGCCCCGGCCGGGGTGTGCGGCGAGGAACTCGGTGGTGATCCGCCAGATCTCGGCGGCGGTGAGGTCGTAGCGGGTGTCGTCCGTCGTGGTCACCGGCTCAGAATTCCTTGCCGGTGATCTCGGTGGCCCCGAAGAAGTCGCGGGTGAAGCTGAGCACCGCGTCCGGGTCGAAGTCCTTGCAGGTGTAGACGTCGACGCTGAAGAACGCGAGCGGTTGTTCCCAGGCGTAGAAGTGCGCGCCCGAGGTCTCCCAGTGGATCCAGCCGGCCCAGCCGTACCGGTCACTGCGGTGGGTCACCGGCTCGATCAGCGTCACCATGTCCGTGACCTCGGAGAGTTTGCGGAGGTAGGCCGTGATGTGGCCGGCGGTGATGGTGAACGCCGGGTAACCCTCGACGACAAGGCGCCGGCGGACGATGGCCGGCGCGAGATCCCTGAAGTCCTGCATCGGGGGTGGTGCTCCTTACGGCGTGCGGGGTCCGGGCGGGACCACCTTGCTGTGAACCGTGCACAGTGGACAAGTCAGCGCGCGCAACCTGACACTGGCAGAGAGATCACATGAATCGGCCAAGGCCGGGCATCGGTGACGCTGCGTTGAACCGGCGTCCCACGAACGTTATAGGCGATGCCATCGGCGAACGCCACACAGTGACGTCGAAAAGTCACTGAAAGTAGACATGGCGGAACTCCTCCTTGTGGGAGGGGTTCCGCCATGACGGCCCGCCGGCTGAAACCCGCCGATTTTGGTGGCGGAGGCCAGCAGGCCGAATGTTTCGTGCTGATGACGCTAGGCGAAGTCGATCACGGTCCGTCATGCGGGGGCGGGCATCGTGACCGGGCTCTCAATTACGCGATCCCCTATTACGCGATCTCAGTACGCAGGTCGTGCGCGCCGTCCGCGCGGGTCGCCTCGTAGTAGAGCCGGGTGCGGCCGTCCGGGAGGGTGACGCCGGTCAGGTACCGCAGGCCGTTGGGGGCGTGCGGGCTGCCCACCGGCTCACCGTCGGCGGCGGTGAACTCGCCGAACGTGCCGTCCGCGAGCCGGGCACCGCGGGCTACGCCGGTGCGCTCCTCCCAGTTCTCCCCCGCGGTCGCGCGGCCGTCGTACGCCGCGACGATCGTGTCGCCGTCGACGGTCACCGAGGAGAAGCGCACCCCGCGCGCGTCCCACCGGCCCGGGCGGCCGGCGAGGGCGGTGCCGCGCCACGTCCAGGCGACGCCGTCGGGGCTGGTGGCATATCGCGTGGTCATCCGGTCGGCGTCGTCCCAGGACTCGAGCGGGTGGACCGAGGCCCAGAGATGCCAGCCGTACGCGTCGTGGTGCAGGACCGGGTCCTTGACCCCGATCGTGTCGTCGCCGGCGAGGACGGTGACGGCCGGCGCGGTCGACAGGCCTTCGGGGGTCGCGGCCTCGACCAGATCCACGCGCCAGTGCTTGGTGCCGGGGGTGGCGGCACTGACGTAGAGACGCCAGCGACCTTCCGGCGTACGCACGAGAGCGGGCCGCTCCAGCGACTCCGCACCGAACTGGTCCTTGGTCACCTCCGCGACGACCTCGAACGTGACCCCGTCCGACGAGCGGGCGACGACGTTGGAGATGCCGCGTCCCTCACCGATCGGCAACCGCAGCCGGTAGGCGAGATAGATGTAACCGTCGGCGACGACAGCTGACGGTGCGCCCGCCCATGCTCCCGGTTCGTCACCGGGCGGTTCGACCACCACGGTCGAGTCTTCCCAGCGAGGCAGCGACAGAGTCTGAGTTCCGTGGGACAAAGCGGCTCCGTTTCGTGGCGACGTCGGCACAGCGAAGGGTATCCGCCCAAGTTTGCAACATCTATGGGGAAGATAGGGATTACCCGGGAGGGTATTCCCACGGTTCGGGCCCTACTTCGCGCCGGCGTGGCGGTCGACCGAGAGCCAGTCGTCGTAGCGCTCCCCCGTCACGTCCTGCAGCAGCGCGATGTCCTCGGCGAACAGCGGCAGCAGCGCGGCGCGTTCCTCCGGCGTCGTCACCGGGCGCTTGCCGTGCTTGCGGTGCAGCAATGTCAGCAGCGGTCCCCGGGCTGCGAGCCGCAGCGGCACGGGGAACCGGTGACCGAAGCCCCCGCCCGCCCGCAACAGGCCCCGCAGCACGGTGTTGACGGTGTTGTCCTCGACCAGGTGCCGGTTGACGTTCTCCTTGGGGATCTCGCGGAGCACCCCGGTCGGCGCCCCGAGGAACGCGCAAACCCGGTCCAGGGTGGCGGCCGGGGCGTCCTTCAGATCGCGGTAGCGCAGCAGCAGGACCTGCTCGCGGTCGAACACCTTGTAGAGATGCTGGACCTGGCGCCCGTACAGGCCGAGACTCACGTAGTGCCAGAAGTCCGCCCACCCGGCGGCCCGGCGCGACTCCTCGGCCCGGCAGGCGGTGAGGAAGTCGGCCTCCGGCTCCAGACCCGCGTTCCACAGATGCGTCCAGTTGGAATGCGCCCGGTCGACGGGGTCGCGCAGCAGCAGGATCAGCTTCGCGTCCGGCACGAGGGCGTGGATGCGGTCGTGCGCCGCGTGGTCGTACAGATAGAAGGGGGTGGCCTCGCCCAGCAGCGCACCCGCAGGCGCCGGCTCGAACAGCTTCTCGTAGTCGGCGCGGCGCCAGACGTGCTCCTGGTAGGTCTGCACGTCGCCCGGGCCACCCGTCGCCGGCGGCCGGCCGTCGGAGAGGAAGAACTTCGGCTCCTTGACCGCCGGCAGGAACAGCCCGGGGTGCCGGACGAGCGCGGCGTGCAGCGCCGTCGTCCCCGCCTTGGGCACACCGGCGATGAGGAAGTCGGGCAACGGCATGAGGATCCCCCTTGTCGGCCGGGCTGCGGGGCAGGCCCCCACACTTAGCCTACAGATCAAGTAGGCATTCGCGATCCCGCGGGCCCGCCGCCGGATGCGCCCGCACCGCCTTACCCCCACGCCCGCCCGGCATTCCTGCGATGCGGTCCCACGCGGCAGCGCCGCCACAACCGACCGGCGTTCTGCCCGGCCCACTCAGGCGCCGCGGCGCCAGTACACCGGCCCGGCGTTCTGCCGGCGCGCTCAGGCGCCGCGGCGCCCGTACACCGGCCCGGCATTCTGCCTGCGCGCTCAGGCGTTGCGGCGCCACCAGGTCCGGCGGCGGAAACGGGGGCAGGACTGCGGGCCGCAGCGGGTGCATTCCGTGCCGGCGCGGTAGTGCTCGTGGGCGGCGTGCTGATGGCCGCAGACACAGAGCGCTCCGGGGGCGGTCACCGGATCACCCAACGTGCCGATGGCACCGCACCCGCGCGCAGCGGACGGTCACTTCGCATGTCCACAGCCTAGGCATAGACGGCCCCGCTCACCGTTCCCACGCCGCAACAACCATCCTGCAACCGTCGCTTATACGCACGGTGACAACACTGAGAGTGACACACATCACCGAGACATGTCGGACATCGCGAGAATGCGATGTGCGTACCTCGACGGTATTGCAATTCCGGAATTGTCTCTGATCCGCATTCCGTGCCCGCGAATGCCTCGATGTCCATTACGCAACGTGACTGGTGGGACAGAAGGGTGATCTTGTTGCCTGTGCGCATAGTCGCAGCTCAGCCGATTGGTCAGAGGTGCCCGCATGGATATCGACTACCCGGCCCTTTGGTTAGTTGACGCTACGTAGCGTGTTGGTAGATTTGGCGACAGACGCCGGCGACCCGGATTCCCGCTCCCGGGAATCATTGAATCCGTCGCTTCTGCCGCCCCCGAAGGGAACGACATGCAGCTCCCCCCAGCCTCTGGCAACACAGAGCGTGACAACACATTGTCACCGACCGTAAGCGTCGTGATTCCGACCCTCAACGAGGAACGGAACCTGCCCCACGTGTTCGCCAAGCTCCCTGAGGGGATCGACGAGGTGATCGTGGTGGACGGCGGCTCGGTGGACCGGACCGTCGAGGTGGCCCTGCAGCTGCGCCCGGACGCCAAGATCGTGCACCAGTCCCGCACCGGCAAGGGCAACGCGCTGGCCTGCGGTTTCGCGGCCTGCACCAGCGACATCATCGTGATGATCGACGCCGACGGGTCGACCGACCCGGGCGAGATCCCGCTGTTCGTCGCCCAGCTCGTCGACGGCGCCGACTTCGTCAAGGGCTCGCGCTTCTCGCACGGCGGCTTCAGCCACGACATCACCGCGCTGCGCAAACTCGGCAACGACGGGCTGAACCTGGTCGTGAACGTGCTGTTCGGGACCCGCTTCACCGACCTCTGCTACGGCTACAACGCGTTCTGGGCCCGGGTCGTACCGACCCTGGACCTGCCGGACACCGCGCTGCCGCGGCCCAACGACGGCTCGAAGCTCTGGGGCGACGGCTTCGAGATCGAAACGATGATCAACATCCGCGCCGCCGCCGACGGCATGAAGGTCGGCGAGGTCGGCAGCGTCGAGCACGCCCGCATCCACGGGGCGAGCAACCTCAACACGTTCCGCGACGGCTTCCGGGTGCTGCGGACCATCTTCAGCGAGTACGGCCGGATGAAGCGGATGCGCCACACCGGCGCCCGCCCGGGCGGCGTGGTCGTGCACCAGCACCCGTCGGCGGCCAACGCCGCGTCGGCCCGCACCCTCAGCTCCGCGCCCTCGGCCGGCAAGGTCGTCAACCGCCCGCCCGCGGCCGGTGTCGGCCCCGCCGGTGACCCGCGCCAGCACGTCGCCAGCATCAACCGCGGCCTGCGCCGCGACGACGACCGCACCAACCGCCGCGACGACGTCGGCACCCGCCGCACCGACGACATCCGCGCCATCCAGACCCGCACCGGTAGCGAGGACTGAGCCCAGCTCAGCCCGGCCCGACTCCCCGGGCCCGGATCGCCCGGCCGACCCACCTCCGGCCGCACGGGCGACCTCTCACCCCGAGCCACCACCCCAGCGGCACCACCCCCGGCACGACCCCGGCCGGCCCGTGACCCCCACGGTCACGCGGCCACGGCCCACCCCGCCCGAGGAGCACACCCAGCGTGGAATCCACCCCCCGCCCCGCCGTCAGCATCGTCATCCCGACCCACACCGAGAAGCGCTGGCCGTCGATCGTCCGCGCGGTCGCGGCCGCCAAGTCGCAGACCTACACGCCGGCCGAGATCGTCGTCGTGGTGGACCACAACCCGGAGCTCTACCGCCGGGCGCGCCGGGATCTGAGCGGCGTCACGGTGCTCGAGAACCTCTACACCCAGGGCGTCTCCGGCAACCGCAACACGGGCGCTTTCCACACTTCGACCTCGCTGATCGCGTTCGTGGACGACGATGTGAGCATGGGCCCCGAGTGGCTGGGCAACCTGATCGCGCCGTTCAGCGACCCCACCGTCGTCGGTGCGGGCGGCGGCATCTGCCCCGACTGGCAGACCGGCGAGCCGCGCTGGATGCCCGAGGAGTTCCTCTGGGCCGTCGGCGGCTCCTACTCCGGCATGCCGACCACGGTGTCGAAGATCCGCAACGTCTGGTCGGCCGGCATGATCGTGCGCCGCGAGACGTTCCTCGCCGTCGGCGGTTTCCGGGTCGGCTTCGGCAAGCTCGGCAACCAGAACCGCCCCGAGGACACCGAGCTGTGCCTGCGCATGAGCGCCCTCGGCGGCGGCCACTGGATGTACGTCCCGGACGCCGTCATCCGCCACGAGGTCCCCGCCGGCCGCTCGACCTTCGGCTTCTTCATCCGCCGCTGCTACGCCGAGGGCCGGGGCAAGGTCGCGATGGCCGGGCTGCTCGACGGCTCCGAGAGCCTCGGCTCCGAACGTGACTACCTGCGCTCGCTGCCCAGAGCCGTGGTGCGCAACCTCGGTGCCGCGGCGCGCGGCAAGGGGGTCGGGCACGCCCTCAAGGCCGGCGGCGTGATCGCCGGTGTCGCTGCCGCCGGCTGGGGAGGCGTCGTCGAAACGGTCGCCGCCCGCCGTACGCCGCAGCGTGTCACCGCGGAGGCCACCCGATGACGGCGGAGACCCCGCTCACCGCGCCGACGCTGAGCACCGGCGCCGGCGAGCTGCCCGCCGTCGTCCTGGACATCGACCTGGCCCAGCCGCTGGCCCCCGTACCCGCCATCGCAGCGGACGGACGGCGGGTGCTGCAGGCGTGGATCCTCGTACGCCTGTTCAGCGAACCGCTGGGGACGGCGCTGGTCCACGTACCCACAGAAGGGCTGGAACCGGCCGTCCTGGCCGCCGCCCTGGACAAAGAGCTGGCACCGCGCCTGCGGGAACGCGGCCTCGCGACCGTGCCCACCGACGGCATCGTCCCGGACGGCGAACCGGCCTTCCTCGCCGGCCGCCGCGAAGCCCTCGCCACCGCCCAGCCGATCACGATCGTGGTCTGCACCCGCGAACGCCCCGGCGCCCTGGCCCGCTGCCTCGACAGCCTGCTCGCCCAGGACTACCCCGACTTCAGGATCCTCGTCGTCGACAACGCCCCGGTCACCGACGCGACCGCCGAAGTGGTCAGCTCGGCCGCCCGCCGCGGCCCGGTCAGCTATCTCAAGGAACCCAAGGCCGGCCTGTCGTTCGCCCGCAACGCCGCCCAGGCCGCCGCCGCCGGCGAGATCATCGCCTGGATCGACGACGACGAGTACGCCGACCCGAACTGGCTCGCCGAGATCGCCCGCGCCCTGCACGAACACCCCTCCGCGGACGTCGTATCCGGCGTGATCGTCCCCGCCGAACTCGAGACCCAGGCCCAGCTCTGGTTCGAGCAGTTCGGCGGTCACAGCAAGGGCCGCGGCTTCAAACCCGACGTCTTCAGCCCGGCAACCGCCCACATCCAGAGCCCGCTCTACCCGCTGCCCCCGTTCGGCACCGGCGCGAACATGACGTTCCGCCCCGGCGTCATCGAACGCGCCGGCGGCTGGGACACCGCCCTCGGCGCCGGCACCCCCGCCATGGGCTCCGAGGACACCCTCGCCTTCACCCAGGTCCTGCTCGGCGGCGGCACCATCGTCTACCAGCCCACCGCGGTCACCCATCACTACCACCGCCGCGACTTCGAAGGCCTCCGCAAACAGATGATCGGGTACGGCGCCGGCCTCACAGCCGCGTACACCAGCCTGCTGCTCTCCCGCCCGTCGCTGCTCTGGCCGCTGCTCAAGCTGGCCCCCGGCGCCCTCAGGGACCTCACCAGCAAGGACAGCCTCCGCGTCTCGACGCTGCAGGAAGACTTCCCCCGCGAACTCCTCGGCGCCAACCGACGAGGGATGCTGGCCGGGCCCCGCGCCTACCTGAAGGGCCGGCGCGCCGCCCGCGCCAAGCTCCGGGGCAGCCGCTGATCGTGCAGTTCACCGGACAATCACCCGAGAAACGGGGCATTCTCGGTGCATATGTGGCAAATGATCGGTCTCCCGCAGACCGCTCCCCCACCGCCCCCGGGGAGAGCGGCCGTTCCATGGTGAGCTCCGCCGACGATCGTTCAGACGACCAGCCCGGCCAGCCTGCGGCTTCAGGCGCAGTGCCGGGCGTGGTGCCGGGCGTGGTGCCGGGCGTGGTGCCGGGCGTAGTGCCGGGCGTGGTGCCGGGCGTGGTGCCGGGCGTGGTGCCGGACATTCAGGATGGCTCAGGCGCTGCAGGGGGCGCTGGGTCTGCTGCTGAACCGACTTCGGGAGTGGCTGAGCCAGCGTCGGGAGTAGCTGAGCCAACCTTGCGGCCTGCGGCGCCGATGACGTCGATCCAGGGCGCCGAAGCGCCTATCGAGCCTGCCCCATCAAAGATGAATTCGTCCGATAAGCCGGATGACGGGCACCGGGGGCGGATCACCGAGGCGACTGCCAGCAACGGTTCAAAAGCCACAGAGCAGCCAGTCACCCCTCCGCCATCCACACCAGCTCCCCCATCCACACCAAAGACCTCCACCGAGACGCCGCGCGGTGCAACGCCTGGCTCTTGGCCCCGTGCCACCGGACCGACCGGCAGCGAGCCAACCGGCAGCGAGCCAACCGATAGCCGACCGAATGGCAGCGGGCCGACCATCGGCGGGCCAACTGGCAGCGGGCCGAGCAGTAGCGGGTCTAGCAGCAGCGGGCCTAGCAGCAGGCCTAGCAGCAGCGGGCCGGGCGCCAACGGGCCGAGCAGCAGCGGGCCAACCAGCAGTGGGATGGCTGGGGTCAGGGGCAAGCCGTCTGTTGTCGGTGCCGAGGCGCCGCGGGATGAGGTGCCCGCGCGGGGCGGATCTCAGGGTGAGGTAGAGGTCGACACGGGCAAGCGTGAAGCTCAGGTTGACCCTGATGCCACCGCGATCATCAAGCTCCCGCCCAGGAATCACCCGCCCAAGGATCTACCGGCCCAGGATCTACCGGCCCAGGATCGCCCGCGCAAGGATCTCCCGGCTGCAGAGCTGGGTGCCGCGGAGGATGCCGAGGCCACGCAGGTTATCCGGTTGCCGGAGGCCTCGCCGCTCGTCGACGCGACCCAGGTCATCCCGGCCATCAAGGTGGAGAGCGGCGACGCCGAGCGTACCCAGATCATCGAGCTCCCCAACCGGACGACGACCACGCCACCCAAAACCGCGCCACCCAAAACCACGCCGCCCAAAACCACGCCGCCCAAAACCACGCCGCCCAAAACCACGCCGGACGGAGCCGGGCCAAACGGAGCCGGGCCGTCCAAAGCCGCGGCGAACGGAGCCGAGCCGGACAAGGGTGCGCTGCGGAGGGGTGAGCTGGGCGGGGCTGAGCGGACTCAGGTCATCAGGCTGCCTGCTGCGGATGAGACTCAGGTCATCAGTGGGGTGAAGGCCGGCGCGGGTGAGAAGGACAGCGCCGTGACTGCGCTGATTCCTATCGTGCATGGGCGTAAGGACGGGCAGCGGACGAAGGTGCCTGCGCCGCGTGATCCTGGGCGGGCGCCGCGTCCTGCGAGGCCGCGGCGGGAGCCGCTTGATTTTGGGCACGCTCCGGCCGTACTCACCATTTCGGCTTTGGGTGTGCTCATGATTGCCCTGGGGTACGCCGGGGGGCGGATCGGGACGGGTAACGCCCAGTATGCGTACTGGATCGGGCAGGTGGTTGTTTTCACGCCTGTGGTCGTGCGGTTGCTGAGCCGGCGGATGGCCGGGGTGGCTGAGTCGTTTGTGCTGGTCATGGGGCTGGCGCTGAATCAGTATCTGCTGAAGTGGATGTACAGCCCGGACCAGTTCCGGTTCCCGGACGAATTGCAGCACTGGTTGGCGACGACCGTGATCGTGCAGTCGGGGGAGCTGTTCCAGCCGAATCCGGCGCTGCCGCCCGCCGTGCATTTTCCGGGGCTGGCCGAGATGGGGGCGGCGCTGACGTCCATGACCGGGCTGCCGGTGACCGCTTCGGGGGTCATTGTCGCCGGGATCGCGCACCTGGTGTTCGTGGCGGTGTTGTTCGCCGCGGTGCTGCGGGCCAGTAATTCGCCTGCGGTTGCGGGGGTCGCCTGTGCGACGTACGCGACAGCTTTGCATTATCTGTTCTTCAATTCGATGTTTCTCTACCAGACGGCGGCGCTGCCGTTCTTCATGCTCGCGGTCTGGGCGACGCGCCGGTGGCGTACGGAGGGCGGCTGGCCGTTCGTCGTTCTTGCCGTTCTTTCCATGGGTGTCTGCACGGTGAGCCACCACGTGACCGCGTTCGCGCTGGTGCTGACGCTGACGCTGCTGGCGGTGGTCGAGCTGGTGGTGCAGCGGCCGCGGCGGTGGAGTGCGCTGGTGCTGCCGGGTGTGGACCTGGTGATCGTGCTGGCGTGGGTGCTGTTCGTGGCGCGGGACGTCGTGAGCTATCTCGAGGCGCCGGTCGACCAGGTGATCGACACGGTCAACAACCTGATCAGCGGTACGTCCGAGGCGTCCTCGACGACGGCGGCCATCAGTTTCGGGCAGCTGATCGTGCAGGGGCTCGGGCTGCTCGGGCTCTTCGTGCTGTACGTGGCGCTGCTGCGCGACATGTTCCAGCGCAGCGACCGGGATGCGTGGCGCTGGGCGGCGGCGGTCGGCGGCGCGATCTTCTTCGCCGGGAACGGGGCGCGGTTCCTCGGGCAGAACGGGCCGGAGATCGCGGCGCGGCTGTCGACGTTCACGTACGTGCCGATCTCGATCCTGGCCGCCATCGCCCTGGTCCGCGGGGTGCAGATCATCCCGGCCAAGGACGCGGACGGGCATCGCTGGCGGGCTTCCCCACCGGCGATCGACGTGATCGCGCCGGGCGGCTGGAACCTCTACAGCCGGGTCGCCGCGGGCTCCCTGATGATCACCGTACTGATGATCGGCGCGCGGGCCGGTGGCTGGCCCCCGATCGGCTCCATCCTGCCGGGACCGTATCTGGCGGGCGGCTTCGAAAGATCGGTCGACGCGTACGGGGTGGACGCCGCCGACTGGGAACGTGACTCGCTCGGCCACGACAACCGGGTGGGCGGCGACGTCACCTCGGTATCCCTGGCCTCCACGTACGGCCGGCAGGACCCGGTCCGCGAGGTCGGCCCGCTGTACTACGCCGACGAGTGGGGCCTGACCGAGGATCAGCTCGTCAACGACCTGTACATCCAGTACCTGGTCGTCGACAAGCGGCTCGGCGAACAGTTGCCGGAGGGCGAGGCGTACTTCGAGAACGACCCGCACGCGGGCAACATCACCTCCCCGCTGACCGCCACCCAGCTCGGCAAGTTCGACACCCTCACCGGCGTCGACCGGCTCTACGACAACGGCACCGTCCGCGTCTACCGGATGGGAGTGGGAGGATGAACCCCCTGCTGACCCGCATCGTCTGGGCCGCCACCACGCTGTCGGCGCTGGCCGTGCTGCTCGGCCCCCAGCCACTGCCCATCATCGGCGGCCTGCTGCTCGGCCTGGTCCTGCCCGGCACAGCTCTCACCGGAGCACTACTTCGCGACCGTACGCTCACCGTGGTCGAACGCGTCACCCTCGCCCCCGCCCTGAGCATGGCGGTCCTGGTCATCGCCGGCCTCGTCATCTACCTGTGCCGCCTGCCCCTCGACCGCGTCACCTGGACCGCGGCCACCGCCGGCGTGACGATCGCGGCGCTGATCGCCGCCCTCATCCCGTCCCGCTCCCCTGCGGGCTCCCCCATTACACCCGGCTCGTCAGGCCCCGACTCGGCCGGCCGCGACTCGTCAGGCCCCGGCTCGTCAGGCCGCGCGACTTCCGGCTCCGGCTCCGCAGCTTCCGAGCTTGCGAGTTCCGGGCATGCGAGTTCCGGGCATGCGAGTTCCGGGCATGCGAGTTCCGGCGCTGCGGCTGCCGGCTCCGCGGGCGGCGGCGCGGCCGGTAATTCGCCACGGCCGCGCGTTGTGGCGGCCGAGCCGACGATGACGGAGGCTCATACCATCGTCATGCAGGTCGTTCCGCCGACCACCGAGGAACGGCTCGCCGCCGAGTACAGGGTGAAGCGCAACCGCCTCATCAAGCAGTCCCTGCCATTGCTGCTGGTGGCGGCCATCCTCGGCGGCGCCAGCTGGCTCTCGTTCCACACCTCCCGCGAGACCTACAAAACCACCGTCACAGCCCTGTCCGCCGAGCCCGCCGGCGCAGTGGCCTCCGACGGCAACCGCACGGTCGTCGTCTCAGCCTCCGGCCTCCTCGACGAGGACGCCCCCTACAAGGTCACCGTCAACCCGGTCGCCGCCAGCACCAAAGCCAGCCGCACGATCACCGCGTCGGCCGCCGGCACCTGGCGCGAAACCCTCACCATCCCCGGCGACGAACGCGTCACCATCAGCCTCTACCGCTCCGGCGACACCACCGCCTACCGAACCATCTCGATCAGCGCCTCCTCGTAGCGCCCGGCGAATGGCCGCCGACTCGGGCCGCCGGCTCGGGCC
>NZ_BOQP01000009.1 GCF_018332715.1 Winogradskya consettensis | reverse complement strand
TCGGCGGCGGCTCGGCCTGCGGTGCAGGGGAGGCGTTCGCCGCAGATCGGGCAGATGGTGATGCCGTCGTGCGGGCCTTGGCCGCCGGCGTGGGATTGGAGCATTTCCCAGGCCGTGCGTGCGAGGACGCTGTCGGGTTTAACGTACTTTGTAATGCTGCCTGTCATGGTGTCCCACCCCCGAATGCTCCGCCGTGGAAGGCGTTCGGGGTCAAGTTCACCGTGATCCGCCCTGTTCCGGGCCACTTTCGGCACAATCGGGCCGCGGACCGGGGTGTGCGGGTTTTGCGGGGGCGGCGGCGGGCATCCGTGCGGGCATGACTGATACGGCTGGTGGCGGCGGGGCGGTCGTGGTGCCCTACGAGGACGGGCCGTTGCTGATCAGGGGCAACTTCATCATGCGTACGCCCGATGGTGCCGTCATCGATCCCGGCCGCGGCACGGTCGCGTTGTGCCGGTGCGGGAAGTCCGCGTCGAAACCGTTCTGCGACGGCACCCACAAGGCCGTCGGCTTCCGAGCCGGAACCGGCCGCGACACGCCGGCACCCCGCGAGACGCCGGCACCCCGCGACACGCCAGCAACCAGCGGCACTCCGTCAAAGAGCGACACGCCAGCGGACAGCAGCACGCCAGTAAACAGCGACACCCCAGCGGACTACAGCACGCGAGGTAACAGCGTCGTGCAGCCAGACAGCGACACACAGGCGGACAACGGGAAGCCAGCAGGTTACTGAGAGTCGCCAGAACGCTACCGACGGGCGGCCACGAGCCCGAATATTGCGCCGACGACCGGGATGGCGCAACTTCTCGGACCGAGGGCTGTCAAGCGCAAGGCAATCGTGTCTGAGCAAGAAACACATAACTTTGGGCCAAGGCTGTGACCAGCCACAACGCGAGCAGCCCAAATCGCCCGACCGGGCCCCGAGGAACAAGCGGCCGCAGCCCCAAAGAAAGCGGAGAGCTACAACGCCGCGCGGAGCGAGGATTCGCCGGCCGACCAGGCGGCCAGAACGTCCGAGGCCCAGCGGTCGTCGAGCGTGAGCACGCAGCGCGCGCCGAAAAGGACGTCCGCGGCGAGTTCAGGCTCCGCGGTGGCGAAGGAGCCGCACATGTCGAAGGCGGCGATCTGTTCGTGGACCGCGTCCGCCTCCACGTGCTCGTCGTAGAAGCGGGTTGCTGCCTCAGAGCCGCCGAGGCGGCGCAGGCCGTTGCCGTAGTTGCGGTTGGGGCCGGTGGAGGTCATCTCGTAGGCGGCGAGGTGGCCGAGGAGGGCTCCGCGCCAGCGCCGGTGCAGGCCGAACAGCGACATCAGGTTGTTGTTGGCGAGCGTGGCGGCGGGGACGAGGTCGACGTACGCGCCGTACGTGGTGTCGAGGTTGAGGGCTGTCATCGTGGATTTGAACAGTTCCTGGTGCATGCGGTTGAGGACTCCCCCGCCGTACTCGTCGATCTGGATCTCGAGGAGGGCGGCCTTGGCCGGGCCGCTGAGCCGGGGGATCGCGAAGGTGTGGGGGTCCGCCTCGCGCAGGTGGTAGACCGAGCGGTGGGCGGCGAATTCGCGGAACTGCTCGCGGGTGGCGCGGCCACGGATGTAACCCGAGAGGGAGGGCCCACCGGCTTCGCGGGTGAGGTCGATCAGGGCGTGGGGCACGTCTTTCACCGCGACGGGTACGCCCAGAGTCCGCAGATCCGCCTCGAACAGAGCCTCCAGCGCGGCCCGCACGCCGAGCAGCCCGGGCTCCCACTCCCACGCGTCGTCGACGCCGTCCCAGCCCCGGTAGTGCAGTTCGTAGCAGACGAACAGCGCCAGGTGCAGGTCGTCGGCGTCCGACGGATCCCCCGCGGAAATGGCGTGCGGGGCCCGGGTCAGGGCGTTGATCAGGGCTTCGGAGACGGGGCCTCGGGGCGTGGGCAGTTTCATGGTGGTTCCTTGCGTCGGTGGACCGGTGGGATTCCCGGTCACGATCGCTCGAAACGGTGGAGCGCCGATGAGGTTTCATGAGGTGCCAATTCACTCACTGTGGCTAGAACATCGCGCTCCGTACGATTGGGATACCCCCTGGAGGTGATCCCCATGGATGACACCGAGCTGTACCGCGAGCAGATCCTCCGGCACTCCGGCCCGGTCATCACCGGCCGGTTCCTCGGCTATCGAACCTCGTACACGCGCGAGGTCCGGGTCGGTCAGCCGCTGCTCATCGCGATCTTCGTCACCGCGAAGGTCATGCAGTCCATCGTCGGGCTGCTGCTCAGCCTGCTGCGCAGCGGTGGCGGCGGCGCGCGGCGCAAGTTCAAGGATCTGAAGAAGGGTCCCGAGTATCTCGTCACGGAACTGCGGCTGCGCGACGATCTCGGGCAGATCTACGAGATGGAGATGCACGGGCAGCTCCCCCAGTCGGCGCTGCACCGCGGCGACCTCGTCCAGGTGCGCACGGTGGCGCAGAAGGACCCGGATCTACCCGTGAAGATGCAGCAGGTCATCAATCTGGAGA
The DNA here is from genome assembly GCF_018332715.1 of Winogradskya consettensis. GTDB lineage: Bacteria > Actinomycetota > Actinomycetes > Mycobacteriales > Micromonosporaceae > Actinoplanes > Actinoplanes consettensis. Next base: position 50,458 of record NZ_BOQP01000009.1, on the reverse strand, counting down.
CGCTGCAGCCGTACCGGCCCTGGGTCCCGACGATGTGGTCGCACCTGGGTCCGGGCCTGCTGATCCAGGCCGTACTCGGCCTGATCGTGGTCCTGGCCGTGGCGGTGGCCTGGATCAGCTGACCGGTCGCTACCTCCTCAGAGCCGCGAGAGCGGGACCACCGCCGCCATGACCGCGTCCCCCGCGTCATTGGGGTGCAGGTGGTCACCGCTGTCGTACGCGGGAGCGATGATCGCCGGGTCGACGGCGTCCCGGGTCGCCTTGTCGAAGTCGGCGAGCCCGTCGAGCTGACCGTCACCGCCGTCCCGGATCCACGTGTTGACGGCGACGCGGGTCCGTTCGAGCTCGGGCGTCCACGAGTTCCAGCCCTTGAACGCCATGATCGTGGCGCCGACGACGCGCAGCCCGCGGGCGTGCGCCTGCGCGGTGATCTGGGCGAGCCCGGCGATGATCTGCTCCGGGTCGGTCTGGTGCGGGGTCTGCTGGATGTCGTTGACGCCCTCGAAGACGATGACCGAGCGGGCGCCGGCGCGTTCGAGCACGTCGAAGTTGAGCCGGGTGACCGCGCTGGGACCGAAGCCCTCGTAGATCGTGTAGTTCGGGTAGTTGGCGTCGAGCAGCACCCGGTTGCCGCTGATCCCCGAGTTGGCGATGCCGTAATCGGGCACCGGGCTGCCGGCGAGCCGTCCGGCCAGATAGTCGGTCCAGCGCCGGTTCGCGCCCCGGGTGGACGTGACACCGTCGGTGATGGAGTCGCCGAGCGCGACGACCGTGCCGGGCCCGCCGGTGACGTCGACGCCGTTCACGTAGTGCCACACGCCCGTGGTCTCGGCGAACGCGGTGGCCGCCTCGTCACCCGCGTGATCGGCCGGCCCCCGGCTGAAGAACGAGTCCTGCATGGCCGCCGGGTGGTAGGTGACGGTTCCGGACGGCTGCGGGGTCCAGGTCGTGACGAGCAGATCCCGATCGGCGGGTACGCGCAACCGCACCGGATCGCTGACGATCTCGGCACCCCGGGGGATCGTGAGGGCGGCCTTGCCGTTGAACAGCACGTTCCGCACGGTGCCCGGCGCCGCGGTGCCGTCGCTGCGGTCGACAGTGCCGTCGCGGCGGCCGCCGGCGTGCGCGGAGACGGCGACGGTGACGTGACCCATCAGCACGGGCTGCGTACCGAAGCGGTTGGAGAGATGGATCCGCACGCTGCCGCCGCCGGACGTGGTGTGCACGACGTTGCGGATGGAGTAGCCGGCGTATCCCTGCTCGGCGTCGGACACCGCGGCCGAGGGCGCGGTGGCCCAGGCGGTGGTCCAGGCGGCGGCCGCCGGTCTTGCCTGTTTCTCGCTGGCACCCGCGGGCGCGGCGATCACGGCCACGAGCAACGTGGACGTGGTGAGTGCACGGACGAGTCTGCGCATCGTTACCTCCCCTTACCGGTCGGAAGACAACGATCAGTCTCGATGTATTGTCACCTCCGTGTAAAGGGTGCGTTACTTTACGGAGTGCTTCTCCCTTACGATGGGACCACTTCCGCCGTACGGTCGGTGAGCAGCCCGCGCGACTTCGCCCAGCGCTCAAAGACGAGCGTCGCGAACGGCGGGATCGAGCAGACGAGCGCGACCAGCGTCATCCACCACTTCCAGCCCCCGGCCCGCGCCTGCAGAGCGGTGACCGCGAGGTACGCCATGAAGATCCCGCCGTGGATCGGACCGGCGATCTTCACGCCGATCTCGTTGTGCACGACGACGTACTTGAAGAACATCCCGGTCAGCAACAACGCCCAGCTCACCGCCTCGGCGATTGCGATGGTGGCGAACAGGGCAGGTATGCGGCGCAAGGTTTGTCTCCTCAGACTCAGCTGTCGGTCATCATAGGTGTGAGCCCGGTTCGGCCGGGGCTCGGGGAAAGGCGGTGCGCAGGTGGGCGAAGAGGTCGAGCGGCGCGATTTCACCCGCGAGGACCGCACGAAGTACCGGCAGAAGATCCGGCGGAGCCTCGACGTGTTCGCCGCGATGCTGCGCGAATCCCGCTTCGATTTCGAGCGGCCGATGACCGGGATGGAGATCGAGCTCAACCTCGTCGACGACAACGCCGACCCGGCGATGCGCAACGCGCAGGTGCTGGCCGCGATCGCCGACCCGGATTTCCAGACCGAGCTGGGCCAGTTCAACGTCGAGATCAACGTGGCGCCGCGCCGGCTCGCCGGGGACGGCAATGCCGAGCTCGAACGCGAGTTGCGGGCCAGCCTCAACAACGCGGAGAAGCACGCCCGGGACGCCGGCGCGCACATGGTGATGATCGGCATCCTGCCGACGCTGCGCCGCGAGCACCTGACCGCGGCGTCGCTGTCGACGAATCCCCGCTACGCCCTGCTCAACGAGCAGATCTTCGCGGCCCGCGGCGAGGACCTCGACATCAAGATCGACGGCGTCGACCGGCTCGCGGTCACCACCGACTCGATCGCGCCCGAGGCGGCGTGCACCAGTACCCAGTTCCACCTGCAGGTCAGCCCCGACCAGTTCGCGGCCTACTGGAACGCCGCTCAGGTCGTCGCCGGGGTGCAGGTCGCGCTCGGCGCCAACTCACCGCTGCTGTTCGGGCGCGAGCTGTGGCGCGAGACCCGGATCCCGCTGTTCGAGCAGGCGACGGACACGCGGTCGGAGGAGATCCGCGCCCAGGGCGTACGCCCCCGGGTCTGGTTCGGGGAGCGCTGGATCACCTCCGTCTTCGATCTCTTCGAGGAGAACGTGCGGTATTTCCCGGCGCTGCTGCCGATCTGCGCGGACGACGACCCGGAGCAGATCCTGGAGAGCGGCGACACCCCGGACCTCAGCGAGCTGCGCCTGCACAACGGCACGGTCTACCGCTGGAACAGGCCCATCTACGCGGTGGTCAACGGCCGCCCGCACCTGCGCGTGGAGAACAGGGTCCTGCCGGCCGGCCCGACGGTGCTCGACACGGTCGCGAACGGCGCGTTCTACTACGGCCTGGTCCGGGCGCTCGCCCTGGCCGACCGTCCCGTCTGGACCCAGATGTCGTTCAGTGCGGCGGAGGAGAATTTCCACACCTGCGCCCGGCACGGCATCGCGGCCTCGGTCTTCTGGCCGGGTCTCGGCTACGTCCCGGTGTCGGAGCTCGTTCTGCGCCGGCTGCTGCCGCTGGCCCACCAGGGCCTCGAGGAGTGGGGCGTCAGCCGCGAGCAGCGCGAACGCCTCCTCGGCATCATCGAGCAGCGCTGCCTGACCGGCCGCAACGGCGCCACCTGGCAGGTCGACACGCTGCACAAGCTGGAGGGCGAGGGCCACCTCGACCGCCAGGCCGCCCTGCACGAGATGCTGCGCCGCTACCTGCCGCCGATGCACGAGAACATCCCCGTCCACGAGTGGCCGGTCTAGCGCACGGCCTCTCGTAGCTCCTCGAGCACCTGACCCATCAGCGTTTCGAGGTCCCCGGTGCCCTCGCCGATCCATGCGACATAGGCGGTGTCGAAGACGGCGAGGGCGGCCTGGGCGGTGAGCCGGGCCCTGCCGAGGGGTACGCCGCGAGCGTTCAGCGCGTCCGCCAGCGCGGCGGTCAGCGAGGCGGTCTTGACCAGGTCGCGCTCGCGCAGCTCGATCGACGACTCGATGAGCCGCTGCCGGGCGCGGGCGAAGTCGCCGTACTGTACGAGATCCTCGCTGCTGCGGGTCAGCGCCGCGAGGACGGCGTCGAGGGGGCTGAGGTCGTCGCCGGCCTCCGCCAGGTATTTCAGGATGCCCGCCTCGTAATCCTTCGCGCCGGCGAAGAGAACCTCCCGCTTGTCGGTGAAGTGGTTGAAGAACGTGCGCTTGGTCAGCCCGGCCCGGTCGGCGATCTCGGCGACCGTCACGGAGGCATACCCCCGCTCCTGAAAAAGCTCCAGCGCCGCCAGTTGCAGTCGCCCCTGCGCGTCAGGTTCCCACCGTGCCATGGGTCTCAATCTAGCTCATTGCACTTGGTGCAGTCCCGTGCCAGACTGGCGACTGCACCAAGTGCATTCACTCTTCTCAGCAGGGAGCCGGGACCATGCCGACCAACACCGCCGCCTGGATCAACGCGAAGCACGCCCGGCTCGAGGTCGGGCCCGCGCCGTACCCGCGGCCCGGCGACGACCAGATCGTCGTCCGCAACCACGCCGTGGCGATCAACCCGCTCGAATGGATCATCCAGGTCGAGGGCACGCTCACGTACAACTGGCTGAAGTATCCAACGGTGCTCGGCTCAGACGTCGCGGGCGAGGTCGTCGAGGTCGGCAAGGCGGTCACCCGGTTCCGGGCCGGGGACCGGGTGCTCGGCCACGCGGTCGGCACCGACAAGGACACCAACACCGGGGCCGAGGGCGGCTTCCAGCAGTACACGGTCGTGCTGGAACGCCTGGCCGCCCCGATCCCGGAGTCCATGTCCTACGAGGACGCCGCCGTCCTGCCGCTGGGTGTCTCCACCGCGGCGTGCGCGCTGTTCCAGACCGACCAGCTGGGGCTGCGGCACCCGTCGGCGCGGGCCACGCCGACCGGCGAAACGGTGCTGGTGTGGGGTGGCTCGACGAGCGTCGGCAGCAACGCCGTCCAGCTCGCGACGGCCGCCGGCTACGACGTCATCGCCACGGCGTCGCCACGCAACTTCGACTACGTGAGGTCCCTCGGCGCCGTGCAGGTCTTCGACTACGCCGGTCCCACGGTCGTGCCGGACATCGTCGCGTCCCTGCGCGGGCGGACGTTCTCCGGGGCGGTCGCCATCGGGACCACGGGTGCGCCTGCCTGCGTACGCATCGCCGGTGCGGCCGAAGGCCAGAAGGTCGTGGCCGTCGCCAGCCCGCCGGTCTCGTTCGCAGGTCTCGCCGACGGGGGCCGCTTCGCCTTCGCGAAGGTGTTCGCGAAGCTCGTCGGCTCCAACGTGGCCCTGCAGGTCGCCGCCCGGTCCCGCGGGGTCCGCACGAAGTACATCTTCGGCAGCTCCCTGAAGACGAACGAGGTCAGCACGGCGGTCTACCGCGACTTCCTCCCGGCGGCCCTCGCCGAGGGCCGCTACCTCGCCGCGCCGCAGCCCACCGTCGTCGGGCACGGTGTCGGGGACTTCCAGCACGCCCTCGACATCCAGCGCAAGGGCGTCTCCGCGGCGAAGGTCGTCGTCACCCTCTGACGGGGTACGGCAGGGTCGGCTTCGGGAAGCGCAGGCTTCCAGCGGACTTCGCCAGGGCTGCCGGCGGGGTGTCGGTGCGGCGCATCAGGCGGCCGCCGTAGCGGTAGAACTCGACCCGGTCGTGACGGTCGCGGACGAAGCTGCTGCGGCTGTTGGAGTAGGTGCCGTCCGGGAAGGCGAAACGGACGAAATCCTTGCGGTAGAAGCCCAGCCGGAACAGTTCCTCGCCCTCGTACCGCAAACTCAGCTCGCCGCCGACGGCGACGGCCTCCAGCGTGATGCTCACGGCCGCGCCGTCGAAGCCGATCTGCTCCAGCGTGTAGTAGCCGAGGTAGTCGGCGATCCGGGATTCCGGCCGGACCTTCGCCGGAAGGTTGTGCAGGCCCGCGAACCTCGCCAGGGCCCAGTCATCGACGAACAGCTCGTCGAGCAGGTCGGGGCCGGTCTCCGAGTTGGTCAGCACGGTCAGGGCGAAATCCTGCCCCGGCACCATCAGGAACCCGGAGTGCTGACCCTCCCAGTCACCGCCGTGCTGGATGACCTTCGTGCCCTCGGCGGTCGGGCGCACCATCCAGGTCACCCCCATGCCGTCCAGCTCGACGAACAGGGCGCCGCCCGGGCCGGGCCGCGACCGCATGAGCCGCAGCGACCGGCGGCTCAGCACGCGTCCCCCGTCCCCCATGTGGAACCGGGCCCACCGCAGCTGATCGCGGACGCTGGAGATCAGCCCGCCCGCCGGATGGATGCTGCGGGGCATCGCGAACGATCCGAGGCTCGGCACCTGGGTGCCGTCCGGCCCGAACACGTGCGACATCGCCACCGTCACGGAGTCGTCCGGGAAGAAGCTGCTGTGGTCCAGCCGCAACGGCCCGGTGATCAGAGACCGGATCGCTTCTTCGTACGGCACCCCGGCGGCCACCTCGACCAGCCGGCCCGCCACACCGAGGGCCGCGTTGTTGTAGGCGAACACCTTCCCCGGCGGCGTCTGCTGCGGCACCCGCCCCATCGCGCCGACGTACCGCGCCAGGGCCTGATCGTCCGCCCCGGTGTCGTAGAAGTAGTCCCCGAGCCACCCGGCACTGTGGTTGAGCGCCTGCCGCACCGTCGCCGCGGGAAACCCGTCACGGAACCCGGGCAGATAACTCCGCACCGTACGGTCAAGATCGATCGTGCCCCGCTCCACCAGACGCATGACCGCCGTGCCGGTGAACGTCTTGGTCGTCGACCCGACCCGGAAAACCGTGTCACCGTCCACCATGGCCGGCTTCCCGACCTCAGCAACCCCGTAACCCCGCACGTAGTCCACGCCGCGATACCGCAGCCCGAGCGCGACACCGGGAATATCGAACCGCCGCATCCCCGCGAGAATCTTCTCCTCGAGCTCCCCCACCACCGCGGGAACGCGCCCACCGGCCCCGGCGGCCAGCGCCACCGCACCCCCAGCAGCACCGGTCAGCAGAGCCCGCCTCGACATCGCCATACCCAGCAAATTACCCGCTGACGAAGATCAATGGGGCCCCCTCACAACGCCTGCAGCACCCGCACCACGTCGCCATACCGATGCCAGCGCGCACCATCCCGGCGCGCCTTGTCCGCCAGGGTGAGCGCGATACCACGCACCTCGGGCAACGCCGCCAGGATCTCCTTCACATTGCCCGGCGTAAAATCCAGACCCACCACCATCGGATGCGTACGCGCGAGCTCGTTCAGATCCGCGATCTGGAACTCCTCCTCGAACTCCGGGGACTCGTCCCGCAGAAACGCCCAGGAATTCTCATACTCGGGAAGAACATCGGCGTGAAAGAGCGCGGCATCCAACTCCGCCACGGAATCGTATCCGTCGAACACCCAGCCCGGATCGTCATCATGGGCGATCTCGATCCCGCCGTAGACGACCCCGATCCCCGCATCCCGCAACGCGACCCGCACCTCGACCGGCGGCATCACCACGGTGATCGGCTGCACCATGCTCGCCCCGGCACCCGCCACGACCCGCCGGATCCTGCCGGGATCGTCCCGCAGATCCATCGCGACAACCAGCCTCGCCCGCCGCAGCGCCCGCCCGATCTCCGCGGCCTGCTCAACCGTCACCGTCCGATCGTCGTCAAACCGAGGATCGGGACTCAGCGACACTGTCACCAGCCGCGCCCCCAGCCCCTCGACCACCGAGGCCTCCTGCGCCGACCGCACCCGGTCCACCTTGATCAGATCATTCGTCATAACGAATCACAGCGGTCGCGGCCAGCTTGTCGAGGGCGGCGGCGGAGGGGGTGCCGGGGGCGGCGTGGTACACGACCAGGAGGAGGCCGGTCGTGCGCAGGCCGACGTCCTCGGGCCGGACGAGTTCCCGGCGGGCGCGCAGGAACTCGCCGAGGGCGTTTCGGGACCCCATGGGTTCACCGTACGTCCGTGGCTGTCCCTGCCATTGGTAGTGACAGCGGGGATCTGCCTGTAGAGCCGTCAGCTGCGCAGACTCGGAGGATGACATCACGCACCTGGTTCATCACCGGCATCAGCAGCGGCTTCGGCCGTGAGATGACGTCGCAACTCTTGCAGCGCGGGGACCGGGTCGCCGGCACCGTGCGCCGGCCGGGCTCGGTCGACGACCTCCGGGCGAAGTACGGCTCGCTTCCGTGGGTCGCGCACCTCGATGTGACCGACCTGCCGGGCGTAGGCATGACCGTGGACCGGGCCTTCGCCGAGCTGGGCCGGATCGACGTGGTCGTCTCGTCGTACGGCGGGCAGGCCACGAATCCCGGTGCGTCGCTCTACCACGCGTCGAAATGGGGCGTCGAGGGTTTCATGGAGGGCACCGCGAGGGACGCCGAGCCGGGCGGTGCGCGTACGGAATTCCGTTTCGACAGCCTCAGCCTGGCCGCGCCGCTCCCGGCGGACGACGGCACCCCGGCCGCGATGGTCCGTGGCGCGAAGGACCGCTGCCGGACCCCGCTGGGTGATCCGGCGAAGATGGCGGCGGCGATCGTCGACAGCGCGGAGCGGGAACCCGCGCCGCTGCGGCTGGTGCTGGGCAGTGACTCCTACCGGTTCGTGACGGGCGCCCTGCGCGAGCGGCTCGCCCAGATCGAGCCGCAGGAGGCAGGCGCCGCCGCCACGGACCGGACCGACGCCGGCTGAGCTCACCGCAGGCCTCGGAAGGTTTCGCGGATGTCGGCGACCAGGAGTTCCGGCTGTTCGAGCAGCGCGAAGTGCCCACCGCGGGCGACCTCGTTGAACAGGACGAGGTTCGGGTAGCGCTTCTCGGCCCAGCGGCGGGAGCGGCGCACGTATTCACCCGGCATGACGCTGAGACCCACCGGGACGGTCAGGGGCGATTCGATCGTGCCCGGGGCGGACCAGTGGCGCCGGTTCTCCTCCCAGTACATCCGGGCCGCCGACGCGCCGGTGCCGGGCAGCCAGTACAGCATGATGTCGTCGAGCATCTCGTCGAGGGAGAAGAGCTTCTCGGCGTCGCCGTGCTCGGCATGGGTGCCGCCGACGTCCTGGAACATCGCGTAGATCCACGAGGCCAGCGCGACCGGTGAGTCGGTGAGGGCGTAGCCGATGGTCTGGGGCCGCGTCGACATCTGCTGGGAGTAGGCCGACAGCGTCTGCCAGTAGTAGCCGCCTTCCTGGAGCATCGTGCGTTCCGCCTCGTCGGCGTCGCGCATCTCGTCGTCGGTCGGCGTGAACAGCGCCATGTTCAGGTGGATGCCCGCCAGGCCTATTCCCGTCTCCGCTTCGAGGGCCGCGAGCTCCGCCGTGACGACCGCGCCCAGGTCGCCGCCCTGGGCGAACCACCGCTCGTAGCCGAGCCGCCGCATGAGGGCCGCCCAGGCCGCTGCGGTCCGGCGCAGGTTCCAACCGGTGCCGGTGGGGTGCCCGGAGAACCCGAAGCCGGGCAGGCTGGGGATGACGAGATCGAAGGCGTCCACAGCGGACCCGCCGTGCGCGACCGGGTCGGTCAGCGGGCCGATCGCGTGCCGGAACTCGAGCACCGACCCCGGCCAGCCATGGGTGAGCAGAAGCGGCCGGGCACCGGGCACCGCGGACCTGATATGGACGAAGTGGATCTCGAGGCCGTCGATCGTGGTCGTGAACTGTCCCCAGTCGTTGAGCAGTTTCTCCGTCGCGCGCCAGTCGTAACCGGTGGCCCAGTGGTTGACGAGCTGCTGGATCTTCGCGAGCTGGGGCCCCTGGGCGGTGTCCGCCACGGTCTCCCGGCCCGGCCACCGGGTGTGCAGCAGCCGTTGCCGCAGGTCGTCGAGGTCGGTTTCGGGAACGTGCAGGGTGAACGGGGTGATCACGATGTCATCCTTTACTAGATCTTCCTGATGAAGGACGATCCTTGCTGAGGACGATCCTGTCAAGGTAATGTTTTGCCCATGAGCACTGAACGGACGCCGATCGACTGGCGGGCAGCCGGGATCGAGACCGAGCTGGGCTGGTCACTCCAGGCGATGTATGCGGGCTTCTCGCGGACCGCCGCCGGCGCCGTGGCCGGGGTGCCGGGCGGCGCGCGTGGATACCAGGTGCTGGTCGCCGTCACGACGGAGCCGCCGACCTCGCAGCTCGCTCTCGGTCAGCGCCTCGGCATCGACAAGAACGCCATGACCTCGGTCGTCGACGCGCTCGAGGCGCGGGGTCTCGCCGCGCGCCGCCCCGACCCGCAGGACCGCCGCAAGAGCCAGGTCATCGCCACCGACGCCGGCCGCGCGCTGCTGGAAACGGCGCGGATGTCGCTGCGCACCGTCGAGGCCACCCTCATGCGTGACCTGTCGGCCGACGAGCAGACCCAGCTCAGGCAGCTCCTGGCCCGCGTCGCACTCGGCGCGGGCGACACCGAGGCATGCACCACCTGATCGGTGGCCGTGCGCCGGCTCAGCCGGTGGTGGCGACGGCGACGGTCACGCTGGTGAAGGCCTTTTTCGTCAGCAGCAACGTCGCCCCGGGGCCCGCCCCTCGCAGCGCGGCGGCCTCGGCGACGCTCGGCGCCCCGGTCAGCCGGACGACGTTCGGCGTGGTCATCTCCGCCAGCTCGTCGTCACGGAAGAGCAGCAGCTCCCAGCCCCGCCGGGTGGCCAGCGCCCGGACCGCCGCGGCACGCCGCTCCACGGTCGCGACGACGTCGACCTCGACACCCGCCAGCGCGACCGCGGCCTGAGCGGCCTCGTCCAGCTCCTCGTCGCGTACGCCGCCCCGGGCCCCGATCCCCAGCACCACCGGGCCCCGGGGCGTCACAGCGCGGCGGCCGTCACCAGGCGGTGGGCGATCGCGCGGTCGGCGGCCCAGTGCAGGTGCAGATAACTGGCGTGCAGGTTCGAGGTGGCGAAGCCTTCCGGGTCGGCGCCGCGCCAGGCCCAGGCCGCTCCCCCGGCCGGCTCGAGGAGCAGGCCGGAGCGGGGGTGCACCGTCGTGCGGTGGAATTCGTGGCCGGTGATGCGGGAGCCGGCGGGCAGCAGGGGGCTGTCCGAGAGGGCGACCGCGTCCCGGTAGCCGAGGGTGAGGGTGGGGGTCATCGCGGCGTCGGCGTCGAGGACACCGCACATCGGGGCGCCGTCGAGGGTGCGGCAGAGCCAGAGCAGGCCCGCGCATTCGGCGGCGATCGGCATGCCCACGGCGGCCAGGGAGGCCACGGCGAGGCGGAGCGGTTCGTTGGCGGACAGCTCGGAGGCGTACACCTCGGGGAAGCCGCCACCGACGACCAGGGCCCGGGTGCCGTCGGGCAGTTTCTCGTCGCGGAGCGGGTCGACCACCACGACCTCTGCGCCCGCCCCGGCGAGCAGCTCGGCCGTTTCGGCGTACGCGAAGGTGAAGGCGGGACCACCCGCGATCGCGACCACCGGGCGGCTCCGGACCGGTTCGTCGGCCTCGGGGCTCCAGGGCGTGGCCGTCAGCGCCGGTGTGGAGCGGGCCAGCGCGAGCACTTCTTCGAGGTCCACCGAGGACTCGACCAGCGCCGCGAGGGCGTCGACGGAGGCCAGGGCCTCGGCTCGGCGTTCGGCGGCGGGGACCAGACCGAGGTGGCGCGACGGCGCCGCGACGGCGGAAGCGCGGCGCATCGCCCCGAGGACGGGGGTGCCGACCTCCTCGCAGGCCTCGCGCAGCAGCGCCTCGTGGCGGTCCGAGCCGACCTGGTTGAGGATGACGCCGCCGATGCGGACATTGCCGAAGCTGCGGAACCCGTGCACCAGCGCGGCCACCGAGCGCCCCATCGCGGCGGCGTTCAGCACGAGCAGGACGGGCGCGCCGAGCAGCTCGGCGACGTGCGCGGTCGACCCGGTGTCGCCGCCGCCGGTCCGGCCGTCGTAGAGACCCATGACCCCCTCGACGATCGCGAGGTCGGTGCCGGCCGACCCGTGCGCGAACAACGGCCCGATCAGGTCCTCCCCCACCATCACCGGGTCGAGGTTGCGCCCGGGCCGCCCGGCCGCGAGCGCGTGGTAGCCGGGATCGATGTAGTCCGGCCCCACCTTGAAAGGAGCGACCTTCAGACCCCGTTTCGCGTACGCCGCCAGCAGCCCCGTGGCCACCGTCGTCTTCCCGTGCCCGGAGGCCGGAGCCCCGATCACGATCCGCGGGATGCTCACCATTCGATGCCCCGCTGCCCCTTACGCCCGGCGTCCATCGGATGCTTCACCTTGGTCATCTCGGTGACCAGGTCGGCGGCGTCCATGAGGTCGGGGTGCGCGTCGCGCCCGGTGATGACGACGTGCTGCGTCCCGGGCCGATCCCGCAGGGTGGCGACGACCTCGGCGACGTCGACCCAGCCCCACTTCATCGGGTACGTGAACTCGTCCAGCACGTAGAACCCGTGGGTCTCGGCGGCCAGGTCGCGCTTGATCTGCTCCCAGCCCTCGGCGGCATCGGCGGCGTGGTCACGCTCGGTCCCGGCGCGCTGGATCCACGACCAGCCCTCGCCCATCTTGTGCCAGGTGACGGGCGCGCCACCGGGGACCGTGCCGAGTGCCTTGAGCGCGGCTTCCTCACCGACCCGCCACTTCTCGGACTTCACGAACTGGAACACCCCGACGGACCAGCCGGCGTTCCACGCCCGCAACGCCATCCCGAACGCCGCGGTCGACTTGCCCTTGCCCGGTCCGGTGTGGACGGCGAGCACGGCCTGGCGCCGGCGCTGGCGGGTGGTCAGCCCGTCATCGGGAACCGTGGTGACCTTCCCCTGCGGCATCAGGCGGCCCTTCCGATCGAGGTGGTGAGCGTGACGGCGGCCGGCCGCAACGCGGTGGTGGCCGATGGCCGCAACGCGGTGGTGGCCGACGGCCGGGGCGCGGAGGTGGCGGCGACCGACGGCCGGGGCGCGGTGGTGGCGGTGGGCGACGGCCGCGGCGCGGTGGTGAGGGGGACGGCGGGCATCAGGCGGCCCTTCCGATCGGGGTGGTGACGGTGGTGGGGGTGGCGCTGAGGGCGTCGAGGGGCATGACGTCGGCGTGGAGGGCGGCGGCGAGGCGGCGGGCGAGGCCCAGGCGGATCGGGCCGGACTCGCAGTCGACGACGACGGTGGCCACGCCGGCCAGGGCGGGGGCGAGGGTGACCGGGTCGGGGCCGCTGGTGGCGCGGCCGTCGGTGACGACGATCAGCAGGGGACGGCGACGGGGGTCGCGGCGGCGTTCGGTGGCGATGGTCGCGGCTGCGGCGCTCAGGCCGGCGGCGAGGGGGGTACGCCCGCCGGTGCGCAGGCTCGCGAGACGCATGACGCCGACCTCGTGGCTGGAGGTGGGTGGCAGGACCTGCTCGGCCGAGCGGCCCCGGAACGTGATCATGCCGATCCGGTCGCGGCGCTGGTAGGCGTCGCGGAGCAGGGACAGGACGGCGGTCTTGACGACGGTCATCCGTTTACGGGCGGCCATCGAACCGGACGCGTCGACCACGAAGAGCACGAGGTTGGCCTCGCGGCCGACGTGCACGGCCTCGCGCAGGTCACGGGCCTGGACGCCGTCGGCGCCGCCGCGGTGGATGGCCGCGCGCAGGGTCGCCGGCAGATGCGCGGCACCTCGCAGCCTGCCCTGCGGGATCCGGGAACCGACCACCCGGCCGCGCCGCGCGAACGCCGGGGACCGCCGCCCGGCGTGCCCGCCCTCGCCACGTGCCGCGATCCGGAGAGTCTTGGGCCGGTAGACGGAACCGGCCTGCGCCTGCTGGCCGCCGCTCGCGTTCGCACCGCCGGCCCGCTTGTCGTCCGCGTCGGCCGGCTGATCCGTGAGCTGACCCTCAGCACCCGAATTGTCCGCCCTGGTGGTGTCATCGAACCCCGCGCTGCTGTCGCCCACACCATTACCAGGCGGTGACGAGCCCGGCCCGCTGGGAGGCGCTTGCGAACCGGAGCCACCACCCGGACCATGTCCGTCCGATTTGTCCGGACCATCCTCCGGACCGCCACCGGGACCACCCTCGGGGTCGCCATCAGGGCCACCGTCGGACGGCCCGCCCTCGGGGGGCGTGGGGTCGTCGTCCGGGTCGTCGGCACCGGCCTGGGACAGCGCCTCCTCGAGGCGGTCCTCGTCGGTGCCCGGCGGGTCGAGGGGGTCCTTGCGGCGCCGGTGCGGCAGCGCGAGCCGCGCGGCGTCCCGCACGTCACCCGCGGTGACCGTGCCGCGCCCGTGCCAGGCGGCCAGGGCCACCGCGCACCGCGCGACCACGATGTCGGCGCGCATGCCGTCCACGCCGTAGGCGAGGCAGATCCGGGCGATCCGGTCGAGCTCGGCGTCGGGCAGCACCACCGCGGGCACGGCGCGGCGCGCGGTGAGGATCCGGGCCGCGAGCTCCCGCTCCTCGTCGGCGAAGCGGGCGGCGAAGACGTCGGCATTCAGCTCGTACGCGAGCCGGCGCCGCACCACCTCCGCCCGCTGCACCGCATCGCGGGGCGCGGCCACCGTGACGACCAGCCCGAACCGGTCGACGAGCTGCGGGCGGGGCTCGCCCTCCTCGGGGTTCATGGTGCCGACGAGCAGGAAGCGGGCGGCGTGCTTGACGGAGACCCCGTCGCGCTCGACGTGGGCGCGACCCATCGCCGCCGCGTCGAGCAGCAGGTCGACGAGGTGGTCGGGGAGCAGGTTGACCTCGTCGACGTAGAGCGCGCCGCGGTGGGCGGCGGCCAGCAGGCCGGGCTCGTAGGCCTTGACGCCGTCGGCGAGGGCTCGCTGGATGTCGAGGGTGCCGACGACGCGGTCCTCGGTGGCGCCGACGGGCAGCTCGACCAGGGTGGCCGGGCGGTGCCCGTGCGGGGCGCCCGCCTCGTGGGGGCCGTCGGGGCAGGCCGGGTCGGGGGCGGCGGGGTCGCAGGCGAACCGGCAGCCCCGGACCACGTCGACCTCGGGCAGCAGGGTCGCCAGGGCACGCACGATCGTGCTCTTGGCGGTGCCCTTCTCGCCGCGCACGAGCACGCCGCCGACCGCGGGTGAGACCGCTGTGAGCAGCAATGCCAGGCGCAGGTCATCGAGGCCGACAACGGCGGAGAACGGGTACGGCGTCACGCCACAGTCCTTTCCGGCGGGTGTCCACGCCCGCGTGTGAGGAAGCGAGCGGCCGGAGTCTCCTGACTCCCGGGCAGAAAAGCACCCGGTCACAGTGGCGGGACCGTCCCGGACTTCCACCGGGTTCCTCCGCTACCGCTCGCCGGTCAGTCTTCCCCACCCCGCCCCGCATCGGCAACGCGGCGCCCGGTGTCCCACCTCACGCCCACCGAGCGGCATCCCGAGCGGCAGCCCGAGCGGCAGCCCGAGCGCCCAGCCGAGCGGCAGCCCGAGCGCCCGATCCAACGGCAGCCCGAGCGGCAGGTTATCCCTTGACGGCCTTCTCCGTGCTCGGCAGCGACGCCGGGGCGATGCGGTCGAGCTCGGTGAGCACGTCGGTCACCGCGAGCGCGGACTTCTCCACGAGCGGGCGCAGCCGCCGGTAGAGGTCGGCGTTGGCGGGGTCGGGGGTGGTGCGGCCGGTGATGTCGACCAGGGCGGCGGCGTCGTCGAGGTCGGGCAGGTCGCCCAGGGCGTGCAGGCCGAGCAGGCAGGCGCCGAGCGCGGTGCCCTCCGGGGTGTCGGCGATCGCGACGGGCAGGTCGAGGGCCGCGGCGAGCACGCCGACCCACAGGTCCGAGTTGACCGCTCCGCCGGTGGCCCGGACCTCGGTCATGGCGATGCCCTCGTCGCCGAACGTGTCGCGGACCAGGGCCAGCTGCTGGCAGACGCCCTCGACGGCGGCGCGGACCAGGTGCGCGCGGCCGTGCTCGCGGCGCAGCCCGAGGTAGGCGCCGCGCATGCCGCCGCGCCACCAGGGTGCGCGTTCGCCGAGCAGGTAGGGCAGGCAGAGCAGGCCGTCGCTGCCGGGCGGGGCGCCGGCGGCCTCGACGAGCAGGGCGGCGTCGCGCTCGTCGGCGTTCTCGGCCTCGGCGGCGGGGCGGTCGAAGCCTTCCGCCATGGTCTGGCCTGCCCAGCGGACGACCGAGCCGGCGTTGTTGATGGCGCCGCCGATCACCCAGCGGTCCTCGGTGAGCGCGTAGCAGAACAGCCGGCCGGCCTTGTCGGCGAGCGGCCGGTCGACGACGGTGCGCAGGGCGCCGCTGGTGCCCAGGGAGACCGCGGCGATCCCGGCCGGGGTGGCGCCGACGCCGAGGTTGGCGAGCGGGCCGTCGGCGGCGCCGATGATCAGCGGGGTGCCGGGTGGCAGGCCCGCGGCGGCGGCGACGTCGGGGTTCAGCTTCAGCGCGGTGGTGGTGGGGACGACTTCGGCGAGCTGCTCCTCGCGTACGCCGGCGATGTCGAGGGCTTCGGGGTCCCAGCGCCGTTCGTGGATGTCGTAGAGCCCGGTGCCGGAGGCGACGGACAGGTCGAGCACGAACGCGTCCGCGGCGAGCCCGGCCAGCACGATCTCCTTGACGCCGCCCCAGCGCGGGGTGTCACGCAGGACCGCGGGGCCGGTCTCCTTCCACCAGGCCAGTTTCGCCAGCGGCGCCATGGGGTGCACAGGGGTGCCAGTGCGGGCCTGCAGCGCCTTCGCCCGGCCGGTGTCGGCGATGTGCTGCGCCTGCCCGTACGCCCGGTTGTCGGCCCACGTGATCAGCGGCCCCTTCGGGTTGCCGGTGGCATCGAGCGGGGCCAGTCCGTGCAGGAACGCGGAGAGGCTCACGGCGACGACCCGGTCGCCACGCTCGCGCACCCCGGCGGCCACGGTGATCAGCGCCTCGACGGCCGCGTCCCGCAGTTTGCCGGCGTCGAGCTCCGCGCGGCCGGGCCCGGGCACCGACAGCGGGTAGTGCACGCTGGTCGTCACCCGCACCTCGCCGTCCATGCCGGCGGCGACCCCCTTGGTGGCGGTGGTCCCGGTATCGATGCCGATCACGACGTCCATGCATTCCCCCTCGAGTTCCTCTGGGCAAGCATTGCCCAGACGGGTGGCCGCCCATGCGGGCTTGCCCGGCTCAGAGACTTTTCTCGTACGCCGCCCGCAGCGCCTCCCACCCGTGCTCCATCGCGTCGCGTCCCCGGATCACCCCGACGGGCACGCCGTCGAGCAGCTTGACCAGCACATCCGCGCAGATGTGCCAGCCCGCGGCGTACAGGGGGGCGGCGTCGCGCCCGTCGAAGACGTGGCGCAGGGTGAGCCGGGTGCCGCCCGGGGTTTCCTCGAGCTCCCACCGCAGCACGTCGCCGCCCCAGGTGTGTTCGAGCAGCCTCGGCGCGTCGGCCCGCAGCACCGTGGCGGCGGTGTCCGTCCGGTCCGGGCCGTCCACCATGGTCAGGACGACGTCTCCCGTACGGGACAGATCGCGCCCGGCATCGAAAGGTGCCCATTGCGAGAGCCGGCCGGGCTCGGTCAGCGCTGCCCATACCTTCTGCGGCGGGTGGCCCAGCTCGCGGATGAAGACCAGCGCCCAGCGCGCGCCGTCGGCCTCGACGCGTTCGGTCATGACTCCTCCAGGTGTCGTTCGAGGGCATCCAGGTGGGTGCCCCACAGTCGGCGGTAGGGGGCGAGCCAGCGTTCGAGGGCGCGGAACGGCTCCGGCTCGAGGCGGTAGATGCGCTGCTGGGCGGCCGTGCGGCTGGAGACGAAGCCCGCCTCGCGCAGGACCTTGAGGTGCTTGGAGACGGCGGGCTGGCTCATGGCGAGGGCGTCGACGAGGCTGCCGACGCTGCACTCGGTGACGCGAAGCTCGTCGAGGATGCGGCGGCGGACCGGTTCGGCCAGCACCGTGATGGGATCCACCATGCCTGTCACGTTATATAACCGATCAGGCATTTACAAGCGCTCAAAAAGGCCGCCCGCGAGGGACGGCCCAGATGAGTGTCAGCGTTCGGTGATCGGGACGAACTGGCGTTCCGCCTCGCCGGTGTAGAGCTGGCGCGGGCGGCCGATCTTGGTGCTGGCGTCGGCGGCCTGCTCGCTCCACTGGGCGATCCAGCCGGGCAGGCGGCCCAGCGCGAACAGCACCGTGAACATCTTGGTCGGGAAGCCCAGTGCCTTGTAGATCAGGCCCGTGTAGAAGTCCACGTTGGGGTAGAGCTTGCGGGACACGAAGTAGTCGTCCGCGAGGGCGATCTCCTCGAGCTGGAAGGCGATCTCCAGCAGCGGGTCCGGCTTCTCCATCGTGGCCAGGACCTCCTGGGCGGCCTTCTTCACGATGGCGGCACGCGGGTCGTAGTTCTTGTAGACCCGGTGGCCGAAGCCCATCAGCTTGACGCCCTTCTCCTTCGCCTTGACACGGCGCACGAAGGACTGGACGTCGCCGCCGTCGGCGCGGATCTGCTCGAGCATCTCGAGCACCGCCGAGTTGGCGCCGCCGTGCAGCGGTCCGGACAGGGCGTTGATGCCCGCCGAGACCGACGCGAACAGGTTGGCCTGCGCGGAGCCGACCAGCCGCACCGTCGACGTGGAGCAGTTCTGCTCGTGGTCGGCGTGCAGCACGAAGAGCATGTCGAGGATCTTCGCGATCTTCGGGTCGACCTCGTAGTCGACGGTCGGCAGGCCGAACGTCATCCGCAGGAAGTTGTCGACGTAGTCGAGCGAGTTGTCCGGGTACGGCAGGGGGTGCCCGATGGACTTCTTGTACGCGTACGCCGCGATGGTCGGAAGCTTCGCCATGAGCCGGATCCCGGAGATCTCCACCTGCTCGGGATCGGTCGGGTCCAGCGCGTCCTGGTAGAACGTCGACAGCGCGGTGACGGCGGACGAAAGGACCGCCATCGGGTGCGCGTCGCGCGGGAAGCCGGAGAAGAAGGCGCGCATCTCCTCCTGCAGCAGCGTGTGCACGCGGATCTTGTCGGCGAACTCGGCGAGTTGCGCCGGGGTCGGCAGGGCGTCGTGGATCAGCAGGTAGGAGACTTCCAGGAAGGAAGCCTTGCCCGCGAGCTGCTCGATCGGGAAGCCCCTGTAACGAAGAATGCCGGCATCACCATCGATGTAGGTGATCGCCGACGCGCAGGAGGCCGTGTTCACGAAGCCCTGGTCGAGGGTGACGTAACCGGTCTCCTTGAGGAGGGTGCTGATCTCGATGCCACCGGGGCCCTCGACCGCCGGGCGCACCGGCAGAGAAAGTTGGCCACCAGGGTGGTCGAGCTTGACATCCGTCATGTATTTCCCTCACTTCACCGGCAGATGTCGCCAATAACCTGCCGTTCACCGTAAACCCTCAAGCTGAACGGGTCATCAGCCGGTCGATCGCTGAGGGATTGATCACGAATACGTGCGGACCGTCACACCATAGATAATGGTCGGTGAAGCATCCTCGTGGTGCAGAGGTGGTGAACCGATGCAGATTCCTGATAAGGCTCCCGTCGTCGTGGCGGTCAGCGGATCCTCCGCCGGCCTGGCCGCTGTACGTCTCGCTGCCCGGGAGGCAGCCGCGCGCGGGCTCACGTTGCTGGTCCTGCACGCATTTTCCTGGCCGGGCACGCGTTACACCGATGATCCTCCCGATTACGGCACCGCGCGACACGAAGCCGATCAGATAGTGAACGAAGCGGTGGCGTCGGCGCGGCGTTCCGCTCCGGGCGTACCCGTGAAGGGCAAGGTGGCGGACGGCCTGGCCGTGCGCGAACTGCTGGTCCAGAGTCACCGGGCGGCACTGCTCGTCCTGGGCGACGACGCGCTGGCCGGCGGGATGCGAATACCCGCGGATTCCGTGCTCGTGCAGGTCGTGTCGCGGGCCCGCTGCCCGGTGGTGGTCGCCCGCGGTGTGCGGCCGCCGTCCGGTCCGCTGCTGGCCGCTGTGGACGGCTCCCCCAGTTCGATGCTCGCGTTGCGGCTCGCCGCGGGCGAGGCGCAGCGCCGGCAGATCCCCCTGGACGTGGCCCATGTGGTCGGTGAGGCCGGCGAGGCGGCCGGCTCACGCCTGCTGCGGCGCATGGTGGACCAGATCCCGGACATCGCAGGGGTACGCCCGCAGCTGCTGATCGGCGAACCTGCGCCAACTCTGCTCCGCGTGTCGCGCCGGGCTCGCATGATGGTGGTGGGACCGCGGGGCACCGACGGCAGTTCGCTGCTGGGCGCCGTGGCCTCGGAGTTGCTGCGCCGCTGCGCCTGCCCGACCGTGTTTGTCCACGGAACCCCTGCCGGGGACGACCCGGCGGACGGTACGGTGCCTTCGGCGGGAGCGCTGATCAGCTGACACGGGTGCCAGGGGGCGATGCGGGGTGCGATCCACTGCTCCGCCCGCCCGCGGGCAGCGGGCGTGGCAGGTGTTCGGTGCGGCCGGGCTGGCGGCGACGGTCGTCTACGTCCTCGACCTGTCCCCCGCCGTCAACGCCGCCTGCTTCCTGATCATCGGTCTCGGCGCCGCCGTGGCGTGTTTCGCCGGGCCGCGCAGGTTCCAGGCCGAGCCGCGCGCCGCGTGGCCGTTCATGGCGCTGACCGGGCTGTGTTTCGTGGCCGGGGTGGTCCTGCGTCCCACGGTCACCGCCGAGCCGCTGCTGGCCGACGCGATGATCGTCCCGGGGTACGTCCTGCTCGGCGTGTTCTTCGCGATCCTGCTGCGCGCACGGGGCAGCATCAAGCGCCACGCCGTCCTCGACGGGCTGATCGTGGGTGTCGCCGGGGCCATCGCGAGCGCACTGCTGCTCGCCTTCCCCGCCGCCGCGATCGAGGGACGCCCCGCGATCGAGTCGGTGCTCGCCGGGCTCTACCCCGCGTTCGACGTGGTGCTGCTCGCGCTGGGCATCAACCTGACGTTCACCGCGCGGACGTGGCCGGTGAGCCTGTCGCTGCTGGTGTCCTGCATCGCGCTGCTCATCGCCGGGGACGTCGCCTACAGCATCATCGGGACGTACGGCTTCACGTACGTCTCGCCGGTGTTCGACACCCCGTTCCTGCTGACGTTCACCCTGCTCGGGGTCGCCGCGCTGCACCCGTCGGTGGTGGAGCTCGGGCACGCCGACCGGCACCCGGTGCAGGCGTGGTCGTGGCGGCGGATGCTGCTGCTGGTGCCCGCGGTCGCCGCCCCGTTCGTGCTGCTGGTGACCAGCGGCGGCAGCTTCACCGCGCGGGTGGTGATCGGGGCGGGCGGCGCCGCGATCGTCGCGCTGCTGCTGCTGCGGGCGATCTCCGCGGTGCAGGCGCAGGTCGAGGCGCAGCTGCACTCCGAGTTCCAGGCCATGCACGACCCGCTGACCGGGCTGCCCAACCGGCGCAGCATCGCCGCCGCCGTCGAGGCTCTCGTCACGACGACCCCCGCGCAGGGCCCGGCACGGGTCTGGGTGACGTTCCTCGACCTCGACGGCTTCAAGTGGGTCAACGACTCGTGGGGCCACGACGCGGGTGACCAACTGGTCATCGAGGTGGCCGCGCGGCTGCGGGTGGCGCTGCCGGCGGGCACGGCACTGGCCCGGGTCGGCGGCGACGAGTTCGTGGTCGCCTACGTGGGCGAGGAACAGGGCGCCCTGCGGCTGGTCGACGGGATGCAGGGCTGTTTCTCCTCCCCGCTGCCGGTGCGCGACACCGAGGTCGTCATCAGCGCCTCCATCGGGCTGGCCCACGCCCCGGGCGGCGGGGACCCCGCGATGACCACCGAGGCGCTGCTGCGCGACGCCGACACCGCGATGTACCGGTCGAAGTCCGAGGGCCCGGGCCGCGCCACCATCTTCGACACGTCCATGCACGACCGGGTCCGGGAGCGCATCGAGCTGGAGAGCGCGCTGCGCGTCGCCCTCAACGAGGGTCAGCTGCACGTGGTCTACCAGCCCATCGTGCGGCTGGAGACGGGCCGCCCGCACGGCGCCGAGGCCCTGGTGCGCTGGAACCACCCGCAGCGCGGTGCGATCCCGCCGATGACGTTCATCCCGGTCGCCGAGGAGTCCGGGATGATCGGCACGCTCGGCACCTGGGTCCGCAACGAGGCGCTGCACCAGCTCGCCGAATGGCGCGCCGACGGCACCGTCGACGGCGACTTCTACATGTCGATCAACGTGTCGCCGAAGCAGCTCGCCGAGCCGAACCTGCCGCTGATCGTCTCCGCCGAACTGCTGCGCTACGGCGTACCGTCCTCCGCGGTCGCGCTGGAGATGACCGAGTCGGTCATGGTCGACGGCGGCGGGGTCGCCGCGAAGGTGCTGTTCGAGCTGCGCGAGCTGGGTCTGCGCCTGCTCGTCGACGACTTCGGCACGGGCTTCTCCGCGCTGGGCTATCTGCGCCGCTTCCCGGTCACCGGGGTGAAGGTCGACCGCTCGTTCGTCTCCGGGCTCGGCGACGGCGGCGAGGACGAGGAGATCGTCCGCGCGGTCGTCGCGATGAGCCGCGCGCTCGGGCTCAGCATCGTCGCCGAGGGAGTGGAAACACGCATTCAGCGTGACGCTCTGGCGGCCGTCGGCGTTACACAGGGTCAGGGCTGGCTCTGGGGGCCCGGGGTCACCCCGGGTGACTTCGCCCTGCACTGGGCCGCGGACCGGCACGTGCCCGGTCCCGCTCCGCTCACGGCTGGTAATTCTTAGCCATCGGCCCAGCTCAACGGGCATCACCTTTACCTGATCGTGACAAACGTCCCGTGGACCCCTTCCGCACCGCCGGGCAGTCATGCATTATTCCCACGGTCACGGTGATGCAGGACAAGTCCTCGGATCCGGGCCGGTGCTGCCGATCACATGAGAACACGGTTCGCGGTGACGCGTCCGAGCGACCAGGGAGGCCACGACATGGCGACATTGATCGGATCCGCGGGATCGACGATCTGGCTCGTGGCTGTGCTGCTCGTCCTGGCATCGGGGCTGGCAGCGGCACTGCTCGCCGCCATCCGTGACGACGCCACCCCCGTGCGGGTGCGAGCCGAGCGCCGTCCCCAGGGTGGACGCCCGATCGTGTAGGTCCGTGGCGATGCGGCAGGCTGGACCCATGCGCTTCGCCACCTGGAACGTGAACTCGGTCAACGCCCGGCTCCCGCGACTGCTGGAGTGGCTGGAGCAGACCGCCCCCGACGTGCTCTGCCTGCAGGAGACGAAGGTCGCCGCGGACGGCTTCCCCGACGCCGAGGTCAAGGCACTCGGGTACGAGGTCGCCGCGTACGGTCAGGGCCGCTGGAACGGTGTCGCCCTGCTCTCCAAGGTCGGGCTCGACGACGTGCGGCACGGCTTCGACGGCGAACCCGGCTACCCCGATCCCGAGGCTCGGGCCATCAGCGCCCTGTGCGGCGGGATCCGCTTCACCTGCGTGTACGTGCCGAACGGGCGGACGCCGGACGACCCGCACTACGCGTACAAACTGTCGTGGTTCGCGGCCCTGCGCACCGCCCTGGCCGCGCAGAAAGGCCCGGCCGTGCTGACCGGCGACTTCAACGTCGCCCCCGCCGACGACGACGTGTGGGACATCGGGGTCTTCGCCGGCTCCACCCACGTGACCCCGCCCGAACGCGACGCCCTCGCCGCCCTGCGCGACCTGGGCCTCACCGACGTCGTGCCGCGCCCCCTCAAGGGCGACCACCCCTTCACCTACTGGGACTACCGCGCCGGGATGTTCCACCAGAACAAAGGCATGCGGATCGACCTCGTGTACGCCACCGCCGACGTCGCTGCCGCGGTCACCGACGCGTACGTCGACCGGGAGGCCCGCAAGGGCAAAGGCCCCTCCGACCACGCGCCCGTCGTGATCGACATCAGCCCCGGTTCGGGGTTCTGAGCCGCGCCCCCGGGCCACCCCTCGCGTAAGGTGGGGTGGATGAGAGGAGGACCGGCATGAGTCAGCTACCCCGCCAGAGCGGGACCCGCACCCTCGGTCCCCCCGCCCCTGACCTGCTACGCGCTGCCCTCGACGCGTCCCGCGAGGCGATCATCCTGTGCGCCGCCGACGACGACACGATCGTGCTCGTCAACGCCGCCGCGACAGCGCTGGTCCCCGGGCTCGACCCCGGCACGCTCCAGGCTCTCGAAGCATCCACGATCGAGCACGGCGGCCGCCGGTTGAAAGGTGAACGCCGCCGGCTCGACGACGACCACTACGCGTGGTATCTCCGCGACTGCACCGACGAGGAGCTCCAGGCCGAGAAGTTCCGCGCCGAACGCGCCCGGACGGCGTTCCTCGACGAGGCCGGGCGGCGGCTGACGGCGTCGCTCAACCAGCGGCGCGTCCTGCGCACGGCGGTGGAGCTCGCCGTGGCGCACCTCGCCGACGCCGCCGTGGTGGTCCTGCCCGTCCGCCGCCGGCACAGCGAATGGATCCGGCTGGTCTCCGGCGGCTCCGCCGAGGAGGGCACGCTGCGCGAAAGCGTCCTCAGCGAGGTCCCCGGGCTCGAGGAGGCCCTCGGCGGCTTCCCGCCCATCCCCAGCCGCTGGCTCGACGCCTCCCAGGTGCCGGCCTGGCTGCTGCCCGGCGACGCCGCCCCGGTCGGCGCGCTCCTGGTCACCCCCCTGCCCGGCAACGCCGAGCCCGCCGGTGCACTGATCCTCGCGCGCCGCGGCGCTGCTTTCTCTGACGAGGACGAACTGCTCGCCCGGATCTTCGCCGCCCGCGCCGGAGCGGCCATCGCAGCCGCCGCGCTCTACCGCGACCAGGTCGACACCGCCGCGATCCTGCAGGCCGACCTGCTCCCCCCGGAGCTGCCCCAGCCCGACGGCATCGAGCTGTACGGCTCCTACCAGGCAGCCCGTGACGCCCTCAGCATCGGCGGTGACTTCTACGACGTCTACGAAGCCACCCCCACCAGCAGCGACACCATCGTCGTGCTCGGCGACGTCTGCGGCAAAGGCCCCGAGGCCGCCGTACTCACCGGCAAGATCCGCCAGACCCTGCGCGCGCTGCGCCTCGTCGAGGACGACCCCGAGGTCATGCTCTCGGTGCTCAACCGCGCCCTGCTCAGCTCCGGGCGTCAGCACCGCTTCGCCACCATGGTCATCGCCGCGATCAGCCGCGCCGAGCACGGCAGGCTCCGGGTCACCCTCGCCACCGGCGGCCACCCCGTCCCGCTGATCCTGCGCACCGACGGCACCGTCGAGGCCGCACCCATCCGCGGCACCCTGATCGGTGTCGTCCCCGAGATCACCGTCCAGCCCGCCACCGTCGAGCTCGCCCCCGGCGAGACCTGCCTGCTCTACAGCGACGGGCTCACCGAGGCCCGCGGCGGCCCCACCGGCCAGGACCAGTGGGGCGAGACCCGGCTGCGCGACGCCCTCGCCGGCTGCCGCGGCATGCCCGGCGACGCCGCCGTCGAACGCCTCCGCCAACTCGTCTCCGACTGGGTCCACGGCGGCGTCCGCGACGACATCGCCATGCTCGCCGTCCGCGCACCCGCCCGGACCCGCCTCAGCCTGATGGACACCGGCGTCGCCGCCACCTCCCCGTTCGCCATCGACGCACGGCGGGGTGAGCGGCGAGGACGGGCCCGCTGATGACCGTCTTCACCAGCACCGGGCCCCGATCGCTCGACGACCCCGGCTTCAGCGAACACTTCCTGCGCCTGGTCGGCGACGGCGACGAGTGGGGAGCCGTCGAAGCCGTCACCGACCTGCTCGACGCCGGTGTCGCCCCGCAACGCGTCATGCTCGACCTGATCGCGCCCACCCAGGGCCGCATCGGCGAGCTCTGGGCAGCGAACGAGTGGTCGATCGCCCGCGAGCACGCCGCCACGGCCATCAGCGAGCGGGTCCTCGCCGCCGTCGCCGCCCGCACCCCGATCCGCCCCACCCGCGGCCGCATCACAGTCGCCTGCGTCGACGGCGAATGGCACGCACTGCCCGTCCGCATCCTCGCCGAGACACTGCGCCTCGACGGCTGGCGCGTCGACTTCCTCGGCGCCAACGTCCCCGGCCCGCACCTCGTCACCCACCTGCACCAGACCGGCCCCGACGCGGTCGCCCTCAGCTGCATGATCACCGCCCGGCTCCCCCGCGCCCACGCGGCGATCACCGCGTGCCGTTCCGTCGGCGTCCCGGTCATCACCGGCGGGCGCGGCTTCGGCCCCGACGGGCGCTGGGCCCACCGCCTCGGCGCCGACGCCTGGGCCGCGGGCGCCGACGACGCCGTCACCCGCCTCGCCCACCACTGGCCCCCGGCGCCCACCGACCCCTACGAGACCGCGTTCCTCGGCGACGAGGAATACACCCACGTCTCCCGCAGCCGCGGCGTGCTCGTCAGGACCGCCATGGAGAAACTGCGCGCCGCCTACCCGCCGGCAGCCGACTACGACCAGCGCAAGCACGACGCCACCGCCGAGGACCTCAGCCAGATCACCGACTTCCTCGCCGCCGCCCTCTACGTCGGCGACGACCTGGTCTTCACCGACTTCATCGAGTGGACCCGGGCCGTCCTCGACGCCCGCGGCGTACCCCCGATCGCCCTGCGGTCCGGCCTGACCCTGCTCCGCGACCAGCTCCACGACTTCCCCGCCGCCACAGCCGTCCTCGACACGGGCCTGCTCAAGGCCACGTGATCTCCTCGTCGCGGGCGACGAACCGGCCCGACCCGTGCCCCGGCCCCTCGGTGGCGAGACCGACGATGGCATCCGTGCCCTCGGTGACCGTCTGCGTTCCCAGATAGTTGGTGAAGTCCGTCGCCGTGTAACCAGGATCCGCCGCGTTGATCCTGATGTCCGGCCACGCCTTCGCATACTGCGTCGTCAACATCGTCAACGCCGCCTTCGACGCCGTGTAGGTCGGAGCCAGATACTTCGACTCCGGCCGCGACGGATCATGAGTGGCGTCGAGCGACCCCATCCCGCTGCTGACGTTGACGATGACCGGATCCGCCGACCGGCGCAGCAACGCCAGGAACGCCGAGCTCACCCGCACCACCCCGGCCACGTTCACATCCAGCACACCCAGGACGTCCGCACCGGTCAGGCCGGTCGGATCACCTGCGGGCCCCTGCACCCCCGCATTGTTGATCAGTACGTCCACAGCGCCCTCGTTACGCTCCACGTCAGCGGCGGCCGCGGCAACAGACCCGTCATCGGTGACATCGATCCGTACGAACCGCGCCCCCAGCTTCTCCGCGGCAGCCGCACCGGCCTTCTCGTCCCGCGCCCCGAGCACCACGGTGTGACCCTGCTCGATGAGCCGGCGGGCTGTCTCAAAGCCGAGACCCTTGTTGGCCCCGGTGATAAAAGTGATCGTCATGCACCCATCGTGGGAGCACCCCGTGACCCGCACCAGAGACGGCTCAACGGTAGGAAAACGGGTACCACCCTGGACCCCCGGCCGCGCGCGACAATAAACCCATGACCGAACTTGGCACGACGCTGCGCGCCTGGCGCGACCGCCTCACCCCGGCGGCAGCGGGCCTGCCGACCGGCCACGCCCGCCGCGCCCAGGGCCTGCGCCGCGAAGAACTCGCCGACCTCACCGGCATCTCGGTCGACTACGTCGTCCGCCTCGAACAGGGCCGCGCCACCACCCCGTCGGAACAGGTCGTCGCCGCCCTGGCCCGCGCCCTGCAGCTCACCACCACCGAACGCGACCACCTGTACCGCCTGGCCCGCATCATCCCGCCGGCCGACGGCCGCATCTCCGACCACATCCCACCCGGCGTCCACCGCGTGATCACCCGCCTCGGCGACAACGCCGCCGTAGCCGTCTTCGCCGCCGACTGGCAGCTCATCACCTGGAACCGCGGCTGGTCAGCCCTGTTCGGCGACCCCGCGGTCAAACCCCCGGCCCTGCGCAACTTCGCCCGCGACACCTTCCCCGCGCAAGGAGCCACCCCCGCCCTGTCCCAATGGCCCGTCACCTCGTGCGCCAGCGACACCATCGAAGCCGCCATCGTCTCCGACCTGCGCCGCGCCACCGGCCGCTTCCCCGACGACCGACGCCTGGCCACCCTCATCCACACCCTCACCACCACCAACAAGACCTTCGCCACCCTCTGGGCCACCGGCGCCGTAGGCCCCCACCGCGAAGACCACAAAATCGTCGACCACCCCACCGTCGGCCCGATCGCCGTCGACTGCGACGTCATGACCGACGGCGACGCCGAACTCAAAATCGTCATCCTCACCGCCACCCCCGGCACCGAGGACGACACCAAACTCCGCCTCGCCATCATCGCCGGCAATCCGGTCGCGCCCCTGCCCACACCGGTCTACGGTGAGGACATGATCTCCTGAGAAACTTCCGCTGCCACTCTCTTCTGGCACTCGGGTAGTTCCGGCGGCACCGTCCGCCGTGGGTCAGCCGCGTCCGGCCACCCGGGGCTCCACAGTTCTCACATCTTCCACGGCACCCGCCGCACTCCCTCACGAGGAGGCCGCACCATGCCAGACCCCGATCCCACCAAGCCGCAATCCACCGACTCAGACTTCACGATCTCCGTCGACCCGGACGACCTCGCCGCCCGTGACCTGGCCCCGGCGGAACCCCCGCCCCTGCCCGGCCACCCCCAGGCCAAGGACCTCCCCTCGACCCACCACGGCCTCGCGGACCCCCGCCAGGCCGCCCGCGACCGCTCCGACCGAGCCCACGCCACCCGAGGAACCCAAGGCACAGGCCGCACGTACG
Organism: Winogradskya consettensis; assembly: GCF_018332715.1. Classification (GTDB taxonomy): domain Bacteria; phylum Actinomycetota; class Actinomycetes; order Mycobacteriales; family Micromonosporaceae; genus Actinoplanes; species Actinoplanes consettensis. The sequence continues at coordinate 22,391 of NZ_BOQP01000009.1, read as the reverse complement.
CCTTCCGCCGCAGCTGACAGCCCCCACCGCGCCCCGGCTCTCCTGCCGGGGCGCGGTTCCATCCCCCCGCTGGGCCCCGCATCGCCACGACGTCGGGCGCGACCTCAGATGCACCCAAAGTCAAGGTGGCCGCTGCATCCGGGGGCGTCCTCCAACCGAATACGATCCCGAGTTCGGCAAAATCTCCGAATCACCTGGGTCGGCCCGGTTTCCCGCCGCAGCGCCGGCCGACGTCGTTGTCAACCTCTGGCGAGCTATGTCCACTGGGCGGATGTGGCGCAATTTCGAGCTCGGGGGTCCCCGCGGAAATGCGGCCCACGCGGTCACAACCTCTTCGGCATCCTAGGAGGCTAGGTGGCGAACTTGCCGTCTTGTGCAAAAGGCTCGGGTGAGCGGTCCCAGCCTTGATCGGCGCAAGCCCTTGATCGGCGCAAGCCCTTGATCGGTCCAAGCCAGAAAGTTTGACCGTCGACACGGGACCGTTCGGCACGGGACCGTTCGGCAGGGGGGCGCGAGACGTGGGTTGGTGTGATGTTGCGCGAAAGGTCGAGTTGCCGCAACTTTTTGTGATGTCAGCCGTCAAGCACGGGGCAATCGCATCTCGCGACACTACATATACATTTTGGCCGAGGCTCTGACCAGCACTTATCTGCTGACCCTCTCCGCCCTGCAGCCCTGACCGAAAATCGGGCCAGTCGACATCGACATCCGGGTCCCGCACTCCAGGTGGCAACGGCATAGCCGACGGCCGACCGCCGTCGGTGTCCTTGCGAAAACCCGTTCGCGCGCGGAAAACGGGAGCAGAAGCGGAAAGCGGGGACGGAGGGCCGGGACCTTTGCCGAGGTCCCGGCCCTCCGCGTGCCCGGCGCCGCCGGTGGATGACGGGGGACGGCGGGCCGGGGTTCTTACCGGTGGGGTCAGCCGAGGCGGGCGTACACGTCGTCGAGGAGGCCGTGGTACATGTCGCTGGTGGTGTTGAAGTTGGGGCCGGCGATGCGGAGGGGGAGGTTGTTGCTGATGGAGAGCGTGGCGGGGATGGCGAGGGTGCCGCTGATTTTGCCGTCGACGTAGACGCTGAGGCGGGCTCCTGAGCGCTGGCACAGGACCGAGTGCCAGGTGCCGTCGGCGACCGTGACGGCGGAGCGGACGAGGTAGATCACGGGGGTGGTGGAGCCGGTGCCGATGGCGACGCACTGGGCTTTGCCGTGGGTGGCGCCGATCTGCATCTTCCAGAGGCTCTGGGTGTCGACGACACCCTTCTGCATGACGTTGGACGAGCCTGCCACCTGGGCTTTTGTCAGGCGGACCGAGGCGCCCCAGCGGAACTGGCGGGTGCCCGGGTCGAGGTCGGCGTCGTCGGTGCCTTCGAGCAGGGCCCGGGGGCAGGTGGGGGCCTTGGCGGCGCAGGGGGCGGCGAAGGCGGCGTACGTGTGGGGCCTCGTGCCGTTGAAGTTGATCCGGCCCTTGTCCTTGGAGCGGATCGTGAGGGCGGAGCCGCGCTGGGAGAGGTCGCTCACCTTGGTGGCGGAGGTGGTGCCGGTGTCGAACGTGTACCGGGCGACGGTGACCGGGGCAGCAGCAGCGGCCGGAGCGGCAGCAAAGCCAGCGGAAGTAGAGCCGGCGGAAGTAGAGCCGGCGGGAGTGGAGCCAGAAGCAGGGGATGCAGAAGCGGGTGCCGAAACCGAAGCAAGAGCGAGGGCGCTGATCAGAGCGGTCGTGGCGGTGAATCGCATCCGAGAAACGTACTTTTCACCCGGTAGATTGCGAAATGCAAAATATAGGTGTTTCAGCCTGGTTACGAAGCGGGAAGGCCCAGGCCCGGCAGAAAAGCGGCCGGTGCGGATCGCCCGAGCGGGCTAATCACCTGGGGCGGGCCGGCACGGGCCGGCCGGAAGCTGCTGGCCGGCCGAGCTCAGAGCAGGCCGGCCGACTCGGCGATCAGGCAGACCGCGACGAGACGCATGAGGTGCCACTCGGCGGCGAGCCAGGCCGGGCCGGACACGTACGCCTGGCCGGGCTCCGGGATCGGGCGGCCCATGCGCTTGGCGGCGGCGACGATCGACCTGGTGTACGCGGCGAGACCGTCGGCGTCGACCGCGCGGCCGGCCTGTCCGAGGGCGTCGCGGACGGCGGCGGCGTGCTGGTCGACCTGCGCGAGCAGACCGGAGTCGCCGAGCGCGGCGGACAGACCGTCGACGCCCACCCGCGCCATCATCTCGTCCAGGAGCGCGCGGGCCGGGTCGGCGGCGGGAGCGGTGGAAATCGGGGCGAAGGCGAGGAATTCGTTCGTCATGGGAAGGACGCTAGGGCCTGCGGGCGCCGGTTGACAGCGGGGTAACCGAACGGCACCCGACCCATGCCCGCAGCGCACCCGGGGGCACCGGATTCGGCCCTCGTGCCCCGTTCGGCGAGGGCACGGATTCAGACCCTCGTGCCCCACTCGGCGTTCGTGAGCAGCTTGGCCGCGGCGTCCGCGGGCAGCGGGCGGGCGTAGTAGTAGCCCTGGGCGCGGTCGCAGCCGAGCTCGCGCAGGAGCTCGACCTGCTCCCGGGTCTCGACGCCCTCGGCGATGGTGCCGAGCTTGAGACCGGCGGCCAGGTCGATGATCGCCTTGACCATGGTCCGGGCGGTGGGATCGGGTCCGCCGGATCCCGGTTCGGTCGCCGGGCCGGGCATGAAGGATTTGTCGATCTTGACGTGGTCGATCGGGAGGTCACGCAGGTACGCGAGCGACGAGTAGCCCGTACCGAAATCGTCGACCGCGACCTTCACGCCGTGCCCGCGCAGCGTCTCGAGGTGACGGATGGCCTGGTCGGTCACCATGCCGGAGGCGACGAGGACGCCCTCGGTGATCTCCAGGATGAGCGCGGAGGCGGGCAGGCCCGAATCGCGCAGCGCGCTGAACACCTGCGCTGCGAAGTCCGTCTCCCGCAGCTGGCGCGGCGACACGTTGACCGACACGACGACGGCGTGCCGGCGGCGGTGCCATTCGGCGACGACCTCGCAGGAGCGCCGCAGCACCCATTCACCGATCGGCACGATCAGGCCGCTGTCCTCGGCGGCCGGGATGAACTGGTCGGGCGCGATCATCGTCTCGCCGGCGGGCTGCCAGCGGATCAGCGCCTCGACCCCGGTCATGCGCTCGTCGGCGAGGCGCACGAGCGGCTGGAAGTAGACGATCAGCTCGTCGCGGTCGATGGCCCCGCGCAGGCGTTCGACCGTACGCGAGACCGCCAGCTTCTTCTCGCTCAGCGCCCGGTCGAACAGCGTCATCTGGTCCCGGCCCGCCGCCTTGGCGGCGTGCAGCGCCAGGTACGCGTCCCGCAGCACATCCCCCGTGAGCAGGTCCCCGTCGAGCGCCCTCAGCCCGATACTCACCGTCGCGAACAGCTCGTGGCCCTGCACGGCGAAGGGGCTGCGCATCGCCGAGAGGACGCGCTCGCCGATCCGGATGCAGTCGGCGGCGTCCCCGTCGTGGGCCAGGATCGCGAACTCGTCGCTGTCGAGGCGGGCGAGCAGGTCGCCGGCGGGGAGGAGCTTTTGCAGCCGTCCCGTGGCCGCGACCAGCAGCTCGTCGCCGACGGCGTGGCCGAACCGGTCGTTGACCTCCTTGAACTCGTCGAGGTCGAGGACGATCAGCGCCCCGGGACGTTCGGCGGCCAGCGCCGCGGTGACCCGTTCGTAGAGCAGTTCCCGGTTGGGCAGGCCGGTGAGGCTGTCGTGCTGGGCGTGGTGGCGCAGCTCGTCCTGGAGCTCCTGCTGCTTGCCGAGCGACTGTTCCAGGGCGACCGCGCGACGGCGACCGACCAGGTTGAGTTGCCGCATCCGGGTCACGACCAGCGCGGCGGTCAGGGCGGTGGCGCCGACCGGGACGATGACGTCACCGGCGGTGACCCGGTCGACGGCGCTCTCGTGCAGCAGGAAGATCCCGGTCATGATCGGGGTGGCGACGACCGTGACGATGTAGATCCGGGCGGTGCCGAGGTCGTCGAGCGCGTCGTCCTCGCTCGGAGCGGGCTGGGTCACCGCCATCGACGGGTGCAGGGCGGCCGAGCCGAGCAGCGCGTTGGCCGCCATCCAGGAGGCCATGCTGAGCACGGGCAGGTCGCCGCCGTTGATCGTGGAGAGAAAGAGCGCGCTGTCGGCGACCAGCAGCCCGGCGGTCGCGGCGCAGAGCAGGACGTAGGCGGCCGACTTCGTGCCGCCGACCAGCAGCAGCCGCAGGCCGAGGGCGAAGATCACCATGTCGAGCATCGGGAGCGCGACGAGGTGGGGCTGGCTGGGGATCCGGCCGGGGTCGAGCACGTACGGGTCGACCAGCAGCGTCCACCAGACCACCGCCGCGCCGCTGGTGATGATCCCCGTCTCGGTGTAGCCGGCGAAACGCAGGGCGCGCCGGCCCTGGCCGGGAAGGACCATCAGCGCGCAGGCGAGGATCGGGTAGGTGACGAGGTGGAACAGGCCGGTCGCCGCATAGTCGCTCATGCCGCCCACCGACTGCGGCAGGGGCCAGACCAGGTCGCAGAACAGGGCGTAGATGATCCCGCTCAGCAGCAGGTACCAGCCGAGCGGGTGGCGGGGCCGGTACACCCGCAGCCCCGCGACGAGGGCTGCGATCACCGCGAGGGCGCCGAGCAGGCGGAGCGCCGTCCGGACGCTCGTCCAGGGCAGGAAAGGCAGGACGACGGCTGCCGCGCCGGCGACGCAGAGGTACCACAACCACCACCGGCGGGCGGGGCCTGGAGGCCCGCCCGCCCGCACTGTCGTTTGCCCGTCCGCCATTTCCGTTCCACGGTCGCATGCGGACCGTACGGCTACGGGCGGAACGGGACAGAACGTGTCAGGTCGGCAGTTGGTCCATCGCCTTGTAGATGCGTTTGTCCGATACGGGGTACGCCGTACCGAGCGCCTGCGCGAAGAAGTTGATCCGCAGCTCCTCGAGCATCCAGCGGATCTCGCGCAGCCCCTCGTCGGCCGGCCCGCCCACCGGCAGGTCGGCGCGCAGCTCGCGGTACTCGCGCTCGATCTCCTGCAGCTGACCCATCAGTTGCCGGTCGCGGGCGAGGTTGCCACCGAGCCGGTCGAGGCGGTGCACGATGCCCTTGAGGTAGCGCGGGAGCTGGTGCAGCTGCCTCCAGCCCGTGTCGGTGACGAAACCGGGGTAGACGAGCGCCTTGAGCTGGGCCCGGATGTCGGCGAGCGCCGGGACCATCGACGGGTCGCGGGTGGTGCCGAGCCGCTGGCCGACGTCGTACGCCGTGGCCAGCACCGCCTGCACCTGGGTCACGACGGCGGCGGTCGCGTCGACCAGGTCGGCGCGCACCTCGTCGCGCAGCTTGGCGAACTCCGGGGTCGACCAGACCGGCCCGCCGGCGTCCTGCACGAGGCGGTCCACGGCGGCCCCGGCGCAGTCGTCGAGCAGGTCGGCGATCGAGCGGTACGGGTTGCCGCGCGACAACTCCAGTTTCGCCCGGTTGTCGAGGCGCCCCTGCAGGTAGCGGGCCGCCGGGGGCAGCGTGAGCAGGAGCAGCCGGCGGGTGCCGTCGCGCATCGCCTCGCGCTGTTCGGCCTCGCTCTCGAAGACCCGGATCGCGACGCTGTCCTTCTCGTCGGCCAGCGCGGGGTAGACCGTGACCTCGTACCCGCCGCGGACCTGTTTGATCGACCTGGCGAGCGTACCGAAATCATTGGTCGTGATGCCGCGCCGTTCGATGTCGCCGGCGGCAGCGGAGATGGTCTGTTGCACCTTGGGTGCCAGGCTCGCGCGCAGCACGTCGAGGTCGCGGCCCTCCCCCACCGGCGCGCCCTGCTCGTTGACGACCCGGAAGTTGATCCGCAGGTGGTCCGGCACGGCGTCGGGGCGCCAGGCGTCACGCGGCACGATCGTGCCGGTGAGTTTGCGCAGCTCGGCGCCGACCGCGTCGCTGAGATCGCCGCGGCGGGCCGGGATGCGGGACAGCACCGTGTCGGCCCAGTCGGGGACCGGCACGAAACTGGTGCGCAGATGCTTGGGCAGGGCCCGGATCAGCGCGACGACGATCTCCTTGCGCAGGCCGGGGACGTTCCAGCCGAAGTCGGCGGCGTCGAGCTTGTTCAGCAGCGGCAACGGCACCTGCACGGTCACGCCGTCGGCCCGGGCGCCGGGCTCGAACTGGTAGCTCAGCGGGAGACGTACGCCGTTTGCCCTCTTGTCGGTTTTTGAATCGTTGGTCGGCACCAGCCAGGCGTCCGGATACGCACCCGGGTCGACCCCGTCTCGCCCGGTGTTGACCAGCAGCTCGCGGGTGAACGTGAGCAGCTGGGGGTCGTCGTGGCGGGCCTTCTTCCACCACGAGTCGAAGTGCCGGGCGGAGACCACGTCGGCGGGGATGCGCGCGTCGTACAGGTCGTAGACGGTCTCGTCGTCGACGAGGATGTCACGGCGGCGGGCCCTGTTCTCGATCTCCTCGATGCGGGCGAGCAGCGTGGTGTTCTCGGCGAAGAACGTGTGGTGGGTCTCCCAGTCGCCCTCGACCAGGGCGTGCCGGATGAACAGCTCGCGCGAGACGACCGGGTCGACCTTGGCGTAGCCGACCTTGCGGCGCGGCACGATCGGCAGACCGTAGAGCGTGACCTTCTCGTACGCCATGACGGCGCCCTGCTTCTTCTCCCAGTGCGGTTCGCTGTAGCTGCGCTTCACCAGGTGCGGGGCGAGTTGCTCGGCCCATTCCGGCTCGATGCGGGCGTTGACGCGGCCCCAGAGCCGGGAGGTCTCGACGAGCTCGGCGGACATCACCCAGCGTGGCTGCTTCTTGAACAGCGCCGAGCCGGGGAAGATCGCGAACTTGGCCCCGCGGGCGCCGAGGTACTCACGCTTGTCGGTGTCCTTGAGCCCGATATGGCTGAGCAGGCCGGACAGCAGGGCGGTGTGCAGCCGCTGCGCCGCGGGCACGCTCTCGTCGTCCTCCGAGAAGGTCAGATCGAGGGACCGGGCGGTCTGGCGGAGCTGGGCATACAGGTCCTGCCATTCGCGTACGCGCAGGTAGTTGAGATATTCGCTGCGACACATCCGGCGGAACTGGTTGCCGGACAGCTCCCGCTGTTTCTCGCGCAGATAGCGCCACAGGTTGAGGTAGCTGAAGAAGTCCGATTCCTTGTCGACGAACCGGGCGTGCTTCTCGTCGGCCTGCTGCTGGCGCTCGGTGGGGCGCTCGCGCGGGTCCTGGATCGACAGCGCCGCGGCGATGACCATGACCTCGGCGACGCATTCCTGCACGCCGCCCTCGACGACCATGCGGGCCAGCCGCGGGTCGACGGGCAGCGCCGCGAGCTTGCGCCCCATCGGGGTGAGGTTGCGCTGCTCCAGCGCGCCGAGCTCCTCGAGGAGCTTGACGCCGTCGGTGACGTTGCGCTTGTCGGGCGGGTCGATGAAGGGGAACTTCTGCAGGTCGCCCAGGCCCAGGTTGGTCATCTGCAGGATGACGGAGGCCAGATTGGTACGCAGGATCTCCGGCTCGGTGAACTCGGGCCGCCCCTCGAAGTCCTCCTCCGAGTAGAGCCGGATGCAAATGCCGTCAGAGGTACGCCCGCAGCGGCCTTTGCGCTGGTTGGCGCTGGCCTGCGACACGGCTTCGATGGGGAGCCGCTGCACCTTGAGCCGGCTGCTGTAACGCGAGATCCGCGCGGTGCCGGGGTCGATCACGTAGCGGATGCCGGGCACGGTCAGCGACGTCTCGGCGACGTTGGTGGCGAGCACGACGCGGCGGCCGGTGTGCCGTTCGAAGACCTTGTGCTGCTCGGCGGCGGACAACCGGCCGTAGAGCGGGACGACCTCGGTGTTGCGCAGGTCGAGCTTGTTGAGGGCGTCGGCGGTGTCCCGGATCTCGCGTTCGCCGCTGAGGAACACCAGGATGTCGCCGCTGCTCTCCCCGCCGAGCTCGTTGACGGCCGCGGAGATGCCGTCGACCAGGTCGATCGGCTCTTCGCGCGGCTCCCCGTCCTCGATGGCGACCACATCGACAAGCGGCCTGTATCGAACCTCGACCGGGTAGGTCCGGCCCGACACCTCGATCACGGGCGCGGGCTTGCCGGCCGCGTCGCTGAAGTGCTCGGCGAAGCGCTGGGTCTCGATGGTCGCCGAGGTGATGATCAGCTTGAGGTCGGGGCGCTGGGACAGGAGTTGCCGCAGGTAGCCGAGGATGAAGTCGATGTTGAGGCTGCGCTCGTGCGCCTCGTCGATGATCAGCGTGTCGTAGCGGCGCAGCATCCGGTCGTGCTGGATCTCGGCGAGCAGGATGCCGTCGGTCATCACCTTGATCATGGTCTCGTCGGAGACCTGATCGGTGAAGCGGACCTTGTAGCCGACCGTGGCGCCGAGCTCGGTGCCGAGCTCCTCGGCGATGCGCTCGGCGACCGTGCGCGCGGCGATCCGGCGGGGCTGGGTGTGCCCGATCTGGCCGTTCAGGCCGCGGCCCAGCTCGAGGCAGATCTTGGGGATCTGGGTGGTCTTGCCGGAGCCGGTCTCGCCCGCCACGATCACGACCTGGTTGTCGCGGATCGCGGCGAGGATGTCGTCCTTGCGGGCGCTGACCGGCAGCTCCGCGGGGTAGGTGACGACCGGCATCGACGCGATGCGGGCCGCGCGGCGCGCCTGCGCCCGTTCGACCTCGCCGGCTATCTCGGTCAGGGCCGCGGAGCGCGCGACGTCGTCGCGGATCCTGCGGGTGCCGTCGAGACGGCGGCGCAGGCGGCGCTCGTCGCGAGGGAGGAGTTCGGACATCCGGCGGCGGAGCTCGGCAGGATCCGGGCTTACGGGGGCTACAGACATGGCGACACAACAATAGGCATCCGCGCCCCCGAGCGCCTGGTGATTATCGCCGCAGCTTGTCGATCTGGGCCATCTCGTCCTCGGACAGCACGAAACCACCGACCTGGGCGTTCCGGGAGATCCGTTCGGGCGTCACGCTCTTGGGGATGACCACGATCCCGTGCTGGATGTGCCAGCGCAGCACCACCCGGGCGGTGTCGACGCCGTGTGCGGACGCGATCCGGGTCAGGACGGGGTCCTTGAGGTTCGTGGTCTTGAACGGCGAGTAGCCCTCGACGACGACGCCCCGGTCGCGGTGCTCGGCGACCAGCGCGGGGTCGTACAGGCTGGGACCCCACTTGATCTGATTCACGGCGGGCTTCTGCCCGGTCTCGTCGATCAGCTCGTCGATGTCCTTGATGTCATAGTTGCTGACCCCGACGGCCCGGACGAGGCCCTCGTCGCGGGCGGCGAGCATCGCACGCCACATCGGCACGGAGTGCCCCGCACTGGGCTGCCAGTGGATCAGCCAGAGGTCGATGGTGCTCACGCGCAGGGCCTCGAGGCTCGCCGCGAGGACCTCGCGCTCCTGCCCGGCCTGATGAGCGGGCATCTTGGTGGTTACAAACACCTCGTCGCGGGGTACGCCACTGTCTGCCAGAGCACGCCCGACCTCGGCCTCGTTGCCGTAGACCGTCGCGGTGTCGAGGTGCCGGTATCCGGCCTCGAGAGCCTCACGGACCGCTTCGTACGCGGCTTGTCCTTCGATCTGCCAGGTGCCGAAGCCGAGCAACGGCATGGAGAGGCCCCCGTCGAGGGGTACGGAAGCAATCGTCATACCCCCATCTAACTCCTGGGGACGACAAGGAAATTGGTCACGTGCCCGTGTCCGGACGTGGCCTCGGTCTTTAACCCTGCGACTACAACGCAAAACCGGAGGCCGGGGCCATGATCGTCGTCGCCGAGGACCACGAGGACATTCTGTTCGTGCTGCGCCGGGCTCTCGAGAGGGCCGGGCACGAGGTGGTCACCACCACCGACGGTGAGGAAGCCCTGGAAGCGGTACGCAAGCACCTGCCCGACATCGTCGTCACCGACGTCGACATGCCGAAGATGACCGGGCTCGACCTGTGCCGGGCGATCCGCGCGGACGAGGGCCTGCGGCACATCCCCGTGGTCCTGGCCAGCGGCTCGATGCTGCCCGGCGACGCCCGCGCCGCGGAGGCCGGTGCGAGCGCCACTCTGCTCAAGCCGTTCCTGCCCGCCCAGCTCCTGGCGTGCGTGGCGTCGCTCCTGCCACCCCGGCCGGCCTGACGCTCTCCCCCGCCGGCCTGGCTCTTTCTCAGGTCGGCCTGACCCTTTCTCCGGCAGGCCTGACGTTTTCTCCGGCCGGTCTGACGTTTTCTCCGAGGCGGGTCAGCTCGACCACGTCGGCGCGTTCGGCGAGGGCCCGGTCCAGGGTCACGGCGGCGAGCGGCAGGGTGAAGTGGAAGCGCGTGCCCCCGCCCGGGTTGTCGGACACGCCGATCCTGCCGCCGTGGCGTTCCACGATGCGGCGGCAGATCGCCAGGCCCAGCCCGCTGCCGGCGTAACGGGCGGCCGCCGGGGCCCGGTGGAACGAGTCGAAGATGTTGGGCTTGTCCGAGTCGGGGATGCCGATGCCGCGGTCGGCGATCTCGATCCGGGTCCAGCCCGGCGCCCCCGGTCCCGCGGTCACGTCGATCCGCGCGCCCCGGCCGCTCGGGACGTACTTGAGCGAGTTGCCGATCAGGTTGTCGAGCACGTGCCGCAGCATCGCCGGGTCGGCCCGGACCTCGGGGAGCCGGCCCACGTAGAAGTCGGGGGCGGCGCCGTCCGGGCGTACGTGCTCGGTGCGCTGCGCGATCACGTCGGCGACCAGCGGGCTGAGAGCGACGGTCTCCAGCTTCAGCGGGGCGTCCCGCGACGTCGTGTACGCGAGCAGCGTGTCGATCAGCGCGGCCATCCGGTCCACGGAGTTGGCGATCCGGTCCATCGCCGCGCGCGCCTCGAACACCTCCGGGCCCTCGGGGGCGTCGGCGAGTTCGTCGGCGGCGGTCTCGCAGTGTCCGCGGATGATCGCGAGAGGCGCCTTGAGGTCGTGCGCCACCACCCCGGCGAAGACGGCCAGGTCGGTCTCGTAGCGGCGCAGCTCGGTGATGTCGTGGAACACCGCGACCGCGCCGTGCTGCCCGGCGCTCGGGTCGAGCGGGCGACCGTCGACGCTGACCAGGATGCCGTCCTTGCGCTGGCCGTTGCGGATGAGGATCTCGACGCCGTCGCAGGACTCACCGCGCAGCGCCCGCATCAGCGGCAGCTCCTCCAGGGGGAACGGGGTGCGCCCGTCCCCGCGGAACAGCCCGTAGTGCTCCTGCCAGCCCTCCGGCTCGTCGATGTCGTCGGAGATGCCGAGCAGCCCCTTCGCCGCCGGGTTGTGCAGCAGGAAGTGCCCGTCCTCGTCGACGACGCCGACCCCGTCGCCGATGCTGGTCATGACGGCGGAGAGCAGACCGGCCTGACGGCGGCTCTCGGCCTCGGCGGCGCGCAGCTCGGCGGTGGCGACCAGCACCTCCTTGCGGGCCCGGGTCCGGCCGGTGGCCAGGATCCAGACCAGCAGCGCGAGCATCAGCGTGACGACGAGACCGCCGAGCAGGACCGTTGCCGGGGTGCTCGTCCGGGCCCCGGGCAGGTTGCGCGAGTCGGCGCTCGTGACCAGGGTCCACTGCCGGTCCGCGACGGGGAAGCTCGCCGTGCGGGTCAGGTCGAGGCGGCCCCTCGCGTCGTACGAGGCCACCTGGACGCGTTTGCCGGCGCCGTCGAACGCGTACAGCCGGCCGTCGAGCAGGCCCTGGCTGGCCTCGCTGAGCACGCCGCCGAGAAAGTCCTCGCCGTGCAGCCCGAGCGCGAGCCAGCCCTGGAACTCCGGGGCGAAGACCGGCGTCACGAACAGGAACGACAGCTGCTGGCGGTTGGCGGGCAGGTCACGGTCGCGCAGCAGCACGTACGCCGCGGAGACCGTCGGCCGGCCGGTGTGCCGCGCCTCCACCAGCGCCGCGGCACCCTCCGGGGACTCCGCCACGTCGATACCGGCGGGGCGCTCCTCGTTGTTGTTGAGGGTGCGCTGGAAGACGGAGAAGTAGTGCTCGGCGGGCGTACCTTTCGGCTTGAGCTCGAGATCCGCGGCCCCGCGGCTGCGCCAGAGAGCCTGGGTCGCAGCGACCCGGCCCGCCGCCGCCGGGACCACGAACGCGACCGAGGTGGCTCCGGGCAGCGTCGCCCGGTCGAGCGGGGCCGTGGCGGCGGTGAAGTCGGACGACGTGAGCCGGGTGTTGGTACCGAGACCCGCGGCCACCGCCTGCATGAGGTCGCGGTAGCGGCCGGTCTCCGTCGTCACCGCGGTCCGCGCGACGGCGGTGCGCTGATCCATCACCCGGGCGGCCGCCGCGCGCTGGTCCTCGCGCAGCGCCCCGACGGTGAGCAGCGTCGCGGTCAGACCGACGACGAGCACGTTCGCGGCGAGCAGCGGACCGACGAAGCGTCCCTGCCACGCGCTCGGCCCGTTTCTGCTGCTCACTGACAGGAGCATAGGACGCAGAACACCCCCGCCGACGAGGTTCCGCCGACGGAGGTGCCGTCCGTGCGCTTCCCGCAACCCGCGGCGCCCGTTGCCGCCCGCGCGCCCCAGAAAGGTTGTGTGCAATTTAGTTGTGCACAACTAAATTGCACACAACCTGACTCAGCGTTACTTCCAGGTGTCGTACTGGTACAGGTTCCAGGCGGCCATGATCCCGGTGACCTTCGTGACGTAGTTGGGGTCGGTGGCGTACCCGGCCTTCCAGATCTTGAAGATGAACTTGTTCGCGTCGGTGGTGTAGTCGAACGCGCCGGCGTAGCGGGGGTTGACCCGCAGGAAGCTGCCGTGGTCCCGGAACGAGTGGGCCATGGTGGGGTACGTCCGGAACGCGCCGGTGGTCGCGAAGCAGGTGCCGGCCTTCGTGCACTCCTGGGTGTTGTAGACGTGGCAGCCGTCCGCGTACCTGCCGAACGCGCCGTTGAAGCACTTGATGCCGAAGTAGTTCCGGTCCACGGCGGCGAGGCCGCTGCGGCCCCAGCCCGACTCGAGGATGGCCTGGGCGATCGTGACCGACGGCGGGACGCCGAACTCGCGCCAGCCCCGCTGCGCACCGGCGACCGATGCCCGGATGAACTGCTCCGGGGTCAGCGTGACCGCCGGCTCGTCGCTGACCACGGCACCCGCGCAGACCGGCAGCGGGCCCGAGTAGATGAAGCCGTGCGAGATGTAGGTGCCGACCGACGTCCGGTCCCACTGCTTCGTGGTCCGGACCGTGCCGGTGACGCTCTCCCCGGCGACCTTGCAGAGCAGGTTGATCTTGCGACCGGTGTTCACCGATGCGAGCACTGCTCCGGATGTCGCGGGCGCCGAGCGCAGATTGACCTTGCCCTCGAGGCTCTTCACCGTGCCGACCACGAAACGCTTGGCGTTCGCGGCGGTGGCCGGCTTGGCCTTGGTCGGGACGGCGGCACCGGACTCGGCGGCGCAGACCGGGATCTTCTTCGACGTGGTGACGTACGCGTGGGAGACGTAGCGGCCGGTGCCGAGGCGGTCCCAGGCTGCCGAGGTGCGCACGGAGCCGCGTACCTTCTGCCCCGCGGTCTGGCAGACCACGGTGACCTTGTCCCCGCCGCGCAGCGTGCCGACCGCCCGGGCGGTCAGCGACGGCGCCGAGCGCACCTTGAGTGAGCCCGTCACCTTGACGGTCGTGGCGACACCGGTGGCGGCGGCGCTCGCAGCCTGCGGCGCTGCGAACCCGGCGCATACGGCGGCGAGCAGCAACGGCCCAGTGAGCAGTCGTCGGGCGGTGTGCGTCATGGACATCCCCTCGATCGCGGCGTCGGCATCCGTGCCTCGGCTCTGTTCGAAGGTCTCGGTGCGCCGTTGCCGCCCGAGAGCGATGCGGGGTGCAGTCGGGTTGCCACGTCCCCCGCCGGGTGACAGGGCTATATTCCGGGCGGTTGAAACCCTGGCGGTATGGGCAAAGCTGAGCCGCCCACCTCACCCCCCAGGAGGACCCCCCGATGACGGCCGTGGCCGCCCCATCCCCCGCCGTGGACTCCCGAGGCCGCGGTGCCACCAGCGTGTTCGGGAACCTGTTCGTCGCGCTGCTCGCAGCCGGTGGCGTCGCCGCCGCGTACTACGTCTGCGTGCTCACCACGATCGGGCAGAAGGCGGACACCCTGGCCATGCGTGGCGCCGACGTGAGCCACCCCCGCTTCGTCGAGGTCATGCAGCGCGCCCTCAACGGCACGACCCTGGTCAGCCTCGTGGCCATCTGCGTCGCCGCCGCGCTGATCGGCTTCGTCCGCCGCCGCAAGGACCTGGCGATCGCCGCCGCGCTGCTCGTGCTCGGCGCCAACGCCAGCACCCGGCTGCTCAAGACCTACCTCGAACGCCCCGACCTCGACGGCACGGGCATGCCGAACTCCTTCCCGAGCGGGCACACCACCGCCGCCGCGTCCGTCGCGTTCGCCCTGATCCTGGTACTCCCCTACGCCATCCGGGGCACCGTCGCGATGATCGGGGCCGCGTACACGACCACCATCGCCGTCGCCACGGTCTGGGCGGAATGGCACCGCCCCAGTGACACCGTCGCGGCCCTGTTCGTGGTGCTGGCCTGGAGCGCGCTCGCCTCGGCGGTCGTTCGCCTCGGCCGCGTACGCATCACCGGCGTCACCGCCCGCCCCAACCGCATCGCCATGTGGATCTTCGGCGTCGTCGGCGCCCTCAGCGCCGTCGCGGCCGTCGTCGGCTTCAGCGCCCTCGCCCTCGGCGAGCACCTCACCCCGGACCTCGTCTCCGGACGCTACGTCTTCGCCGCCGGAATTGCGGCGGTCACCACAGTGGTCGCTGCAACCTTCGCCATCTGGGTACGTCTGGCAGCAGGCGACCGCCCCACCCCCGCGCCCCAGCCCGAATCGCCCTTCGCAGGAGGCACCCCATGACCACCCCGACTTCCCCCGCGACCGAACCCACCGCCGGCGCCGTCCCCCCGGGCCCGGCCGGCGTCCCGGTCCTCCCCGCCGCCGACCCCCTGGCCCAGGCGGGCGCGGACCGGACCGGCCCGTCGCTCACCATCGGCACGTACGCCGACTACGCCCTCGCCCAGCAGGCGGTCGACTACCTGTCCGACAACAAGTTCCCGGTCGAGCGCACCGCCATCATCGGCACCGACCTGCGCCTGGTCGAGAACGTCCTCGGCCGCATGACCACCCTGCGCGCGGCCGGCGCCGGCGCGGCCAGCGGCGCGTGGTTCGGCCTGTTCATCGGCCTCTTCTTCGGCATCTTCGGCAACGCCAACTGGTACGGCGTCATCTTCCTGGGCCTGCTCATCGGCGCCGTCTGGGGCGCCGTCTTCGGCGCGATCGCCCAGGCCATGACCGGCGGCCGCCGCGACTTCACCTCCCGCAGCTCCCTGCAGGCCGCCCAGTACGCCGTCACCGCGGATGCCGAGGTCGCCGACGAGGGCCGCGCCCTGCTCACCCGTCTCAACTGGAACAACAGCGGCGCCAGCTGACCCTGGCATTTCCGGCGCCGCCTCCGTCGGGGGCGGCGCTTCTTCCATGTACGCCAACCGTGCCCGCAGCGCTCACACCACGCGGGCCGCATCGAACGGCCGCGACCTCCCATCCCACTCCCGCCCGATGCGGGCGGCGCGAGGCCGCTAATCTTCTGCGCATGAACCGGGGACGGGGCGCGGGGCCGGTAGTCACGGCGATGGTGGCGGGAGCGGTGCTGGCGGGCTGCGGAGGCGGCGGCTCGGCGCACACCTATGACACCACCGTGCAGGACTGGATCACCCAGATCGTGCTCGAGGGCGGCAACGGGAAGGTCACCGTGCGCACCACGCCGAACGCCGCGACCACGATCCGCCGGACCACCACCGCGAAGTCCGACCCGGGAAAGTTCTACCGCGTGGACGGCCGCGTGCTGCTGATCAACACCAGCTGCGGCCTGCGCTGCGACCAGGACTACTCGATCGAGGCACCCGCCGGGGTGGCCGTCAGCGGCGGGATCACCGCCAACGATCTCACCCTCGAGGGTGTCGGCAGCGCCGACGTGGGTGTCTCCGCCGGCAACATCACCATCACCGGCGCAACCGGCGGCGTCCGCGCCCGCTCCGACCACGGCGACGTCACGGTCGCCCTGACCGAGGTCGCCAACGTGAGCGCGAAGTCCGCCACCGGCGACGTCGATGTGACCGTCCCGCCCGGCCAGTACGAGGTCACCGCCCTCAGCGCCGCCGGCGGCACGGTCACGAGCACCGTCTTCAACATCCTCGACGCACGCAACACCCTCGACGCCCAGACCGGCGTCGGCTCGGTCACCGTCGCCCTGGCCGAGCCCGGGCCGGAGGTGTCCCCCTCGGCCTCGGGCCCGGCACTCCCGGCACGCCCGTCACGCCATCCGGTACGCCCTAAGTAACGTCACCGTCGCGCCGTCCGCGGTGAGGCGCAGCGACACGAACCCGGCCCGCCGGGGATGGGTGATCGTGGCGATCCCCCGGGCCACCGGCACCGCGATCCACGTCCTCCCGTCGTCGAAGGACACCGACACCCGGGTGGCCGCCTCGACCGGGACGGCGAGAGTGCTCCCTGCCCGGGCGGTGTTGGTGTCGTCCAGTCGCGGCGCGACGGACGGCGTGACCAACGGCAGATCCACCACCTCATCGGTACGTGCGGATGTGAAAGTCCACACCGCGGCGACCGACGACGACAGCGTGTCCGGGGCACCGCGGGTGACGGTCGCCTCCAGCCGGTAGGCGGCCCGCCCGGCCGGCACCTCGAACTCCGCGAACGGCAGCTCGTTCGACTCCCCCACCACGACGCCGTCGCGCAGCAGCCGGAAATGCACCGGCAGGTCGTCGCGGGACGCCGGGCGCCCCGACGCGTCGGTGAACAGCGGCGGCTGCACGGCGATGACGTCACCGTCGCGGGTCGCCCACCCGGGCGCGGTGCCGGGTCCGAACGGCGCGTTGTTCCAGGTCCGGGTGTACGCCTTCCCTGCCTGGTACGTGTCGTCGGAGACGGTGCTGTTGTCGCCGTCGAGGAACGTGGTCGTCCACACCAGCCCGCCGTCGGTGTTGTAGTACTCGGTGGCGTGGAACGGCAGGTCGAAGGCCGTGCTCGCGCCGATCGGGCCGGGCCCGCCGGGCACCGCCGCGCGATGGAACCGGGTGCCGGTCGCCGTCGACGTCTGCTTGCGATAGGTGGCGTGGACCGTGGCGAGGGTGCGGGGACCCGGTTTCTTCGTCAGTCCGGTGAACATGTCGCCGGTGAGGACGTACGCGAGGTCGTACGAGTAGGGGCTGTTGCGGAACGTCCTGTCCCGCCCCGGGCGGGCGAGCCCGATGCCGAGAGTGGCACTGAACTCGGGGGCTTCGGTCCGCGGGCCGATCCGCCCGAGGTAGACCTGCGCGAACGTGCCGGCGCTCAGCTGGACGCCCGGGTACCTGATGCCGTCGTCCCAGTTGGCGCTGACGTTGATCGCGACGGGCGCCGCGTCCTTCTCCGGGACGCTGATCGTGATCGGCTTCGCGGTACGCGCGTCGAGCGCCTCGGTGACCGGACCGTGCACGTCCAGGACGGGCTGGGCGAGCAGCGTCGTGACGTCGCCGTCGTGGATCGTGCTGTACAACGCGTACCGGCCCTTGGCGAGCCGCATGACGCCGGCGTCGGGTGTGGTGAACTCGCCGGTGCTCAGGTTCGCGGCAACCGTCTCGGCGACCGTGGCCGGTTTCCCGTCGCGGCCGGTCGTGGGCACCGTGACGTCATAGGACTCGATCTCACGGTTCAGCGCGTACGGCGTACTGATCCGCAGATCTCCCGGTCCTGTCGCGTTCAGCGCCCCGGTCTCGAGCCCGTCCGGCGCTTCCACCCGGGTGTCCACGGTCAGCGTGACCCCGGCGCGTCCCCCGGCGGGCACGACCAGCGTGGCCGGGCTGACCGTGACGTTCGGCGACGTCCCGGTGGACAGGGCGAGGGTCACCGGCGTACCGCCCGAGTTGAGGTAACCCACCGTCCGGGTGACCGGCGTGTCGTCGCCGTGCGGCCAGCGCTGCACCGGGAAGTCGATGTCCGCGACGTCGGCGGCGACCGGTTGCGCGACCGCCCTGCCGATGTCGACCCGGCCCGCACCCTGCTGGTAGAGCTCGCCCGGCTTCGTGACCGCCGAGCCCATCAGCGCGGCCTTGAGCTGCGTGCCGGACCAGTCCGGATGCTGCTGCGCGAGAATCGCCGCGGACCCGGCGACGTGCGGGGTCGCCATCGACGTGCCGGACATCGTGGCGTAGCCCCCGCCCGGCGCGGCGGCGGTGATGTCGACACCGGGCGCGCTGATCTCCGGTTTGATGTGGTTGTCCCCGATCCGCGGGCCCTGGCTGGAGAAGTACGCGCGGTTGTCGTCGGCGTCCACCGCGGCCACGGCGAGGGCGTCGTCCGCGGAGGCCGGCGACGACACCGTCCTCGGCTTGCCCTCGTTGCCCGCGGCGATGACGAACAGGGTTCCGTACTGTGCGCTCAGCCCTTGAACTGCCGTTTCGAGCGGGTCGAGGCCCGGCGTGTCGTCGGCGCCGAGGCTGAGGTTGACGACCTTCGCCCGGGGCGCGGCCCACTGCATGCCGGCGATGATCGCGGAGTCCTGGCACTCCTCGTCCGCGCAGACCTTCCCGACGGCCAGCTTCGCGCCGGGCGCCACGCCGCGGTACGTGCCGCCGTTCCCCGCGATGGTCGACGCCACGTGGGTGCCGTGCCCGACCGTGTCGGCGATACCCGTACCGGTGAAGTCCTCGGCCACCGCGATGTGCCCCGCGAAGTCGGGGTGGGTGGCGTCGATCCCGGAGTCCAGCACACCGACGGTCACGCCGGTGCCGTCGAAGCCCGCCTGCCACGCCGCCGGGGCGCCGATCCGGGGGACGCTGCGGTCCAGCGAGACCTTGCGCTTGCCGTCCAGCCAGACGTGGGTCATGCCTGCCAGCGTCGTCCAGAGCGCGGTCCGGCCGGCCTTCTCCGCGCTGACGGCCGCGGCGCCGATGGCGGGAAGCCTCCGTGCCGCGCCGAGGGCTTCCGGCATTTTTCCTTCCGGGTACGCGACCAGCAGCGGCAACGCGGCGGCCCGGTCGTCGTACCCGAACTCGCCCAGCGTGGTGAGGTCGAACAGCCGCCGATCCAGCCGCCCGTCACGGAGCAGGGGCAGCGCGTCGGCCGGCACGACGAACCGGTGACCGCCCTCCCGGCTGCTCACGAACGTCATGCCCGCGCGACCCGGCCCCCGCTCGATCACGGGCTGCCCGTCCGCACCCACCGTCACCCGGTCACCGGTGATCAGGGTGAAGCTCGTGTCCCCGCCCTGTCCCCGCTTGCTTTCCTGTGCTTCCGCTCGTTGGACCGCCGGGACTGCCGTCACCAGCACGGCCGCCAGCACGCCGGCCGTCAGGGTGCGTCGTCGCACATCGTCCTCTCCGCCCACGGGAATGTCCCGGGGCGCCACGATGACGCGTGGGCCGCCGTACCGGTTGAGCACTGTCTATGTGTTGCCGATCACAGCACCGCCTGCAACCGCGTACGCCGCGCAGGCGTCAGGTCCACATGATCACGGTCCACAACGCCGGAGGGAACGGGTCAGATGCGTGACGCCGAGGAGTTCGACGCCTTCTACGCGGCCTCGGCCGGCAACGTCGTCGGCCACGTCTACGCGCTGACCGGCAGCCGTAGCGAGGCCGAGGACGCGGTCGCCGAGGCCTTCATGCGCGCCTGGCAGCGCTGGCCCGCGGTCCGGGACGCGGACAGCCCGGAGGCCTGGGTACGCCGGGTCGCGTCCCGCATCGCCGTGAGCAGCTGGCGCAAGACGGTCAACCGGCTCCGCGCCCACCGCCGCGAAGCCGTCGACCAGCCCGTCCCCGGTCTCAGCGAGGACCACGTCGCCCTCCTGCAGGCCCTGCGCCACCTGCACCCCCACCAACGCCGCGCCGTGGTGCTGCACCACCTGAACGACCTCACCGTCGCCGAGGTGGCAGCCGAGATGAACACCCCCGTCGGCACGGTCAAGTCGTACCTGGTCCGCGGCCGCCGGACGATGGCCGCCCTGCTGGCACCCACCGACCTCCCCCAGGAAGAGAAGAACCATGCCTGACCTGCACGACGACCTCACCACCCTCGCCGGGCGCGGCAAGCATGCGGCGAAACTCCCCCCGGCCGAGACCTTGCGCGTACGCAGCGACCGCCGCCGCCACCGCCGCACCGTCATCGCCTCCGCGGGCCTCGCCGTCCTGGCCGTAGCCGGCGGCGCCGCCTTCCTGCAGACCCGGTCCCCGGCTCCGCCCCCCGTCGCCGCGCCCACGCCCCCGTCACCCTCGGCCACCGCGCCCGCGACCATCCTCAACGGTAAGCGCCAGGTCAGCATCGAGGTGGCCGGCATGAACGGCGCGGTGCTCGCCCTCGGCCGCGGCGACGACGACCAGGTCAAAGCCACCACCGACACCGACCCGGGCGACCGCTCCCGGTGGATCCTGCGCCCCCGCGGCGACAAGTACCAGATCGTCCTCGGCGCTCTCCACGGCACGAGCCAGGTCTGCATGACCACCGTCCACGACAAAGCCCCGGGCACGGTCCGCGGCCGCGTCTGCGACCCCACCCTGCCCACCCAGCTCTTCATCCTCGGCAGAACCGCCGACGGCACCTGCTCCCTGTTCCAGGACGAGCACTACATCCAGGTCATCGACGGCACCAACGCACTGGTCCCCGACCTCCCCGAATCCCTCACCACCACCTACGAACTCCACGACCGGGGCCCCGCCGACCCCGCCATCTCCTGACCCGGGCAGCAGCTGCCCCAGCCGCGCCAACAGCTCGCCCGGCATCCTGCAGATCGAACATCACATGCCCTGCAAAACGAAAGCCCGGAGCCCTGCAATTCGAAAATCACCTTGCCGAACGCCGCGACTTGGACAGGGCCCAGGACCGCGCCGCGGCCCTGGCCGACCCTGTCGGCTTTGTCGACCTGCCCCACTTGTTGGTGATCGACGAAATTCAGCGTGCGCCCGATCTGCTGCTCGCCATCAAAGCGTCTGTCGACGAGGATCAGCGTCCGGGCCGATACCTGCTGACCGGGTCCTCGCGCCTGTTCGGTATGGCAGCTGCCCCCGATGCGCTTCCCGGCCGGATGGAAACGGTAGAGCTGTGGCCGTTCTCCCAGGGCGAGATCGACGGCGGCCCGGACGGCTTCGTCGACGCCATGTTCACGCTCGGGCCGGATCTACGGCATGAGTCGACCGTGCCGCGGGCCGACTACGCCACCCGGATCGTGCGGGGTGGCCTACCGGAAGCGGTCTCCCGGGACGATCCACGTCGTCGCGGGCGGTTCTTCGACGCTTACGTCCAATCGCTCGGGTTGAGCCGGCCGACGATCGCGCGGTATCTGAAAGCGCTCGAGGAGATATTTCTCGTGAAGCGCATACCTGGCTGGTCCCGCAATCTGGGCACCCGCGCCACCGCGTCGCCCAGGCTTGTCTTCGTCGATTCGGGCATCGCTGCGAACGAGGTCGCGGCTGATGCGCGCGGCCTGCTTCGGTCCGGCGCACCGTTCGGTCCGTTGCTCGAGTCGTTTGTGCTCTCCGAGCTGGCTCGGCAACTTACCTGGTCCGACCAGCTCGCCGACCTGTACCACTACCGCGACCAGGGCCAGTACGAGGTTGACGCCGTTCTCGAGAACCGTCAGGGCAAAGTCGTCGGCGTCGAGGTCAAGGCCGCATCCACGGTGGGACCTGACGATTTCCGGGGGCTGCGGCGGTTGGCTGATCGGCTGGGTGATGATTTTGTCGTGGGCGTCGTGCTGTACACCGGGACGGCCACGCTTCCGTTCGGCGAAAGGCTTCGGGCTGTGCCCGTCAGTGCGCTCTGGCAGGTGGCGGCTCCTGGCCGTTAGATCACGGCCTTTCGGAGGGCTTCGAAGTCGTCGGTACGCAGACCGTGCCGCGCGTCGACCCGGTGCAGCAGTGCGCGGGCCGGGTGGTGGGCGGCCACATGGCGGCGGTCGGCGTCGGTGATCTCGTCGTCGACCCAGATGAAGGGGCGGCCGGCCGCGTAGTCGAGCAGCGGGCGGGTCTTCGAGTGCACTCCGTCCGTACCAGTCGCATTCTTGTCCGGGACGGCCGCGACCGGCAGGTCGGTGGGCAGGCCGACGCGGGGGCTGATCCACTCGTTGGCCTCGGCACCCCAGGTCGTGGCCCAGACGATGCGGTACGGCAGGGCAAGCAGCCGCTCGCCGTGCCCGGGATGCAGCCACAGTCGCAGCGTCCGGCGATGCGAGAGTGTTTCGTCCACCCAGGACGCGGGGCGGATGCGATGGGTCAGGTAGCCCTCGGGGCGCTGCGTCGGCTTGCCGGCATACGGGTTGAGCGGGCCGTCGACATCGAGGAACAGCAAAGTCTCTGCCACGCGCCACATTGTGCCCGGCGCGGGATCGCCGCGCGACGCGGTTAGAGAGCGCTGCGCAGCTGGGTGCGCAGCTTGGTC